>CAWVVV010000002.1:0-481848 GCA_963933835.1 uncultured Puniceicoccaceae bacterium | reverse complement strand
TTACGGAAATGTCCGATGCCAAGACCTCTTTGCAAAATGAGCTTACGGAAATGTCTGATGCCAAAACCTCTTTGGAGAACGCATATAATGAAATGTCCGATGCCAAGACCTCTTTGGAGAACGCATATAATGAATTGAACGAACGTAGAGAACGTCTCCAAAACGAGATCGATATTTTCAATTCCCTTACTCCATTCGCAGCGATGAAGACAGCTTGGAAGCGGAAAAAGCAGACTACAGACACGGCTGATTAGCCAAGAGCTATTACCTTATTGGAAGCTACATGCGCTAGCGCAGAAATTGCGTATGCAGCGGGGAAAACGGTGATCGCTGAGTAAATCCGTCCCTCAATACCACTACTCCTCCGGATCGACTGCGATGTATAGCGGGCGGCCTTTCGTCTCCCTAAATATCCTCCCAATATACTCTCCCATAACGCCGAGACTGATCAGCTGGATCCCGCCTAAAAAGAGAATGACGACCATCAGGGAAGCATAACCGGGCGCTTCTGCATCCCGGCCATAGACGAGGGTCCGGATAAGGATGAATAAGGCATAAGAGAAGGACGCCGTCGCAATCATGGCGCCCAGATAAGTCCAGATCCTCAGCGGGACAGAGGAAAACGAAAAGATACCATCGAGGGCAAAGTTCCATAGTTTCCAATAGTTCCACTTCGAGTGCCCGACCCTTCGGCCTTCACGATCAAAATCGATCGTCGCTGTTCGGTAGCCGACCCATGCAAAAAGCCCTTTGTTGAAACGATTACCTTCGCCGAGGAGCTTCATAGCATCAATGACCTTTCGGTCCATTAAACGAAAATCGCCGACATCTTCCGGAATTGAAATTTCAGATAGCTTATTGAAGAAGCGGTAGAAGCCATGCGCGGTTGTTCGTTTAATGAATCCCTCCCCGTCTCTCCGGCGACGCTTCGCAATGACCACAGGATAGCCTTCGCGCCACTTTGCTAGAAGATCACCAATCAGCTCTGGCGGATCCTGCAAGTCTCCGTCAATTGGGATAACTGCCTGCCCGATGCAGTGATCGAGCGCAGCAGTGAGGGCAGCTTCTTTGCCAAAGTTCCTGGTCAAGTTCACTACCCTGATGGAGTCGTTACGCTCCTTCTCGGCCAACAGCTCCTCTAAAGTTGAATCGGAGCTGCCATCGTTGACTGCGACGACCTCGTAGGTGACTCCGAGATCAGCTAAGATAGGTTCAACCCGTTCGAAAAACCCAGAAACTCCACCGGCTTCATTGTAGAAGGGAACTGCGAGGGACAGCGTTGGGATTGAGTCGTCGAGATTAGGCACGGGAATGCCACCCATCATCTGCTGCGAGCACACGTCAGCAAGTTGTTTCTTCCGAACTGCGTTCGTGTGGAGGCACAAAAAAGCTCCGACTCAGTTATCGAGTCGGAGCTTTTGGAAAGTCTCAGATCCTAATTACAGATTGGGGAAAACGAAGACCCACATTCCAGTGAAACCTGGTGATGGTTCAGGCGCATAAATAAAGGTGTTGATACCCCCACGGGCTTCGTTACCGTAAACATAGAGGAATGGCGCGGAGTAAATATTAAAGAACCCGATCCAGTTGCCCGGATCAATCCAGTTATCGATATCTGGATCAGCGTAACCACCCCAGACTGCCCCTGAATTCGCGGTTGAGCCATTCTTGAGGACGAATGTCCAGAATCCCGAGCCAGCTGCCGGTTCAGCCGGGATATACATGAAGGTATCCATGGTAAAGTTATAATACCATGGAGCGAGGTTGACGTTGATGAAGCCCAACCAAGCAAAAGGAGCGGTGGCGGTATCAACAAAGCCGTTTCCATCAATAGGGAACCCTGACCATGTAGCAGCGCCTCCAACCAAATCACTGTCGATACTCATGTTGAAGAGCAGTGAATCGTATCCCGGATTCGTGTCGGAGGAAACGATCACGCCCGCTGCAGCGCCATTGATAACGAGCAAGTCACTCGCTTCAAAATTGTAAGTATTACCGCCGTCGCTCAAGGAGAACGCTTCGATGCTTACAGATGATCCATCCGGAGCAGCGGTGTAATTTGCATTCCCGGTATAGGTCGATCCACCTTGTGTAAGACTGAAAGCAAGTGTCCCTGCGGTGGAGTCGAAATCGACCGTGCCCGTCGACCCGCCAAGGGTTGAAACCGTCGCGGCATTAGTAAACTGTTCCCATCCACTCGAACCTGTCGAAGGGGTTGTGCGAGGAACGATGCCTACGATAGGGCTCGTCGCACCGGTCGTCTGCGCTCCGGAGGGAAGCGTCAAAAGAACCTGACCAACATCATACTCTGTGCCCGTCGCAATGTCGATTCCAGCATACGAACTGGAGAGGATCCCAGAGCCATCTTCGAGCTCGACGAGTCCGTCGATGAGGATGTGGGTCGAACTGTTTGCTCCACTAGAGCCAAACAATTCTGTAAAGCGGAACATCACATCACCTGTGGAAACAGGCGAAAAGTCAGTTGAGAGAAACGAATCAATCGTCGCATTCGCTTGTCCTGTAGCACTCCATGATGAAAAGGTGAGACAGGTAATTGCCGCGACCGACAGAAGGCTCTTTGGACGATTTAGATAGGTCATTTATTCGAAAATCGGTGAAAATGAGATCAAATGAAGGGGAACATTAGAGGTAATGCTGCTCTTCGTTTAGTAATAGTGATTACAAGGTATAACGATTATTCTATTATATAACTGAAATGATTAACCATGCATCTCATTAAATTCTGCTAAAATTAAACCACAATAACCTAGTTTCCACCAGTAATTATTACATTATTCATAATATGGATCTTTTTGCCCTACGGGAGGACTACAAAAAAGCAGCGCTCAGCAGGGCTACAATGACCAAAGATCCAAGCCTGCAATTGCGTGCTTGGCTGGAAGAAGCGCAAAGCTGCAAACTTCTGGAACCCAATGCAATGACGCTCGCAACCGTTGATCCCACCGGACGGCCTTATACGCGCACTGTTCTCCTCAAAAAATTCGACGCTAAAGGACTGATTTTCTTTACGAACTACGAAAGCCAGAAGGCCCAGCAAATCGCCAGCAATCCTAACGTTTCCCTACTGCTTAATTGGCTGCCGCTGGAGCGGCAGGTAAGCGTAAACGGAATGGCCTCTAAAATTTCGGCGGCAGAATCCCTCGCTTATTTTGCAACGCGACCACTTGGGAGCCGTCTCGGCGCATGGGTAAGCGACCAGAGCCGTGTGATAAAATCACGCTCTCTACTAGAAGCCAAACTAGAGGAAATGAAAAAGAAGTTCAGTGATGGAGAAATTCCCATGCCCTCTTCCTGGGGCGGCTATCGTGTTGAACCCGAGAGCTTCGAGTTCTGGCAAGGGCGTCAAAATCGCCTGCACGACCGCTTTCTCTACCAGCGAGACAATGACCATTGGACCTTGGAGAGACTGCAGCCCTAGCTAATTTGGTCAGTTGAACCGGATGCGCTCGCGGACGGAGCTCGCATATTCAACGCCCTGATCAGTGTAGGCCTGCTTCTCGCGATGGGCGTAATTGTCCTTCAATCCTCCTGAGAACGAGCTACTCTGACGGTGTTTCGAGCCAAAGTGCGCCGGCAATCGCTTCGAGCGCATCAACCATTCTTGGACCAGGGATCGATAGCGGCCCGGGCTCGAGTAGAACAATACGGTCATTTTTTACCGCGCTCATGTGCTGCCAGACGGGATGCGTTTTAAGCGAAGCGATGCGCTCGCGTAGGGCCTCAGAGTGTTCCTCCGATTCCCCGTCCTTAATCAAAAACACCTCAGGATCAGCCTCAAGAAGGCTTTCGAGCGGGAAAACGCCCCACTGCTTTCCTAGCTCAGCGGCGACATTCTCACCGTGGGCTTCATCGATCAACGCCCCCAACCATGTCGCACTGCCTGGAGACCAACCCGGCTGGAACGTTTCTTCCAAACTCAGGAGCAAGGCCACCCGTTTGGGTGACGAGTCAAGATGGCGCTCGACCATCTCTGCTACAGCCGCCCGTCGATTCACTAAGGAGGTCTTGAACGTCAAAACCTTACTAGGAACACCGAGCACCGCTCCGAGAAGCGGCAAATCCTCATCGAGATAATCATCGAGGGAGGATGCATCGATTGCCAGCGCCGGGACTCCGCGAACACCCGAGATCTTCTCGTAAATGTGTTGAGGCGTGAGCTTTGAGCCAAGAACGAGGTCGAGCGGGAGGGTGTGAATGCGCTCGATATCGGGCGCATCCATATCACCGACCGAAAAGCCAGCATCACGAAGTAGCAACGCCTTCTCTGGATAAACATCCCAGCGTGTCACACCGCTTAAGTGGTCCCCCATCTCCATCGCAAAAAGTGTTTCCGTGATGCTAGGAGCCAAGCTCACAACCCAGCGCGGCTGCACCTCCAGTGTGACTGTCCGCCCGAGATCGTCTTCGACCGCGCGGGGATAGCTACTTTCTGGTGCAGTTTGATTGTGCCATGGGTGCGGTTCGCGCGGTTCTTTTCGCGGGATCAACTTTAGGATCAAAATCCCGAGTAAGACGCCGAAGAGATATATAGAAATTTTTTTAGACATCGAATAGAGCCGCCGAGCATCTTCAACCTCACTAGTGTTTCAATCCTCTACTGCCCATATCCTCGGGCAAGAAAAGCGCGACTCACCTGCACATACTTCTCAGCCCATGTTCGGAGCTCAGCTTGAGCCTCTTCCGTAAGCGTTTTAACAATTTTCCCCGGCATTCCCAGGACCATCGATCCCGGAGGCACCACCATCCCCTTCGTCACAACGGCTCCCGCACCGATAATCGAGCGTGCACCGATCACCGCTCCGTCCAGAACCGTCGCACTCATCCCAATGAGGCATTCATCCTCAATCGTGCAGGCATGGATCATCGCTTTGTGGCCGATCGTGACGTAACGCCCGATTTTAACGCCATAATCATCTGCAAGGTGAACGATCGTGCCGTCCTGAACATTACTACCTTCACCCACTTCGATTGTATTGATATCCCCGCGCAAAACGCACGTCGGCCAAACCGAGGACAGAGGCCCGAGGGTCACAGCACCCATGATAACCGCCGAGGGGTGCACGAAGGCGGAATCATCGATCGACGGTTTTTGATCAAGGAAAGTTTCAAAGCGTTCTTCGAGCGTCATAGCCACAGAGGAAAATGTCCTCGCAACTACAAGACGAGGAAAGAAAGCCCGCTATTGGGTAAACTCTTTCATCCGCCGCTCCGCTTTGCGCTGCGCTTGCGAGAGCATCTGTGCTTGCGACAGCAGCTGGCCAAACTGCAACTCGATGCTGGGACTTTGAAAAACAACCCGCGACGAACGCCGCTCAAAGCTCCACTCGCCCCAACTGTTTAGAAGAAGATCCACCGCACGTAGAGCCAATGTCGTAATCTCCGCATCGAGCCGGCGAATTTCCTCCGCGCCGCTGTATTCAATGAACTGCAAGACACGCTCCATTTCCGCTGCTGAAAAACGATCCGCCGGGGCGGGGAAATCGGCCTTCTCCAAGCGTTCCTCGTAGAGCTCGCGAAAGCGCCCAAGAAAGTCATTATATTGGCGGGCCGCAGCATAAATGGCCTCATGCCGCGCTCGGCGAAGCTCCAGTTCGTCGAGCGTCTTTGCCCGCAGCCACGCCTCCGGGCCTTCGACATCATTCTCGATCAAGGCAGTCTCGTAGTCCTCCCGCGCTGTCGTTAGCTCCGCAAGCACGGAGTCCTGCAAAACGCGCATCGCACTGAGCTGATCTTCGCTCACTTGCGCTCGATACTGGAGAAACGGGTCTTTCCGCACCCGTTCGCGCTCTGCCGCCATTTCTTCCTGCGTGCGTTTTGCACGCTCAACCGCCTGTTGCCGAAGCGCTATACGCCCTTCTTCGATCCGCTCGACCATCGCAAGTGAGTGTCCGTAGTCTTCTCGCCTCACGACCAGAAATGCCGCTAAGACCGCCGAGCTCCAGAACGCCAGAAAGACAAGCTGGAACAAAGAGCGATTTCGGTCGGAAAAGAACCAAAGCAGATTCGTTAAAATGTAAGCCCCAAGAAACCCGCTGCTTCCGAGCAAAGCCAAGGTCACTGTATCTTGAGTCCATCCGACTGAGTTATAGGCGCTGAGCAAAGTCACCCCTGCGACCGCGATGCCCCAAGCGACTACCCAGCTCCACCACAGCGGCAGAAAAAAGCGGGCTTTCATTTCCTCAGGCATCGAGTCTGTAAAAAGCGCGTGCGTTCGCCGTCGACTGTGCGGCGAGGCCTTCTGGCGATATGGAGAGGAGTTCCGCCGCAGCCTCGCCGGTGTGAACGACAAAGGCAGGCTCGTTCGGCTCCCCTCGGTGAGGCTCGGGTGTCAGATATGGACAATCCGTTTCGACCATCAGGCGATCTGGCCCCTGCAGCACGAGTGCCTCACGGAGGCCGTTGGCGGATTTGTTTTTGTAAGTGACGATACCGGTAAAAGAGCCTCGGGCCCCCTTTTCGTTCAAAACTCGCATCTCATCCGCTCCCTCCGAGAAGCAGTGAAACACAACCTTCTTCCAATCCACCCCGCTCTCGTCGATCAGCGCGACGGTGTCGCTGAAGGCGTTGCGCGAATGAATCACGACTGGGCAGTCAAACTGGTAGGCGAGGCCCAGCTGAGCACGAAAGGCATCGACCTGACGCTTCTTCACCTCCGCCGCCTCGTCGGGGAATTTTGGCAGATGGAAATGATCGAGCCCGATCTCACCGATCGCGACGGGCACTGGATCGGTTCCAAAAAACGTCGATACCGCCTTCACCTGATCCGACCAATCCTCATCAACCGAAGTCGGGTGCAGGCCCACCGCCCAGTAGATCTTGCCTGGGTATTGCTCAGCCAGACTACGGTAGAGCTCCCAATCCGTGAGACTCGTCCCGATCGTAATGAACTGGCCTACACCAGCCGTCTCCGCTCGAGCGAGCGTCTCGTCCAGCGTTCCCGCACGAGCGAACTTCGCCAAATGGCAGTGTGAGTCGATCCACATTCTCCGAAGCATCCAGCGCTAAACGATCGGCGCAAGCCAAGGGCAGTATTTCATCACTTTACCGCGGTGAATCGCCCGGCGTCGCCTTCAATCTGAAGCGTCCCGTCCGCCGACAGCTTCCGGTAATAACAGCCGAAGCGCGCTTTTCCTTCTGCGGTCGTGGTGTGACAGGCGCCCTTACCTTCTTTGACCCGCACTCGGTAGAGCAGCGAATTCTGTTCGCAGTTCACCCGGACTTCAACGAGCTCAAGAGTGTTCCCACTCGTCGCTCCTTTGACCCAAAGTTCATTCCGACTCGTACTCCAGAGGACAGCAACACCCCTGCGAAACGATTCTCTCAGTGCCTCTTTGTTTGCGTATGCGACGATCAAAACAGCGCCATTCTGCGCGTCTTGAACCACCACTGGGAGAACATGCGCATCGGTCGCTGCGACGGTCTGCAGTTTTTCCCAATCGAGGCGTTCTATTGCTCCTTCTTCGAGGCCTTTGTCGGACATAATGGTAGAGCGTGGCCGTAACGCGCTCGGTGGCAACGCTCTGCTGCTGAAACCTTTCATGAACAAGATTCATATTCTAACTGGCTCAGTAGCCGGTTTCTCCCTTGCCTCATGCCTAGACGTTCTCACTCTCAGCGACTTAATATTTATAAATCAGCTCTAGAAACATGACTCTCCCACTCGAAATCCTTGGACAAGCTGCGACACAAGCGCGCGGCATCGCGATCGACGCAGTTCATAAGTGCAACAGCGGTCACCTCGGTCTCCCACTCGGTTGCGCTGAAGTTGGTGCCGTCCTCTGGGGTAGCGCCCTCTCTTACAATCCAGCCGAATCACGCTGGCTCAACCGCGACCGCTTCATCCTCTCGGCTGGTCACGGAAGTATGTTCATCTACACGTGGCTCCACCTCGCTGGATACGATTTGCCGATGTCCGAGCTCGAGAGCTTCCGCCAGCTCCACAGCAAGACTCCTGGGCACCCCGAGTTTGGTGAGACCGACGGCGTCGAAGCGACGACTGGCCCACTGGGTCAAGGGATTGGCAATGCTGTCGGTATTGCGGTTTCTCAAAAGATGGCTGAGGCGAAATACAACACCGCCGACCACACTATTTTCGACGCCAAGACCTTCGCCCTCGCTGGCGATGGTTGCCTACAAGAAGGCGTTGCCCGCGAATCTGTTGCCTTCGCTGGTCACCAGAAACTCGATAACCTCATTTTGATGTATGATAGCAACGAGGTCACCCTCGATGCGATGGCTGACAATACCCAGAGTGAAGACACGGGTGCCATCTACGCAGCTCTCGGATGGGAAGTGTTCGAAATCGACGGACACAATCTCGCTGCCGTCGCAGAAGCAGTCGACAAGGCTAAAACTTCCGACAACGGCCAGCCTAAGATCATCATCCTCAAGACGCTCATCGGTAAAGGCATCGAAGAAGTTGCTGGCACCGCCGGCGCTCACGGTGAAGGCGGCGCTAAGTTCTCCGAAGGCGCTCGCGCCAAGCTCGGGCTGCCCGCCGATAAGCATTTCTACGTCAGCAACGAGGTTTACGCCTTCTTCGCGAAGCGCACCGACGAACTCAAAGCTGCTTACGGCGAATGGGGAAGTGTTTACAGCGCTTGGAAAGCGGCCAACGCAGACCTTGCAGCCGAACTCGAAGCCGCAGCCGCAGGCAAACGCCCGACTGCCCAAGAGCTCCTCGACGCGATCCCGGCCTTTGCTGAAGACGCTAAAATCGCCACCCGCGCAGCCGGTGGTAAAGTCCTCCAGCCCCTCGCGGCGAAGGTGCCAAACCTCCTTTCTGGAAGTGCTGATCTCTACGGCTCGACGAAGAACTACATGGACGGCGTCGGCGACTTCTTCCCTGCCTCACGCGATGGCCGCAACTTCCGTTTCGGCATCCGCGAGCATGGCATGGGAGCGATCTGTAACGGTATCGCTTACGACGGTCTCTTCATTCCATCGGGTGCGACCTTCCTCACCTTTGCTGACTATTTCCGCCCGAGCATTCGCTTGGCGGCGCTGGCAAACCTTCCGCTCTTCCACGTCCTCACTCACGACTCTGTCGGTGTTGGTGAAGATGGCCCGACCCACCAACCGGTTGAGCTCACGAGCGCCCTTCGTTTGATTCCAAATCTCGACGTCATTCGCCCAGCGGACGCCGAAGAGACAGCAGCCGCCTTCGCAAGCGCGATCTCCCGCACGAACGGCCCAACCGCTCTCATCCTTTCGCGCCAAGGCCTCCCAGCCATCCCGAGTGCTTCGATCGAAGCGAAGCGCGCTGGCACACTGAAAGGTGCTTACGTTGCGAAGGCTGAAGACGGCAAACTCGACGGCATCCTCATCGGCTCCGGCTCTGAAGTGCAGCACCTCATCGAAGCTGCCGGCGAACTCGGCGGAGGCATCCGTGTTGTTTCGATGCCTTCGATGGAACTCTTCGAAGCCCAAGAGGCAGCTTACAAAGAAAGCGTTCTTCCAGCCGCGTGCACCAAACGTATCGCAATGGAAGCAGGAGCGACAGGCCTCTGGTATAAGTACGCCAGCACTGTCCTCGGCATCGATCGCTTTGGCATCAGTGCTCCAGGCGACACCGTTATGGCTGAGCTCGGCATGACCGGCGGCGACGTCGTTGCGGCTTACAAAGCGTTGTAGTTCTTAGCTCACTACAAATTATTTCATCAAAACGCCCCGGTCATTTATGACCGGGGCGTTTTTGTAATTAAAAGTCCATTACTTTAATAGCGCTAGCGAATCAGCGCCTTGAAGTCGTCGATGTGGGCGCTAAATCCGCCTTCAATGCCTTTATTGATCACAGCCACGGCATCGTGCGAGTGAAGTGACTCTAAGTGAGCGAAGGAGACTTGAAAGTCTTCAATGCGCTCATCTGCATCTAGTTCAGCAAAGGCGAGGCGAGCGGCGTCTTCGACAAACTTCGTCTGGGCGCCATTGAGTTCGGCGAACGCTTGCTCATCGCTGCGCTTCACCATCACTTGCGTTTCAGTTTGGAGGGCTTTCGCACAGTGCGCCTGGAGGTCTTCAATCGTTAGCGCCTTGTCGTTTCCGACCTTGGCAATGACACGGGCGACACTGCGTTGGCTGTGTGGCACGGCGTGCACTCCACGCGTTTTGCGGGCATGCTCCGAGAGCTCATCCGAACATGGGCAGGCACTGCTGTAGACGAAATCGAAATAGATCCGCTTGTCGAATTTCCCAACTCCATCAAGTAGGCCTTCGTAGGCGCATTCATAGTACTGCCAGCCTTCGAGACCGCTGCGCAGACTGCTGAGGATCAGCGGGTAGGAAAACTCAAACTTCAGACGGGCGCGCTCACTGCCGAGGCGTTCCTTATAAGCGATGAGGATCTCTTCGACGAGCTCGGGCGAAAAGACGCGGTCCTTAAACTCGTAGAAGACGCGCATGATGCGGGACATGTTGATCCCCTTCGAATCCGCCTTGAGCGAGACCGTTCCCGTTACCGAAAGCTCAAGCATCATCGGTTCACCCTCGGCGCGCAGCACTTGCACCGGGAGCCGAAAGTTTGAAATGCCTACCTGAAGGATCGGCACATTTGCACCGAGGATCTCAGCCGCCCCGCGATTCTGCATGTCGGGCAGGGACTGAGAAATATCTGTATTCGTGTCACTCATCGTCTCTTTTGAGAAAAACGAGCTAGCCTGCCACACAGTTGCTTTTCCGCAAGCGCGATTCGAAAAGAGGAAAAAATCGAAGTCCTTCGTTGTCATTTGCGAGGCGAAATCCTTCTTTCGTGGGATGTCTTTTCGGTTTCGTCTTCTCGGTAGCAGCAGCGCAGGAAATTGCGCCCTGCTGGAGACCGATGAAACGCGGATTCTGATCGATGCGGGTTTCAGTGGGCGGAAAATCGAGCAACGGTTGCGAGACAGTGGAACATGCATCGAAGATGTCTCGGCCGTCTTCCTCACTCACGAACACAGCGACCACATCGCAGGGCTGCGCGGACTGAGCAAGCACACCGAGCTCGAGTATTTTGCTACCCATGGCACGGCACAAGCCGCCCAAAAGCCGCTCAAGCGTGACCTCAAATGGCGGCTCTTCGAGCCTGATACGACCTTCCGCTACCGCGATCTGGAGGTGACGACGCTCAAAATTCCGCATGATGCCTACGACCCCGTCGGTTTTATTTTTCGCACTGGAGGGAACGATCCTTTCAAGCCCGAGCGAACCATTGTCTGGCTGACCGACCTTGGCTACATGCCCGACCACATCGCTCCCCTCGTTGCTCAAGCCGATCTCCTCGTCCTTGAAGCCAACCACGACCTCGAGCTCCTCGAACAGGACACCCGCAGGCCGTTTTCCGTAAAGCAACGTATCCGTGGTCGCCATGGGCACCTTTCAAACCAAGCCGCTGCGCAATTCCTCGATAGCGTAGAATCGCCGCGCTGGCGCGAGGTCATTTTTGCCCACATCAGCCGCGACTGTAACTGCCTCGAACGGGTCGCTCAGACTGTCGGGCACGGCCAGCGCCCTTACCGCACGACCGTCTTTGACCCTGAGAGCGAAGGCGGCGACTGGATCGATCTGGGGAGTTGGTAACTCGATCTCCCTATAGTTCACTTTCCCGCTTTTCTTTCCCGACAATCAACTGCAGAAAATTTCCCATGAGCGACATCCCGGCAGACCTCAAATATACCAAAAATCACGAGTGGATTAAACTCCTCGAAGACGGCACAGCGGTCATCGGTATCACAGACCATGCGCAATCAAGCCTAGGTGACGTCACATTTGTAGAAGCTCCTGCCGTCGACGATACGTTTGCCCACGGCGAGACCTTTGGCGTTGTTGAATCAGTAAAGGCAGCAAGCGATCTTTATATGCCCCTGAGCGGGACGATTCTCGAAATCAACGAGGATCTCGAGGGTGCGCCCGAGCTGGTCAACAGCTCTCCCTACGAAGCAGCGTGGATGATCAAAATCCAGCCGTCCGATGAGAGTGAATTGAGCGGGCTTCTCGACGCTGCGGGCTATTCCGAGATCACAGGCTAGGCGGTTTAAGAGCAGTAAGGTCCGCATAGAGCTTCTTGTGTTCATGCGAAAGCGCTTCGAGTTCCTCGTAGGTCGTGAGCTTATCAAACTGGGCGCGCAGTTGACGCATTCCCGGCATGAACTTGGTAAAGGACTTGAGCCGGCTACGCATCCAGTTGAGGCGGTTCCAGCGATCTGCATGCGCTGGGCGCGACATTAAGGCATGGCAGTATTCGAGGAGCACTTCCCAGCGTTCATCCATCGTCGGCGGAGGCGGAAGCGTCCCAGTTTCCAAATACGTTTTGATTTCACGAAAGACCCAAGGGTAGCCAAGGGCAGCGCGACCGATCATCAGTCCCCTCACCTTGCCAGCCGTTTTGACCCGGCTTAAATGCTCACCGAGTGCAACACCTTCGACCGCGCCGTTACCAATCACCGGCACGCGCACCGCTTCTGCCGCCTCCTCGATACGCTCCCAGTTAGCGTCGCCCCGGTAGCCCTGCACCTTCGTCCGCCCATGAATCGCGATCGCTTCAATGCCGACGTCTTCGAGCCGACGACAAGCTTCGACCGCGACGATCTTTTCGTCGTCCCATCCCAGGCGAATTTTCGCTGTCACGGGAGTATGCTCGCCAACCGCTTTTACGACGGACTCGGCGACCGCCCCCAGCCGCGGCAGGTCGAGTAGAAGTGAAGAACCCGCGCAGTTATCGACCACCTTGGGCGCCGGGCAACCATAGTTGATATCAATAAAGTCCGGCTGTAGCCGATCGACGATACGCCGCGATGCCTCCGCCATTTTGTCCAACTCCGAGCCAAAGATCTGCACCCCCATCGGACGCTGTTCGGGCGAGAAATCAACCGTCTCCCAAGCACGCTCCGCCCCGCGCGGATCGAGAAACTTATTCGCCATAACAAACTCGGTCACCATCACATCTGCGCCCTGCCGCTTACACCGCTCGCGAAAGATTACATCGGTGAAGCCCGCCATCGGAGCGAGATAGAGTGGGAAGGAATCAGACTGGAACCAGGGCAAACGCATCGTTGTGGGCACAATATCAGGATTCAGCTTCTGCCAATTCCCGCTGAGGGTTCGAGGCAAAAAGTGCTGCGACACAAACGACCAGATAGGTCGCAATCATAAGAAAGGTCACCTCGGTGTAGTCATTAAACCACGCCGAGCCGCGAGCAAAAAAAGCCGGACCGAACGCACTGCCCGCCACTGTCAGCGACATTCCGAGCCCGCTGATCGCGCCCAAATGAGTGCGCCCAAAATAGCGCGCAAAGGTCACATTGCTCAGGACCGGATAAGTGCCCCATGACGTTCCCATACCAAGAATGAGCAAAATCTCCCCCGATGTATTTGGGAGCAACAGCATCCCGACGCCCATCAGCGCTCCACTCGCTCCCAGTAACACCAAAATGAAGCGTAAGCGGATGAACTCCGCGATGTATCCACAAATCAAGTTCGTCGGAATCGTCGCAATCAACGAAAACGCAAAGTAGCCTAGAATACGTTCCTTATCAATGCCACTCGCCCGACCAATATCAACGACATGAAAGGTATAGGCCGTCGCAAACATGCCTTGCGCCGCGATCCCGAGTGTAAATACCCAAAACGAATAGGTCCGCATCGCCTCCGCCCGCGTGAAGTCGCGCACGATGATCATATCGGAGTTTGCCTCGACACGCTCTTCACCAGCGTAGGGGCCGTCCATTTCAAGACCGCATTCCTCAGGGTTGTCGCGAAAAAAGAGCCAACCACAGAACGCAACAATCGTAGAGAGTGCGATCCCGTTGAAAATCCATGCACCTCGCCAGCCGAGGGCCTCGACCTGCATTTCGAGAAGCACCGGAGCAGTGGAGAAGAAACTAGCGACCGCCACCCCTGAAATTGCTGAGACGAGACCCCGCTTGCGATTCCACCACTTCGAGAGCATCGAGCGCGCACCGATCGTCACCATCCCCTGCCCTAGAAAACGAATAAGAAAGAAGCCGATCACAAACGCAGCCACTTTCACCCAGTCAGCTGGCGAGATCCATTCCTGCAAGACACGTGCAAAGCGATCGATCTGGCTCATTCCAGCCACCGCAAACCCGAAAAGAATGACAAAGAAGGTGTAAAAGATTCGCGCACCCAGGCGGTCAAACCACACCCCGCCGAACGTCACGAGTAGTCCACTGAGCAACGTTCCAATCAGATAGGCATCTGAAAGTTGTGTCCTTGAAATGTCTGCCGCTTCGATAAAGCGATCAGCGAAGACACTCATCACCATTGTCTGGCCCGGAACACTGAAAATGATCCCGAGGGTCGAACACACCGCGATCACCCAGCCATAGAAAAATGGACACCGCTTCGGTGCAAACGGCCAATCCGGCGCAAACAGCTGCTTTAATCCACCCACCCACAATACAGTGAACGGACAGCCTCCTACGACAAGCGACAAGTCAGGAGGACTGCGTGCTCCGGGCCCGCCCGCATATTATGTAGTTCAAGCACTCTATCCCATTGACCTGCACGGTTTTTCAGGCATTATTTCTGGTTCGCAGCAGCTATTACTCTGTTGAGCAGTCTACTATTCATCCTCCTCGCTACTAACTATGAAATCTATTGCTACAATTTTTCTAGCGTCCGCTAGCCTCTTTGCGCTGTCGGCAAATGCTCAAGTCTATTTCGATAACTTTAATACTGATACATCTGGCACCTCTTCTGGTGGCGCAACTTACGATGCTACGGGTGGAGTCGGCGGCAGTGGAGCAGTCGTATTTACGAACGACGTCCCAGTGTCCGGTAAACCATTCAGCATAGACATCCCTGTTTCTTTCGGTGTCGATACTGACGTAGATGTCAGTTTCGATGCTATAGAAGTGCTCAACCAAGCTGGTGGTGTCTTCCACCTTTTCATCACGCCAGAAGGAGCAGGACAAGAGAACCACTTCAATCTCGAAGGCTCGATTGGCGGAACTTACACACCACTATCCTTTTCAACAACTGTTCCAGCTAGCTCGACATTCCTTAACCTTCGCTTCGAAGCCGTAACAGGTGGAGATCCAAGCTCTACTTCTAGCTACGGGATCGATAATCTCTTGGTAACGGTCCCTGAGCCTTCCATCGCTGGCGCACTCTTCGGACTTGCCGTGATCGGATTCGCTACAGTTCGCCGTCGGCGCGCGTAGTCCCCTGAACTCGTTTCAATTTCAACCGGCATCTCCTCGGAGGTGCCGGTTTTTTTATGCCCAAACTCTATGCACAAAAAAGCCGCCGTGCAGTCTATGCACGGCGGCCTCCTAAAACGTTTGCGTTGAGCGTCGCCTAGACCGCTGCAAGCGCTCGATCGAGGTCTGCCTTAAGATCCTCTAATCCTTCGATTCCGATCGAGAGGCGAACGTAGTCTGGGCTGACACCGGCAGTGAGTTGCTCTTCTTCGGTGAGCTGGCTGTGCGTCGTGCTCGCCGGGTGGATCGCGAGACTCTTCGCATCGCCGATGTTTGCGAGATGACTGAAGAGCTTGAGCGAGTCGATGAACTTCTGCCCACTTTCGACACCGCCTTTGATACCGAAGCCAAGGAGGGCGCCGTATCCACCAGTCAAATACTTATCGGCAGCTGCCTTGTGCGGACTATCGGCGAGGCCGGGATAATTGACCCACTCCACCTTGTCGTGACTTTTCAAATACTCGGCGATGGCGAGCGCATTAGCACAGTGGCGCTCCATGCGCAGGTGCAGCGTCTCGATGCCTTGAAGATGGAGGAAACTGTTGAACGGCGCAGCGCAGTTGCCCGTATCACGCAGGAGGGTGAGGCGCATCTTCATCGCGAATGCGATGTTCGCGTCTCCGGCCGGCGGGAAGGCTTCGAACGTCGGCCAGTAAGTCAGGCCATGGTAGCTTGGGTCTTCATCCGTAAATCCAGGGAAGCGACCACTGGCACCCCAGTCGAAATTACCACCGTCAACAATGACACCGCCGATGCTCGTGCCATGTCCGCCGAGGAATTTCGTCAGGCTATGCACGACAACATTTGCACCATGTTCAAGTGGACGGCAAAGCGCTGGCGAGAGTGCCGTGTTGTCGATGATGAGTGGAATACCAAATTCTTTCGCAATCACGCTGACTTCTTCGAACGGGAAAATGCCGAGGCTCGGGTTACCTTGCGACTCACCAAAGTAGGCCTTCGTGTTGTCTTTTGTCGCGGTGCGGAAGGCAGCAGGATCGTTCGCGTCAACAAAGCTGACTTCAATGCCCAGTCGCGGCAGGGTGTAGCGAAAAAGGTTATACGTGCCGCCGTAGAGCTGTGAGACACTCACGATGTGGTCACCGGCATTGGCGACGTTGAGGATCGAATTTGTAACCGCCGCGCTACCACTAGAGTGCACTAGACCAGCCGTGCCACCTTCGAGGGCGGCGACGCGCTGCTCAACGACGTCGTTTGTCGGATTCATGATCCGCGTGTAGATGTTACCGAGTTCTTTTAGAGCAAAGAGGTTTGCTGCGTGCTCACTGTCGCGGAAGCAGTAGCTCGTCGTCTGATAAATCGGTACCGCACGGGCGCCGGTAGTGGGGTCAATTTGCTGACCTGCATGGAGGGCCTTCGTGCCCAGTCCGGAGGGGATCGATTTCATAGCTTGGAGTGATTTAGAGGGTTAACGCTGAGCCGGTTATCAGCCCGACTTTTCAAAGCGTTCAAAGGTCTTCGCGAGGCCACGACTATCGGTCTCGATGATCGCGCCACAGAGGCGGACGTCGTCCGTTGCGACATCAAATTTTCGCGGCAGCCCATCAACAAAGCGCCCGATGACCGGCTCAACCCGACGCCCAAGGACACTTTCGTACGGACCGCTCATTCCCAGATCGGTGATATAGGCGGTGCCGCGTGGGAGGATGCGACCATCGGCGGTGGGGATGTGCGTGTGAGTTCCAAAGACGGCCGCAACTCGGCCGTCGAGATACCAGCCCATGGCGACTTTTTCAGAAGTCGTTTCGGCGTGAATTTCGAGGATCCAAGCGTCCGCTTCTTTGCTAATATCGGTCAAAATCCGGTCTGCGTGGCCGAACGGGTCATCGCCATTCACCTTCATAAACTGACGTCCCAAAATGGTCATGACACCGAGGCGAAAGCCCGCCTTCTCGGTAATCAAGTAGTAGGCGCCGGGGCACTGCGTGGGCAGATTAGCCGGGCGGCAGATGTAATCGATATCCTCGATGTCGCGTTCAAAGCCGCGCTGATCCCAGCAATGGTCTCCGAGCGTAATGCCATCGACGCCGGCATCGCGGAGTTCGCGGGCGATCTTAGCGTTGATCCCAGCTCCAGCTGCCGCGTTTTCACCATTGGCGATCACGATATCAATTTTGTGCTGATCGCGAAGGCGCCTCAGGTGCGTCTGCACTGCGCGACGTCCGGGTTGCCCTACGATATCTCCAAGAAACAATACTCTGGCCATGAGCTTTATTTTCAAACCGAGCACGGCAGGCGGTGCGAGAGAAATGCCCAAAAAAGCATCGAGAGGTCCGAGGAAAAGGCACTTTTTCTACGGGTAGGTGCTAAAAAGAGTGAAGTTTTACAGTTTTTCGGCTTCGATAGGCGCTCTGGGGTTGCCACGCGTTGAAACTCCTTTGTTATCCCCACCCTTTGCCCATTTAGATAGCTATGAGCACTGACACCTTGCCAACCCCAGCGGATACAGCCTCCGCCGCCTCTAAACTCCCATCTGAAATGCAGGGAGCCGATCTCTTTGTCTACTGCTTGGCACGCGCAGGTGTGGATCATATCTTTGCTTATCCCGGCGGTGCTTCGATGGAAATCCACCAAGCGCTCGTTCGCTCAGGTGAGATCCGCACGATCCTGCCTCGTCACGAGCAAGGCTGTGGCTTCATGGCTCATGGCTACGCCCGCACTACGGGTAAGGCCGGCGTCTGCATGGCGACCAGTGGCCCGGGCGCGACAAACCTCGTAACCTGCATCGCTGACGCCGTGATGGACTCCGTTCCACTCATCGCCGTTACGGGTCAAGTGCACCAGAAGTTCATCGGCAAAACCGCTTTCCAAGAGACCGACATTTTCGGCATGACACTGCCGGTTGTTAAGCACAGCTACCTCATCCTCAACATCGCGGATATTCCGCGCGTCGTGAAGGAAGCGTTCCATATCGCTCAAACTGGCCGTCCCGGTCCTGTCGTGATCGACCTCTGCAAAGATGTTCAGCAAGCCATAATTGGCGGAGAAGAGCTCAAAGCAGCCCTCAATGCCGAGATGGATATCGCGGGCTACACCGCTATCCCCCATGCGAAGGACGAAGACCTCCTGCCTGTCATCGCGGTGTGCGAGCGTGCCGTTCGCCCTGTCATCTACACCGGAGGCGGGATCATTTCCGGCCAAGCCGAAGAAGAGCTCAAAGCCTTTGCCGAGCTCACCGGTTTCCCCGTAACGACAACCCTAATGGGCCTTGGCGGGTTTGCTGAAAACCACCCACAAAGCCTGCGTTGGTTCGGTATGCACGGAAGCGTAGCGGGCAACTGGGCCGTCTGCGACAGTACTCTCCTCCTCACTTTCGGCGCTCGTTTTGACGACCGTATTACCGGCGCAATCGAGAAGTTCGCTCCCGACGCAATCGTCGTCCACATCGACATCGACAAGTCTGAGCACCACAAGAACAAGGTCGTTAAGTATCCGGTCTACAGTGAGATCAAATACGCTCTAGGCCGCCTCGTTGAACTGATGAAAGAAAAGGACTTTAAGAAGCCCGACATCAGCGCATGGAAAACTCAGGTCGAGTCGTGGCGCGATGCGCATCCGTTCGAATACGAGCCCTGTGAGCATATCCAACCACAACACGCGATCGACGTTCTTCATCAAGAGACCAAGGGCGATGCGATCATCACAACCGGTGTTGGACAGCACCAGATGTGGTCGGCTCAGTTCTACAAGTTTAACAAGCCGCGCTCCTTCATCAGCTCGCTCGGCCTAGGAACGATGGGCTTCGGTCTGCCGGCAGCCCTCGGCTGTAAAATCGCTCACCCCGATCGCACGGTCGTCGATATTGATGGTGATGGCTCCTTCATGATGAACGTCCAAGAGCTTGCGACCGCCGTGATGGAAAAGATCCCGGTTAAGATCATGCTTTTGAACAACCAGCACCTCGGAATGGTGGTTCAGTGGGAAGACATCCTTTACGAAGGCGTTCGCGGTCAAACCGTTCTCGGTCACCCGGACAATATCGGTGGCCCGACCAATGTCGAAGCCCTCTACCCGAACTGGCCTACGATTTGTGAAGGCTTCGGGGTTAAGTGCCTTCGGGTCGTCAAAAAAGAAGATCTCCGCGCTGCCGTTCGTGAAATGCTCGATCACGACGGGCCATTCATGCTCGATGTTGTCGTTCCTTACAACGAACACGTAATGCCATTTATCCCGGCAGGACGCTCGGCGAAGGAAATCCTCATCAAGAGCCCTAACTCGAAAAGCTAGGGGCGCTGCTAGCTTGCGGCTCTAGATATGCCGCGAGTCCTCTTCGTCTTTGATGGAGTAGCCGCTTTCTTGGCGGGCATGGTTAACTTTGTTCTTCGCCAAGTAGGCGTTGTAGACATCGTCCGGCGTCATCCCAAGGGTTTGGGCTAGCGAAACAAGGAAGTGGAAGAGGTCGATGACTTCGACACGCGCATTCTGCTCGTCGAATTCTTGATACTTCGCCCACCACTTCCAAGGCACGGAGTCGATCAGCTCGGCCATCTCCTGCTGCATCGCACGGGTGTAATTCAATACCCACTTCGCCTTTTCCTCCTCGGACAGACTATTAAGATCCACGCCAATGCGCTTGTTCAATTCATCTTGAAGGCGAAAAATCTCTGCTAGCTTATCCATGTCCTATTTTTGTGGGGGACCACTGCCATACCAGCAAGGCTAAGCAGCGCCGAAGTCGCTCCTCGGACACCAAAATTGCTAAGACCGAAGGAAAACCTCTCTGATCTGACCTAATTTCGTTGAGCCCTAGACCAAGCCACTACGTAAATAGAATTACGGCACAAGTGGCACATCGCCCTCAGCCGAAACCATCTCTCCGCGTCGAGCCAGTCTCCACGGAAACTCCCATGCCAAAATTTGAAAATCTCGAGCCCTACCTTGACCAAGACCGCCAAGGTAAAGTCACCCCGGTGGCTCCGTATCATTCAGCAGCGCACGACTATCAACCGGGCGATCCTGCGAATAAGTCCCATCGCAAGAAGCGCCCAAGGACCCTCCGGCTCGCAAAGGTCAAACTGAGCTCGGAGGAGCGCGTCTCTACTCTGGAGATGGAAAAAGCTTACAAAGCGGCGGTCAGAAAAGACAAAGACCGGCCAAATCGACGCAAGGGCCCAAACATCTTCCGCAAGCTCTTAAAGAAGCTAGCTGAGCTCTTCACCTCGAAGAATAATAAAAAGAAAAACGCGAGGAAGCGTTCCCGAAACCGCAGGGATGGAGATCGCAGGCAAAACGATCGCTCGCGGAACGGAAACTCTCAGAAAAGCGGCTCACGCAATCGGAATCAACGGCGCGGCAACCAAAAGAAAGGGGCGAAGAAAAGAACCCCTCAGAAAGACGACACCCAGGAAAAGTCTGGGAACCGCTCTCGTCGGCCTCGCAAACCTCGCAATGGAGGCGCAAAAAAGAACGCCGAATCCAACGCTGAAAACGCTCCGAAGCAGGCAAGCCCACCGAAAAAGGACAAGCCCACCAACAAACCATCCGAGAACGCCCCCAAAACCCAATCCAGCGGGGACACACCTTCACAAGAACCGGCGAAGAAGAAGAAAACTCGCCGCAACCGCGGCCGGCGCCCGAGTCAGGGTGGAAACCCCGACGGTCCTTCAAGAGCCGAATACTAAGTAACGAGCTATGGACGTCATGCGCTTGCGGGGAGGAACCCCGCTTCACGGAACTGTCGCGATCAGTGGGGCAAAGAATGCCGCTCTACCGATTCTCGCCGCCACCCTCCTCACCGAGGAGGCATGCCACATCGAGGGCGTCCCCGACCTCAGCGACATCCGCTTCATGGCAGAAATACTGCGCCATGTCGGCTCTGAGGTGAATTCTGATGGGAACGGCAACTGGACCTTTCAAGCGAAAGAGATCAGCCACATCGCTCCTTACGACCTCGTTCGTAAAATGCGCGCCTCGATCTGCCTTCTCGGGCCGATGATCGCACGGCTGCGCAAAGCACGCATCTCGATCCCTGGTGGCTGTGTCATCGGCCCCCGCCCGATCGACCTCCACCTCAAAGGACTCACCGCCCTCGGTTGTGAAGTGGATATCAACGGCGGCTACGTCGATGTCGATGGCTCGAAGCTGCACGGCAATTACCTTTTCCTCGGCGGGCGTCACGGCTCAACCGTAACCGGCACTGCAAACATGGTCATGGCAGCTGTCCTTGCCCCCGGCATCACACGCCTCGAAAGCGCCGCGGTCGAGCCGGAGGTCGTCGACCTCTGCAACATGCTCGTCAAAATGGGCGCAAAGATCGAAGGGGTCGGCAGCCATTATCTCCGTATCACCGGCGTCGAAGCATTGCACGGTTGCACACACCGCGTTGTCCCCGACCGCATCGAAGCAGGAACCTATCTCGTCGCCGGAGCGATCACCGGTGGAAAGGTTAGTGTCAGCGGCGTCGTCGTTGGGCACATGCGCGCCCTTCTAAGCAAATTTGAAGAAGCGAACATCGCTTGGAGCGCGGATCCCGATGGCGGGACGATCACGGTCGATGGCGCTGCCAAAGAGCGCAGAGCGGTCGAAATCATCACGCTGCCCCACCCTGGCTTTCCGACTGACCTGCAGGCACAGATGCTCGCCTTGATGGCCATCACACCCGGCCTCAGCATTATCACAGAGCGCATTTATCCGAATCGCTTTATGCATGTGCCTGAGCTCATGCGCATGGGTGCTGATGTCTCGATGGAAGGAGCCAATGCCGTCATCAAGGGTGTCCCCAAACTCTCCGGCGCACCCGTCATGGCATCAGACCTTCGGGCCAGCGCGGCACTAGTTCTCGCCGGCCTCGCCGCCGAAGGCGAAACCTGGGTGCAACGCCTCTACCACTTAGATCGCGGCTACGATCGACTTGATGTAAAACTTCAAGCCCTCGGCGCAGACGCCGTCCGCCTGCCTGAGAGCGAACTGCCATCTGATCTCCTTGATGACTGAGATGGCCGAAGACACTCCGAAGAAGCCGTTTCTCGAAGCGCAAGAAAGCGATAAAGCGCTCGATGCAGCGCTCCGCCCGGCCGAGCTGAAAGAATTCACTGGGCAACCGCGCACCGTCGAGCGCATCAAGATCATGACGGGCGCCGCAACGGCGCGAAATGAGGCGCTTCGCCACATTCTCCTCAGCGGACCTCCCGGCCTTGGTAAAACGACCCTTGCTCACATCATCGCGAACGAAATGGGTGCCCAACTCAGGATCTCATCGGGCCCTGTGATCGAGCGCCCTGGCGACCTCGCGGGCTTGCTCACAAATCTCGAGACGGGCGACGTTCTCTTCATCGATGAGATTCATCGGCTGCCGAAGACCGTCGAAGAGTACCTCTACAGTGCGATGGAGGATTACTGCATCGATATCATGCTCGATCAGGGGCCCAACGCCCGCAGTGTTCGGCTCGATGTGCCCAAGTTCACTCTGATTGGCGCGACCACCCGCCTTGGGCTCCTAAGTGCGCCGCTGCGCAGCCGCTTCACCCTTCAGACTCGACTCGACTATTACGAGCTCTCTCATCTCGAAAAGATCATCGCACGTAATTGCGGCCTCCTCCGCATCTCGGTTGACTCGGATGGCATCAACGAAATCGCGCGCCGATGCCGAGGCACACCGCGGGTGGCAAACAACCTCATCTCTTTCGTACGCGACTACGCGCAGCAGCGTTCAGACGGCAAAATAACCAAAGCCGTCGCTTCCGCGGCCCTCGAGCTCCTAGCTATTGACCAACACGGACTCGACGAAATGGACATTCGATACCTGCGAACGATGGCAGAGAATTTCGGCGGCGGGCCTGTCGGCCTCGGAACGCTATCCGTAGCGGTCGCTGAGGAATCCCAGACAATCGAAGAGGTGCATGAGCCCTACTTGATCCAAGAAGGTTACATTCAAAGAACCACTCAAGGGCGGGTTCTCACCCCACGCGGCTACACTGTATTAGGGTTAGAATACAGTGATAAGTAGGCAATAGTCTTCGCCTGATCTCACCCTAGCTGAGCCGAAGTTGTCCCTCGGCAAAAGTCGTCGCCGCTCCACCCAGGCGAACGCGATCCCCCGTATCCAACATCCCGATCATGCGTCCACCGCGTGCCGATAGTTGGCGTGCGATGAGATTCGACTTCCCCAATCGGTCGCCCCAATAGGGAAACAAAGAGCAATGAGCTGAGCCTGTGACAGGGTCTTCGGAAACGCCGGCATTGGGGGGCGAAAAATCTCGAAACAAAGTCCTCTTCTGCATCCCCATCTCCAATCGCCGTCAGGACAAAGCCAAAAACCTCTGCTTCAGCGAGGAAGCGCCCATCATCAGGGATGTAGGAGCTCACGTCATCAGCCGTCGGGACCTCGACGATGAGATAATCCAAATCATTCTTCCCGAGTTTAATCATCGTTGGAAAGAGGTCCTTTATCTCAGCGCTGAGCGGCAGCTCAGACACTGGCTTAAGAGGAAAGTCCATCCAGAGCTGATCATCGGCATCCCGTTTCACCGAGAGACGACCACTCAAAGTATCGAAGTGGCAGACTCCCTCAGCTTTACCCAAATCAAAAAGAACCCGTGCCGCTGCTAAGGTCGCATGCCCGCAAAGCTCAACCTCTCGGGGCGGCGTAAACCACCGCAACCTCCAGGTCGAATCAGCGGTCGGGACGAGAAAAGTGGTTTCCGCTAAGTTATTCTGCGCCGCGACCAGCTGCATAACAGCATCCGAAGGCCACGAATTCAGCGGACAGACCGCAGCAGGATTTCCGCTGAACAATCCACCATCAGTGAACGCATTTATAATTCTATAAGGACTATATTTTGTTTCAGACATGGTTGTAATGGCATCCAAATACAAACCCATGATCGCGTATCGAATCAGCCATGGCAAGAGGGTGAAAGAAAATGGACTTGCCCAGCGGAGAGAAATCACCTTCATCGCTCTCCATCTCCACGCCACCCTAGCTCAGTTGGTAGAGCAGCTCATTCGTAATGAGCAGGTCGTCGGTTCGAATCCGATGGGTGGCTCCATTTTCTTCCTGCCAGCGAAAAATAGAACCCTTCGTTTAGAGGGGTCGCGCAACGCCATCTAATCGAAAAAAATGGCACTCCCATAGGGATTTGAACCCCAACTTCAGCCTTCGGAGGGCCGCGTGCTATCCATTACACAATGGGAGCGAAAAGAGCGGTGACGGTGATGAACAGCGCCGCTCGGTCAATGCTTTAAATGTGGATCGCTTCGTTGTAGGCCGCCGCGGCAGCCTCGGCGAGAGCTTCACTCATCGTTGGGTGCGCGTGGATCGTGCCATGAATCTCGTCTGCGGTCAGCTCAGTCTTGTTCGCGAGGACATATTCCGCGATGAGCTCCGTTGCGTTCTCGCCGATGATGTGCGCGCCAAGGATTTCACCGTGTTTCTTGCCTAGGATAAGCTTCACAAATCCACCGGGCTGATTGATCGCGACCGCCTTACCCGAAGCCGCGAAGGGGAACTTGCCGACACGGTATTCGATGCCTTGCTCCTTCGCCTGTTCTTCGGTGAGACCCACGCTGGCAATCTGCGGGTGGCAATAGGTGCAACCAGGAAAATTTGTCACGCGCTGAGGCTTGGCATGGCCAAACATGCCATTGATCGCCTGCACTGCTTCATACGTCGCGACGTGTGCCAACCAAGGCGGTCCAATGATATCGCCTGCGGCGTAGATGCCTTTGACCGTGGTCTGGTAATTGTCGTCTACCTTGAGGTAGCCACGCTCGAGCTCGGGCTTGATCCGGCTGGAAAGCACTCCATTGAGATTGGGGACGACGCCAATAGATAGGAGGATCGATTCGACTTCGAGGTCTTCGCTCTTCTCGCCTTTGACGAGCTTCATCTTAACCGACTTTTTGCCCGGCTTGATGTCCTCGACCTTCGTCGCAACGCGCACATCGATACCGTGCTTTTTAAAGGAGCGTGTCAGGGTGTCGGAAATTTCGGCGTCTTCGACTGGGACGATGCGGTCCAACATCTCGATGAGCGTGACCTTCGTGCCAAGGGTGCTGAGGAAATAGGCGAACTCCACACCGATCGCACCCGCTCCGATGATCGCGATAGAGGCAGGCTGCTTGGTCATGACGAGGGCTTCGCGGCTGGTCATGACGCGCTCGCCATCGACCTCAACATCCGGAATACGGCGCGCGTTACAACCCGTCGCTACGAGGGTGTTTTTCGTCGAAAAGAACTTCCCTTTGTCCTTCCCGTCGACGACTTCAACAATGCCAGGTGCTGACACATGGGCCTTGCCGACGACATACTCGACTTTGTTCTTCTTGAAAAGAAACTCGATTCCCTTGGCCATCTGATCGGAGACGTCGCGAGAGCGACTAATCACTTTGGAAAAATCTACTTTTGGCTCGGACACCGTAATACCGAAGTCTGCCGCCTGACGGATGCTCTCAACCGTTTCCGCCGCTTTAAGAAGCGCCTTGGAAGGGATACAACCCCAGTTCAGACAGGTCCCGCCTGCGCGGTCGAGTTCGATGCAGGCGACTTTCTTGCCTAGTTGTCCAGCACGGATCGCAGCGGCGTAGCCCGCAGGGCCACCACCGATAACGACCAAATCATATGTATCATTTGCCATGGGTATTTGACTGATCGGTTAAATTCCCGCCTTTGGGCGGAAGGTAAGTCATAAAGGTGCCCACTGGCGCACCCTTGGCAATGCCATAAAAGCACCCGTTACTCGCTCGCGACAGGCCGATAACGAAGGCGAGAGAGGCTCTCCCAGTCTTCACTAGTTTCAGCGCTTGGGACGAGCAGCCGCAGCCAATAGTCGTAGGGCGGGATGACTTTACGCACGTGGCTCAGCGAGAATCCAGAGCTACCCCGTGACAAGATTCAGCTTGTTGCTCTTTCTGAGCACTCCTTCGCCGCGAACGATAACTTTCTCGATCGTGGGCGCGATGATTAGGCGGTCAGGATCGAGAAACAAAAGATGAAAATTCTGATCAACGATCTGGAGATTGACGACTTGCCCGTCAGGCAGGCTCCAGTCTTGGCCAACGCCTTCGACTACCTCGGCACCGAGCGCTAGGGTGCCGTCCGCCGCGCTCAAGCCGTAGCCTACAACGATGAAAGCAAGGAAACTGAGTAGCCGATAATTCATCATCCTAGTGTTACACTTCTACCATCCGACCGACAAACCTCAATCTTTCCCTCTTGGCGCTTTCGCGATTATTTCGCTTTTGAGACCCTTCCAGCGCTTCAGTCGCTCCGCGATCTGTGGCTCTACCCCCGCTTCGCCGAGTTCTAAGAATGTCTTCGGTTCGGACATGTAGTCTTGGCCACTGATGCCTTCGGCAAATCCGTGACTGTATTTGTAATCAGCCCCCTGCCCCAGCGATTTGTTCAACTGGGTGTGCCCATCACGCAACCAGAGTGGAACAGGCTGTAGGCCGTTCTCGCGGATCTCTTTCTTCGCGGCAGAAATAGCCATCGTCGTCGCGTTGCTTTTTGGAGCAGCGGCCAGAAATGCAACCGCATGAGAAAGGTTCAGCTCACACTCAGGAAGCCCGATTTGATCGCAGGCTTGAAAGGTGGCCGTTGCCATCGGGAGCGCGCGAGGGTCGGCCAAACCGATATCCTCAGAGGCAAAGATAACGAGCCTCCGTGCTATGAATCGGGGGTCTTCACCGCCGATGAGCATTTTCGCCAACCAATAGAGCGCGGCGTCAGGATCACTGCCCCGCATACTCTTAATAAAAGCTGAGGCAGTGTCGTAGTGCTCATCCTCATTTGCATCGTAGCGTATCTGGCGCTCACGGGCAAAAGCGGCGATGTCCGTCTCTGTCATCGCGGTGCCAACGGGGAGACTTAGCACGAGGGTTTCGAGCGAGTTGAGCGCTCGCCGCAAGTCACCGTCCGCCATTTTCGCCAACTGAAGCAATAGGCTAGGCGGCGCCGAAACTTCATGTGAACCCAAGCCACGCTCTCGATCGAGCAATGCTTTGGTGAGAATCTCACTCACGGACTCGACTTTCAATGGTTCGAGCTTGAAGAGGTGACTTCGGCTGAGAAGCGGCGGGATGACGTAGAAGCCAGGATTATGCGTCGTTGCACCGATCAAACGAATCACACCGCTCTCGACGTCGGGGAGAAGAAGATCCTGCTGGGCTTTATTAAAGCGATGAATCTCGTCGATGAATAGAATCGTCGAACTTGTCGGATCATGACGAGCATAGCGGAGAACATCGCGCAGCTCAGCCACATTTGAGAGCACCGCATTTAGACGGACGAAGCGCCCTTCGACTTCATTTGAGATGACTTCGGCCAAGGTCGTCTTCCCCGAGCCGGGTGGCCCATAAAAGATCAAACTGCCCAGTTGCCCAGTTTTGAGAAGGCGCGGGAGCAAGGCGCCTTCCCCTAGGATATGAGCCTGTCCGACCACTTCGGAGAGTCGCTCTGGCCGCATCCTCGCTGCAAGCGGCCGCCGCCGCACCACCGAGCTCGATTGCTCTGAGCGGGTAACGGGCGCTCTTCCACCAAATAAATCTGACTGATCCGAAGCCGGCACGGCTCACAACTTGAACGATCCAAATCCTTCGTCAAACCCGCGCCACGCAGAAACCACTGAAGCCCGATCGCCATCATCCAGCCAAGGATTGCTAAGGGAGGCTAAGTCATCCTAGATCTCAGCGTGACTACTTCTCAGACCGATACGCCTGTCGCACTCACGATTGCAACATCCGATTCAGGTGGCGGTGCAGGCATTCAAGCTGACCTCAAAACATTCACGAGCTGTGGCGTCTATGGAACCAGTGTGCTTTGTGCGCTCACAGCACAGAACCCCAACGAAGTCAGCGCCATCGCGGAGCTTGGAGAGGACTTTATTCGCGCTCAGCTCGACGCCGTGTTCAACTACTTCAACGTTGGTGCGCTGAAAACTGGGATGCTTTTCTCAGAGCAAAATATCGAACTTGTTGCGGACTATCTAGAATCACATTCCCACCTGCCCTTTGTTCTAGATCCTGTAATGGTCGCGACGAGCGAGGCGGCTCTACTTCAGCCTGAGGCGATTGAGACGCTCAAAACTCGCCTCCTCCCCGCCGCAACACTCATCACCCCCAACCTTGATGAAGCCGCGGTTCTACTTGGCTTTCGCCCAACAAATATCCATGAAATGGAGGACGCAGCCCAGCGCCTCTATGACGCTTTCGGTGCCGCCGTCCTGCTTAAAGGAGGGCACCTTGAGGGCTCGGAGACACTCATCGATGTGCTCTGCCATGAAGGGGAAATACAGCAGTTCAGCCACAAGCGTATCAAGAACATCAATACGCATGGAAGCGGCTGCACATTAGCCGCAGCGATCACAGCGGAACTAGCTAAAGGAGACTCCCTTAAGACCGCCATTCCCTCGGCCCTCGCTTATCTGCACTCCGGCCTCCTAAATCCATCCATCCTACGAGGTGAGCAGTTCATCCGGCATTGATCGTCCGGACAAAGCTTCCCAACCCCTTCAAAACAAACCATGGAGGGCTCCCATCTTATGGCTGCTGCTCCCTGGCATCGCAGGCTATGTAGGCGCTCATTTCGTCGAGCTCCCCTCTATCTGGGTGACACTCTGTCCGGCCCTATTATTACTCTCAGCAGTCTGCCTGCCGCTCCACCGTCACAAAGTCTGGCATATCGCCTTCCCGGCTGCAGTCGGACTCCTGGCATGGTCATGGACCACCCATCAAAGCATCGAGTTTCCCAGCATTTGGGATCAGCTACCGCCCCGCGAGGTGACGGTTGCCGGACGCATCGAGCAGACCTACGCAGGAACGGTGTATCCAGAACGCGCCTACGCGATTGTTCTGATTGTCACGCCGCCGGCCTTGAGTCCTGAACTCAAGGGTCAAAAGCTTTTCGCTTCTCTCCGTCAGGGAGCAGACGACATAACCGTCCGGCCTCATGCAAAAGTGTCACTGCAAGGAGTGCTTGTTCCTGTCCTCAACACTGAAGATGATTTCGGGGAATTTCTCGAAAGCCGCGAGATCAACTTTCAACTCCGGCAAGGTACCCTTGTTCAAGAGCTAGATCCACCACACCAAGCACAACACTGGATCAATTCACTGAGGGTCCAGTGGAAAGAATGGCTTTCAGCAAGCCCTCCCGAATTTGCAAGTGAGGGCGGATTGCTCGCAGCGGTGATTCTAGGCGAGCGGGCATTTCTCTTAGCTGGGGCGATGCACCTCTTCGCGGTCAGCGGGTTGCATGTGATGATCGTCGGCCTCACTCTAGATCAACTCCTCAAGTTGCTTCAGCTTTCGTTCTTCAGGCGGCGCTTCATCACTTTGCTCTTTGTCGGACTCTACGTCGCCGTGATTGGATTCAGCCCCTCTGCAATGCGGGCCTTTAGTATCTTGGCGTTCTATTGTCTCGCCAGCCTTCTTCCTAGACCAGCGAAGCCAATGCGCGTAATCCTTGCTTCGGGACTTCTCACTTTGGCGGTGAGTCCGGCTCAACTTTATTCAATTGGGTTCCAACTATCCTACAGTGTTGTGATCTCCATCATAACCTTTGGGTTGCCCCTCATAGAGCTCATCCAGAACCGTTGGCCGAGCTACCGGCTGTCTATTGAAGCTGACCTATCCGGCCTCCACCGCTTTCTCCGGTGGCTCAAACGAAAGCTCATTGAGTCGTTGTGTATCAGTTTTTCTGCTACAATGGGGAGCGCTCCCCTTATCATCCTACATTTCGAACTCTGGACACCGGGAGCCATCGTCCTCAACGCCTTTCTCGTCCCTATCGCCACAGCAGTAGTGGCTTGCGGAGTCGTAATCATTCTCACTCACAGCGTCGGCCTCGGTTTTATTGCGATCCTCGCCACCTATCCTGCATGGCTACTCATCAGCTTCATGGAGCGGCTATCTTTCACCGCGATTCGCATACCGGGGTTTTATTCTGATGTCCGTTGGCATTCTTCGTCATGGGCTTACTTCGCAATTATTACTTTTCTCTGTCTACTTCTGCTATCCCCAAAAAAGGAAAGCGCTTATGTCCGCACGCTCTACTTAGGTAGTGTATCAATCGCTCTCTTAAGCGTCGTCTTGGTCGGCACTCAACCCATCTAGTCCTTTCTTGAGATTTGCCTTCATCACAATGGATGCCACCTTAGCGCATATGAAAAGTGCCTATGAGCTAGCGATGGAACGTTTCTCCGACCCAGAGAGCGAAAAGAGGACTCCACTTACCAAGGAGCAGAAGGACGCCTTGGCAGAAACCGATCGGGTTTATGCTGCGAAGATCGCCGAGAAAGAAGTCTTCCTACAAAAGCAAATCCACGAAGCTCGAGAAAGCGGCGATGAGCAGGCACTCGAGCAAATTGAAGCGCAACTTCGCAATGAAAGAGCTCGTTTTGAAGATCAAAAGGAAGCGGCTAAAGACAAGATTAGGGCGGATGCCTAGCCGTGTAGGCTACATTGATTCAGTAACGACGAGACGAAAGAAGCACGGGATACCTGTGTTTAGGACCGAGGCGGTCGAGTGGCCCGTCGAGGTAGGCCCATTGATCGTGATGCCCTGGCTACTCCAACTGAAAAGTGCACGGCTAACCTCAGGTGCATAAGTGATCCCAGACGCACTCGAGTAGTAGGTGTACTCAAGCATTTGTCCGTTTACAATCGCATGTGGGATGTTTCCTGAATTTGAGACCTGAGGAACTAGATCCAAAGCGTATTCCAAAATCAGTGGAACGTCATCGCCGTTTGGATCTGTCGTTACATCGACAGTAACTGCATAGCCATACCGCACTAGCCATGGCTTCAATGGTGAGTATCCCCCGAGATCAGAAGGCGAGTAGCTAGCCCACGTTGCCGATCCAAATCCAACCCCACCTTGAAAGTAGTACACCAAGAATTGCTGAGAAACACCACTGAGCGCATTCGGTCCAAGCGTGCTCGGTGTGTCTCCTTTAAAGAACAGCACATCCAGTTTACTTGCGCCTTGAAAGGCTCCACTACCGATCGTCGAAACGTTCGCCCCCAAGACAACCCCCTTAAGTTCTGCTTGGCCATTGAATGCATTTGGAGCTATCTCTGTTATCGGTATCCCGCCGATTGAATCAGGGATATAGATATCGCCTGACAGGGTCCCCGTTGCTCCAGTGATTTCAATGTAGGCACCATTGTCGGTATAATTCAGCTGCTCGTGAATACCCGTGCTAGAACCACCCTGACCTACCCGAGCGGACTCACTTTTTCCCGATTCACGCATAGCCGCATCAAACGCGCTCAACGGGCACTTTATCGGAACGATTGCGCCGAAACTGATAGCGGTTCAAATCATCAAGACCAATTTGATTAAAAAGATTTTCAAGCGGCTCACGCGGAGCGAGGAAGCGCACTACTCTAGCTTCAGAATAGCGTTTCACCAACTTCCCCTCGAAGACATCATCTAGGCCCGTAGCTTGTTCATACTCCTGCGTGTTTGATGCAGGCTGGAACGAGCCGTCAGCCAATACGGGTTGCTGAATCTCTGACAGGTTCGCACTTGGCAGCTCATTCACACTGCCGAGGAGTAATTGAGGCGAAACCCACTGCCCGCCAATCAAAACGCGCCCAACCGCTGTCGGTTGAAGGCATGAGCGCTCGAACTCCAAAACGGTCGGCGCAGGTGCAATTTCAGGCAAGCGACTTGTTGGCGAAATGTGGTTCTCGGCGGGACTCTTCGCTGGATCGGAAATCGCTTTCAAGCTTGCTGCTTGAGCAGGCTCATTCGGCAAAACATCCTCGCTCTGGCCGATCAAAAAGGTCGCCAAACAAAGGCTGCCGAGAAATTTCCACTGCAAAGACATACCATAGGTTTACACAGAATGGATTCTGCGGCAATTCTCTAGTCGCATTGACAGAGCCGCCGTTGCGTACGCATCTTTAAGGCCTCGATTTTCACCTGCTCCACGACTCATGCAAACCTACCTCGATCTGCTCCGCGACGTCCTCGACAACGGTAAATACCGCATGGACCGCACGGGCGTCGGCACCTACTCGCGCTTTGGGGCACAGAGCCGTTACGACCTGCGAGATGGCTTTCCGCTCGTTACGACGAAGAAGCTTTATCTACGGGGGATCATTCACGAACTCCTTTGGTTCGTGGCAGGAGACACGAACGTGCGCTATCTTCAGGAGAATAAGGTTAAAATCTGGGACGAATGGGCTGACGCGGAAACCGGCGATCTCGGGCGCGTCTACGGCGCGCAATGGCGAGACTGGAGAAATCCTAAAGGTGAGCGCATCGACCAGCTCACACAGGTGATCGAATCGATCAAAAGCAACCCGTCGAGCCGCCGCCACATTGTCTGCGCCTGGAATCCTGGTGAACTGGATCAAATGGCGCTGCCTCCATGCCACGCGATGTTTCAATTCTGGGTCGATCAAGATGCGGGCGAACTCTCCTGCCAGCTCTACCAGCGTAGTGCCGACACGTTCCTCGGAGTTCCCTTCAATATAGCCTCCTACGCCCTACTCACGCTGATCGTCGCTCAGGTCACCGGACTCAAAGCGGCCGAATTCGTCCATACCTTCGGCGACCTCCACATCTATTCCAACCACCTCGATCAAGTCAAAGAACAGCTTTCGCGGGAGACCCGGCCGCTGCCAACAATGCGCTTAGATCCAAGTGTGAAAAATATCGAAGATTTCCGCTACGAACACTTCGACCTCCAAGGCTACGATCCTCACCCCGCAATCAAAGCACCGATCGCCGTGTAGTAATGGCTCCATTACAGCCCACAGATTCCACAAGGCAGTGGAAGGCGATCGCCGCGATGGCGAAGAACCGTGTCATCGGGAACGATGGCAACATCCCCTGGCACATCCCCGAAGACTTTAAATGGGTTAAAGAGTGCACCCTTGGGCAGACGATTGTGATGGGGCGAAAGACTTTTGCCTCGCTGGGGCGCCCTCTCCCAAAGCGGCGCAATGTTGTCTTATCGCGCTCGAAAGAGCCTATCGCCGGCTGCGTCGTGGTGAATTCCTGGGACGACCTCGAGGCACTGCCGCCAGAGGGTGATATCTGGATATTTGGTGGCGCAGAGATCTACCGCCAAGCGCTTCCTCGCGTCAGCGAGCTCTACCTCACGGTTGTTGATTTAGAGCCCGAAGGAGATACCTTCTTCCCTTCTTTCGAAGAGTATTTCAATCCGCCTGCGATTGTTCGGTCGGAATCAGAATACGAGATACGCCATTACAAGGCGCGAGCAGCTCAGTAGCCCGGCAGTCCGAAGATTCCTTGGTAAAGACCAAAGAAAACGCTCAGACCACTCACACCGTAGAGGACGACTTTCGCACAAAAGCTTGGTGCGACGGGAGCGGGGCGACCTTCTTCGGCGAAAACAGCTTTGGTCACTGAGGCACGGAGCCAGCCGAAGTAGTAATAAATTGAGCACACTACACCGAAGATCGCTAGAGCCAGCATAACATAAAGCTCTGCCTGGATGGCCGCATAGAAAATCAGCACCTTTGCGATGAACCCCGCGAGCGGTGGAATACCTGCCAGGCTACCCAAGCCAATCGCAAGTGCACCACCTAGGAGCGGCTGGTTTTTCATCAGCTCACTGTAATCTTCAAATTGTTGATCTGCATCTTCCTCCGCACCGACGTGTGACATCACTTCGAAAACCCCAAACGAAGCCAAAGCATAGACCACGAGGTAGAAGAAGAGCACTGGCATGAGGCTCGGACGTGAAATCAGAGCCAGCACGCCCAAGATCAGGATACCGGCATGCGCGACGCCGGACATGCCCATCAGGCGCTTTACATTGCGTTGGCCGAGGGCCGCGAGGTTACCGATGAGGAGCGTCGCTGCAGTCATCACGGTGAGAAGCGGCATTGTAATCTCGTCGAGATCTGCAAAAGGACCACGGAGCAAGTTGATGAGGACAAAAACACCTGCTGCCTTCGAAGCGACGGCGAGAAACGCTGTTACCGGCGTCGGGGCCCCTTGATAAACATCAGCGATCCAAATCTGAAACGGAACGAGGCCGATTTTGAAAGCGAGGCCACAAATCACGAGCCCTGCACCCACAAGTGAAAGGAGCGACTGGCCGCCATCATGCATGCGATGGTAACTAGTGAAAAAGGTTCCCAGCTCATTGAAATGGAGTGGCTGTGTCGTGCTGTAATCGAAAATCGGATTACTCGCCGAACCGAAAAGGAGCACGATACCAAAGAGCATAATACCCGAGCTGAAGGCTCCGGTGATTAGATACTTAAGGCCTGCTTCGAGAGAGAAATTACTATTCCGGCCATACGCGACGAGGATGTAGAACCCAATCGTCAGGGTCTCAAGCGCAACGAAGAGCATGCCAAAATGAGCGCTCTGCACGAGCAACATGAAGCACGCGACAATGACCAGCTGAATGTGGAAAAACTCAATCCGGGCCAGTGGGCGATTTTTCAAATAGGTCAGCCCGAGATGAGAAACAAAGACTCCGCAGACGAGGAAGAAAATCCGCATCCAATTCGTGTCAGGTCCTTGGGACAACATCCCACCGAAGAAGGTCGAACTATCAACGACAGGAGCGCTGAACGTTACCCATCCGAGGTAGAGCGCTAACCCGCCCTGAACGACCATGGCCACATAGGGAAGAGAGCGCTTCAGCGCCGGGACCACCACCTCAAGAACAAGAAGAAGCAGTGCAGTGACCCCGAGAATAATCTCAGGGAGGATCGCTCCCCACTCATGGGTGACTTCAGGAATATTCGCCAATTCGTTCATCAAAAAAAGTCTTTATCTCTCTGCCACAGTCAAGTCTTGCGCAGCAGCTGCAAGCGCCGGCTCAGCGGCACGAATCACATCCTGCACCGCTGCGTCGATATCATCGGAAACGAGTCGCGGCCAGAAGCCGACGGCCAGAAGCCCGATGAGCAGAACAAGTGCTGGCCATTTCTCGAGAGCAGTCAGGTCACCGCCCTCGTACTTCGCCTTCGCTTCACCGAAGAAAATCTTTGAGACCGCCCGCAGCCCGTAAACAGCGGAGATCACAATACCTGCCGCCGCCGGAGCGATAACCCAAGGCGTGGCTGAATCCCAAAGGGAAACAAAGATCGCTAGTTCGCCCCAGAAATTTGCAAAACCCGGGAGACCAATACTCGCCATCGTAGCAGCGATGAAAAAGGCCGCTAGAACCGGTGCTTCTTTACCCATGCCACCGAGCTCAGAAAGCTCAGTCGTGCCAGCGCGACGTTCGATGACATCGGCGAGAAGGAAAAGGAGCGCGATCGAAAAACCGTGCGCGAACATCATCATGACAGCACCGCCAACACCGACCGTGCTGAAAGCGAAGAGGCCAAGGAATGCGTAACCCATGTGCATCACGGAAGCATTACCGAGCATCATCTTGAGATCGCGCTGAGCCATCGTGACAAAGCCGATGATGATGATATTACCCAGCGCCAACCACATCAGAGCAGGCGACCACTCGATAAAGCCCGCAGGCAAGATCGGAAGAACGATCTGCACCAGCCCGTAGAGGCCGAACTTCTTCAGCACGCCTGCATGGAGCATCGCATTCGATGCCGGCGCCGTAGCGTAGCCGTTTGGCGCCCAGCTGTGAAAAGGAAAGAGTGAGACAAGCACCCCGAACCCGAGGAGGAGGAGGGCCGAGATCAAGCTACCATATTCAACCGATGACGCGAAAGCGCGGAGCTCGATCATGTTAAACGCCACCGCATCGCTCTTGAGATAGAGCAGAAGCAAACCCGCCAGCGTAAGCATCGCACCGAGGGTCAGGTAGATCGACATTTCGAGCGCCACCGTGCGTCGACCGCGACCACCCCACATCGCGATGAGGATGAATGTTGGGATAAGGGCGAACTCGTGAAAGAGGTAGAAGAAGAGCACATCAACCGAAGCAAACGTTCCCATCAGACCAGCTTGCATGACCAAGAGGAGAATCAGGTAGATGCGGATTTTCTCCATCTTCCCAGTGACGGCGTAACCACCCGCCGCTAGGCCAACAACACCTGCGAGGACAAAGAGCGGCATCGAAATACCGTTGAGTCCGAGATGAAAATAGATGCCAAAGTTTCCGAGACCCATGTCCTGCAGAATCCCAAAGGCATAACCACCCGCGTAGTCCTGACCGTAATACACGACAGCCAACAAGAGGCTTAAAACGGCTGGAACGATGAAACCAACCATCGCTGCTGCCTTCGCATGGAGGTCGGACATGGCTCCACCCAGCGTCATCGAGATCGCCATGCAAAGTGGAAAGATCACGGCGAGAACGAGAGCGATGCGGCTGTACCCAGCGTTCTCGAACCCTTCTAAAACCGGGCGAAGACCTTCGAACAAAGCGAGTGATAAAGGAGCGCTCATAATTTAGAACAGCGAAGTGACAGCATCTGTGGCGACGACCCACACAATCACGACACCGATAAAGAAAGACCACACATAGATCGCGACGCTTCCGCCATGGAAACTCCGCACCAGCATACCGGCTAAACCGGTTGCGCCCGCCGAACCGCGCATCCCCAAGCCGCCAATGAAAAGCGCATCGAAGAAATCGACAAAGACCGCTACCCGGTCCTGGACGTTCTTCACATACCAGCTGTAGATCTCATCGAAATAGAAGCGTGATCGGCTGAGGGACCAAAGCGGTTTGAGCGCGCTCTCCAAGCGATCAGTCGCCGCGCCCGCTCCATAGAAGAAGTAGGCGACAGCAAGACCTACAATAGAAGCGACCGAAGAGATGATGACCATGAGGACGAACTCATTCCCCTCAGCATGGTGCACGTAATCATGAAAGAGCGGCTTCACTCCTTTAGGGAAAAGCTCTAGACCCCAAATGGCTCCGACCGAGAAGATCGCGAGAACAACCAACGGAAGCCACATCGTCCACGACGTCTCCTTGGCGTGTTCGCTGTTTGCTTTGCCAAGGAAAGCGATGACGAAGAGACGACCCATGTAGATTGCCGTCAGCACCGCGGTAAAAGTCAGGATGTAAAACGCCGGAGCACTTTGCCCTTTCGCCAAAACCAAAATCAGATCCTTTGAAAAGAAACCTGCGCCGAGGAACGGGACCCCGGCAATGGCGATCAAGCCGATGAAAAACATTGTCCCAGTGATCGGCATCTTCTTCCAGAGCCCACCCATCTTAAAGATGTCTTGCTCGCGGTGGCAGGCATGGATGACTGAGCCGGAGCCAAGGAACATGAGGGCCTTAAAGAAAGCATGGGTCGTGAGGTGGAACATCGACGCACCAACACCCCAGAGAGCAGCAAACTCGGCATGACCTTCGCCATTGTAGTGACGCCCGTAAAGCGTCCCCAAACCAAATGCAGCCACCATGTAGCCGAGCTGTGAGAGCGTGGAGTAAGCGAGGATCTTTTTGATATCCCGCTGAGCGAAAGCCCAGATCGCTGCGCTCAAGGCTGTGATCGTTCCTATCCAGCCGATAACCTGCAGCGCACTGTCATCAAAAAGGAAATACGTCCGCGCGAGGAGGAAAACACCTGCCGCGACCATCGTTGCCGCGTGAATGAGAGCCGAAATTGGAGTCGGACCCGCCATCGCATCCGGCAGCCAAACATGAAGCGGCATCTGGGCAGACTTACCAAGCACGCCACAGAAGAAGAGCAGGCCGACGACGGTCGAAACCGCAACCCCTTGCTCGCCGAGAGCAACTAGATCGGTCGTGCCGAACTGCCAGAAAATCATGACGATTCCGAGGAGGAAGCCAAAGTCCCCCACTCGATTCGTAATGAAAGCCTTTCGCGAAGCGGCAGCCGCTACATCCGTAAGATAATGGCCGATGAGCATGTAGGAACTAAAGCCCACAAGCTCCCAGAAGATGAAGACCATGAAGAGGTTGTCCGCGAGGACGATCCCGAGCATGGAAAACATGAAAATCGAAAGCCCGCCAAAGAAGCGACCCTTGCCCGCATCCCCCTGCATGTAGCCAAGGCTGAAAAGATGGATCCAGAAACCAACAAAGGTCACGATACCGAGCATCGCGGCCGAAATTTCGTTGAGATAAAAACCAATATTGAGCGTCCAACTCCCGAGCGTGAGCCACTCGACTTGAAGCGAGCCACCCTGAAGCGCTTCGCCATCCCAAGCTTGTAGGAGGATGAGCAGACCAGCCACCATTCCAATGCCCGCAGACAGGACCGAAATACCCGCTGCCAAATTGTGGCGCTGGCGCCCAAATATCCAGATCAGGGCAGCAGCCACGATCGGGTTGACTAGTATAAGAGTGAGCAGTGAGGGCACGTCAGACATGTATCGTCGCCAGCTAGTTTTTCAGTTCCGCCATCGACCCTAGATCGACGCTTTGTTTCCTGCGCCAGAGCGCGACGATGATCGCCAGACCAACCGCTACTTCACAGGCGGCTATGGCGATGATAAAGAGGACAAACGTATTCCCCTCGAAGAGAGGTGCTTCCGGTGTGCTATGGTAACGAGAGAATGCAACCAGAGCCAAAATCGAAGCGCTGAGCATCAACTCAAGACACATAAAGACTACCAGCGTGTTTCGGCGCAGAAGAACGCCAAAAAGCCCGATGACAAAGAGCAGCCCTGAAACGAGCAAATAGTGCGGTAAGGCGATTGCCATCAGACGTCCTCCTTGGGTGGAGTTTTACTCAAAACAATTACGCCGACCATCGCGATGAGGAGCATGAAGCCTGAAACTTGGAATGGCAGCATGTACTGAGTGAACAGCTCGACGCCGAAGACACGGACGGTGTCCATCGTCGCTTCTGCGAGGACCGGCGTTTCCATCGCATACTCGCCAAAGAAAAGGTAGAGCACTGTAAAACACATCAGAAGAAAGGCCACCATTGCTGCGATCGTTCGAACCACTCCAGCTCGCGGTGCTTTTTCATCATCGATCAGCATGATGATGAAAAGGAAAAGGACAACGATTGCTCCGGCATAGACCAGCACCTGTAAGACAGCCAGAAAGTAGGTCTCGAGCAGAACCATCAAGGCCGCCATCGAGACAAACGAGACGATCATGTTCATCGCCGCTGTAACCGGATTCTTCGCAGTCGCTGTAACGATAGCCGGCACGAGGGTGAGCACCGCAAATATGATAAAGAGCCAATCCATGCGAAAGTTGTGGGACTTAAGAGTTTGGTCCGCGACTTGAGAAGGTTATTTTTCCCAAACGAACCGAAGACATCCTAATGGTGTGTGCCGCCGGCCTCCTCTGCCGTCTTCTTTTTATCCCATTTGAAATGTTCATCGGGGAGGGTTCCACCGAGTTCGTAAAGTTTGTCTTTCTTATTCACCATCTCCTCGCGGGAATAACCACTGACGGAGTAGATGTCTTGGAGCCAGATCGCCTCTTCTGGGCACACCTCTTGGCAAAACCCGCAGTAAATGCAGCGGAGCATGTTGATTTCGAACTCCTTTGGAGCCTTCTCAACGTGGGCCTGGTCATCATCCTCAGCGATTGAACCGGGTGTGATGCGGATCGCTTTCGGAGGGCAGACAAATTCACAGAGTTGGCAAGAAACGCACTTTTCGCGACCCTTAGGATCCTTTACGAGCGTGGGCACGCCACGATAGCCAGTTGGAATCTTTGGCCGCTCATCCGGATATTCCAGTGTCACGGCCGGCTTGAACATGTTTTTCATCGTGATCTTCAAACCACTGACGATCTGCGGAAGGTAGGTTCTTTCCGAAAAGCTCAGCGGCTTGCGATCAACAACTTTTACTGAAGTAGGCATAGCGACGAGAAAGGTTCTTTATAAAACAGACTCCATCAAAGCGACGAGCACTGTATAGAAGAGGAGGTTAGCGATCGAGATCGGAAGGAGTTTCTTCCAGCCGAGATTCATTACTTGGTCGTAGCGGAAACGCGGCAACGTCCAACGCACCCAAATGAAGAAGAAGACAAGGGCACAGGTTTTGGTGAGGAAGACGCTTGCTGAGAGAAGTGCACCGAGGATGCCTGTTGGCCACGGGATGTCGTAACCGATATGCCACCCACCAAGGAAGAGCGCTGCAAAAACACCTGAGCCGATGATGATGTGGGTGTATTCACCAACAAAGAAGAGCCCGAACTTAAAAGCGCCATACTCAGTGTTGTAACCCGCAACGAGATCGGTCTCAGACTCGGGCATATCAAACGGCAGGCGATTCGTCTCTGCGAAGAGCGCGACGAGGAAAATCAATGCCGAGAGTGGTTGGATGAAAATCGTGTAAGCAGGAAAAATCAGTAATCTACCGCTCTGCGCATCAACGATATGCGCTATATTCATTGTCGCACCTGAGCCAGCATACCACATGAAGACGGGCAGGAGCGAAAGTCCCATCGCAAGCTCGTAACTGATCATCTGCGCACTCGCACGGATGCCGCCAAGAAACGGGTATTTCGAATTCGCTGACCAACCCGCAAGGATGATGCCGTAAACACCGAGCGATGAAACCGCTAGAATGAAGAGGATCCCGATATCGAGGTTAGCAAGGACAAGCGGTGACGCGACACCTTCAGCACTGATCCAAACTCCGAACGGTAGCACCGTCATCGTCGTCATCGCTGGGATGAACGAAATGAGCGGAGCGAGGACGTAGTAGAATTTATTTACGTGGCCCGGCAGCGCATCTTCTTTGAAGAGAAACTTAAGGCCATCTGCCGCTGGCTGAAAAACCCCGAGACGCGTAAGGAAGGGTCCGATCACCGGAATGCCACCGATCAAAGGCAAGCTTGTGCGATTTGGGCCCGGGCGACCTTGAATCCAGGCCGCTACCTTGCGTTCGACCAAAACAGCGTAGGCAGCCATCCCCATGACCACTGCGATCATCACGGCCCCCTTTACAACGACGAGGACGGTGTTCTCAAAAGGTATCTCGAATGGTATCATACGTTTCCCTTAGGCCTCAACGGCAGCGTTTTTGGGCTGAAAGTGAATCGACGGGCCATCAACGAATTCAAGCGCCGCGAATCGATGATCGGAAACAACAACGCCCGTCGCCGGGATTCCGTTGAAGGTCAGGTCGGCAAATTCGGGCACCGCCTGTGCCATGTGTTGCCAGATCGCGGCCGGACTTGGCGCATACGGCGAATCGGCGTCGAGGAGGTGGTGCAACTTGGTAAAATTAGAGAGTCCAAAGATCACACTCGATGGCCCTGGAATCGCCTGAGTGAACTTTTGCACTCGAAACTGTTGATTAACGAAGGTGCCTGATTTTTCAAACACGGTGAGAAGTGGGATCTCGACCTCTGCGAACTGACTCGTCGAGCAAAGCTCTTCACCAATGTAAATGACCTTCGCCTTTTTCAGCTGTTCATCACTGATGCCTGCAGCACAAATTTTTTCACCGACAGACAAGATCGTCGTGATTTCGCCGGAATCGATTTTCGCTCCGAGCTCGCTGAGCTCTGCTACCGGAAGTGCATCGGTAAACCCGCTCAAGAGACCGCCGCGAAGGTTCGGCGTGCGGTCTGCACTTAAGAGCTTCCCATCACCATCTGCGTAATGAGAAACCCAATACGACGGGATCTCAGCACCGAGTGTCTCACGAATTTTGGTGAGGACAAATTGTTCTTCGAGCGCAAGCGTAGCGCTGCCGACGATCGCGACCTTACCACCTTGCAAGAGTTCGGCTGCTTTTGCCAGAGCCTCATCTGCCGATACTGGACGACCTTCGATCGCGTAGCTATCGAGACGATCCTTAGACTCTACCTTCTTATAGAGCTCGCGACCTGAGTCAGGCATCCAAGTGTCGTTTACTTCGTCGTTCTGTTGCGGAGTGATTCGGTAAATCTTACCCTCGCGGCTGCCGACCATGGTGTTGCAACCAACACTCGACTCGGCATCAATCGAAGGCGTTTCCCGGAGGAACCAAACTCGCATTTTAAAGCGGAAGTCAGTGCTCGTGAGCGCACCCACCGGGCAGATGTCCACAGTATTTAGAGAGTAATTACTATTGAGCTCTTTACCTGGGAAGGTCGTCAGCGTCGAGTAGCTGCCACGGTCGATAAAGCCGAGGACATGATCTTCAATGATTTCGTCTGCAAAGCGAACGCAACGGGAGCACAAAATACAGCGCTCATCATCCAACATGACGCGCGGGCCGATACGAGTGCGCTTGGGCTTTACGTTCTTCTCTTCGATGAAGCGTGAGTAGCCACGGCCATAGTCGGTTGAAAATTCCTGCAGGCGGCACTCCCCTGCCTGGTCACAAATCGGGCAATCCAGCGGGTGGTTTACGAGGAGAAATTCCATTACGCCCTCGCGGCATCCCTTCACCGTTTCGGACTCCGTGTTCACATGCATCCCCGGCGATACATTCGTCGCACAGGCGATAACCGGCTTTGGCACCCACATGATCTTCGGCGAGCCATCCTCATTGAGCATTGCCTCACCTGTCGCACGGTCACGACCCGGCGTGCCCATCTCAATCAGACACATGCGGCAATTACCCGCCACACTGAGCTTAGAGTGGTAGCAATAGTGCGGAATTTCGACGCCATGCATCTCAGCCGCATCGACGAGATTCATTCGGTTAGGAACTTCAACGTCCTTACCGTTCAGGTTAATCCTAATCAAATCTTCGATCGAGTTACTCATTAAATAATGTCCTCGAATATAACGTGGTTTTCTAACACGAAGATCACGAAGTTAACGAAGAAAAAACTAGAATTGAATCGTTTCATCGGACAAATCGGCGGATGCCGTCTTTTAACAATGGAACATTAAAGTTAATCAGCAGAGCCTTTTTCAAACCAGAGAGCTTAAGGTAAGTTAAAACCTGTGCTTCGTGAATAGGCTCGAGTGAAGCAACGCTCTTTAACTCCACTAAAATTTCATTATCAATTACCAAATCCATTCGATAGCTAGTCGGGACCGCCAAGCCTTTGTATTGAACAGGCAGAGGGACCCCTAACTCAGCCTCAATGTCCATTAAAGACAATTCATGCGCGAAACACGCCATGTATGCGGATTCAAGAAGACCTGGACCTAACTCGCGATGAACCTCGATCGCTGCGGAAATGATACGTTTCGAGAGAGGCTCGAAAGTATAGCCTTCGTGCTCTTCGTGAACTTCGTGGTTAATTACTTGTGTCTCCATTTCCTACTACACCATTTGGAATTCACTCTTTGGCTCAGGGCTCTTGTCTTCAGCCTTCGCGACGAATTTATCTTCAAACTTATTAACAAAGCTCTGGGTCGGCCATGCGCAGGCTTCACCGTGGGCACAGATTGTCTTCCCTGCGATTTGATCACCGATCGAGGCGAGAAGCTGAGCATCTTCTGGTCGGGCGCCACCTCTGGCCATACGCGCAGTGATTTTTTTCATCCAGAGGCTACCTTCACGACACGGCGTGCATTGGCCGCAACTTTCGTGTGCGTAGAACTCATTGATGTTCGCGAGCACCTCGACGATGTCGGCGCTATCGTCGATCACGATGACGGCACCGGAGCCACTCATCGACCCAGCTGCAGCCGGGCTGTCAAAATCGAGCGGGATATCATCGATCGCCCAGTCAAACTCTGTTCCATTTCGGAGCTTGCCTTTAAAGCGTTCACCGGCGCGCCAGATCTTTGAACTCGAGCCGCCTGGAATGACCGCCTGTAGGGTGCGTCCTGAACGCAAGCCTCCTCCGATATCATTGATCAGCTCACCGTAGGTTACTTTACCCGTTTCGAGTTCGTAGTAACCGGGGCGCATGACGTGGCCACTGAGGCACCAGATACGTGTTCCAGAATTATTCGGCGTCCCAATTTCTGAATACGCCCGACCGCCTCGCTCAACAATATGCTTCACATGGCAAAGCGTCTCCACGTTGTTCACGATTGTCGGGCACATGTAGAGGCCGAGGGCTGCTGGAAAATAAGGAGGCTTGATTCGCGGATAGGCGCGCTTGCCTTCGAGCGACTCAATGAGCCCTGTTTCTTCACCACAGATGTATGCTGCAGCACCACGGTGAACAATCAGCTCACAGGAGTATCCGCTTCCGCCGATATTATCGCCGACAAAACCAACGGCCTTCGCCTCTGCGATCGCTTGATCGAGAATCTGGGCGCCATAAGGCATCTCTTCGCGGATATAGATAAAGGCTTGGGCAGCGTTGATTGCGTAGGCCGTGATCATCATGCCTTCGATCAGCTGATGCGGATCTTTGTGCATGATTTGGCGGTCCTTAAAGGTCCCCGGCTCCGACTCGTCCGCGTTGCAGATCAGGTAGATCGGCTTACCACTTTTGCGATCGAGAAACTTCCATTTCATCCCTGCAGGAAAGCCAGCACCGCCGCGGCCACGAATTCCACTATCGAGGACTTCTTGGTGAACCTCCTCCGGTTTCATCGAGAGTGCTTTCTTCAGCACATCGTATCCGCCATTGCGTGTGTAACAGTCGATCGAAGCGTCAAAATCTTCGCGCTCTGAATTCGCTAGGATGATACGCGTCTCCTTCGGGTGTGGAGTGCTCGCTTTGGGGAAAGTCATCTGGGAAAGGTCTGTAGTCATGGTATCCCCTCAGGTTAGTTAGCGGCGGGAGCGGTGGCGGGCGTCTCGGCTTTGATCTTTTCGCAAAGTTCGACGGCTTTCTTCGGACTGACGTTTTCGTAGAGATCGTCGTCAATCATCACGACGGGTGCGGTGCCACAGTTCGCAAGACATTCAGCAAACTCCACTGTGACGCGTCCGTCGGGCGAAATATCGTTTCGCTTTGTATCGAAGGCATCGCAGATCGTGTCACAGATCTTGTAGGCGCCGTTGAGCGCACAGGAGAGCGTCCGACAGACACGCACGTGGCGCTTGCCGATCGCGTGCTCACGATAGAAGGGATAAAAAGTCACCACCTCGCGCACTTGCAGCGGAGTGATTTCGAGGCGAGCCGCGACCCATACTTGAGCGTCGAGAGAGATGAATCCGACTTCACGCTGCACGGCGTGCAGGATCATGAGCAGCGCGCTCTGAGCCTGCGGGTAGCGCGGGATCAGCTCGTCGGTATAAGACTGGATTTCGCTGGATGGTTCAAAAGCCATGGTGTGCTTATAAAGAGATGTCTTGGGTTCTGCGGTTAACGGTCACACTCACCCAGGACGAAGTCTAGACTACCGAGAATCACCGGCACATCTGAGACCATCGAGCCGACGCAGAGCTTTGGCAGGATAGAGAGGTTACAAAACGATGGGCTGCGGATCTTCATTCGATACGGAACGCCCCCGCCCTTGGAAACGATGTAGAAGCCGAGCGCACCTTTCGGATTCTCGGCTTCAAAATAGACTTCACCGGCTGGCATCTGGGGCCCTTCGGTCACGATCATGAAATTCTGGATCAGCTCCTCCATGCTCGTGAGGACCTTGTCCTTGCGCGGGGCAAAAATCTTCCGCGCGTCCTCAGCGTACCAAGGACCGTCAGGCATCTTCGTAATCGCTTGGCGGATAATCTTGATCGTCTGATACATCTCTTCGAGACGCACGAGCCAGCGATCGTATGAGTCGCCGTTTTCTCCCACCGGGACATCGAAGTCGTAGTTTTCGTAGCCGAGGTAAGGGTTGTCTTTGCGCAGGTCGACCGCGACGCCGGATGCTCGGAGGTTCGGGCCGGTTAAGCCATACGCAATAGCGTCTTCTTTCGAAATTGTTCCCACTCCAACCGTGCGATCGTAGAAGATCCGGTTTCGGGTCAGTAGCTTGTTGCACTCTTCGAGGACCGGCTCGAGCTCATTGACAACCTTAAGGACACGGCCGAGCCAACCTTCAGGGATGTCGCGGGCGAGGCCACCAATGCGGGTATAGCTGGTCGTAAAGCGAGCGCCGGTCAGCTCTTCAATGAGCGTGTAAAGTTTTTCACGCTCCGTGAACGTATACATGAAAACGGTCAATGCGCCGCAATCCATACCGTAGACTCCACAGCCCAGGAGGTGGCTCTGAAGCCGTGCGAGCTCACAGCAAAGCAAGCGGATCGTTTCACAACGCGGTGGCATCTGAAGCCCTGCGAGTTTTTCCACCGCCATTGCAAAAGTGACGTTGTTGTGGATCGGCCCAATGTAATCCAGTCGATCCGTGTAAGGGATGAATTGGTTGTAAGTCATGTTCTCGGCGATCTTTTCGTCGCCGCGGTGCAGGTAGCCAATGACCGGATCACACTTCGTCACGGTCTCCCCATCGAGCTCAAGATTTAGGCGAAGCACACCGTGGGTCGCTGGGTGAGACGGCCCCATGTTGATGCTTAACTTGTCACCATGGAATTCTTCACCCGCTGCACTACGTGCCGCGATGTCTCCGATGGAAATTTCTTTTGTTTCAGCCATTACAGTGGAAATTTTTGATTTAATCGAGCTCACGCGGGCGTTCGACTTGGGCTTGGGCAGCGTCTTTTTCGAGCTCTTCAGTCCAGCTCTCATCATCAGCGCGTGGTTCGCGATCACGCATCGATCCACGTTGTCCAGAGTGGAAGGGGCCACCCATCATCGGGGCAGGCTTCACCGTGGTATTTGTGCGCTCGGCGATTTCTGCCGATGGCAGCTCGACTTCGTGTCCAGCGAGCGGGAACTCTTTGCGCAGTGGATGATACGGGTAGTCTTCCCACATCAAAATACGGCGCAGATCCGGATGGCCTTCAAAGCGAATTCCAAGGAGGTCCCACGTTTCACGCTCATGCCAGTTGGCAGCAGGCCAGATCTCAACAGCTGTCGGGCAACTCGGCTCATTGTCATCCGCGCAGGGTGTCGCGAGCCGGATAGCAGTGTATTTGGTTGTCGAATACAGATGGTAGACGACCTCAAAGCGCGGTGACATCTCGTAGTGATCGATGGCTGTGACATCGGTGAGGAGATCGTAGCCGTGGTCGTCGCGCAGAGCATTGAGCAATCCAATGAGCTCAGCCTGCGGACAGTTGTAAGCAGGTAAATCGAGGCTTTCGCGCGGACTTAAAAAAGAAAAGTGGGCAAGCAGCTCAGTCATAGCAAAAGAAGTCTGTGTGCGCCTAGGCCTCGGTGGTTGTTTTCTGAAAAGCCAGCGGCTTCACCGGGCGATCACCGAAGAGTTGTCCGGTGGAACGCTCTGCCTCGATCTTCTTTTGAAGTTTCATCATCCCGTCGAGGAGCGCCTCCGGTCGTGGAGGACAGCCAGAGATGTAGACGTCGACGGGCACGATCCGATCCACCCCTTGAAGTGTCGCATAGCTGCGATACATACCGCCGGAAGACGCGCATGCGCCCATTGCCACGACCCATTTTGGCTCAGCCATTTGGTCGTAAATGCGGCGTATCACCTCAGCCATCTTGTAGGTCACAGTTCCAGCCACGATCATGCAATCGCTTTGACGGGGCGAAAAGCGCATCACTTCCATTCCGAAGCGTGAAATATCAAAGCGAGAACCTCCCGCCGCCATCAGCTCGATCGCGCAACAGGCAAGGCCCATTGGCATCGGCCAAACCGAGTGGCTGCGCACCCAGTTAATCACCGCATCGGCCTTCGAAACGATGATATCTCCCTCAATCTTGCTGTCGTATGCGAAATCTTTTGTCGTGCTCATAGCGTAGCCACTCGAGTGTTACGAAGTCATGGGAGCCATCATCCCCATTGGAGGCAAGTCGATACCTGAGGTTTTTCGCCTCTTAAATCACCCCTCATGAGTGCCTTCGATAGCGTTTTTTCTCTATGGAATATTTTTGCCGAAAATAACATCTAGCAAGTAGGCTGCTGTGTGTCTTTTTTCAGTTGTTCCCTCCGTCATGCATTCAGGACTGACGGAGTCCACGGGCTATGTGTATCCAAATTTGTGTTTCCTCGTTCAGATTACTCACGAGGCCGCTTACCTTGAGCAATCAAGCGCATAGAGCGGCGCCCTGGTGATTGCGCTTCTTACGGGCTGCGCTAGCCTACCCGAAGAAGGAGCAACAGACATTCCTGTTCAGACCCCAACTAGCTGGGCTGGGGCATCCTCTTCGCTACCTTTGTCACCCTTCTACTTGTTCCCTGCACCTATCTAATTCTCGACGACCTGAAGCGTGGCCTGAAGCGCGGATGGGCATGGTATTGGGGCAAAGAGAAGCCTGTAATTGAAGAGCGTGGAACGATTAGCAAAGAGACCGTGCGGCATCAGGACACACCTAATCGCTCCGCCTAATCTGCTCAATTTTTACGGCAGGCTCCAACCAAAGGATTCGATAGCGCCTTCACCCGCGATCCAAAGTGGTACCCGGAGGGGGGCTTGAACCCCCACGCCCTAAGGCAAAGGATTTTAAGTCCTCAGCGTCTACCAATTCCGCCATCCGGGCCTAAAGTAATCCTCTGTTCCAATTCTCAATGCCCCAGCGAGCGAGCTTTTTCCGCCGAGGCTAGGACTTTTGCTCCGTCGCAAACGTCTGAACGAGATGGAGGAAGATGCCGCCACCGATCATTAGTGCGATGGCGATGAAGAAAGTGGCATCGAACTGGGTCGGAAGTTCCCATGTGTAACCGGTGACCACATCCTTGCTCTCGCCCGCGACCGTGATCGTTTCGACGTCCTGCACTTTCCAGGGCCAGATCGTCAGCAGTGAACCCAGCACAAAGCCTGTCATGAGCGAGATGACAACGTGAGGGGCGCGCTTTAGCGCCCAGCCAAGGACTTGGACAAAGCCCAGCAGGCCCACCGCGCAACCGAGGCCCATTGGAAGAATGACACCGAAATCGAATTCCTTAATCCCACGGATCACGAGGACGTAGTTGCCCATCAACATAAGGACAAAGGAGCCAGAGAGGCCTGGAAGAATCATGCTTCCAATCGCAACAACACCACAGATGACAAGATACCCGAAGGAAGCGTTGGCCTCAGCTGGCGCAACAAAGGCGAGCCCGACGGCTACCACCACCCCAAGGAGAAGTGCACCGACGCGGCTGGCATTCCAATTCGGAACGGTGCGGCCCACATGGATGATCGAGACGAGGACGAGGCCAAAGAAGAAGGCCATTGTCACTACCTCGTGATGCAGGAGGAGAAAGTCGAAAAGCCGTGCGAGCGACAGAATGCTAACAACGACGCCCATCCCGAGCGCGACGAGAAACCATCCGTCGAGATGGGCCCATGCTCGTGCCCATTGACCACGCGTAATATCTTTGATCGTCGACGGCTGGGAGGCGTGCCTAAGCGCTTGGATCAGTCGCGGATAGATGCCTGTGATGAGCGCGATCGTCCCCCCAGAAACTCCAGGAATGACATTAGCGGCACCCATACCAACACCTTTTAGAAATACACTGAGTAGCTCACGTAGACGCATAGGCTCGGGACGCTAGAGGATCACGTTGGCCGGACAAGGGAAAATAGGCATTCGGGATTTGAGGCCGAACCGAAGTTCGCCCATACCTGAAACAATGACACCCTCGCCTACCCCATCAAACGACTCGCGCGACGCCAAGCGCCTCGGGTTTTTCGGTGGTTCGTTCGACCCCCTGCATCTCGGACATATCGAGCTCGCGAAGGTCGTGGTGGAAAAGGCACAGCTTGAGGGCCTCTATTTTGTGCCTGCGGCTCGCAACCCCCTGAAGGAACGCGGCCCGATCGCAAGCGGCGAGCTACGCCTAGAGATGATTCGAGCGGCTGTCAGGGGTGAGCCCAAGCTCGACGTGATCGACTGGGAGCTCGATCAGCCATTACCGAGCTACACTCGACGGACGGTCGCGCATCTAAGGGAGCGCTTCTCCGGTGCGGCACTCCATTGGCTCATCGGCGCTGATCAACTACCCACGCTCGACCAGTGGGGAGAAATTGAATTACTCGTCAACGAGGTGACCTTCATCGTGGTGGCACGGCCCGGATCTGAGCAAAGCCTTCCTAATTTAGCAGGCTTACAAGCCACGTGGATCGAGGCTCCGACCTTCAACATCAGCTCAACAATGATCCGTGAGCGGTTGGCGGTTGGCTTGCCGATTGACAATCTCGTTTCCTTGCCTGTCTTAAACACCCTTCAAAATAATCCCGACCTCTATAGCTCTAGCTGAATTTCGTCCTCACACATGTCTGTCGCCCTCGAACACCCCTCCATCGCTCAAATCAAGGCCTGCTGCCAAGCTCTCTTCGATAAGAAAGCTGAGGCGATCACAGTTCTCTACATGGGTGAGAAATCCTCCCTCGCTGACTTCTTCGTCATCGCGACAGGAACCTCAGAGCCGCACTTGCGCGCGCTCATCGGGACGACTGCTTCGGAATTGAAAGAGCTGAAATTACCTGTGCTCGGGACCGACACCAGCATTGGCAACGGCTGGATGGTTCTCGATGCCTACGATTTCCTCGTTCACGTCTTTACCGAGGAAATGCGCGAGCACTACAATCTGGAAAGCCTCTGGAAAGATGCTGAGCGCATCGAAATCGAGCTGCAGTAGCGGCTAGAAATACGCCCCGACCGTGATTTTGGCCGTCTCTTCGGTTTTCTGATTTTCGAACTCTACCCGTTCATCATAGATGTAGATGTAGGCAATTCTGAGACTTAGGCTCTGCGTGATCCGATTCTCTACCGCCACTTGGAAGTTTATCGCAAAGTCTCCTTGATCAGAAGGACTGTACTGGAGAAGCAGATCCTGAGAAATCTTTAGGGTGTCCGATAGATCAATCTCAAAGTCCTGAACGAAAGAACCGATCGCCACACTGTAGCTGTCTAAAACACCAATGTCGGCATAGTTAAATCCGATTTCCGGCGTGATCGTTCCTCGGACTGAATCGGCATCCAACCAACGATAACCAAGTCCAATAGACTCACTGAATTCACTGTAAATGGATTCCTCCGGACGACGCTGATAACGCGCATTGCTCTGAATAAAGACCCTGTCCCCGATGTCGTAGCGATAAAGTAGATTACCTTTCGTCCAATCGCGCCTCACATCCTCGTCAATTCGACGGCAGGCATAGGAGAAGTTAAATTCCGTCTCGTGCTTATCGACGCGCTTTTGCGTGTTAAACCCAAAATCGTAACGCAAGTCCTTGCGGGTGGTGTTCTGAAAGAAGAATCCGAAATCGACTCGGTTCTTCCACGTCTTCAGCGGACAATAGCGTTCAACAGTGGACCAGAAGGCATTCCTTTCCCAGAGTGAGGTCCAACGGTTCAAAGCAACATCGTGCAGCCCCCTGCCCTCCTCTTTTTCCATCAAGGCAGGCTCAGGCGGATCTTCCGAAGCGTTCGCTAGGCCTTTGGATTTCAGATCTATGGTAATTACAGGGACCGCATCCCGCTTGATTTCAACTGCGACCAGAGGCACCGTAATCTCGCCTAGATTGGCGCTCTTAAAGCGAACAGAGTCGTTACTAAGCTCGATAATCGACCCTTTTAGCCGCTCACCGTTTTCGAAGATTAGTTCGGCTGCCGAGGCCTGCGAAGCGCACAAAGCAGCCAGTCCGCAGCAAAAGATGACCATCTGCTTAGGCATCAATCCTATCCTCAAGCTAAAGAATTCACTCATTTTGATTAAAAACATATAAAGAGAACAGCAAATTGGCCGATTTATCACACTTGCAAGCTAAAGAGCTTTAAAAACTTCCGAAAACAACACGTCGGAATTGTCAGAAAATAGACGCTAGCTCAATTTTGGGAAGATGGAATACCGAAAAAGGAGAGGATTTACTCTAGTCGAGATCATGATTGTCGTCGTGATCATCGGACTCCTTGCTGCAGCCGCCATTCCAACCTTTATCTCGGTAAGCAAAGGCTCGACTCAGACTCGGTTTATCAACGATGTCCGCGTCTTTAAAAGTGCGATCGAAACTTTCTACTTAGAAAACGGCACGCTTCCGGTCGACTCAGGCACGGGAACACTGCACGCGCAGATGAACGGTTACATCAGCCCTGGCCCCTTTTCGGCCGCCTCCAGTATAGGAGGGCGATGGGACATCGAAGCCAACGACTCGGAGATTGCCCTGGGTGTCGGCGTCGTTGGCTACACCATCACTTCGTCTGAGCTCCTAGAGATCGATACGAAATTCGACGACGGCAATCTCACCACGGGACGCCTGCGGGACATCGTTTCTGGCTCACGTTTCTACTGGGTCATCGAGTAGTCCGTTCCGGTGTGCTCTGAGCAAGCGTTTCCGCAATGAAATGCGCTTTGCGGTTGCTTCTGCCCGAAGTATCCATTTTCTCCCCATCTTTAATTCGGAGAGGTGACAGAGTGGCCGAATGTGCTCGCCTGGAAAGTGAGTGTACCCCAAAAGGGTACCGGGGGTTCGAATCCCCCCCTCTCCGCCATTTTCAAGACGCAGTCGCCGACAAATGCGGCTAAGAGGGCGCAGATGAGAACCCACGCTCGGGGGTTTGTGCAGCGAAGCGAAACGGCAATCGAAGGTTGGGGCAAAGCCCTGAGGCCTAGCCGAATCAATCCCCCCCTATTTTCAACACTGCGAAAGCGAAAGCAGCTGAAGCAAGCTTGCCCCATCGGCCGTCGGTTTCACTCACTCACCCAACGTGTTCTGGCGGCGGATATTTCTTTAGAAAAGAACGCTCGTCCTCGACGCCTCCGATCGCGATCAATTCGTCCCCCGCCTCAAAAACAGTCGTCGGCGAGGGATTAACCAACGTTTTTCCTGCCCGACGTAAGCCAGCCACACTGCAACCGGTTTCGATTCGGATCTTGGCCTCGATCAGAGAAAGCCCAACCAAACTGGATGCCACTGCGACTTTGAACAGCCCCAGACCCTCGGTTACCATCACAAGTTTGCCCCCGCGCAAGCTGTTCAAGATACCATTTGCACCCATGCTCGAGTAAGACATGACAAAATCTGCACCCGCCCGATGCAGCGTGGAGACATTGCGTTCGAGGTTCGACCGGGCGATCAGTTGTATGTCCGGTCGTAGGCAGCGCAGAAAGATCGTTAGATAGACGTTCGTATCGTCATCGTGGGTGGTGATAATGGCGGCGGGTGCTTTATCGATCCCGGCGGCTTCCATTACCTCACGGCGCGATGCATCGCCCATAATGTAGCGCTCTGGATCACGAATGCGTTCTCCAAGTTGTTCGATGAGTCGGTATTCAAGCCCACGAGCGGCCAAAGCTCGAGCCGCCGCTCGCCCCACCCGCCCAGCACCAATAATCACGATCGGTGCGGCCTCCACTTCAAGAGCATAGCGCCGATCAAAGGCGGCCATTTGTTCTTTTGAACCGGCAAGCACCAGAACCGTATTCGCCGTCAATTTTGTATCAGCCATGGCAGGCTCAAATCGGCCGCGCTCCCATACTCCAATCGCATTCAACCCCGTCTCTTTTCGGATATCACTCCCAATCAGGGTCTGTCCGACAAGATCGGTGTGTCCCACGGGAGCCTCGGCGACGTGTAACTCGTCGATTTGTCCAATAAAGCTCACTGCCTGGCGCCCAACACTGCAGCGGCGGGCTAGCGATTGCCCCATGATTTCGGGTAATTGGATCACTTCATCCACTCCAGATAGCTGGAGCACCTCACAGGAGGCACTACGACGGGCGGTGGTGACGATCTTGAGATCTGGTGCAATTTCTCGGGCCGTAAAGGCGACATTGGTATTCGAAGTGTCACTCCCGGTCACGGCCAGCATTGCCGCGTGCTCCAATTGAACTGCCCGGTATGTATTCGGATCGTCGAGGTCGCCCAGCACGACGCGAATACCTAAATCCGTAAGCTCTCGTGCCTGCTCAAGCGTAGGGACGATGACTACATACTCGTAGCGGTAGGCCGGCAGCTTCTTTACGAGGTTGGAGGTGACTTTGTCCCAATTTGTCAGGACAACGTGATTGCGTGTCCCCTCAGGCAGTTTCCGGGGTGTTGCCGCGGCCTGCTGGGCCTCCATCCACGGAGCATAGAAAAACTGGATGAAGGTAAAGGGTAGCAGTACGAGCACGAAGACCATCCCCGTAGCTAGCACCACCATGGAAAAAAAGCGCCCGATATCGGTGTGAAAAGTAATATCTCCGAAGCCCAACGTAGACATAACCGTCAGCGCCCAATAAAATCCAGTAAACCAACTAAAGCTTTGGCCTTCCCGCATCATCAGAAGGTGAAAAATCACGCTGAAAGCGATGAGAAGAACGAAGAGCAGGCCAAGCAGCCGGACCAGCACCATCAGATTGCGACGATGGGTGTGGCTCTCGATGAATTGACTAAAAATGGCTGGGAAAAATTTCATGCTTTAGCGCTATAGTAGAAGAGAGAAACATCCCTAGCGCATTTTGCGAGAAGCTTGTCGCGCACTACTTTAGCGCAAAAGGAACGCGCCAAAACAGCGGCACATCCATTCAGGGGCCTAAATCGCCTAGTCCGAGACGCGCCCGAACACATATATTTTCCGAAAGACGGGTTCGTAATAGATCAATGAAGTTGATACCCACAGCTAACTAAAGATAGGAGCGACTATTCGACCGATCCAGCATTTCAATCCGCCAGCGTGCAAGGCAGTGTTAGAGGGAGAGGAACCATTCTCTTCAAATACTGGGATAGTGAGAAGGTCAGTGAAATGTTCTATCGGGAGATGCTCCACATCCGAGATAATTGCGAATTCGGCGCTGTTTATAAACTGTGGGGAGACTGGGCCCTCATCGCTTATGTTCGCCGAGACTCACCCCACCGTGAGCTTATTATGGATGTATTTCCCTCATCAAAATTAGCGGACAACGACCTCGATCTCACTCAATTTTACGATGTGAACCCCAGAACATTGGGTAGTGAAAGTGAGTAAATTCAGGGCGTTACGGATAGGGTGCTCAGCGTAACGCATTGGATGCATACCGAACAGCTAAAGGACATCTGTTTAGCTCAAACCACTGACTAGCTCTCGAGCCTTTGTGCCGATGGCTTCAACGGCAGCGGAAGGATCGTCAGGGTTGGCCGGAATACAATTCACCAAGGCGCTCCCAACAACAACGCCATCGGCATCAGCAGCGACGGTTCGAACTTGCTCGGCTGTGCTGATTCCGAAGCCGACAACAACGGGCAGCTTTGTGTGCGCCCGAATGCGCTGAACCGCTTCCGAAATGCCAGTAGCGAGCTCCGTACGGACGCCCGTCACTCCTTCGTAAGATACATAGTATATAAAACTAGTCGCTGCTTCGGTAATGAGCTTAATCCGCGCATCCGGGGTTGTCGGCGCGATGATAAAGACCGTTCCCATCCCGTGCTTCTTACAAATCTCGATGAATTCAACCGCCTCTTCCGGTGGAAGGTCGAGCGTCAGGATCGCATCAACACCGGCTGCTTTAGCCTCAATGACATAGGCTTCGATTCCAGGTGCCATCGTAATATTGTAGTAAGTATACAATACAATCGACACTTCGGTGTGCGCACGCAGGCGCCTTGAAAGAGTGAAAACATCGCTAGGCGTCATGCCGGATTTTAGGGCGCGCTCGGCAGCAAGCTGATTTGTTTGGCCGTCTGCAAGTGGATCAGAAAATGGAACGCCGAGCTCAATTACCCCCACTCCGGCCTCGATCAGTTTACAACACGCTTGGTAGGACGTCTCTAAATCCGGATCTCCTGCGCACAAATACGAGACGAGCAGGGCTGAGCCCTTTTCCCGGGCGCTCTGAAAGGCAGTGACGATTCGATCCATAATAATTAGAGATATGTCTCTCGGGTCGAAGCACAACCCGGAAAACAATCGTAAGCTATTGGTCCTCTTCCTCGCTCCTTAGTAATCCGACGACGGAGACACGGAAGGCTGATTCCGGATTGAGATAGGCTTTTGCCAGCTCGGCGATTTCTTCCCGCGTAATACTCGGGTAGTCAGTGAACAAGGTGCGCGCCCATTCGAGTCGCTCTGGCTTTTCGTGCGAGCCAAGCAAAACGGTGTAGAGCCAATAAGGATTTTCGCGGGCCTGCTCCTCGAGCGAGGTGATGCGGGGGCGCAAGACGCGTTCAAACTCATCCTGCTCAATCTCGTTGTTCACGAGGTCTGATCCGATTTCGAAGAGCAATTCGCTGAGCGGCTCAATTCGGTCCGCAGTGATATCCATAACCGCAGCGGTGTAGCCAAATCCCGGATACGCATCATTGGAGCGATTGTATGCATAGGGGCTATAGGCTTCGCCGATTTCCTCGCGAACGCGCTCGCGGAGGCGCTCAGACACGAGTCCCGCCATGACAGAGAGACGTCGGGTCAGAAATATATCTGAACGATCAGCCGTCGGCCAGGTGACGAAGAGGCGGGCTTTTGGGTTGTCCGTAGCAAAGGTAAATTCTCCAAGCGAACCCGCTTCGGGCATCGTCAATTGCCGATCGGCGGTGATCTCCTTCACCATTGGTCGCTCGGGCAAGGCTCCAAAAGTGTTCGCGACAGCCTCAATGACTGCTTGGGGATCGATGTCCCCAACGACGGCGACTTCGAGTTTTGAGTTCGCAAGCTGAGGCCCTAGCCACGCTGCAAGACCCTCAAGGTCGTGTGAGAGAATGGCCTCTTCACTAGCGTAGCCAAAACGCGGATCACCCCCTGCGAGATAGCGAGGCACCTCACGCGCAAAGACGCCGTCGAGCGTTTGTGTGAGCTGTCGGTAGAGCTGCGGGATCGATTGCTGGGCGCGGCGTGCGGCCTCGGGACGGTAACCCGGCGCAGTCACATAGGCGGCCAAATACTGGAGCTGGAGAAGAAGATCTTCTGGAGTCGTGACACCGCTAAGGGTCAGCGCATCTTCCTCGGGCGCATAGCTGATACCGACTGAGCTGCCCGCGAAAATTTTCTCGAGCTCGATGACGCTGTGTTTTTCCAAGCCACCAGATAGAAATGCGATCTGACTATACGTTTCAAGGCCCTCCAAAGCGGAGTCCATCGATACGATACCCTCTCCTAAACGTACCCCAATGCGCACACGCCCCTTTTCAAAATCTGTTTTCTTGAGGCTGAGCACGACGTTGTTGGCGAAAATGATCTGCTCGGCGTCGAGGCCTGCGATGGCGTTGCGCTCAACAATCGTGCCAGCTTCGCCAAAGTCTGTATACCCAAAATCGGCTGCTTCGACTTCTGCGAGGGGTTCGACTTCGACCGATTCGTTTGCCCGAAATGCGAGACGCATATCGACGTAGAGATTCTCGATCGGCTCAGGTGTCTGGATACGCAGGAGGCGAGAGGGGCCTGCCCATAGATCACTCAAAACTGCTTGAGCTACTTCCGTCGTCAGGCTCTCGAAGAGTGGTCCGTAAAAGGCAAGCTCCTGCGCGGGATTCATCATCACGGTGTCACCGCTGATAGCATCGACAAGTCCCTGAGCAAGGGCACTAGATTCCCTGCTTTCTGCTTGGGCCACCGCCCGCTTCAGCCCAGTGAGCTGATTCGCGACGTAAAGTTCCAGTTCGCTCTCATTGAATCCGAACTCGAGGGCTCGCCGCAGCTCATACTGAATCGTAGCGAGGGCTCGCTCCCATTGCTCACTATCAGACACCTTAGCCGACACCCCAGTAGACTCAATCAGCCCAAGGTAGCGGTAGGAATAGCCCGTAGCAGAAAGAAAGGGAGGGTTCTCGGACTGCGCCAGCTCAGCCAAGCGTAGGTTCAACATCGCGTTGGCGGCATCAATCGCCACGTCGTGTGCGCGTAGCTCCGCAGTATCCAGCGGCTTATCCCGAGGGCGGATGGTGTTGAGATCGATCTCTGTGCTCGCCAACTCGGCATCGACGAAGACGTCGTAAGCCTCTTCACGGTCAGTCACGATACCACGCGCCACAGGAGGAGCCGGCACTTCGTTCGCCCGCACATCGTCGAAATGCTTTTGGATCAACGCCGCCGCGCGAGGCGGCGCGATGTCACCAACAACGATCACCGCCATCTTCTCCGCAGAATACCAGTCTTCGTAGAAATCCCGCAGATCCTGAACGGTGAGGGCTAGCGTATCTCCTTCGGAAGCGGTCACACGGTCTGCAGCCGTCGCGTAGGGCATCATGAAGCGAATAGCATCCTCAGCAGAGCGGCGCCCCGCGGTGTTGCGATCACGTCGCTCACTCAAGACGATGCCACGCTCACGCTCGACCTCTTCTACTAGTAGGAAGGCACGGTCCGCGTAGTCGCGGAGGGCAAGAAAGGACTGTTCAAGGGTCTCGTCATTCGTGTCCGGAAGTTCGAACATGTAGACGGTTTCGTCGAAGCCGGTGTAGGCGTTCGTATCCGCGCCAAAACCCATACCGAGGCGTTGAAAGAGCTTCACTAGCTCTCCTGGGGGGAAATGCTCGGAGCCGTTGAACATGAGGTGCTCGAGAAGGTGGGCCGCCCCGATCTGATCCTCTCGCTCTTCGAGGCGCCCTGCTTCCACGAGCAAACGCAGGCTGACGCGGCCCGGCGGCTCCTTATTCGGCAAAATAGCATAGCGGAGGCCGTTCTCAAGCGCCCCAAAGGTGACCGCCGGATCAACCGGCAGGTCGCTCGACTCATGGGCATAGGGCCGTGGCCCATCAGCCGCGAGGAATGAGATCGCTCCTAGAAGCGAAAGGGTAAGTAGGGAGGCTTTACGCTTGTTCATTATAAGCACTGGACTTGAATAACCGTTTCGTCGTTCGAACCCCAACGTATGATTTGGCTATATCGGCTTGCTTACCTACCCGCTCTACTCATTGCCCTGCCCTACTACGGCTGGCGGATGTGGCGTCGAGGGGGATATTCAAAGGATGTAGCTCACCGCTGGGGAAAGCTCGGAAACATTCCTCCGCGTCGCTCAGGTGTCAAACGCATCTGGATTCAATCGGTGAGTGTCGGCGAGGCCCTCGCGCTTGCCCCTCTGCTCAGAGCGCTTGATGCAGACGATGGCGTCGAAGTTTTCCTCACCACAACGACGAGCACTGGACGGAAATTGATCGAGGAACGCTACGCTGATTGCACCCGTTGGCAGGGTATTTTCCCTCTCGATTTTGTCCTCTTCTCCGGCCGCGCGTGGAAACGAATTCAGCCCGATCTCGTGATCCTAATGGAGAGCGAGCTATGGCCAGAACACCTACAACAAGCGGCGAAGCGCAAAGCGCCGGTTGTCCTGATCAACGCCCGGATGTCGCAGCGCTCTGCTCGCCGCTACGCAAAGATGGGCGCCTTTTCAAAAACGCTCCTTCGTCCAATCAGCCAGATTCTCGCGGCAGGAGAACGCGACGCGAAAAACTTCGAACTGCTTAAGCTCGACTGCCCGATCGAAACAGTTGGAAACCTGAAATTTGATTTTGATCCCAGCAGCAGCACCCTTGAAGCGGATGCACTAGCAAGCCTCCTTAGCGAGATTGGTTTTACGACCGAAGATCTCATCATCGTCGGCGCCTCGACGTGGCCCGGCGAGGAATCGGCCCTTGTCGAAGCAACGAAGCATTTGCGCGAGGCAGGCCTTCCTGTCCGCTTGCTCCTCGTTCCCCGCCATGCCGAGCGCAGAGCTGAAATTACTCGGGAGCTCAAGGCTGCGAAGGTTCCGTTTCACCTTCGCAGTGAAGGGGCAACTTCCGCCCAAGACGTGGTGTGCTATGTCGCTGACACAACCGGCGAACTGCGCTCCTTTATTCAACTCGCGGACATCGCATTCATCGGCAAATCCCTACCACCGCACGGCGACGGGCAAACCCCGATCGAAGGGGCTGCATTTTCCAAGCCGCTGCTCTTCGGCTCCGGGATGTCAAACTTCCAAGCGCTCGCCAATGAGCTCCTCCAATCCGACGCTGCCATCGAGGTTACCGCCGAAGACTTGCCGGAGGTATTGAATACTCTGGTGAGGCATGAGGCTGAGCGATTGGAGCGAGGTCAAAATGCCCGCGCGGTCTTTGAACGCCACCGCGGAGCGGTCGGTCGGATACTGAGACAACTTGAAACCCGCCTTCATGCTTGCAGCACCCATAACGGGCAGACTTAGTGGGCATTCATCAGGCTCCGCCCGACCTCTATTTTCTCATGAGACATCTTTTACCAGTGCCCACCGCACGCCATTCTGATCAACGCCCATGGGCTGCGAAACGAAGAAATTTGTGTGCACTCGCCGCCGTTACGCTCGCCACTTCAATGAGCGCCCAGTCGGGGAATGTGAACTTTTCGATCGAATCATTCGATGAGCTAACACCCGTCCCCACGCCGTACTCAGATTTCGCCAGCAAACTCTATCTCTTTGAGATCGGATCGAAGGGAACGAGTCCTTCCATCCTTTTCCTAAGAGATTTTAATGTGCATGTGCAGCCTGCCGATACAGGAGTCGAAGACAGTGTGCCCGTCTTTACCCTCATCTCGGAATACCTCGGCCTAAACTTCGATGGAGCGGGAAATCTCAATGAAATAACGGAGAATGGTTTTCTCGCGATGCAGCTCCCCATTGAGGGCACCAATGGCACCGTTAGCTCCTTCGGGCCAGGTATCGCTGGATTTGTCCGGACAAACGCAAACCCTTCAACCCTCGGAGCAACCTCCTCACCAGGCTACTTTGACGGCCTGAACGGAACGATGTCGTGGAACATTCAAGCAACCGGTCGGGTCGTGCAGTTTATTGGCTCCGGCGCGAATTACGACCCGACATTCACTTTTAACTCGTTTGCGGGCCTGAGCCATTCTGATGCGCTCGCCTCAATTGAAAATCTAGATTTTGCGATCTCTAGCAGCAGTACTGAGCAGTGGAATTTTATATCTAGCAACCTGAGATTGGACGATAATCTGACAGGAACAGACCCCTATTTTACCTTCCGAGGGGCGCTGCAACTCAATAGTCTGCCAAGTGACGAGGCTCTGTCTACACTCCCGGGGTCAGCCACCATAAAAGCTGAGAGCTTTCAATATAGTTACTACATCCTTGAGCTGATAGATGACAGCGACTTTGACGGGGATGGGATACCGGACTTTGTTGATCTAACTGGCTTTGCAAATCCCAATGCCCTCGCGAAGCCCAATCACGCCTCAGAGCAACATGGCTTCTCAAGCTGGTTCTACTCGCCCTTCTTCGATGCTTGGTTTTGGTCTTCTGAGTCGGATGGCGATTGGGACTACAGCCTGACGCTAGGATGGGTCTTTGATCCAACGACTGGCGGGACCTTCGATCCAGACAACTTTTGGTTTTATATCAACACTCCGGCAGGCAACACGAATGACTTTGGTTGGGTCTGGACCAGTCAAGATGTTCAGCCGTGGATTTATCGCTCAAGCGATCCTGTCTGGCTTGAGCTTAAATCATCGGCAGTCGGCCAAAGCACTTTCTTCAATCTCAGCACAAACGCTGAAGAAACCCTCAATTTTTAGATAATTATGAGACGCCCAAGCTTCTCACGCTACTCAACCTGCATCGGGTCACTCTGTGCCTTCAGTCTAGCCTTCGCACAGACGCCCGATAATCCAGCTACCGTCACGGTTTCGTTTGCTGAGTTTGAGCAAATCTTCCCAGAGGGTGCTTCATCGACGGTCGTCACGGTGGAGATGACCCTGAGCAATCGCTTCTTCGCTGATGTGACGATTCCGTTCTCAATTAACCCGGCCTCAACCGCGATTTATCAACAATCGATCGAAACGGGTGCACGAGAAGACGGGGATTACTTCGTCGCCGAAGACACGTCGGAAAACGACCTGAACGGATACCTTTTCGACCCCGAGACACTGACAGGCTCGATGACCTTCTCGTTTGGAGAAATTTCACGCACATTCAGCGTGACGATTAACAACGACACCCTCAAAGACGGCGAAGCCACTGAACAGGCACTTGAAACAATCATTTTCGACATCGACCAAAGTGCGTTTGAAGGCAGCGCATTGGGCGACAAGTTAACCCATACGCTCATCATCCAAGATGACGATACGCCAACGGGTGAATTCCCTGAACATATTCTCTTCGAGAGAAACCGACGCTACGAAGCCGATGAGGATGGCTTCTTTTCAATTAACCTACGCCTGAGGACTGCGATCCCTGAAGATACAGAGCTCATTTATTCTTTGAGCTTCGCTGGCAATAACGCAGCGAGCCCCGAAGACTTTGTCGCCGATACCGTAGGGAACGAAGTCAATTACGATCCAAATGACTCCAGCAACACTGTCTATACCGGAGTTGGAAGAACGACTATAAGCGCAGGGAGCACTTTTACGACGATCAGCTTAACCCCCGCATTCGATCTGGATGATGAGGGCGAAGAAAACTTTTTCGTTCAGCTCGATAGACTCAGTATTAACAATCCTGACAGCCCCAACGACGGACGAACATTTACCGTCGATAGCCAGCCCATCGAGGCCTTCATCGTTGAATCTGAAAGCAGTAGCATAGATCCTACCCTCGCCATCAACGTCTCGATTTTTGATGCAAACGAGAAGGCCGGGGCTAGCCTCCGCCGCACCGAGTCAATAACACTACTCATTAGCCTCACAGCGACCTTCCCAGAGGATATCTTCATACCCCTGAGTTTCTCTGGCAGTGCCGGCGCTGCTGTCATTGACGAGGACGGCAACTTGATCTCGGGCGAATACACAAACGACGTTTTTATGCCTGAGGATGAGGATGATGTGAATGACCTCCCAGATTTCTTCGCATTTATTCCGAGTGGCGCGACCCTCGCGACGCTCACGATCACTTCGCAAGCTGACGGCGATGTTGCTAAAGATCTGACAGTATCGATCGGAGACAGCACTGACGCTTTACCCTTTTACGTCGAAAACGCCGGACAGGACAGTCAAAGCAAAGTGTATTTGGATTTAACGACAGGAACTGACCTTCAATCTAGTTACCAAATCGACTTCCCTGAAATTCCGCTCGAGATTGGCTTTGGGCGCTTCACCTCTACTTTGAATAGTGCAATCGAAACAGATGAAGTGCTGATGAGGGCCTCACGGTCTGTCGTCAGTGAATCTATTGGAGCTATTATCCAAGTTCCCATCTACCTGACGAATTTCACCGATGAGAGTCTCTCCTACACCGTAGAGGTTTTCACAAATCAAGGAGATGCTCCAGCTACCCTCTTTGATTTCACCAAGACCACGGCCGAACAAGAGGGCTGGGATGCTCAGGTTATCATAGGAAACCAAGCGCTCAACAGCGTTGGAACTTCTGTTGATGTGACTGCAGGCTTTTTCACTAGCGATGGCACTTTTGACTTCGATGGGAACACCCTGACGGTCATCTTGAACAACGACGAAGAGGACCCCATTCCCTATGACGAATTTGCAAACTATGTTGAAGGCAACTACAGTGGCATAGAAGGCTCGGAGAATAACTTCGAACCCTATGAAGAGACGATCCGTATTCGAATTACGAAGACGGACGAGAACAGTCCAAACATCGATCAAGCCTTTGCTGAATACGAAATCGTCATTCGTGAGCTTCCGGACATCGAGCTTACCGATGCCTACCCGGCTAACCAATTAACTCCTAGTGCCGCGACGTACAATTCCCTCACTGGATGGCATGAGGCGATGATCGATTTCACCCCTCCCGCTTCCTTAGCCAGCGCTTTGAACCAGCTTAACCAGCCGGTGCAAAACAGCGAGTCCGCAGAAGACACTTATCTCGCTGGATACAGAGCCTACAAGACGGCCTATCGCTCATTCCAGTGGGACGAAGCCGACCCGGATAACAGTGACGCTCTCGCCACTAAACTCCAATCCACAGGTGTTCCAAACGGCTTCATCGATATCGCCTTCGAGCCTAATCGCGTAAGCCCGTTCTACTACGAAGCACAGCGCCCATTTGCCCTCCGTTTCCCCTCTTCGATGACCCCTATTGTTCTCCTCGAAGGCGTCGATCGGCCCATCGATCAACTCAGATTTGAGCTGGGAAACGCAGATACCATAGGCTTTCAAGACGAACTCTTCGTGCCGCTCGCACTCCCTGACGTCGACCCAGATACATCTGTCGGTGATGCCCAGAGCGGGAGCGCCTTCCGCTCTCTTATTCCCACCTCCGATGAGATGGCCTTTAACCTTGAGTTTGCAAGTTCTGGCTCCGGCACACTCGATCTCTCACGCCTCAACCAAGCTGGCGCGGTGCGTGTGTTTCTCTCGACCGATACACTCAACTTCTTTGGTGATAGAAATTCCCCCATTTTCTCGGGACTGATCCACAGTGTTCAGGAGTTACCAGATCGCCGTATCTACCTCGACATCGGCCTTGCCAGCACGACGTTCGTCGACCCAAACAATTTGGCGATCGAATATTTAACCGAAGACGGAGAGTGGATACCCGCTCAACCGGGTCAGATTCGTAAACTCGGTTCGCAGTTTATTTGGATCGACCAGGGGCCCCCAGCGACCTGGCCTCATCCGAGAGATGTCAGCATGCGCCTCTACCGTCTCTCTCATCTTATCAACTAGTAGACCTATGCTACGCCCAACCCTTTTTACGCTTCTCGCAAGTCTCAGCATCGCAACGATCGCGGAGGCACAGCGTCCCGTCTACAGGCCAGCGGTGGCCCAAGAGAAACGCTGGACGACACGGTTCAACGCCAGCGCGCTCTTTGGCGTAAGCATGAAGCTGAAAAACCTGGGCTCAGTCAGATTCACTGGCTCAGAGCTCAATCCCGACGACGGTTCAACAACCTACTTTTACAATGACGGATTCATCACCGTCCCCGCAGGCCAAACAACCACGACTGAATTCGTCTTTTCGTGGGATGAGCAGACCGGCAACTTGGTTTCCAGTGTCGATCCCTTCGGTCGGAAATCGGGCCAGTCGCTCGACGAATTTACTCTCAATCGCTACAGCGCGGTATCCCTCGGCGCCGAGCTCGAGCTCGAGGAATCTGCAAACACCGGCTGGGAGATCGCCTACAAATATGAGTTTGGCCATGCCAAGAAGCGCATCCGCTTCGGCATCGTGGCTGGCTTAGGCATCTACAATCTTGATTTCGATGCCATCACCACCGTCAACTCAGAGCTGCGCATCGATAGTCAAAATTTTGGCGTCTCTCAACCGATCGACCTCGGTGCTGCCTTACCCTTTAATTCCAGTAGCTCGCTAGGGCCGGTCAGAGTCGATGTGGGCATGTTAGCGAACACATATGAATCTGCCACTGGGCAGACTTACTCCTACATCGATCCGACAACGGGAAATCCGGTTGTGGCTGAGGTGCCGGTCGATGTTGAATTCGAATACAATGGCGCCGTCGCCATGGCCCGCCTCGGACCATCTGTCAGCGTTCGCCTCATCGATGAGCTCTATTTCGAACTGAGTGGCGGTGTCGCCCTTGCCTACCTCGATGCCAGGGTCAGCGAGACAAAGACAATCAACGACGGTCTCCCGATCGAATTCCGACAATTTGCTGATTTCTCCCAAACCACATCCGTAAAAGAAAACGAGACTTTGATAGGCTACTACATCGAAGGTCTCCTACGCTACCAGCTCACTCCCAGCGTCGGTTTTCACGCCAGCATGATTCAGTTAGGCTTCGGTGATCTGGACCCTGTTACAATCGAAGATTCCATCTACGAGCTCGACATCAGTTCCCCTGCAATCGGGTCCGCTGGTGTCTCGATCATCTTTTAGTCTTCCGGAGCGGGCATCTAAGACCGCCCAATCGGCCTTAAGGCTCTAGGCATCTGTCCGATATTATCGGGTAATGCGGTTTTCCCCAAAAGTCCTGACAGTCCTCATCACGGCCTTGGTCACCCCTGCATTGGCTCACGCAGACGAGGACGCCAGTCGCCTCATCGAGCGTCACCTCGAAGTCCGCGGAGACTCTTCGACCGAGGCCCCTTTTCAAGCCCTCATACGCAAAGGGACCTATTCTGAAGGACGCTTTCAAGCAGGACTGACCTGGACGAGAAGCCAGCAAAATGGGCTGCATGAAGAACGACACTGGACCCACCTTGGCCGCAAACACAATGAAGTGCGCGCCCACAACGGTGAGATCACTTGGTCGCAAGCTGTCGCGCCACAAACCAAGCGCCCAGCCACTCTCACGGGTGACTCCAAAGCTCAATTTCTAAGCGTAGGATGGATGGTCACGGACATCGCCTTCCCACTCCGCCAAGCCCTCAGTGGTGAATGGGAAACTGCCTACATAGATGACCGCACCATTAGGAATCGAAGTGCAGCTTGGGTTGAGATCGAATCCAACGATTCGATCCAGATGACCTACATTTTCGATCTCGAATCGGGTCTGATTCTCGCCATCGAGATGCCGTTTCGCTTCGCCGGAACTCTCCAGAGCATTCTCGCAGTGCCCGTAGGCATCAGCCGAATCGAGGGCGGCATCATCGAGTCCGGTTTTGATTTCTACATCGACGGACAGAAATTTCGCTCCCTGCGATTCGACGAAAATATCGCAAACAAGGTTGATCGTGAACCCACTTTCGACCCGCCTCACATCAAAGAATTTTGGCTACGGTAGAGCTTTTTCTGCGAGCACTGTTGCCGCAATCCCGAGTCAGAGTTGCCAAGATAGAAAACGCATCGACACAGTGCGTGTGTGCAGATCGTTTTCGAGACAAAGCAAGTTAAGCTGAGCGTTGGCGAATTCGCCCGCTTTGATCTCGCACCTAGTTTCAATGATTCAGGAAGCCGAAGCCAGTGGCGCATGGAGGTAGGCCGGCAGTGGCACGATCAGCTTCAAAACGCTCCGATTACAGCCGCGCCCACGGAATCCGAAATCTCGAGACAGTGTGAAGTCTCGATCAGCGCCCGGTGGTCTCTCGATGGCTGGACCGCCCTGCTGCGAGGGCGCATTGATGAGGTCTGGACGCAGCCGGAAAAACGACAGTTGCGAGAAATAAAAACGGTTCGCCGCACCCTCCCGGTCGATCCGGACGAGCTGCGCGATGCTTATCCGACCTATTTCGCTCAGCTTTCGATCTACCTCGAACTTCTTCGCAAGCATCCAGCCTGGAACGACCGCCCCCTCTACGGCACCCTCGTATTTGTCGATATGGACGAAGGCTTCATCCAAGAAGTTGCGCTCGATGAGGGCGAGGCTAGCTGGCGGATTCTGGAGCAAACACTGAAGCTCAGTCGATTCGTCCAACTGCGCCAATCGACCCAAAAGGCACTCGGTGAGATGCCCCCCGTCGCACCCTTTGTGGAATGGCGCAGCGGACAAGCCGACGTTCCGGACCTGCTCCGTCAGGTCAGCGAGAAGGCCCGCACCGTCCTCTTTGAAGCCCCGACAGGATTCGGCAAAACTGGCATTGCGCTCGCCCATGGGATCGACGCTTTACGCTCTGGCCTTGTCTCAAGAATCGTCTTCCTCACTGGTAAAAGCTCCGGTCAAACTCCCGTCACAAGTCAGCTCCAACGCATGCTGGGATCGGAAACTGAACTGCGCTACCTGCAAATGCGCAATCGCAGCGAGCTGTCCCTGCCCGACGACCAGACTCGGCTCATCTCACGCCGCGACATGCAGCAAAGCTGGAACGCAGCTGGCCTCCGCCTAGAAGATCTCTTCGAAGAGGCCACGGTCACGCCAGAGAGACTCCTCGCCACCGGTGAACGCTTGAACGTCGACCCCTACGCGATCGCGAAAGCACTCCTCCCGCTCGCTGACATCTGGATCGGAGATTACAATTATCTCTTCTCGCCCAGCGCATCCTCGGTCTTCGAAGACGCGATCGGCTTCAACCCCGCCGAAACGCTGCTCATCGTCGATGAGGCGCACAACCTCCCAAGCCGTTCCGCTAGCGGCTGGTCACACTCTTTTTCCGCTAGTAACTGGCACCTCTTCGCGACCGAACTCGCAGCCGGAGACATCGATAAGAAGTTTCTCCGCGACCTTCGTGAATGGGCTGATTCCCTCGACCATCTAAGCCATTGCGATGCCTTAACGGAAGCGCAAGCCATTGAAGCTCAGTTGCTTCTGGGCCGCTGCTCAAAACATATTCAGACTGGCCGGATTGCTTGGGAACAGGTCCCACCCCTCCTTATTGATCAACTGTGGAGTCTCCCTGCAGCCCTCCAATCGCTTGAAAATACGCTTCTACCCTTCCTCTCATGGAGCCCGAGAAATGGCCAATGGTCACTGACCTGCCTTGATGCCGCCGCTGAAGTCGGGCCCGTCATCGAGCGTTTCGGCCACTCTATCCTGATGTCTGCCACGCTCCAGCCCTACCCTGAAATCAGCCGTATGATCGGACTCCCGGCCCCGGGGAGCGAACAAAGCATCGGGCACGTTTGTTCCCTCGAAGCCGAGACCCCATGGCGAGCAGGCGCCTATCGCGTCGCGGTCGATGCGCGGGTCGATACCCGCTTCCGTGCGCGTGCGCAATCAGTCCCAACGACGGCCGAGACCGTCATCGACCTCTGCCAAGGCCAGCCCCAGCCCATTGCGGTTTTCTTCTCTTCCTATCGCTACGCCGAGGAGGTCGCCCGACAGATCGAATGGCAAAGCGCATGGACCAAAGTCGCGATGCAACCCCGCGGACTCGATCTCAGGCAACAAAACGAGTTCATCGAACAGTCCCTCCTAACCGCCCACGCCCTCTTTCTAGTTCTCGGGAGTAGCTTTGCAGAGGGGGTCGACTCCCTTGGCGGGCGAGTGACCCGCGCAATGGTCGTCGGCCCCGCACTGCCGGAGGTCAATAGCGTCGAGGAAGCCCGACGCACTGCACTCAGCGAAAGCGGCCACCCCGATGCCTTCCGTGCCGTCTACCAAGTGCCGGGCATGCAGCGGATTCAGCAAGCGATTGGTCGACTCGTGCGCGCCCCGGGCCATTCCGCAGACATCCTCCTCCACGGAAACCGATTCGCCCAAAAAAGTTATCAAACACTTTTCCCTGCCGAATGGGCAGACCCACACATCATCCGAACCACGCAGGCGTTCGCAGACTGGCTTTCGGAGGCCAATTGAGGCCCAAAAAACGGTGATTTATCAGCGAACTGTGCCCTCCCCGAGAAAAGGGTTCATTCAAGCCCCGAAAGAATTTGCCAACCCATCGGAAAGCACCAAGTTTCCGCCGTTTCACAAAATCGAACTTTACTACACTCCATGGCAGAAGAACTCATCGGAAACGTCCTCGTAGCGCAAAGCGGTGGCCCTACAGCGGTCATTAATGCGAGCCTCGCAGGCGTCATCAGCGAAGCCCTTAATCACGAATGCATTGAAGAAATCTACGGAGGCTTCAATGGCATCCAAGGTATTCTTCAAGAAGAGTTCATCGACCTTGCTGAAGAGAGCCAACAAGCCATTCGTGGCTTGGGCTACACACCGGCGGCTGCCCTCGGCACCTGCCGCTTCAAGCTCAAGAAAGAGTCGGACTACCAACGCATCTTGGAAGTTTTCCAGGCTCACAACATTCGCTATTTCTTCTACATCGGAGGGAATGATAGCCAGGACTCAACTGCCAAGATTTCCGAATTTGCCCGCAATGCCGGCTGGGAAATGCGCTGCATCGGCATTCCAAAAACAGTGGATAACGATCTTGTTGTCACTGACCACACGCCCGGCTACGGCTCCGTCATCAAACACGTCGCCACGACCGTTCGCGAGCTCGCTCAAGACGCCGCCTCAATGGGTCAGCATGACATCGTGTATATTCTCGAAGTAATGGGACGCAATACCGGCTGGATCGCCGCAGGCGCCTCCCTTGCTAAGCGACGGGACCACCCATCAGACGCACCGCACCTCATTTATCTTCCAGAGGTCAGCTTCGACGTGAACAAATTCCTCGAAGATGTAACAGGGGTCCTGAAGACACAGAAGTATTGCATCGTCGTCGTTGGCGAAGGCCTCGTGGATGCGAATGGGGACTACATTGCAGTCGGTAATACGACGGACAGCTTTGGCCACGCCGCACTTGGCGGCGCCGGAACTTACCTCAAGTCCCTCCTCGATCAACACGTTACGGGCGTAAAGGCCCGCTCCTGTAGTCTCGGCCACTCGCAACGTTGCGCCGCAACTAACATGTCGATGACGGACCGCGATGAAGCTAATCTCGTAGGCCAAAAGGCCGTCGAGGCTGCGCTCAATGGCATCACCGACAAGATGATCACTCTCGTCCGTGGCGAAGACGAACGCTACACTTGTGGAACGGGCTTAGCTGACCTTCAAGAGGTCGCCAATGGCGTGAAGAATTTACCGACGAACTGGATTGCCGAAGACGGCGTCAGCATGACGTATCAATTTATCAAATACGCTGCGCCGCTCATCGAAGGTGAAGTCGCGATCCCTCGCGAAAACGGACTTCCGCTCTACAGCTCGCTCTCGCAAAAGCGCGTTGCTAAGCATCTGCCGCCTCATCAATTCGACTAAGTGAAAGTTGGGCTAGCTCAGCTGAACACTACCGTTGGAGACTTGCGAGGGAACCTCGACAAGTGCCTTAAAACCTACTCTAAACTCGTCAAAGACGGGGCAGACATCGTTGTCTTTCCTGAGCTTGTTCTAACAGGTTATCCGCCGCGAGACTTGCTCTTCAAGAGCCGATTCGCAGCAGATACAGCTGACGTACTCAAAGCGTTCGCAGAAGCCGTCGGCGATGTGCCAGCGGTCATCGGCGTGATCACGAAGAACCCGGCCGAACAGGGCCGACCATTCTTTAATTCCGCCGCTTGGTGCGAAGGGGGCAAGGTCTTACATCGCGCGCATAAATCACTCCTCCCGACCTACGATGTCTTCGACGAGGACCGCTACTTTACCGCCGCCGAAAAAGCGACGATCGTCGAGTGGAAGGGTAAAAAGATTGGCCTCACAATCTGTGAAGACATCTGGACCGGAGCGATCGTCGAAACGAGTCGCCACTACAATCGTGATCCTTTGTTGGAGCTCGAAAAAGCAGAGCTAGACCTTCTCATCAACCTGTCAGCCAGCCCATGGCATACGGGCAAAGATTCAACCCGCGAGGTAATCGTCTCTAAGGCTGCCAAGCGGGTCAATGCGCCCGTCGTCTACGTCAATGCAGTAGGTGGCAACGACGAGCTAGTTTTCGATGGCCACTCCATGATCGTGGGCGCTGACGGCAAACTTCAGTCTGGACTACGTCCATTCACTGAAGCCGTGCAAGTGGTCGAGCTCAAGGGCACGCCATCGATTGACCCACACTTTGAGCAGGAAGAAAGCGCCGACATCTACGAAGCGCTGAGCCTTGGTTTACGCGACTACGTCAGAAAGAGCGGTTTCCACAAAGCAATCATCGGCCTTTCGGGCGGAATCGATAGTGCCCTCACCGCCGCCATCGCCGTCGAGGCGCTCGGATCGGAAAACGTCGTAGGCGTGAGCCTCCCCTCCGAAATCTCCAGTCAACACAGTCGTGATGATGCATGTGTCCTCGCGGCCAACCTCGGGATCGCCTATCACACCGTTGAGATCGCTGAGCTCGTCGAGGCAGCCAATTCCGCTCTCGCTCCGCTCTTTGTTGACGCCACTGCAGACGTTACGGAGGAAAATGTTCAAGCACGCTCTCGCGGCCTCCTCCTCATGGCCCTTTCGAATAAATTTGGCGCCCTCCTTCTTACGACCGGAAACAAGAGTGAAATCGCGGTCGGCTACTGCACCCTTTACGGCGACATGGCCGGTGGACTCGCAGTCATTTCCGACTTAGCGAAGACTGAAGTCTTTAAGCTTTGCCGATGGATCAATCGCGACCGCGAAATCATCCCATCGAACACGATAACGAAGCCTCCTTCAGCTGAACTGCGTCCCGACCAAAAGGACGAAGACTCGCTTCCACCCTACGACATCCTCGATGGCATTCTTCAGCTTTATGTCGAAGAAGGGAAATCGCGCGCCGAAATTGCCGAGCAAGGCTATGACCGCGAGATCGTGAATGAGATCGTGCGAAAAGTTGACCTCAACGAATACAAACGCAAACAAGCTGCACCCGGTCTCAAGATCACGCCCCTCGCCTTTGGCGTCGGCCGACGCATCCCGATTGTGCAGAAATACGTCGGGTAAAAAGCGTCTTCAAGAGCAAGAAGCTTAGCTCGTGACTTGCCAGCCTGAGAGAAAGGCTCTTCTTTCGGAAAATGTGGCAAAATTCCACCCGTTTTGAAGACGAAGAAGAGAAGACCCCAAACGAATCTGCTGAAAGCAAGAAGCCGCCTCTGGGTGAGCTGATGCGACGCAAGTTCTTGGATGAGCGGAAGCTCTTTTTCTGGGGCGAAGTCGATGACAAGCGCTGTCGTCAAGCGACCGAAGAGCTCCTCTACCTTGAGGCGATCGACCCCGGCAAAGAGATCACGATATATCTGAACAGCCCTGGTGGATCGATCACTGCAGGTATGGCGGTTTACGATACGATGAAGCTCATCACGAGTCCGATCCGGATCGTCGTCGTCGGTCTTGCTGCAAGCATGGGTTCGATCTTTCTCTCCGGAGGCACGAAAGGCCGACGCTTCCTCTATCCGCATGCCCGCGTTCTCATTCACCAACCCTTGATCATGGGAACGATGCGCGGCGCGGCCGTGGATATTCACATTCAGGCGCAAGAGATGGAGAAGCATCGCGAAGAGCTGAATAAGGTTCTCGCCGACGCCTCGGGCCAGCCCATCGAAAAGATCCGCGCCGACACCGACCGCGACTTTTACCTGAATGCTGAAGAGTGCATCGAATACGGTCTTGCCGACTCGATTGTCGAAGACGTGATCTAGTTCACCTCCGAGCGAAGGCTCTGCTATTTTTCAGAGGAAGCTGCCTTCTTGGCCGCTTCCTCTTTTGCTTTCGCAGCTTCACGCTCAGCTTTCGCTGCAGCGGCACGCTCTTTTTCGATGCGCTCTTGCTCGATAATGCCATCGAGGGTCTCACGCCAAGCAGTGCGTTCTTCCGGCGTTGGCCCAACCCGTGGATTCAGGGCCTCCTTTAAAACGACTTTGCGGTAGCTGCGGTTCAGGCGCCCATCATCGAGGATCGAACGGTAGATCTCGACGGCTGAAATTGGTTGATCGAGTTCAATCAGCTTAGCTGCGATCTCACGGTAAACGGCCCACTGTTGCGGTTCAACTCTTCGGGGCTGTGCAAATCGGCGGAGCGCAGCACGCGCTTTCGCTTCGGACCCATCAGCGGCCAACCGTTCTGAGAGCGCCAGCGAGAGAGCGGGTGACGGATGCTGGGCGAATACTTTTTCAAGCATGTCCATCGCGCTGAACTTGAAGCCGCCACTCTCAAGACGATTCACCTCGCGAAGGATGACTGCTTCATCATGGGCAGGATCGTAATGCTGCTTAGCAGCCTTGAGCATGACGTCATGGCTCACCTTAAAGGGCTGATAAAGCGGGTCGCCAAAAGCAGCCGCCTGCCAACTCAAATAGGGAAGAGCAACATGCGTCGCATCGCCAAAATTATAACCGATGAGGAGGGCTTTGAAGATAATATCGAAATGGTGCGTCGCGGTCAGGTAGGGCTCGTAGACATTCCCCACTGTCGCCGACGCCCCTCGTGCAATGAGTGGGCCCACCCAGTGATGCTGACTGAGGTGTGGGCGGGCCGCACTCGAGCTATGCAGGTGCATCGCAATCGCCCCTGGAGCGAAGCGAAAGCCAGGGGGCCAGAAAGGGACCTTCAACGATACCAGTGTACCAGCCCGCATAGATTGCAGGCATGTCCATACGATCGTGGAGCTCGAAAATCTTGGGCAGATTATCAACCGTTGTATCAAAGTGGACTTGCCCAACCGCTTCAGATGCACCGCGAATCCAGTCGTCTCCAATACGGTAGGCATCGCCCTTCTTCCGATTTCTCAGATCAAAATAGGCACGCCCACGCAGTCCTTCTGCCTCAACCGTGCGCACGCCCTCGAGCATGTTCAGGACGTCTTCCTTGGTCGGACCATCGAGTCGAGTGACCCGTAGTATCTGCTCCGATTCATCGATCGGAAGTTTACCCATGATCGGGTTGATAATGATCCCAGTGGCGGGTTGATTGTTATGGGCGAGTAGCGCCAGCTCACCATCGACGGAGCCATTAGTTCGACTATACGGACCCGGCATTGCTGAAATACCTGCAGTGCGTTTTACGTAAGCATCGAGGAGCGGTCTATCGATGTCTTTGGACCCCTTATTGACCTTCAAAGGAACTCCACGGCAGAGCACGAGGTAACGAATGGGCATTTCTTTCCATTCGATTTCTTCACGGCCGTGAACATCGTTTGATCCGAGGTATTCGCCGGTGACAAGACCGCGCTCCATCAACGCAGCGCGGAGGGGGTTAACCAACCTTTCAGTTAGGACCACTCGGCTGATTTGTGGTGCTAGCGGAAGCGATAAGAGGATGACGTTTCCCTCGGGAATACCCCGAAAATTCTGATAAGCCCGCGCAATTTCAACCGAATCAGGGTCATCCGCATTTGCGACAACAACAACTCGATCTGCCAAGGGGTGTGCGGCCTGCGCTTCGAGCGTCAGCAGACCGAAGACTAGACATATCCATACTTGAAGAAGTCGATTCACGCTTAACATTTTACCCATTACCAAGTTACTAGCCCATCTTAAGAGCAAGCAGGATCAGTCCTATTCCACCTCCAAAGGTAGCCAAGAGATAAGCAATCGCTCGCCCAAAGAGACCCGCTCGCATCCACTCCGCCGCTTCGACCATACAGGTCGAGAATGTGGTTAGGGCCCCGCAGACACCTGCTGCCAGCCCAATCCAAAGCCACTGCGGAAGCGTTCCCTGAACGTTGAGCAAAATGCCAAGGGCAGCTGATCCAAGTAGATTGACGGTTAGCGTACCCCACGGCGCACGACCATTACCCAGATGCGTCATCCAAAAACGAAGGAGCGCTCCGGCGGAGCCACCCAGTGCGATGGCAAGGACGACTTCAAGGCTCAGACTCACTGTGAGCGCCCTCCCTCGACTTCATCTCGCGACTTCCAACCCAAGACCCAATAGACCAGCGGCAGCGCGAAGGCGATCGATAGGGCAAAATACATCCCCCCGGAAAAAGCACTCCCACCCTGCGTCTCAAGCGCAACAAGCGCATTCAGTGCCGAAACACTCGTGAATGATCCGCAGAAACCAGTCCCTAGAAAAACACGCACTCTGGGAGCGATGCGATCGCTGAGAACAGCAATCGAGGCAAGTGCCAGTGCACCTGAAACATTCGCAGCGAAAAGCCCCAAGCCATCTGCAAGCGGAGCAAACATCTGCTCGGCTAGGACCCGAGCAAGTGCGCCAACCATTCCCCCGATTGCTACAAGCAGGAGATCCGTCGGTCGCATCGACATTGGTAGGGGTCTAGGCGACGCAGTCCGACCTAGGACTCGTCTTCTACGCCTTCTTCTTCCTCATCCCCATCGAGCTCCGGCTCGTCCGGCTCGTCCGGCTGTTCTTGTTCAGCAGCCATCTTGGTGTTGAACTTTAGACGGCGTTGCTGAATAGGGAGAGGTGAAACGACAGCGCTAGCATGACGCCCTGAAATCCGTGGATAGCTATCGAGCACCGCCATCAATTCAAGATCTTTGGCAGCTTTCTTGAGCACTTCGATACCGAGCTCCTTGTGCTCGTTCTCGCGACCACGATACATGAGGGAAAGTTTCACCTTTGCCCCCTTGTAGAGAAAGACTTCCGCACGGCGAATCTTCACGAGGTAGTCGTGTTCTTCGATCCGAACGCGGAATTTCACTTCCTTCAGCTTCGTCGTGATCGACTTCTTCGACTTACTCTCCTTCTGCTTTTTGGAGAGCTCATACATGTATTTACCGTAATCGAGAATACGGCAGACAGGCGGGCGGGCGCTCCCCGATATTTCGATCAAGTCGAGCCCAACATCTTTCGCCAGTTTCAACGCTTCGTCGCGTTCAACTACACCGATTTGTTTGCCTTCAGGGCTGATGAGCCGCACTTCGCGAGCTCGGATGCGATCATTCTTGCGAGGGCCACGCGGCATGCGGCCGCGGCGTCCTCTCGGACCAGATGGATATGCCATGTATGAGTTTAGGAGACCTTAAAAGTGAGAATACTCAGGCGATGCAGAAGCATCATTGAAGCGAGATCCCATTAAAAGCTGAGTAAAATGGGACAAGCCGAGTGCCTTGACAACCGTGAATGTGCCCCATTTGGCAAAGAATTTTTTGCCCTCAAACAGAGAAGCTTTCCCCACACGAACAGCTCGACCGCGCATTCGGATTGGAGAATTTAAAGCCGCCCGATACAAGCGCATCAGAATAGTCGAGATGAGTGCCGCGCAGGTAGAGCGCACTCCGGGGGTCGACGAGCACTTCGACGCCTTGGCTGCGCACGAGGATATCACCCTTTTTGGAGCCCTCAACAAACTTGAGTTTGTAGGAAAGTCCATTGCATCCGCCGCCATTGATTTTAACCCGCAGGTAATTACCCGCACCCTCGCGATCGAGCAGGGTGGCGACTTTTGAGCCCGCGGCCGAGGTCAGGAGAACGAGCTTTTCATTCCCTTCGCGCACGCCTTCGGGCAATTTAGTGATGACTTCGTTCACACTCACAACTCTGCTGATAACATTCTATAGTGCAAGCTCGGCAACGATTACCGGCTGCCGAAGCTCGTCCCGAAATCAATCGAATGAGTAGAGGATACGAATTCCTCCGTAGACATAGCGCTCAGGCGCTGGCTCGTAGAATCGAGAACCAAATGCATTTATTCGAATATTGGAAAAGTAAGTCTCGTTGAAGAGATTATTTATGCCGACAAAAGGAGCCAAACGCCAGTTTCCGAAATCTTTTTCCAATCCAAATCTCAAGTCGGATACCGTGTATGAATCTATTTCGGTAGCGTTACTCTCGTTGGCGTAGATCGAGTCGACCCACTGAGTTGTCCAACGCACGTAGAAGCCTGACTTATGTTCATACTTCAGTTGAACACTACCAAAGTGCTCCGGAATCCCCGGAGTGGTATTCCCCGAATAGTCCGCGCTGTCGGTGACAAATTGCTCGTAGCTGAAATCCGACCAGGTGTACATCGCCGAGGCGGTCAGTCCTGGGAACAATTCCATCCTCACAGCCGTCTCTACACCACGGCGCTGACTGCTACCCGCATTGCGAAAGAATTCACGATCTGGGAAGGCCGCCAACTCGTAGGACACTAAGGCGTCTTCAATATCGAGATGAAAGGCGGTGAGCTCATAGTTTAAAGGTCGCCCAGCGATGCTGAGAAGCCCCTTTGCTCCTACCTCAAAGCTTTGTGCTTTCTGTGCGTCCAAATCCGAATTGAAACCGCCGCCATTAGGATTATCGAGCTCCGTCGTCGGCGGCGTTTCGAAGGAGGTCGAGACATTTGCGAAGAGGCTTATGGCCGGATCGATCGCCCAGATTAATCCTGCCATGGGACTAAATTCTTCAAATTCCAATTCCCCAGAATCATCGCCATCGCTCAGCAAATGATCGCTCACAGCAAACTTCACTAGATCATAACGCAGTGCTGCAGCTATGGTCAGATTCTCCGTCAAAGCGTAGTCATAGATGCTGAATAGGCCGACGCTCGTAACGAGTTCATTCTGATCCAAAACGATCGGTCCACGCACCCCGAGAAGGTTGTCGAAATTGCGACGGTCGTCGTCCTGACGATCGTAGTCTAAGCCCACGCTCAAACGAGATTCCTCGTTCTTATAATTGTATTGGACCCCTCCGCCCCAAAAGGCTCTCTCAAATGATACTTGGCCACCGGACTCGAAGGGTAGCTTGTTCGCGAAATCCCGGTGCACATGGTAGCTCGAGACACTGAGCGAATGCACTTCATTCCACTCCCGCTCGTAGGTCAGACCAAAGGTCTCTTGCTGAACCCTTTCACCACCGTCGAAGTCCAGATTACGCTGCCTCGCTTGTCTCGGGTTGGCTGTGGCCTCCGCGAGAGTGAGAGATCCGGGGTCGTCCTGTATCGGTATATCGATTACATTTACGATCAGTCTCAGGGTTGATTGTGTGAACTCAGACGGCTTCTTCTTACATACATTTCAGTAGATTAGGACAGTTTTTGGTGTCCTTAGCTACTTCAGCCCCAAAAATAATTCAACTTACCCGAGACCCCACCCGCTTTAACCTGAGTTTCAAAAAAATCATCCGCGCCTACTGCCAAACGTGTTTCCAAAAAAGGAGGCGATCTGCCTTCTTCCGTTTTGATCAGAATTACTCCACCGGAAGCAGCTCCATAAAAGGCCCCAGCAGGCCCTCTTAACACATCGATACTTTGAACCGACCCGAGTGCGATTCGATCCACGCTGCCTTGTCCATCCGGCGTCGTTGCGGGAATACCATCGATCATCAAGCGAATGCCCCGAATACCAAAATTCGCCCGTGCACCGAACCCACGAATCGAAATCCGGTTATCCTGAGCGAAGTTGTACTGATTTTGGATAAAGACTCCTGGCACCATTTTAAGCGCTTCATCCAGTCCCAATTGCTGAGTCCCCTGCTGCACCGTTTCAAGGTCGATAAAACTCACCGCAGCAGGAATCGAATCGATCGCCACTTCCATCCTTGTAGCATTCACCATAAATGGGGTCATAGACACCACTTCTGGGTTCGGTTCCGCATCTACTCCCCATGATGAAAGGACCGTTACGCAGAGGCAAACAGTAGAGGTCGAAATCGATCGGATAAACCGCGAGGCAGTGAGGTGCATTAGTTGAATTTTGTTGAAAGAATGGCAGGAGCAAGGCTTCGGCCCAGCAACATACAAGGGTAAATCTAATCAAACGCAGGAAGGCGCCCGTCAAGGCCTCAAATCAAGAATAATCTGTCGAACAAGACTGTTCTAAGGCTAAAGTGAGCTTAGCCGCACCGCGAACTCCACGGCCCTCGAGAAGCTACCCGAATCGATGCCTTCACCTGCTTTAGCGAGGGCAAACGCAGTCCCGTGGTCAGGACTCGTCCGCACCCACGGGAGACCGAGGGTGATGTTCACCGCCCGATCAAATTCCAGCGTTTTGAGCGGCCCAAGGCCTTGATCATGGTAGAGCGCGATCGCCACATCGAACTCTCCTTTGCGCACCCGCCAAAAAACGGTGTCCCCTGGCAAGCAGACTGAAAGCCCCGGATACTTCGAACGCAGGCGATCCAGAAGCGGATCGATGAAACGCTGCTCTTCACTTCCAAGGACTCCACCCTCGCCCGCATGCGGATTAAGACCGCAGACGCCGATGCGAGGGCGATCAAATCCATGTGCCCGCGCGAGCATGTCAGCCCGCTCCACCGCGCGCTCGATCAACTCTGGATGAGATTCTAAAATTTGGGGAATTTCGATGAGCGGATCATGCCAAGTCGCCAGCACCATCCGTAGCTCCTCGCCCGCAAACGCCATTGTCGGTGCCCCACCCCAGCGATCGGCAAAAAACTCGGTTTGCCCGGGGAAGGGATAGCCCACTACCTGTAACTCAGCCTTGCTCACTGGGGCCGTCACGACGGCACTACAGCGCCCTTCGAGGCACGCTGCGGCCGCTACCTCCATCGCTGCTAGCGCAACCCGCGCACCCTCAGGACTCGGCGAGCCGGGCTCGGCGACATAGCCTTTCGGTCCAACCGCTACACCCTCGACGGACAGTGTTTCAAGCCACTGCGCTGGGCCAAAGACGATGACGGGAGGTCGCTCAAGATCACTCTCTAGCCAGTCCCTAATAATCAAAGGTCCCACGCCTGCGGGGTCACCACAGGTGAGCGCGAGTGGCTTCATGATTTCGCCCCGGCCTCATTATCTAAAGCGCGTCCATTCGGCTGAACGAAGCCGCGTTTCCCATCGGCAAAAAAGGCTAAGAAGCAGCGCTCAACCTCTTCAGCTACTCCTTTTCCCAAGCGTAAGGCCGCTCGCTCCTTCATGTTTCCCGAGGTCCCGCAAACTTCGCGAAAAGCAAGTTTCAGCGCCTTGATCGCCTCCCGACTGTAGCCGCGTCGCTTGAGCCCGATGAGGTTGAGGCCAATCAGCTCATTCCGCTCAGCGGTCATCGTGAAAGGCGGCACATCCATGCTGATGCGGGAAGCTCCGCCGATAATGGCTCCTTCACCTATTCGGCAGCATTGGTGAAAGACGGCGGCGCCACCGACAAAGGTGTTGTCACCGACCGTAACATGGCCGGCGAGACCGGAGTTGTGAGCCATGATCACGTGGTTCCCGACGATACAGTCGTGCGCCACATGAGTCGTCGCCATAAGAAAGCAATTGTTCCCTATTTCAGTAAAACTACCCGCCTGCGTTGAGCGGTTGATGGATGAGCCTTCTCGAATCACAACACGGTCACCCATCTTCACTCCACTCAGCGTCTTGGGATCGAAGTTCAGGGCCTGCGGAAGACCACCGATCACGCAGTGTGCATGGATCTCACACTGCTCACCCGTCGATACGCCCGAGCAGATCTGGACGAAGGGTCCAACCGTCGTTTGCGGCCCGAGCTCAACGCCCTCCTCGATGACTGAGTAGGGTCCGATTGTCACTGTTTCATGGATACGCGTAGCAGGGTGAATCACTGCTGTGGGATGAATGAGTAGAGTCGACATGGGCTTTTACTCAGCCGGGAACAATCCCAACTGCGGGTCTTTCACGAGATCATAATTCTTGAGGATCCGCAGAATCTGCAGCGTATCGCTCTTTGAGTAGTTTCGATTTACTTCCACCTTCTGCAGAATATCGAGCAACATGGAGCGAAACGAAATGATCCCATCAACGCCGTGCTCACGCAGGAGTTGGATCGATTCACTGCGATGAGGCTCTTGCGTCGGCAAGCCCGGAAGGACGAGGACCTTGAGCAGATCCGTCCGGTCGAAATCCTCCGATTCATCCTGAAAAAGACTTTCGGCAGTTTTGATGACGTTCTTTTCGAGGAATTTAAAGAACTCAGCGCTATTCTTCAGCATCGTCGGCGTGAAGCGCTGCGTCGTGTGCCACGCTTTCACTACTACAACGGCGCGATGAACATATGGAAGCTCGGTTGCGAAGAGGAGGAAGTTGGGCTTCCGCTCCTGAAGCGCGTAGGCCGGATTATAGACGAGCAGGTCGATCTCCTCCTCAGCCAGTTTCTTGCGCGACTGGATTTGGTATTTTCGCGCCTGGCGCACGAGGAAGCCATGTAGCTCAAAATACTCCCGCACTATCTGCTCATCAAATCCTGCCATATCAACCGATCACGAGAATTGGTGCCGGCACTCATCTTGGCAAGCGAAGCCGAAGCCTCACTTGCCAAGACGGCAAAAGACGCTCGGGCGTTATTCTAATCCGAGGAAACTTCCGACAATGGCACCGTAGTTTACGACCAATCCGGCAAAAACAACGGAGACGATTGAAATCAACTTGATGAGTATATTGAGGCTTGGGCCAGAGGTGTCTTTGAAAGGATCACCCACGGTATCGCCGACCACCGTTGCTTTATGATCGTCGGACCCTTTGCCATATACGATGAGCTCAGGGTCACCCTTGCGCACTGCTTCCTTGGCGCGGTCTAAAATGGTCGAGCGCACCGACTCCGGAATCGATTCGCGGACGGACGCATTCTCTTTAAAATCCTTTGCGGTGATTTTGCCGTATGATTCCAGAAGCTTTTTCGCATTGTCCCACGCACCTCCTGCATTGGCCATGAATACAGCAAGCGCGAACCCGGAAACAAGACCGCCCACGAGCATGCCCATCACTCCCGCAACGCCTAAAATAAGTCCTAGGATAAGCGGAGAAACAATCGCAAGGATGGCCGGGAAGACCATCTCTCGCTGGGCACCTGCAGTCGAAATCGACACGCAGGTCGCGTAATCAGGATACTCAACCCCTTCATATTTCACCTGCTTTGGCCACGACAACGGGTTAGCGATGTCCTCTTCACTCATGCCGTTGGCACGAAAGGCTTCCCGCATTTTACCAAACTGACGACGGCATTCTCCCATCATTTCATAGGCTGCTCGACCGACGGCATTCATCGTCAGGGCACAAAAAACAAAAGCCAACATGGCGCCGACAAAGAGCCCCCCAAGGACGCGTGGGTTCGTCAGACTAACGTCATAGTAAGCCAGCACATCTTTGATCCCAAGCTCACTCGTTCGAAGTCTGAACGGTGATTCGACCCAAGGCATCACATCACCTTTCGAAGGAGCTTCCGTCGCAATTGAAAGTGGTTTCATCCCTTGTGGTTTTATCGCAATCGCCCCATCAAAAGTGCCATCAGGAAAGGCCAGGCCGTAGATGCCGTATCCTTTGTAAACCGCGGTCGGCGTCTCTACAGATACGAGTTCTGCTTCCGCAAATCGAGCGGCTTGGCCGTGTAGCTGAGTTTGGACAATCTGGACATAGGCCGCGAGGAGGGCCATGGCAGTCAATGCCGCTGAGCCAATTGCGAATCCTTTACCCGTAGCCGCGGTCGTGTTTCCAAGCGAATCCAACATGTCCGTGCGCTTCCGCACCTCGGGGTCTTGATCCGTCATTTCAGCATTCCCACCTGCGTTATCGGCAATCGGCCCATAAGCGTCGGTCGCTAAAGTAATTCCAAGCGTTGAGAGCATTCCGACCGCCGCGATTCCGACGCCAAAGAGACCGAGGAGGAAACTCTCTGATCCGCCCGCAGCGGAAAAGGCCGCGAGAATTGCGATGACGACTGTTAAAAGAGAAGCCCAAGTGGATTTCATTCCTTCCGCGATACCGCTGATAATAACCGTAGCGGGTCCCGTCAGTGCCTGTTCAGCAATGCGCTTTGTCGGAGGATGTTCATACGAAGTATAGTACTCCGTAGCATGAGCTATGACGAGCCCCGCGACGAGCCCCGCGACAATCGAAAGGCCGAAACGCCACCACGGAACCCCTAGAGCGGCCAGTGTCGGATCATCGCCCAAGAGCACGTAAAGCATCCCAAAAGCGCCCAGAACAATAAGCCCGGAGGCGACGTAGACACCAAAGTGCAAGCCCTTGAGAAGCTCGGAAAAAGAAGCATCTTTGCGGGCCCTCACGGTAAAGATTCCTAGAATCGATGCGAAGATACCCATTCCGGCCAAGGCGATCGGGGCGGATCCAAGTTTGAGAGCAAAGGCAGTCGCATGCTCAGGTGATGCCAGCGCAAACGCAGAGGCGGCACCGAGTGCAAAGGTCGCGAGAATCGAGCCGTAGTAGGACTCGTAAAGGTCGGCACCCATGCCAGCAACATCACCCACATTGTCCCCGACGTTATCGGCAATCGTGGCGGGGTTACGGGCGTCATCTTCAGGAATACCAGCCTCGATCTTACCCACGAGATCTGCGCCGACGTCCGCCGCCTTCGTATAAATACCTCCACCAACACGAGCGAATAGAGCCTGCGTAGAAGCACCCATTCCGAAGCTGAGCATGATCGTCGACATCTCAACAATCCCACCATTGATCCCCAGTTTATCACCGATCGAGGTCAGTAAGATGAACCAGAATGCAACATCGAGAATTGCGAAGCCTACGACATTGAGCCCCATCACCGCGCCGGATCTGAAAGCAACTTTCAATCCTTCATTGAGCGAAGTCTTCACCGCCTCCGCAGTCCGAGCTGAGGCGTTTGTCGCCATCTTCATACCGAACCAACCGCAGAGCCCGGATAAGAACCCGGCTAGAGGCACCCCAACAAGACTCAGCGTAGGCTGTAAGCCCATCGCCGCAAGAATTCCCAAGAAAACGACCAATCCGACAAAAACGTATACGACAATTCTGTATTGGCGTTTCAAATACGCAATCGCACCTTCGCGAACCGCCTGGGCAATACGCACCATTTCGGGGTCGCCTTCAGATTTTCGCATTACCGATGCGGAGAAAAATCGAGCCATCACGAGGGCAAGAATACCGCCAATGGGGGCTAGCCAAAATGGAGCTGGAATGCTCCCGAGGGATCCGATAACATATACGTACATAGAAATCAATGGGGGTAAGGCCAATGCCAGATATAAGAGGATATTCCGACTTTGGTGGAGCACACCTTGCAGACCCTGAGGGGGGTGGCCAATCATTTTTTAAATCGTAGATAATTTCCACTACGCAAAATGTATATTTATGAATTAGCACCGGCCGGCCACATTCACTGAGCTCAAATCCAACAATGAAACACATGAGGAAAGGTGTTATCTCGTTAAGGCTAAGAGTCAGGGGCGAGGCTCCATTCGATGAGCGCGAGCGCTGTCATGAGTAAGCGTGACCGTTGGGTCCGTAAGTTCGTCCGCGCCGCAAACGACCCCCTCTCCCCTGTTGATGGATGGGCAGGCTACCCGATCTCAGATCTTCCAGACGGAACTTGGGTCGACACTGGATCATGGCTCGGTTGGGTTGAAGTCAGCTTTGCAACAAATAGCGAAGGTTGGGTCTATATTCTCAACTTCAATAGTTGGGCATTTACCAATGTTTCAAGTCCTCAAGCAAACGGCTACTGGTTCTACCTCCAGCGGTGATCCAGCAATTGTTGAACTCGCTGTCGGATATTCTTAGTCTAGCGAAGAAAGGGATCATACTACTTAGGTAGAATATCGCGCAGGCTAGATCATCAAATCGGCGCTTCATGAATACCTATCAATTTATCTCTGCCGCAGGATGCTGCCTCTTGGCCGTAAAGTTAACGGCACTTCCCGAGTATGCTGCGCCTGCTTCGGTGCTTGGAAACTGCGCAGCCTGCCATGGCCTTCCTGCGTCAGAGCAGACCGCACCCGGAGAATGGGCCGGAGTCCGCGACGGTTCTTGGGTGAGCGGGCGGTTCAGCATCGATCCAGCGCAAACTGCACTTGATCTGGGCATTCAGCTAGATGGGGAGGCGCTCGGCGCTTTAGAACGATACATCGTCCAGCCAGGGGAAACGGTCCGCCCAACCGTAACCGCCACCAATCTGGACGGCAGCACCTCTTTCACCATCCGCGGTATGCATCTCGGAGGAGTGTATGTGAGCCAAGATAACTTCTTGGACTTTACCTATGACACGGAAGGCAGTGGAGATCCCCCTTGGGTGCCTCAAGACATCTTCGTGCAGCCGTCATGGTAATTCTACTACACATGGGGCGGATTCGGCATGAACAATCCTGGGCCAAACCAAGTGGATTTTCCAATGCAGATTGCTGCTTCAACGCCGGAAGATATCTATTTAATCACGCTAGGCCTCGCTATTTTGAAGGATCAGATCTCCACTACGAAGAGCATTCTTTTTACCTGCAGGTCGGCTCAGGAGGGCTAAACGACCCGAAATGGGGCCAGTATGTTCTCATAAATGACATCTTTGTTGATACCGGCAGCTGGTTGGGATGGCTCTCACTCTTCGATACAAGCGGAGGACCGACATGGGCCTACTCCTTTGAACTGGAGAGCTATTTTTTTTTTCCAAATCCGCCTCAACAAATAGACAGCGGCATCTGGATTTACGTGCCGCTCTCTGGCAGCTAGACCCCATTCTAGCTCTACTTCCGGGCCTCAGCGAGCATTCGAATTCTGCGGTGCTTTTGCGGGAAATGCAGCGTCACAACCGTCCCTGTGCCCTGCTTCGAATCGATCCCAACTTGGCCACCGTGGTCGCGCATGATACGTTCGACGATCATCATACCGAGGCCATGCCCACCTTGTTTCGTCGAAAAGTAGGGCTGGAAGATACGCGGCAAGTCCTCTTCGGCGATCCCGCTACCGTTGTCAGCTACACGCAGATAGACGAACTCGTCATCACTCGTCGCCGCGACCTTGATCGTGCCGCCCGGCTTCATCGCTTGGCGAGCGTTCTTCAATAGGTTGAAGAAGATCTGCTTAATCTGATTTCTGTCAGCCTCGACGATCGGTACCGTACGATCAAGCGAAGCCTCCACTCGGACGCCCGCCGACTCCAGCTCGGGCATGAGAAAGTCAACCGCCTCCTCAAGCACGGCAATGAGATCGAGATCAGAAAAATCAGGACTGGTTGGTCGAACCGCTTCGAGAAAATGCGTGATGATGCTGTCGAGTCGATCAACCTCACCGAGGCACACCTCAAGGGACCGTGAAAGCTTTTCAGTCGCTGGTGAAACAGTCTCCAGCTTCTTCAGTGAACGCTCCACCACCTGTAAATGGATGTTGAGCGAATTCAATGGATTGCCCAATTCGTGCGCCACGCCCGCGCTCAGCTGTAGGATAGACTGCACACGCTCGTTTTCAATCTGCTGCTGCGTCTGCTCCTTCTCTTGAGTGACATCGCTCAGGATCACGGCATAGCGCGCAACCGACACCCCTTCCTCCGCTTCTAAGTCAAAAGGGAAGAGATAAAGTCGAACAATCCGCCACTCTGGATAAGTCAGCTCGATCTCCCGCGTGATTCCTCGATCCGAGAGCAAGTCGCCATCACCTGTAAACTCGAGCGTCCGCCGCAAATCAGGCACCTGCTTCCAGAGATTAGAGGTCGATAGATCACGCGACTTGAATCCGAGAAGGCTTGAAGCTGACGTGTTGGCATATTCGATCGAACCCGAAGCATCGATAACGAGGATACCTTCACGCAAACTCGTCAGAATGCCCTGAAAGAGAGTGCGTTCTTTCGCCAATCGGCTGATGAGCGTTCGTAGGCTCGTTACATCGAGGTCTTCAGCCCGCTCTAGGACTGACTGCAAATGATCTTCTTTCGGCTTCACGATTTATGCGCTCTTGTATCCATCTTTCTACTCTAATTCTAAACGCGCTTCTAGGTCTACTTGAAACTGCGCGACCAGCGCGGACCCCAATGCACGCTTACTGGTTGGACCCATCTCTTCGCGTGAACCATCGCGTCCGAGAAGAATGATCTTGTTGTCGTCTGACGCGAAGCCCGAACCTTCGACACCAATTTGGTTCGCGACGATGTAATCCGCGTTTTTCGTTTCCAGCTTTCGACGACCATAAACTTCGACGTCGTTTGTCTCGGCCGCAAATCCGACGATAAACTGCGAGGTTTTCCGCTTTCCCATCGTGGCGAGGACATCAATCACAGGTTCCATTTCGACGACCATATCGAGGACGTCCTTCTTCACCTTGTGAGCTGCCATGGTGCACGGCCTAAAATCGATCAAGGCAGCCGTCATGATTAGAATATCGCATTCACCGAAAAGCTTGCCGACGGCTTCAAACATTTCTGCACCGGTCATGACCGAGTGGAGGCAGGCGCCACTAGGAGCCGGCAAAGACACGGGGCCTGAAACCAAATCGACCTCCCAGCCCGCTTCTACTGCCGCTTCGGCAAGAGCATAGCCCATCTTCCCGGTCGAGGGATTGCTCACGTAACGGACGGGGTCAAAGTACTCCCGCGTGGGTCCCGCGGAAATCAGACATCGAATGGGTCTTGCCTTCATCTCTTGATCAAAAACGATCCGCGCAAATGGAGAAAAGCGAAAAGCCTGAATCGATTTGGTGGAATCTTGGACTGAATGTTATCCTACCCGTTCTCGTCCTGCGCAAGGGAGATCAGTTCATCGGCTCTCCCGCGGCAGTTCTGGTCCTCGCGCTGGCGTTCCCGGTCGGCTATTTTTTCTACGATCTCAAAACACGGGGGAAGAAGAACTTTATCTCAATCCTCGGCTTCGTCAGTGTCCTGCTAACCGGCGGAATCGGGCTCCTCGAGCTCCCTCGCTTCTGGGTAATCGTCAAAGAAGCTGCGATTCCCGGTATCCTTGGTCTCGCGATCCTTGGCTCACTTTTTACGCCCTACCCCCTCATCAAAACGCTCCTTCTCTCGCCCCAGCTGTTTGACGTTGATCGAATTCAGAGAGAACTCGACGCCCGAGGGACAAACAAAAACTTCCAGAAGCTACTCAACCGAGCGACCGTTTTCCTCGCTTCTTCGTTTTTCATCTCGGCGGTTTTAAACTACTACGTAGCGCTCCATTTTATCCAAACTGAGCCAGCGATCGACCCGGTGAAGTTCAATGAAGAGGTCGGCAGCATGACAATGTGGAGCATGATCATCATCGCAGTGCCCTCAACGGTCATCACAATGGGCATCGTCTTCTACCTCATCAAAGGCATCCGCCAGAACACAGGCCTCGCGATGGAAGATGCGCTCGCTGAAGCCCATCGCCAAGAAAACGTAAAGCAGAGCTGATGGAGCAAGAAAGGGGCGGCTGGAACTGGGCCCTATGGGGCTCGCTGACGATTCTGACGCTCGTCTATTTTCCTGCCTTCACAAACGACTATGCGAAGCTCGATACATTTGGGTTTTTAAATGAAGTCACGCTTGGATCCTTTGATACATGGAAGAGTTGGATCTCGATCCAAGGGCGTCCTCTGACCTCAGCCCTGACTGAGCTCTTCTTTGCAACTGCAGGCGGGATTTCTGGTCTTCAAGGAGTACGTTTCATCGGCTTTATTGGCTTGCTCGTTTTTGCCTTCACTCTCGAAAGGCTTTTTCGCAAACATAACTATAGTCCCTGCGCACGATTATTCCTCACCCTAGCAATTTGCAGTGTTCCGGGGCTAGCGACGCTCGTTCTCTGGACCGTCTGTTTCCCTTACACTTGGGCTGCAGCCTTGGCAGTCTTGAGCGCACAACTTTGCTGTGATGAACCAGACCGCCTATTTTCTAAGCGAAAGCTAGCCGGCTGGATCGGTCTCTTCATTGCCCTCTGGGTATACCAGCCGTCTACTCTCTTTGGATTGATCCCTCTGCTTTTGAAGTTACTTGAGGAGGAGGCATCCCCTCGGTCATTTCTGCGCCAAAACACCCTAAACCTATCCTATTTTTACAGTGTATTAGGAATCTACTACATCACATATAAGCTTCTTTTCCTGCCACTAATGCCGCCCCAGGAAGGCGTTTCCCTAGCACGCATATCTCTGGCTCAAGATCTCCTAAACCAGTTTGCTACTCTATTTGGCAGAGCGATTCCTGAGACCCTCCATGGCTGGGCGTACTTCTACGGCTTAACTGCAAAAACAGTTGTAGCGATCACGACCCTTGCAGCCCTTCTTACTGGGGGTGTCTTTAGTCTCTGGCGAGGTCCCCGTGTCATCTCGAGCCTAAGGGGCCTAGGGATCGGCGCCCTCATGTTTATTTTTATCCCTTGTCTGTATCTCTACGATGGCAGCCCATACAGACTAATGGGACCTTTCAGTGCGATCATCATCGTTTTGGTTTTCAGTAGCCTCCGGTCAATCGCCAGCCCACGTAGGGAACGGTTCACCTTGACTGCCTTTGCCTTCATCGCAGCGCTTCAAGTCATTGCCTGCGGAGACGTCTTACATAGATTTTGGGTAAGCCCAGCGTCAAATGAGGTGCTCACATATCGGGCTCAAATCGAAGCGAGTTTAAATGATGGCCCTCCCGATGCATTGATTGTGATTCCATCCGTCGAATCAACTTATGGAGGTAAAAGAAAGAAATACCTCTTCGGCCTACTGACATCTAGCGCAGACTACCAATGGACGATCGATCCGTTCCTTCGCCTTCTTATGTCTGAGCAGTTCGGTAAAGACTACGCTCGAAGTGTACCCATCTTCTTGACCAAGGAAATTTTCGATACCCACCACGCACTCGTCCTCGATGCGAACGAACTCTTCTTTGGGAAAGAGCATCCAGATACAGTTGATCCAGATACGTTGATTGAACTGAAAAAAGGCGCTGCTACTTGGTGGCTCTCACCTTGGCTCGGGATCTACCAACTCCTCGAAATCAACGAGGAAACAGGAGCTGGCCGTATTGAACACCTTGATCTGGGTAGCGTAAACTTTCAGTGGGAAGGTGACGACCTGCTCCTCAAGCCCATGGGGAGCGAATGGCTTCGAACTAATGCTGACCTATTTCCGAAGGCGACGTCACTCGACGGTGAGACCGTCGAGCTATTGCCTAGAACTAAGTCAGATCCTATTTAGCGGCTGTAGAATAGTCGGTTTTGACTGCACCTGTATAGATCTGACGTGGGCGGTGGATCTTGTTCGAAGTCTCAGCGATTTCCTTCCAGTTTGCGATCCAGCCAGGCATCCGCCCGATGGCAAACATGACCGTAAACATATCAACTGGAATACCGAGCGCCTTGAGCACGATACCACTGTAAAAGTCTACATTCGGGTAAAGCTTACGCTCGATGAAGTAAGGGTCGCTGAGTGCCGCCTGTTCGAGGTGACGAGCAATATCGAGGAGCGGATCTTGCACTCCGAGCGTCGTGAATAAGTTCTCTGCAACCTGCCCGAAGATCTTCGCCCGCGGATCGTAGTTCTTATAAACACGGTGACCGAAGCCCATCAAGCGCGCCTTACCGGTCTTAGCTGCTTCGATGAAGCGGCTACCGTCGTCACCATCAGCATGGATTTGCTCGAGCATCTTGATCACCGCCGCGTTCGCGCCGCCGTGTAGAGGGCCCCAGAGAGCGCAGACCCCCGCCGAGACAGAGGCGAACATGTTTGCCCCACTACTGGCCACCATTCGGACGGTGGAGGTTGAGCAGTTTTGCTCGTGATCAGCATGAAGGAGGAAGAAAAGATCGAGTGCTGCCGTGACTTCTGGGATCGCTTCGTATTCAGCGTGAGGCTCGGTAATCATCATGTGGAGGAAGTTCTCCACGTAGCGCAGGTCTTTGCGCGGGTAGTTGTAGGGCAGGCCTTTGCTCATGCGATACGTCATCGCCGCGATGGATCTCACTTTGGAAAGGAGAAACGCTGCCGCATCGTCGAAGTGTTCTAGGTCCTGTGCGCGATCATTACTCGTCATCTCAGGGTGGTAGCAGCCAAGAGCGTTCAGCATCGAGCTGAGGACCGCCATGGGATGACTGTCCCTCGGAAAGCCCTCGAAGTGATTCTTGAAGTTTTCGTTCAGGCCTGAGTTTGCCCCCACCTTTTTGCGAAACGTTTCCAACTCCGCTTGATTCGGGAGCTTGCCGTAGATGATCAGATAGGACGTGCACAGAAACGTTGAACGCTCCGCGAGTTGATCGATCGGAATTCCTCGGTGACGCAGGATGCCATTCTCGCCGTCGATGTAGGTGATCTTGCTCAGGCAGGATCCTGTGTTCCCATAGCCATCATCGTAAGTGATGTATCCGGTTTCCGCCCGCAGCTTACGCAAATCAATCGCCTTCTCGTCTTCCGATCCAACGATAATTGGATAGGTATAAGTTTTACCATCAAGGGTTAGATCGACACTGGCTGTCTCCGCCGACGAAGAATTGGAAGGATCACTACTCATAACTATAAAAGAACCACGGGTCTTACCTCCGGGGCAAGTCCTCTCAGCCCAATATCGTGATAAAATCTCAGAAAGCCCCGCCGATCGACGAGCCTTAGAACACTTTAGCTAGCTGTTGCGTTCTACGAAATGCCCAAAATTGACACCTAGAGCGTTTCCAGAAATGCGCGGTAAAGCTCGAGTCCCACGCGTTGAGATTTCTCCGGGTGGAACTGGGTCGCGAAGCAACGGCCTCTCTGGATTGCACTGACAAACGTCTTAGCGCCGTAAGTCGTTTTCGCCCAGACTATGTCATCCGGCGCGGTATCCACATGATAGCTGTGGACGAAGTAGAAGAACGGTGCCTCGCCTTCAGGGCCGAGCGGCGTTTTTAAGCCACCTTTCTCAGTAAATTCAGCTGTGTTCCAACCCATGTGCGGAACTTTAAGGCCCAGTTCGGCTGGAAAAGAAAAGCGTTTCACTTCACCGGGGAAAATCCCCAGACACGGCGTTCCGCCACCTTCTTCAGAGCTTTCGAAAAGCGCCTGTAACCCAAGGCAGATTCCAAAAAACGGTTTATCCGCACCAATCCACTCACGGACGAGATTATCGAAGCCCGTGCGTTGGAGCAGCTCCATCGTATCGACGATCGCGCCCTGCCCCGGAAAAACGAGCGCATCGGCACCCTCCGCCTCCGAAGGCTGACTGATCAGCTGAACATCCGCGCCGACGTGCTCCCACGCCTTCACAACACTGCGCAGGTTACCCATGCCGTAATCAATCACGGCGAGTTTTGGCTTAACTGGACTTTCCGGGGAGCTCATTCAGGCCGATGTTCAACGGCCGAGCCTCATCGCCTGCAAGATAAAGTGTCTGCGTCGGGAAGGCAAAATCGATCCCAGCCGCGCGGAAGCGCTTGATTACCTCGAGATTAAAGCGCTCCGAAAACGCCAAATAGTCCCAATAAGCAGGCGGGTGATACCAGTAGATGACGAAAAGATTCAGGCAGTCCGACTTCATATCCTTAAAGTAGACGCGCGGCGGAAACTCCTCATCCATCCCCTCGTGGTTCTCGAGGAGGTCCTTAAGAATTTGAATGGCTTCTTCGATCTTCTCGGACGGGGTGTCGTAGGTGATCGAAATATCACACTGCCGTTTGATAAACGGCCGCTTGGAGATATTCAAGATGCTCTTGTTCACCAAGTCGCCATTCGGAACCGTCACGAGATGGCCATCTAACGTCCGTATTTTAGTCGAACGAAAGCCAACCTCCTCGACGGGCCCATCATGGCCATCAACGACGAGACGATCCCCTACTTCAAACGGCCGGTCGGTGAAAACGACCACCGAGCCAAAGAGGTGCTTGAGCGAATCCTGAGCTGCTAAAGCAAAGGCCAGCCCGCCGATCCCCAAGCCGGCCAAGATTGAGCTGATCGGCTTGTCGCTGACGACCTGCACGATCTGGACAATCGTGAGGATGAAGACGACCACCCTCAGTCCCGTGCGCATGATTGGCACGAGCATATCGGTGAGTTTTGACTTCTGGCGTCGCGACCAGCGTGAATACGTCGCCGTCGGCACCTCGACCAAACAGAAGCAGAGCCAGCCAATCGCGATCACGACAAATACAGAGGTTATCGTGCTGATGACCTCGCCAGCGACTGCCATCAGATCAAGAAAGAGAATCCCAAACTTCAGCCCCATGGCCAAGCCCAACGGCCCCAGCGCACTCGCAAAGGACGACCAAAGTGCCTCCGCTAAATGTCGCCCCGCTTTCAGCGCCCGTGCTTCAAATTGGCGAAAGACTAGAGCGAGAATTTTTCCTATAAGATAGCCACCAAAAATAGCCGCCGAAAACGCCAGCAGTCGCCAGAGCTCAAAGCCCACTACGGATAGTTCGTGCCAAGGCGCATTTTCAACCGCCGCTATAATTCCCCCACCATTCATAGCCGATTAAACAACACAGATCATGCCAAACGGGAAGGCCAGAAGACGGCCGAAAAATAAGAGTATTGAAAAGGACTACACCATACCCTTCGTCGTCGGCAATTGATCGCCGCGACGTGGGTCAGATTCACAGGCCATGCGCATCGCTTGAGCGAAGCCCTTAAAGAGTGCCTCCGCGATGTGGTGGGGCTCGTCACCATAGACCAGCCCGAGGTGCACGTTCGCACCGGCTGAATTGGCAAAGGCTTGGAAAAACTCGCGGAAAAGGTGGATGTTAAAATCGCGCACGAAAGCTTCCTCCGCCTCGACTTTGTAAACCATGAGGGGGCGATTGCTGAGGTCGACCGCTACACGGGCCAAGCATTCATCCATTGGCAGGACGAAAAACCCGTAGCGTCGAATACCTCGTTTGTCACCGAGCGCCTTCTTAAAGGCTTCACCGAGAACGATTCCGACATCCTCCACCGTGTGGTGGTAATCAACTGCGATGTCACCGGTCGCCTTGAGCTCAAGGTCAAAGATCCCGTGACGACTGAAGAGTTCGAGCATGTGGTCAAAGAACGGAATGCCCGTCGAAATCGAGCTCGTTCCCGTTCCGTCGATCGTGAGCTTGAGCTCGATTTGAGTCTCGTTCGTGTTTCGGACAATCTTTGCTGAGCGTGTATCTGACATGGGTCTTCCTGTCTATGTGCTGAATCTTTCAGCAGATTTCAAAAATGTTGGAAGAGACCTTGCCCTATGTCAACTGGGCTCAACGCGGAGAAAACGGGGACTACCCGCCAATAGGAGGAGCAGCCAAAGATTCGAGACACCGGTCCATCTCATCGTCCGTCCCAATACTGATACGCAGTCCGTCGGCCGTCAGTGGGTCTTTCGGGAAGTAGCGAACTAGGATCTTCTTGGACTCTAGCCGGCTAAAAATCTCCGACGCCAATGCACTGCGATTCTGTTCGCCTGAAACCGGCGGGCGCGCAAAAATAAAATTCGCCTGGGACGGAACGACCTCCCATCCCATCGAACGCAATGCTACGCTGAAATGCTCACGCGTCGCCTTCACTTTCCCAACAACAAGATTCAGATAAGCCTGATCTTGAAAAGCGGCGAGCGCGCCTGCCTGGCTCAAGCAATTCACATTATAACTGTCACGCAGGCGATCGAGCAGGCCAATGATTTCTGGGCTAGCCAAGGCATAGCCGACACGAAGTCCAGCAAGGCCATAGCTCTTTGAGAAACTCCGCGTCACAACCAAATTCTTACACTGACTAAGGAGCTCAATCGCAGAGGTGTCGCCAAAATCTGCATACGCCTCGTCGGCAACAAAGATGCCCGCGAAGCCGTCAATTGCTGTCCTAAGTTCATCGAGGCTGAATCCTTTCCCAAAAGGTGCGTTCGGCGTCGTGAGAAAAAAGACCGGTGCTCGACAACTAGCGATCTCTTCGAGCGGCAAATTCAAGTCTTTCTCGAGCGCGTAGGATTGAACAGATGTATTCTGAATCGTCGCTAAAACTGGATACAGAGAATAACTTGGGGTTGTTTCTCCTGCTTCACGCTCTGGACCCGCAAAAGCACGAAAGAGCATGGTTAATATCTCATCCGAGCCATTGCCAATCAATACCTGTGACGGATCGAGTCCGTGATGAGCCGCAATCGCCTCTCGCAATGGAGCGCTGGTTGGTGACGGGTATTTAGGAAGCCTGGAGACCTCAGCAGCAACCGCTTCTGAGACCTTCGGGCTCGGTGGATACGGGAGCTCATTCGTATTCAGCTTTGTCCAATCACTTCCCTTCGGCTGCTTTCCAGGAACGTATGGATGCAACGACCGCACATGCGGATTGGCCCAAGTCTCGGCAGTAAAATCGGACTCTCCGGGAGAGCTCACTTTGAACCCTTTTCGAATCGAATCTCCATCGAGCGCCCGTGGGCATCGAGCTGCTCAAGCTCTGAAAATACGGCAACAACTTCACGCGCGGCCTCTAGAGACTTACGGTCGTATTGAACAATGCTCGAGCGCCTCATGAAATCAGTAATCTTCAAGCCACTGAAAAAACGGCCTGATCGTGACGTCGGTAAGGCATGGCTTGGCCCCGCCGTAAAATCGCCAATCACAGTGGGTGTTTCGTGACCACAAAGGATGGCTCCAGCGGTTCGAATGCCTTTTACAAGGGGTTGTATCGACTTTTTCGCGACGTGAAGTTCGAGGTGCTCGGGTGCGATAAAATTGGCCACCTCAATCGCTTGATCCAAGTTTGAAACCTTCAATCCTAGGCAGTTCGTTTTGAGGATCTTCTCAATCGCCTTGCGATGCTTAAGCGTCTTCACCTGCTGGTCCATCGCTAGCTCAACCGCAGCACGCTGTTTCTCGTTAGAGTAAACGTAATAAACTTTTTCGGCACCACTGCCGTGTTCAGCTTGCGCGAGAAGATCGGCCGCTAGCCATTCAGGATTTGCTGTCTTATCAGCGATCGCAAGAGCCTCACTTGGCCCAGGGAGGAGATCGACCCCTACCCGACCAAACACTTGGCGCTGCGCTTCGGTAACGAACGCATTTCCCGGTCCCATCGTCTTATCAACAGCCGGAATCGTTTTCGTCCCATAAGCTGCTGCTGCAATCGCCTGCGCACCGCCAACTCGGTAGACTTCTGTTATACCCGCAAGGCAAAGAGCTGCGCGCATACCAGCATCGACAGCGCCATCAGGCCCAGGAGGTGTGAAAACTGCGATCTCGTCGACGCCTGCTAGCTTTGCGAGCGTGGTCGTCATAACGACCGTAGACACGAGTGGCACATTCCCCGCGGGGATGTAAATGCCGACTCTTTTGATCGGATACCAGCGTTCGCCCACTTTCGCGCCCTGTGGATTTGTGCCCATCCAGTTCTTCGGAAACGTGTTCCGATGAAAGTCTGCTACGCATCGAATTGCGGCCTTCATTGCCCGCTTCTGTCGAGCGGTCAGGCCATCAACACCGGCGCGTAGGTCTTCTTCTTTGAGCCGTAGTTCAGATGGCTTAAAACGATGGCCATCAAACCGCTCCGTGTAGTCGATCAGTGCCTTATCACCACGAGTTTTAACATCGGATAGAATATCACCGACGAGCTCATTGATCTCAGGCTTTTCACTACGGCCGACAATAAAGCGTTCTAGCTTCGCGTAGAACTTCGGGTCTGTGTAGTCGAGTAGTCTCATTCTGGATATTAATTAACGAAATACAGGCACCCGAAAGAGGGCAGAATCAAGCCACGGGTTCACTTCAATCTTATTAAAACGGACGCGTGAGACGCGTTTCCCATCAGAGTAGTATTCCACTTCCTTCGGCAGCTTGATGCCATCAATCGTCTCACGCTCACGCGCAAAGACAAGTGTCCCATCCGGCGCCTTGGACGCGACCAGTTCACCCGTGTCGACCGAGATCATACGCTGGTGAATATTTTTTTGATCAAAAGTTACTTGGAAAACATCCACTTCAATACCTTCAAGAAATGTCTGTTCGAGGAATACCAGCTGCCCTCTTTCTCGCTTGTAGCCATGGTAAAAGTAGAGGTTTTCGACAGCATTGTAGCGATTTTCCCAATATTCTTCAGGTGTCAGCAGGCGCCTCTTTGGCACTGCGTCTTCCGCCTGCTTATTGGTTAAGATCTCCCAGCCAAGATCCTCCCCGATAATGGTGACTTTTAGAAAAGCCTCTGTTTCGACCTCTATGCGTTGAAACGCAGGCTTTTGGAGGAATACACGAACTGCGCCGCGAATGTTATTCTGATAAAGCTCAAGGACGCCTTCGAAATACAAAGAGTCTAGCTCATTGAGGACCTCCTCAGATGCAATGGCTGCACGGGCGCGCTCAATGATCGATCCGACGTCTACTTTAGGTTCATCGCCCCACGCAAGGCCGACCAAAAAAAACCATGTGCAGACTAATCCGACTGTTGTGCGGCGAAAGATCATTCCCATTCGATCGTGCTTGGGGGCTTCGAAGAAATATCAAGAACAACGCGGTTAATACCTTTCACTTCGTTCATGATCCGATTTGAGACTTTTGCCAAGAGCTCGTTAGGCAGCTTCGCCCAGTCCGCTGTCATCGCATCAATACTCTCAACAATACGCAGGGCGATGACGTTGTCATAGGTGCGCTCGTCACCCATCACTCCAACAGTACGCACGGGCAAGAAGACACAAAAACTCTGCCAAACGCTGTAGTAGAGATCCGCCGCTTTCATCTCCTCCATTAGAATTGCATCGGCATTGCGGAGGACGGTGAGATTTTCACGTGTGATATCACCTAATATCCGAACAGCGAGGCCTGGGCCGGGGAAGGGCTGGCGCCACACCACGCTTTTTGGCAAACCTAGCTCTTCACCTAGAGCACGTACTTCGTCTTTAAATAGCTCATTGAGAGGCTCGAGGATCTTCATCCGCATTCGCTCCGGAAGCCCACCCACATTGTGGTGACTTTTAATCAAAGCGGCAGGATTTCCATCGATCGGAACCGATTCAATGATGTCGGGATAAATCGTGCCCTGTGCTAGAAAATCTACTTCACCAATGCCACCAACCTCTGCTTCGAAGACTTCGATGAAGGTGTTCCCAATGATCTTACGCTTCTGCTCCGGATCCGTAATACCAGCGAGCCGATCTAGAAATAGATCCGCTGATCGGGAAACGACGAGGTTGAGCTTAAAGTTGTCTCCGTAGAGCTTTTCGACAGCTCCAGCCTCGTCCTTGCGGAGCAGTCCATTGTCGACGAATACACAAGTGAGCTGCTTTCCAATAGCGCGATCTATGAGGGCCGCGGCGATAGAGCTATCTACCCCACCGCTCAGTCCCAGAATGACGTTTTTGTCACCGACGGTCTTGCGTATCCGTTCGATCGTCATTTCGGCATAGTTAGCCATCGTCCAATCACCCACACAGCCACAGATACCCTTCACAAAGTTACGGATAATATCCGTGCCCTGCTCGGTATGGAAGACTTCGGGGTGAAACTGCAGTCCGTAAATTTTACGATCGGAATTTTCAATCGCAGCAAAGTCGCTGTTCTCGGTTCGGCCAATCGATTGAAAACCTTCGGGTACTGCCTCAAGGCGATCGCCATGAGAATTCCAAACCTGAATCTCAGGGCGGATGCCTGCAAAGAGCAGACTGTCCGTCTCGACGACTAGCTTACCGCGACCATACTCCCGTTCAAGACTCGGCAGGACCTTGCCTCCTAGGTGGTGAGCGAGGAGCTGTATGCCGTAACAAATTCCTAATACAGGAACCCCAAGATCAAAAATCTTGAGGTCAGGCATGGGCGCTTTTGGCGCGAGAACACTGGAAGGACCTCCCGAGAGAATTACCCCCTGCACACCGATCTTTTTCAAGTCTTCGGCGGAGGTATGATAGGGATAGACACGGGAATTGATCTGGCATTCACGCAAACGCCGCGCGATGACCTGTGTATACTGAGATCCAAAGTCGAGAACTGCTATTATCTGAGACATGAAAGACGCCAAGAGAAGGCATGATGCGTCTCAGGCGCAAGCGGGAAGGAACTGAAGAGGCCTCACTTTTTTCAAAACCTGAGCGAAGGATTCTTAGCATCACAGCTCGGACAAGAGACTGGATCATCTGCCTCGCGACTTTCGTAGAGCTCCCCGCAGCGAGAACAGTGGAATGCGCGGGAACGCTTCCGTGCGATGCCATACAGGCGATTTCGCCGATCGTAGTAGATCCAGATGACGAAAAAGAGCCCCAGTCCCATAACGAGGAAGCCGGTAATTACAAATTCGAGGGAAAACTCTGTCATCAGATTGGGATCTGCGTGGGCAGTCGACCGCGAAAGAAGATGGGGCTTTGCAGAAAGAATTTAAACAACAAAAAAGCACCCGCGAGGCAGGTGCTTTTTGATAAATTGAACTAAGACTAGAGGGCTACTCTTTGTCTTTGGCTTCTTCTGGAGCTGCTTCAACAACTTCAGCCTCAACCACTGGCTCAGCAACTTCAACTTCTTCTGCGGCAGCAGGAGCGGGTGTTGCTTCCTTCTTCTTAGCCGGACGAGCTTTCTTCTTCTCGTAGCCTTCGTCGGATCCAGGAATGAGTTGAATCAAGGCAATTTCAGCAGCATCACCAACACGTTGCCCGAGCTTGTAGATGCGTGTATAACCACCTGGACGATCAACAAACTCTGTCACTTTCTCGCGGAAGAGAAGAGCGATGGCTTCTTGATCACGAACACGCGCCATCGCCAAGCGACGGTAAGCAAGTGCGCGCTCCGGAGAGGCGCCATGTGCTTTCTTCGCCATCGTGATGATTTTCTCAACGAATGGACGGAGGGCTTTCGCCTTTGAAATCGTGGTCTTGATCTGGTCGTGCTTAAGGAGAGCAGCGGCGAGATTAGCCATGAGGGCTGCGCGGTGCTCTTTTTTACGACCTAGTTGGTGACGGTGTTTACGGTGACGCATGGCGTTGCGGGGAGTTGACCAAAAATGGTTGGGTTAAAAAGAAAGGGTGATGGGTGATCTAGAATTCAGCACGGCTCTCGAGGAGACGCTCATCGAGCTTCATACCGAGGCTAAGGCCGAGTTGTTCGAGCTTCGCTTTGATCTCGTTAAGAGATTTCTTACCGAAGTTACGGTATTTGAGCATTTCCTGCTCAGACTTCATCGCAAGCTCACCAACCGTTGTGATGTTAGCGTTGTTCAAGCAGTTTGCCGCACGAACCGAAAGCTCGATCTCGTTAACAGACATGTTGAGCAACTTGCGGAGTTTGTTCTGCTCTTCGGTGACTTGAGCGCCAGCGTTTTCGAACTGAACTTCGTCGTCGCTGACTTCGTCGAAGATATCGAGGTGATGCTTCATGATCGCAGCCGCTTGCTTGATGCATTCGTCAGGCGTTACCCGGCCATCGGTTTTGATCTCAAGGATAAGACGGTCGAAGTCAGTCATTTGACCGACACGAGAGTTCTCAACGTCGTATGTTACGAGACGAACGGGACTGTAGAGTGTATCGACTGAAATTTCGCCAATTGACTGCTCTTCAATCTTATTGTCTTCGCCAGAAACATATCCGCGACCAACGCGGATTTCTACTTCTGCTTGGAAGCGCTGCTCACTACCTAGTGTGCAAATGACTTGCTCAGGGTTGAGGATCTCGATGCCAGCATCAGGCTGAATGTCGCCCGCCGTGATTGCTCCTTCACGGGTTACATCAATGAGAAGGCGCGTCGACTCTCGCTTGTGCGACACGACGAGAACCTTCTTCAGATTCAAGACGATATCGGTCACGTCTTCGAGGACGCCTTCGATGCTCTGGAACTCATGCTGAACGCCTTCGATCTTAATCGATGCAATTGCAGCACCTTCAATCGAACTAAGAAGGATACGGCGAAGGCTGTTGCCAATCGTGTGCCCATAACCGGTTTCAAACGGTTCTGCTGTAAATTTACCGTAGATGTCGTTACTCGACTCGTCTTTGATCAGACGATTCGGCAACTGAAATTTTCCCAAACGAATGGCCATGTGTGATCTATTAAATGGTTGTGTTCAGCGAGGTGAGGTGGGGCCGCAAAATAGCGCAAATCGAGTTGCGCAACCGGTCCCGTGAGAGAAACTAGCGGCTGTAGAATTCCACGATCAACTGGACGTTGATCCCGGTTTCAATTTCTTCAGCGGTTGGCAAACGGTTGATCGTCGCGGTGAGCGCGTCGTCGTTGCGAGTGATCCAATTTGGTACCGGGCGAACACGTGTGTCTTCGATCGAACGGGTAGCCAACTGGCGGGATGAGGTCGATTCACGAACTTCGATCGTCTCTCCACCAATGATTTGGTAGCTCGGAATATCTACCTTGTGACCATTGATCTTAACATGACCGTGGGCAACAAATTGACGCGCAGCGCGACGAGTGCGAGCGAAACCGAGATGGTAGATGACCGAATCGAGACGTGTGTCCAGAAGCTGGAGAAAGATTTGACCGGTAACACCCCGTTGCGACTTTGCTTTTTCAAAAGTGCGGCGGAACTGCTTCTCCGTCAGACCATAAAGGTAGCGGAGCTTTTGTTTCTCGTTGAGGCCGAGGCCGTATTCAGAAACTTTGCGGCGAAGACGGGGACCGTGCTGGCCAGGAGGGTGAGGCTTGCGTTCTTGCGCCTTATTAGGCGGGAAGATCGACATGTTGAAACGGCGATTAATCCGTGTAGCTGGGCCTGTATAACGTGACATGAGTCGAAAATTTAGAAACCGAAAATGAAAGTAAAGGAGGGACGGAGGGCCTAGACGCGACGACGCTTCTTAGGACGGCAACCGTTGTGCGGGATCGGAGTGTTGTCCGTGATCGCGCTGACAGTCATGCCGAGCGATTGAATAGCGCGGATCGCACTATCACGACCCATTCCAGGGCCCTTCACACGAATTTCTACTTCCTTCATTCCGTGCGAAAGCGCAACCTTGCCCGCGTCTTGAGTAACGACTTGAGCAGCGTAGGCAGTGCTTTTGCGGGAACCACGGAAACTCATCTTACCGGCACTTGACCAGGAGACTACGTTTCCCGCGGTGTCGCAGAAAGAGACCTTCGTATTGTTAAAGGTCGCCAATACATTGACGATCCCAGAATGAATATTCTTTGAGCCCTTAGCTTTTCTGACATTGAGGTCGACTTCGCTCTTCAACAGATCTGCTGCTGAAGGTTGCGCTGCCTTTACTTCCTCGGTTTCGGCCTTGTCAGCACCTTCTGTTTGCACAGGGGCGGCCGCGGTGGCTTCGATCTTTTCCGCGGCGGCAGTCTCGGGCTGCTGCTCTTTAGTGTTTTCTTCGCTCATATTGATGAGTTATAAATAAAGTATTGGATGGGAGTTAGTTACCCTTTTTTGCCGGCGATTGCGACGCGCTTACCCTTACGAGTGCGTGCGTTGCACTTAGTGCGTTGGCCACGAACAGGAAGTCCTTTACGGTGACGGATACCGCGGTAGCTTTGGATCGCTTGGAGACGCTTCAAGTTAGAAGAGATCTCACGGCGAAGATCACCCTCAACACGGATGCCTTCTTTGACCGCGCTTTCAGCGATCTTATTGAGCTCTTCTTCACTCAATGTATGAGCGCGTCGATCTTGATCCAGATCAGATTGAACACACAGCTTTTGAGCAGTGGTTAAACCGATTCCGTATATATAGGTTAGCGAATAAGGAATTTTCTTATTGGCTGGAATTTCGACTCCTAGAATCCGTGGCATGAGATCAGAATGAAGCTTAAGTTAGTATAAGTAAAAAGGGGATGCGCATAGAACAACGAACAGGCGTTGTTTTATCGCGAAAAGCGGACAGACAACGCGTCAAAGAAAATGCTGTCAAGGCTTTCACCGATATTTTCTGAGATAAATTCAAGTTTAAATCTCGGGGTCCGGGGTGGTGAGAATTTCAGGATCATTTTTTGTCACTAGGACGGTGTGTTCGAAGTGAGCAGCAGGCGATGCATCTGCGCTCAAAGCGGTCCATCCATCAGTGCCCATGCGGATCTTACCGTTGCCCATCGTGATCATAGGCTCAATCGCGAGGGTCATTCCAGGGCGCAGCGTTTCTCCGCGCTTGCGGGGTCCGAAATTAGGGATCTGCGGAGCCTCGTGCATCGTCCGCCCCACCCCATGGCCAACAAAATCGCGAACGATTCCCAAGCCCAGCGGAAGAATGTGTGACTGCACGCGATTCGAGATGAATCCGACGCGATTACCCGGACGCGCCTCATCGATCGCAAGATCCAGAGCGCGCTTGGATTCATCCAGCAGTTTTTGAACGGCAGAAGAGACTTCGCCCACTGGGACAGTAAAGGCGTTATCACCAATCCACCCATCGTAAACAATGCTTACGTCGAGCGCGATGATATCGCCTTCTTGCAAAACTCGTTTGATATCGCCGATACCATGGACGATTTCGTCGTTTACGGAAAGGCAGGTGTAGGCAGGAAAGCGAAGAGCCCCATTGGGATAATTATAGCACGCACTCGTCGCGCCATACGCTTCGATCAATCGCTTCCCCTCTTGGTCGAGATCGTAGGTATTCACCCCCGGCTCAACGAGCTTCTTGAGTTTGGCGAGAACGTTGGCGGCAATTTTACCGGCGGCCCGCATTTGAGTGAGCTCGCTCTCCGTTTTTATCGGGATCATTCGAACTCCTTGCTCTTTGCAGAATAGAAGCGTCCAGGCAGGACACTCCTAACCGACGAGATCGAACGTGGTAATCACCCATGCCACGAGTCCGGAGACAAACATGAGGGCGAGCCAGCGCCAAGCAGGCTTCGTTTCGGAAATACCCGTTGTATCAACCAAATTACGCGTGCGACCAACACTCTTACCACGGATGCGCCCCTTCTTGAGGAAACCATCGTAGTGCCGCTGCAGGAGATACGTCTCAATCTGGCGAAGGAGATCGAGCAACACACCGACGATAATCAACAAACCGGTGCCGCCGAAAAACTGTGCTGCCTTGTAAGGGATGCCAAGGGCACCGCTCACCATGTTCGGCAAGATAGCGATAAAGACGAGGAAGATGGCACCGGCAAAAGTCAGCCGGGTCATAATAAAATCGAGATACTTCGCGGTCGGTTCCCCTGGGCGAACACCGGGGACATAGCCGCCGTTTTTCTTCAAGTCGTCAGCAATCTGCGTCGGCTTGAACATCATCGATACCCAGACGTAGCTGAATCCGAAAATGAGTGTTCCAAAGAAGAGGTAGTAGGTCCACGCACCTGGGTTAAACAAGTTACCAAATGCGATCACGGCGCGACCAAACCAGTTTTCGTTACCAAGGAGGTTACCGAGGGGGGGGAAGATCGTGACGAAAAACATCAGAATCGCCGAACCAAAGATGATCGGCATAACCCCGGAGTAGTTGACCTTGAGAGGCAGGAAACTGCTCTGACCGCCAAAGACTTTGCGCCCGACGACACGCTTTGCGTGCTGTACCGGGATGCGTCGAACCGCTTGCACGATCATGACGACCCCTGCCACGACAAGGACAAGGAAGGCGAGCATGACGATTCCCATCTCCCATCGAAGGATCGGGTCCGTCGCTGCATCCGGACGTTGGAAGAGTCCGTAAGTTAGACTGAGTGCTCCCGGTAGATCGGACAAAATACCGATCGTAATGAGAAGCGAAATACCATTACCAATTCCGCGACTGGTGATTTGCTCGCCGATCCACATGAGCAGGACCGTTCCACCCGTAAGGAAAATGACCGCTGTAATGCTAAACCACATCGGATCGGTGATCACGATCGCTCCGTAGTTCTCAACTGAGTAACCTTGGAAAACCTTACCCGGGTTGAGCATAGATCCGACCATCAAGCTCGCTTGGATCAAGCAAATGACGACGGTTGCATAGCGGGTGTACTGAGCAATCTTTTGGCGGCCGGTTTCGCCCTCTTGCTGTAGACGAGCGAGGCTCGGAACAGCGGCACCGAGGAGCTGAAAAATAATCGACGCACTGATGTACGGCATGATGCCGAGGGTGAACAAAGCTCCTTGAGCAAGCGCTCCCCCAGTAAACATGTTATAGAGAGAAAGCATTCCTCCCTGCCCGGATTCACTCTGAGCCTTAAAGTAATCCTGAAGCGGCGACGGATCTAGGCCTGGGAGCGGGATGTTAGCACCCATTCTCGCAATAAAGAGGAGAAAGAGGGTGATAAAAATTTTGTCCCGCAATTCAGGGATTTTAAAACTATTGAAGAAAGCTGAGATCATCGGGCGAGCGGGTCGGACAACAGTTCAATGGGCTAGCGTCTGCTAGTGCGGGATCGAAAAAAAACGTCACGAAAGACGTTCTCGATTAAGCTTCGCCTTCGGCCTCTTCCTCTTTTTCTTCGACTGGGGCGCTGAGGAGAAGAACTTCTCCACCAGCAGCTTCAATCTTAGTTTTGGCAGAAGCAGAAAACTTGTGGGCGGAAATGGTTACCTTCCGGCTAATTTCACCGGTACCGAGAATCTTGAACAGCTTAGAGCTGGAGCGAAGAAGTCCGGCCTCAATGAGCGTAGCGCGATCCACTATATCAACTTCGAGGCGATCGAGGTCACCCAAGTTCACAACGTCAAAATCAACGCGGAACTGGAAGTTGCTGAAACCGCGCTTTGGCAGCTTACGGTAAAGTGGGATGTGACCAGACTCGAAACCTGGACGTTGACTGAAGCCGGAACGTGAACGCTGACCTTTGTGTCCACGGCCAGAGGTCTTACCACGGCCGCCGCCTTCACCGCGGCCGATACGCTTGCGCTTTTTAAAACCGCCGCTCTTAGGTAAATTGTGGAGTCGCATGACTGAAAAAGTATTGAAGTTTTAGTGAGACGGGAATGACTCCCGAGGAAATATTAGCCGCGACGAAGCGCGTAGATTTGTTCTTTAGAACGGAGCTGTTTGAGAGCATCGAGCGTAGCATTAACGGTCGCAAGGGGGTTGTTTGAACGGAGACTCTTCGTCAGCACGTCCTTAATCCCAGCTGCTTCGAGCACCGCACGCACACCACCACCAGCAATGACACCGGTTCCGGGAGTTGCAGGGCGGAGCATCACGCGCCCACCATCATGTTCACCGATAACGGGGTGTGGGATGGTATTGTTGCGGCGATTGATCGGCTTCATGTTTGCCTTGGCCTTTTCAGTTCCCTTGCGAATGCATTCAGGTACTTCCTTTGCTTTACCGTAGCCAACACCGACATTACCTTCGCCATCGCCTACGACGACGAGTGCAGAAAAGCTGAAACGACGTCCACCAGCGACAACCTTAGCGCAACGGTTGATGTTGACGACCTTCTCGATCAGTCCGCTATCCTCTTCTTGAGGGCGTTGCTGACCACGACGTCCACGACCACGACCACCTGGGCCACCGCGACCACGACCGCCGCCTGGGCCACCACGACCTGGGCCACCGCGACCTGGGCCACCGCGACCTGGGCCACCACGACCGCCGCGACCGCGACCGCCACCGCCACGACGTGAGTCTTGCTCTCTCGATGCAGCCGATGGCTCGACCATTCCAAGAACAGCGCTACCGCGCTTTTCTTTCTCTGCTGCAGCACCGATGATGTCGGAACCCTGTTCAGGGTTCAGGCTAGGGGCTACAGGTGGAGTAGATGGAGCTGAAATTTCTTCCGGAGAGTCTTTGTTTTCTTCAGTCATACGACGGGTGTATTAGAATTTGATTCCTGCAGCGCGAACGGCGTTGGCGAACTCACGGACGCGGCCATGATAGCGCCGACCGTGACGGTCGAAAACGACTGATTCGATACCAGCAGTCTTAGCTTTTTCGCCGAGTTGCTTACCGAGTTCAGTAGCACCGCCAACATTCGCACGCAAGGACTGCTCACGAACAGCCTTCTCAGTCGAAGCAATCGACACAAGAGTGCGACCCGCTTCGTCATCGATAGCTTGAGCGTAGATGTGCTTGTTTGAGAAAGTCACGCAAAGACGCGGGCACTCAGCGGTGCCGGAAACCTTTTTGCGGATGCGCCAGATACGCTTCTGGCGGAGCATTTTCTTATGTTGTAAATTCATCGTATGTCTCCTTGGAGTGAGTCAGGCCGCGAGGCGATTATCCGCTCTTCTTACCTTCCTTGCGGCGAACGTAATCACCAACAATCGTGACACCCTTGCCCTTGTAAGGCTCAACTGGGTAGAAGCTCTTAACGTGAGCTGCAAACTGTCCGACCTTCTGCTTGTCGGCACCTTCGACTTTCATCTTTGTCTGGCCATCCATCGTGACGGTAACGCCTGCAGGAATCGGGTGGATGATATCGTGCGAATAGCCGAGCTCGAGCTTAACGTTCTTGCCCTGAATGGTGGCACGAAAACCAACACCGTTGATTTCAAGCTGCTTCATGAAGCCCGTCGTTACACCCACAACCATTCCGTTGATAAGTGAACGCGCAGTGCCATACATCGCTTTCGCATGACGGCTGTTACCGACAGGCTCAACGACAACAGCGCCGTTTTCTTGCTTCAGCGTGATGACGGTTGGGTTGAAGGATTGCTCGAGTTTGCCCTTCGGGCCCTCGACTTTGATGGATGATCCATCGACCGCGACTTTAACTTTGTCAGGGATGGATACAGGAAGTTTTCCAATACGACTCATGGGGGGGATCTCCAGAACTTATAGGTCGATTACCAGACAGAGCAGATGAGCTCGCCGCCGACGTTTTGTTGACGGGCATCGCGATCACCCAAGACACCACGGGAGGTGGTAAGAATGCCCACACCCAATCCACCCAATGTTCGGGGGATTTCGGTGGACTGAAAATAGAGACGGCGACCTGGACGGCTAACTCGCTTGATGCCCAAGAGTGCCGGGGTGTCGTCGACATACTTCAGGCTGAGGACGAGGCACTTGTGCCCGTTGCTGTCCTCGCCATCGTCGACGGATTTGAGGTAACCCTCATCCTTCAGGATTTGGGCGATCGCGCGGTGGATCTTTGAGTATTTCGCTGAGCACGTGTCCTTGTTTGCCCCGTAGGCATTTCGGATGATGGTCAGGAAGTCGCTGATGCTGTCAGACATATAATATGTTCCTTTGCAGAAGTTTCGTCGCGGTGGATTACCAGGAAGACTTGGTTACACCAGGAAGCTTACCTTGGGAGGCAAGTTCGCGGAAGGTAATCCGGCTAACGCCGTATTTGCGGATGAAGGCACGAGGGCGGCCAGTGATGCTACAGCGGTTACGCAAACGCACAGGGCTGGAGTCACGAGGGAGTTTAGCGAGTTTGTGCATCGCTGCATAGAACTCGTCGTCGGTCGTTTTAGGATCCGCCATTATGCGCTTCAGTTCAGCGCGTTTTGCAGCGAACTTTTCAATAGTCCGTGCGCGCTTCTTGTCCCGTTCGATCATTGCCTTTTTGGCCATAGCAAAAGTGTGTTAAGAGGTGATTCCTCAGGCGGCGGTTGCCGTGCTGGTTTGTTTCTTGCGGAAAGGCATACCAAAAAGACGAAGAAGGTCACGACCCTCAGCATCTGTCTTGGCAGACGTTACGAAGCTGATATCCATTCCGATGGTGCGTTTGCTGCCATCTGAGTTTATCTCAGCGAAAATAGTGTGATCGGCGATACCGAGGTTGTAGTTACCACTGCCATCTAATTTTTCCTGCACACCGCGGAAGTCACGGATGCCTGGAAGTGCAACCGCAATGAGGCGGTAGAGAAATTCATACATCGCAGCACCACGGAGCGTGACCATCGTGCCGACTGGCATGCCTTCACGTAGCTTAAAGTTCGATACACTCTTACGCGCTTTAGTGATAACAGTGTTCTGTCCGGTGATCGCACTGATCTCTTTTTGAGTCGTGATGATCTCCTTCTTATCGATGTCAGCATCGAAACCGCTGTTCACCACGATTTTCTCGAGCTGTGGAACGACGTGGATGTTTTCGTAGCCGTGAAGTTTCTTCATCTCGGCAACGATGGCGTCTTGGTAATGTTTTTTTAATACAGGGACGGGCATGATCTCAGTCTCCTTGAAAATTAGGAAGTCTTTTGCTTCGAGCCGACTTTTTCGTCGTAGCGGCTCGCGAGCATGACATTGGAAATATGAATCGGGTTCTCACGTTCAGTGATGCCACCCGGCTCGTTTTCGCTCTTCGCTTTTTCGTGATGCTTGCGCTTGTTCACGTTTTCTACGAGGACACGGTTCTTGGAAGGAATGACGCTGAGAACACTGCCTCGTGAGCCTTTGTCATTTCCTGCGATAACGACGACTTCGTCGCCTGCTTTGATCCTATTCTTCATCTTTACAACACCTCCGGAGCCAAGCTCACAATCTTCATGAATTTCTTTTGACGAACTTCGCGAGCGATCGGTCCGTAGATACGAGTTCCGCGCGGTTGGCCGTCGGGGTTGATGATGACGACTGCGTTGCTATCAAAACGCAGGTAACTGCCGTCTGCACGACGAACAGGAGCGCGAGTGCGCACGACAACGGCGCGAACAACACTACCCTTCTTGATCTGGGCGTCAGGGCTCGCATCACGGATGTGAATAACGATCTCATCACCGATCGAAGCGGTTTTCTTCAGTTGGCCCAAACGGCGGATCATTTTCCCCGATTTGGCACCTGTGTTGTCGGCAATATCGACACTGGAAAGCATTTGAATCATGGCTTAATCTTTTGTTTTTCGTTCCAGTTAAAGGCTCTATCCGAGAATCGGAGCACGCTCGATGACTTGCACAACCCGGAAGCGCTTCAGCTTACTGATTGGGCGAGTTTCCATGATTTCTACGCGGTCACCGATCTTGGCTTCGTTCTCTTCGTCGTGGACGTGGACAACTGTCTTCCGCTTCACTTCCTTAATGTAGAGGGGGTGACGGATTTTATAGTCGTAGGTGACTTTGACCGATTTGTCGCCGGAGCAGCTGGTAACAGTGCCGGTGAAGGTCTTGCGTCGATTGCGTTCTGACATGGTGCGGGTTCCTTAGAAATTAATTAGGTGACTTATGCTGCAGCTGCTGAGCGCTTCTTCTCGCAGACGAGCGTTTCGATTCGGGCGATACTGCGGCGCAGCTCTCTTAGAAGGTGTGGGCGTTCCAACTGACCAGTTTGCTTCTTCAGACGGCTGTCGAGGAGTTCCTGGCGGTGATCGCGGAGCTGTTTTTCAAGCTCGGCGACTGAGTTTTCACGAAGGTCTTTGGTGTTGCTGGCCATTTGATTTTAAGCGCTAGAGGTTTACTCGAAGACTTCTTTAGAGATGAAGCGGCAACGGAAAGGGATTTTACGATCGGCGAGGCGCATTGCTTCGCGGGCTTGGGTTTGAGTCACACCAGTGAGTTCAAAAAGAACCACACCTGGCTTGATCTGAGCACACCAGTATTCAACTGGGCCCTTACCTTTACCTTGGCGAGTTTCTGCCGGTTTCTTCGTGATCGGCATGTGAGGGAAGACACGGATCCAGACCTTACCACGACGGCTAAGGTAACGATTGATCGCGACACGAGCGGCTTCAATCTGGCGGGCAGTGAATTCACCACGGCCGAGGGCTTGAATGCCGAAGTCACCGAAAGCGAGCGTGTCGCCACTCTTCGCGATTCCGCGAAGACGGCCTTGCTGGCGCTTCCGATACTTGGTGCGTTTGGGCATCAAAGGCATAAGTCGTCAAATATTGAGGATTAAAAGAAAAAGGGTGAAAGGGCGCGCTTAGCTGAGGCCAAGCTCGTCAGAAGGAAGGCAGATCCAGCACTTAATGCCGATAATACCGTAAACAGTGCGGGCTTCGCAGAAACCGTAGTCGATGTTGGCACGCAGGGTGTGAAGAGGCACGCGACCAGCGCGGGAGTTTTCTGTGCGGGCAATGTCAGAACCACCGAGGCGACCTGAAACTTGGAGACGAATACCGTCCACGCCGACACTCATGGTCTGCTGGATGGTCTTTTTCATCGCACGGCGGAAGGCAATACGACGCTCGAGTTGGAGAGCCACGCTCTCAGCAACGAGCTGGGCGTTGGTGTCCGGACGCTTCACTTCCTGAATATCGAGGAGGACATCGCGCTTAAGCATCTTGTTGAGCTCTTCCTTGATCTTTTCGAGCTCTTGACCTTTACGACCGATGACAACACCAGGGCGCGCGGTTGGGACCTTGATCCGAACACGCTGTCCAGCACGTTCGATGTAGATGTTAGGCACCGCAGCAAAGCGGAACTTACTCTCGAGAAATTCGCGGATGCGGTAGTCTTCCTCAACGTTGGCGGCGTAGGTGTCTTTACCTGCGAACCAACGGCTCTGCCAGTCACGACGGACGGCGAGGCGGAAACTGATCGGATTTACTTTTTGTCCCATAGTGTGGAAATTAAGCTTTGGAAGTAGCGGATGCCTTCTCAGTGAGAACGATAGTGAGGTGGCTCGTGCGCTTACGGATCGGGTGAGCAGATCCACGGGCAACAGGCTTGAAGCGTTTCATGGCCGGGCCTTCGTTCACGATAGCTGACTTGATGACGAGGTCGTCAGAAGAGAGGTCGTGGTTATTTTCCGCATTCGCAATCGCACTCTGGAGTGTCTTGTGCAAAAGGCGGGCGGCTTTACGCGGGATGAACTTGAGCTGCTCAAGGGCGTCGTTGGCGGCGAGGCCGACAATGACGCTGGATACATCGCGGGCTTTCTTAGGCGAAATGCGCGTGTGCTTGGTTAAGGCAGTGACTTCCATGATTGAGTGGAGCGAAAAATTAAAGGCGGATGACGGACGGGTATGCTTTACCGCCGGAGCTGAGGGAATGCCCTTCGGGCAATTCAAGGATGAGAGCGACGGCGCTTTCGGCAGAGGCTTCGGCGACGAGGAGTCGCGCGGAGGCTTCAGAGCTGAGCGCGACTTGAAGAACCATTCCGTTACGAAGGCCGATGTCGTATCCACCATTGAGCACTACCAAGTCGGTGTGCTCGCCGGCGACGATTTCGGAGACAATCGCAGGTGTCTGAGAAGCGCTCGCAGCCTTCGCCCATGCTGGCAGCTCGACGGCGCCATAAGAGGCGACGGCGCAAGCCAGAGAGAGAAGAGAGATGAGTGCTTTCATAGGAAAAAAGTTCAGTAAAGAATGATGGCTATTTCTTCCCGGCAACGTGGCCACGGAAGGTGCGAGTCGGCGAGAATTCACCGAGACGGTGTCCAACCATGTTTTCCGTAACGTGGAGCGGAATGAAGATCTTACCGTTGTGAATTTCGAGGTTGAGGCCAACAAACTCAGGTGTGATGACCGAGCGTCGGGACCACGTTTTGAGCGGGCGACGATTGTCTGTCGCTTGTGCCTCTTTGATCTTTTTCCAAAGGCTGAGATCAACGAAAAAGCCTTTTTTTTGCGAGCGTGCCATATCTTTAAATTCTTAGAAGGGTTACTTCTTCATCTTGCGACCGTTGCGGCGCACGAGGATGAGCTTGTTCGAAGGTTTGTTGCGTTTCCGAGTTGGGAAGCCCTTAGAGAGCTGGCCCCATGGGCTGACTGGATGACCACCACCAGAGGTGCGGCCTTCACCACCACCCATTGGGTGATCGACAGGATTCATCGCGACACCACGGACACGTGGGCGACGGCCCTTCCAGCGGTTACGTCCAGCTTTTCCAAGCTTTTCGTTACCGTGAATCGAGTTACCAACTTCACCGATCGTAGCGCGGCAATCCTTGCGCACCATCCGGATTTCTCCAGATGGGAGGCGAAGTGTAGCCATCTCACCGTCGATACCGACGAGAGAAGCAGCTTGACCAGCAGCACGGACCATTTGGCCACGAGTGCGGGGACGGATCTCGATATTGTGTACCTTTGTTGCCGGCGGGATCGCTTCGAGCGGCATACTATTCCCTGGCTCAAATGGAGCGGTCTCCGATGCGTTGACGATCGTGCCGCCAACTACGATGCCCTTGGGAGCAATCATGTAGCGCAACTCACCGTCTTCGTATTTGAGGAGGGCGATGTGTGCGCTGCGGCCCGGATCATACTCGAGGCGCTCTACAGTCGCAGGCATATCGAGTTTCTCACGGCGAAAATCTACAACGCGCAAAAGGCGTTTGTGGCCACCACCACGACGGCGGCTCGTAATGCGTCCGTTGTTATTACGGCCACTGGAGCGTGTCTTTGGCTTCGTCAGCTTCTTGATCGGGCGCTCTTTCGAGAGCTCGGGTTCGCGGCTTTGAACGCGGAAGCGCTGTGAAGGGGTAAGGGGACGTTTTGTAAGGATCGGCATGGTTCAGTTCTCCTTAGACGAGGTCGATCGTTTCACCGGCTTTTACGCGGATGATCGCCTTTTTGTAACCAGACTTGAAGCCAACAACACCACGGCGTTGACGGCTGCGTTTGGCCTTAGGCTTAACGTTGAGGATGTTAACACTTATAACCGAAACTCCAAATTGCTTCTCGATAGCAGACTTCACCGCGACGCGGTTAGCGTTCTTAGCTACCTTAAAGAAATATTGGTTAAGGTTCGAAGTCGCCTCGGTGGCTTTTTCAGTCACGAGGGGTTGAACGATAATTTTTGCAGGATCAGCCATGATTATTTACCTCCGTTGGTGCGGCTGAGGAGCGTATCCAAGCCCTTTTCGCTTAAGATGATAGTCGCGTGATCACAGAGATCGACGGAGTTGACGTCCTTCGCTTCCGAAATGTCGACGCGAGCGATGTTACGAGCTGCAAGAATGTTTTGATCATTCCAGGCATCATCGACGATGAGCACCCTACCCTCAGGAGCAACGGAGCCGAGGAGTTGGTTAAAGATCTTCGCTTTCGATGCAGAGACTTCCCAGTTCGCGATCAGAACGATTTCGCCGTCTAAAGCGCGGTCAAAGAGAGCGCGGCTGAGAGCCAGCTTCTTCATCTTCTTGTTGATCTTCTGCGACCAGTCGTGGGGCTGAGGCCCGTGGGCCACCGCACCGTGGTATTGGTGAGGGCCGACCTTCGAGCCCTGACGCGCCATACCAGTGCCTTTTTGCTTGAACGGCTTCTTGCCTGTTCCATGAACCGTCGAGCGGGTCTTGGTCGAGACAGTGCCTTGGCGGCGGTTGGCGAGGTGAGCAAGGACTGTTTGCTTGAGGGCTTGAATGCCCTTGTCGCCTTCAAATTCCGGAATCGAGCAATCCTTCTCAGTGGAGGACGCTCCGTCGGTAGTATAAAGTTTGAGTTTCATCGTCTTAGGGCGTGTGCAGTTAAGCCGACTTCTTTTGTTTAACCGCGGTGCGAACCATAACGGCAGTGCCATTGGCGCCAGGAATACTTCCCTTAACCATGATGATGTTCTTCTCAGGAATGATTTTCACCACCTTGAGGTTTTGGGCGGTGATACGTGTCTGACCCATGTGGCCAGGCATGTGCTTTCCTTTTTGAACGTGGCCCGGTGTCTGACACATACCGATCGAACCAGGGCGACGGTGCATCATGTGACCGTGCGAGGCAGGCTGACCATGCATATTCCAGCGACGCATAACGCCTTGGAAACCACGACCCTTAGAAACACCGATGATATCGACCTTCGCATCACCTTCAAAAGCAGTGATGTCGATCGAGTCGCCAACAGCTTGCTCAGGCGCACCCTCGGTGCGAACTTCGCGGATTTCCGCAAAAGGTGTTTGGCCGGCCTTCTTCAAGTGTCCGAGAAGCGCCTTTGGCGTGTTCTTCACTTTACTTGAGCCGAAGCCAATCTGGATAGCATTGTAGCCATCCGTTTCGGTCGTCTTGACTTGGATAACAGGACAAGGGCCTGCTTCAATGACAGTCACAGGAACGAGTTCATTCTCGTCGCTGTAAACTTGGGTCATCCCAATTTTGGTGCCTAGGAGGGTTGTTTTCATAGTGTCTAAGCGGCAGGGGAAAGCGCGGTGCGCCGTCTTTGAGACCTGCATTAGAGGGTTTAAAATTAAGAAAGTAAGGGGACAGCCCGCGCTGCGGGAGTCAGTAAAACTAAAGTGATGGCTCGAAGTGTTACTAGTGGAGTTCCGCGGAGAGGTCCGGCGGCTTTCCTTCACACCTCATTTTCAATTGAGAAAGCCCTCGAAAAAGGACGGTGGCATCACACCTGTCAAGGAGGGAACGATATATTTAGCAGAAAATTCCTGATCCGCCGGAAAACCGCTCAATCAGCGACAAAACGCCAATCATTCGTCGCGCTTGAGTGGAACCAACGGCCCTCCGCATCATCGAGGAAATAAACCCAGCCGGCGCTCAAAGAAAGCCACTCTATTAAACTTGGCCTAAAAGTTCAGTCTACCCAAGACATCTATATCTATTTCTTAAAGCTGGAATACCGGAGAAAAACCGAAGTTCAGCAGGAATGTATCCTTCAGAAATTGCCCCATTGCGAATCGGACCACGCTAGGAATCTAAGATGGCTCCCCGCTAGAAAACCGCCGCACAGCCCCCTTTTATTACCCTTTCCTTTCGCGCCAAGTGCCCTAGCCTGCCATCGCTTATGAAACTTGTTGTAGTTGGCGCCGGGGAAGTCGGCAGCTATCTGAGCGCGCAACTGAGTGAGCGCGGGCATGAGGTAACGGTCATCGAGACGAATCCCGAGATCTGCCGTCTCCTCGACGAGCACTATAACGTCCGTGTCGTGAACGGTAATGGCAGCAGCGTCTCAGTTCTGAACAAAGCCCATGTAGAGAAGGCAGACTTCTTCATGGCAATGACACGTGATGACCAGACGAACCTCATCGCCTCCTCCCTAGCAAAGAAGCTGGGTGCGGGAACCGTCATCACACGCATCCACGACTCCACTTTTGCGGACACCTCACACTTTAACTACCGCGAACACTTCGGCATCGATATCCTGATCAACCCAGAGATGCTCTCTGCGGTCGAGTTGGCGAAATCGATCCGTAATCCAGCTCGGGTCGCGGTCGAGAATTTTGCTCGGGGTCAGATCGAAGCCCAGCGCTTTGAAGTGAACTCCAAATCAAAGTATGTCGGCTTGGCACTGCGTGACATCAAGCTCCCGCCGCAGGTTAAAATCGGTTATATCGCCCGGGGGGAGGATCAAGACGTGCCGACGGGCAACACGATCCTAGTAGCCGGAGACACGCTCACTGTCTTTGGTCGCTCGAACGATCTCTACGATCTGCGCTCGAAGATCGATCCAGCTTCGACCGGCCACATGCGCAACATCGCCATCCTTGGCGGAGGTGAAGTCGCGCTCGCCCTCCTTCGGCTGCTCAACCACACCCGCTTCAAGATCCGGGTGATCGAAAAAGTCGAGGAGCGCTGCGAGTTGCTCGGAAATCAATTTCCTCACGTCACCTTTATCAATGGTGACGGCACCTCCCTGCGCCTCATGGAAGAGGAACAAATCGGCGAAGCGGACTACTTTGTCGCCGCGACCGCCGATGATGAACGCAATGTCCTCACTTCGGCCCAAGCGAACAAGCTCGGCGCGAAACACGTGCAGGCCATCATCACGAAGAGTGACTACGAAGATATCTTGCTCAACATGAAGCAGGGGCTCGGGATCGAGACCATCGTCTCTCCCCGCGTCGTGACGGCAAAGGAGGTCATGCGTTACGTATCGAAGGATCCTTACATCGAACTGTTCCAATTTCCACACCACAGCGGGCGCGTCCTCGAAATTCCGGTCGAGGCTAAGAGCCCTGCCGCAAACAAACGCCTGCGTGAAATCGAATGGCCGGAGCACGCGGTCGTCGTTGCACTTCTGCACGAGCATCAGGCGAGGGTCCCTGGCGCTGAGGATCAGATTCTCGCGGGCGATCGTGTCGTTGTGATCACACGCGACGAAAACATTAAGGACCTTCTTCGCCTCCTTCGCGACTGAGTTCGGCACCGCCTTCCGAGATGAATTATCTCCTCGTTTTCAAACTCCAAGCCGTGATCCTTGCGGCGCTGACGGTAGCTTTCGGCGGCAGCGCGCTACTGGCCGCAACGATCGACGATCCCTACGGGAAATATCCGACACTGAATGGCTTCCTCCTCAGTGCGCTCCTCACCGCAGCGTTCGCGATCGGATTCTACCTCCTGGGTCGCAATAGTAAGAACGTCATCTTTCGGCGCGAGGCGCTTGCCGTCATCGGGACTGCCTGGCTGAGCGCAAGTCTCATTGGGGCACTTCCCTACTACCTGATCATTCCGGAACTTGATTTCTTCTCAGCACTCTTTGAATCCACCTCAGGTATTACCACAACGGGCGCATCCGTCCTGAGTGATCTTGAGAGGTTGCCACCCAGCCTCCTCTTCTGGCGTTCGATTTCCCAGTGGATAGGCGGCCTCGGGATCGTCGTCTTCTTCGTCGCGGTGCTCTCTTTTCTCGGTGCCGGCTCGAAGGTTCTTTTCTCGCGTGAATCGAGTGCCGACTCCACTGAGCTCGACTCAGCGCGGATTCAAAAAGGCATTTTTCGCCTCATGTATCTCTACTTCGGGCTCACGGCTGCCTGTATCGGAGCGCTCTATTTGGCAGGGATGAGCCTGTTCGATGCGATCAATCATGGCTTCACAACCTTGAGCACCGCTGGGTTCAGTACGCGCTCTGGAAGTATCGCTGCCTTCAACAGCCCAGCGATCGAATGGGTCATGATTGTCTTCATGGTGATCGGCGGGACGAGTTTTATCCCCATGCTCCGTTTGCTTCGTGGCGATTGGGCAGCGTTCAGCAAATCGACCGAGATCAAGCTCTTCTACGCGATCATCTTGGTGACGGGTACTTTCACCGCTATTGTCCTGTTCCTTGGTGATAATTACGGAACGATCGAGGGCAGTCTTCGCGCCTCGCTCTTTCAGGTCGTAAGTTTGATCACGACCAGTGGCTTTTCGACCGAGAATTACGATCTTTGGAGCCCTCTGATTCAGATCATCCTCGTCCTCCTCATGATTTGCGGAGGCTGTTCTGGGTCGACCGCTGGAGGGGCGAAAGTGATTCGCCTCATCGTTGCGGGCAAAATCGCCCGCCTCCACATCGAAAAGGCTTATCGTGCCCACGTCGTCCGGCCGCTCCTCGCCAATGGGCAGACGATCGGCCGAAGTTCGCAGGAAGCCGTCATGGTCTACTTCCTCACCCTGGGATTCACTACGGTGGGCGGCGTCCTTGTCGTCGCTCTGCTCGAGCCGAACCTCAGTCTCGTTGGGACCGTGTCTACCACGATCTCCTGTCTCTTTAATATCGGGACGGGGTTCGCCGAGATCGGCCCCACAGAAACCTATGCTAGCTTCAAAAGCATCACGAAGGGATTCCTTTCGCTCTTGATGGTGCTAGGAAGGGTTGAACTCTACGCTATTTTAGTCCTCTTTGTACCCGCTTTATGGAAACGCTACTAATTTCCTTGAAATCAAACACTAGCCAAGGCGGCCTCATCTCTTTTCACCGCTAACTACACAAGCTATGGAAGAAACCGAAAACCCAACGACGTCCACCTCTGGGGACGATAACACCACCGCGATTGTCGCTTATATCACGATCATTGGATTCATCGTGGCGATCGTGCTTCACACTCAAAAGAAGACGCTACTCGGCGCCTATCACCTGCGCCAGATGATGGGCCTGCTTCTTCTCAGCATCGGCTTTACCTTTATACCCATCGTGAACCTATTCGCGTGGGTCTTTTCCCTCGTTCTCTGGGTCTTTGGCTTGATGAACGCAGTGAACAAAAAGCAAGAGCCTGTGCCACTGCTCGGAAGCTGGTTCAAGGGCGCGTTTACTTGAGCCTGCGCCGAGTCCTTCGTAATTCGTGGCGCTCTTAGCTGTCGCCGTCGTCCCCGATCGCCTCGACTGGGCAGCCTTCGAGGGCCTCCATGCATTGGCCGATTTCTTCGTCCGAGGTTGGCTGCTTATGGACAAATGAAAACCCGCCATCATCACTCCGGGTGAAAAAGTCAGGGGCGGTTTCGCGGCACAGGTCACAGTCGATGCACTGCTCGTCGACGTAAAACTTACCTATGATGTTGTCTTCCCACTTGTCTTCTTTGTCTGCCATAGAGCGGAAAAGCTCCGCATTCGGCTGAATGAGTCAAGGACGATCGGGTCTTTTACATTCCATCTTAGTCATATGAAGATGGACAGACACTTGCCAAGCGAACGCCCTTGGGCACGATCTTAAGGCTTTATGAGTATCTACAGTCGTTCCTACATGCGGGAAGATTTCTCTCGTCCAGAGAAGCGCTTCGACGCGCTCAAAACCATCCTCATTACGCTGGTTGTCGTCTTTGTTATCCAGAAGATCTTTCAAAACTGGATCGGCCCAGAGGTGCTCTCGAACTGGTTTGGGCTCTCCGTGGGTGGCCTCAAGACGGGGCTCTTCTATTCCTTTCTGAGCTACGGCTATCTTCATAGCACTGATGGGGTCATTCCATGGCATCTCCTCGTCAACACCCTCATCATCTATTTTGTAGGGAGGCACATTCAACAGCGATTCGGCTCCCAGCGTCTCCTAGAAATCTTTCATTTTTGTGTCCTAGCGGGCGGCTTGGTCTGGCTGCCGGTCCAAATCTTTCAGATAAACCAGCTCGGAGGTAGTTCTGGTGCCCTTGTCGGCGCATCGTCTGCGGGCTACGGGCTTCTCGTCCTCTTCTTCCTCGAACGCTGGTCGGAGCGCACCACGATCCTGCTCTATTTCGTGATCCCGGTTTCTTTCACGGGGAAGACCGGCTTCTTGGTCATCACCGGCATCCAAGTTTTCATGTTTCGCTTCACCGAGCTGAATGGACAGAGCGGCGTTGCCTATTCAGCACACCTTGGAGGGATTGGCGCGGCCTACCTATACTTCCGCTTTCTCCTCTCACGGCCCACTCTTTTAAGTTTCTTGCAAGGGCTTGCGGACTCAGGAAATACCCCCTCATCGAGCTCAAATGAACCGAAAGTAACTACAGGGCGCGTCACTCTAAACCTGAAGCAGAAGAGAGCGCGCGCTCAAGATGAACCATCGAGCGCAGGCAAGGCGCTGCGCAACGAAGTCGATCGCATCCTCGACAAAATCAACACCTACGGCTTCGGCTCCTTAACCAAAGAGGAAAAGCGGACCCTCGATCAGGCCAAAGACAAGCTCGGGTAACCAAGTGTCTTTTAAAACGCGGAAGAACCGCATTTAAGGGACAGGTTCCTGCCTGTCCACGACGTGGATGATGTGATTTTAGAGCGCAGCGGACCGGCGGGAGCCGATCCCTCCATTCTCAAACCCTAGGCTGTTCGAAATTTCGATACCTCAGTCTTCAGAAGGATATTTCGGATAAGGATGCAGTCCCCTAGGCCGACGCTCAGGCAGTCACCTGATCGATCCATGAAAGATAGTCGCTGCTCCCAGCCACCATCGGCAGGGCGATCACTTCCGGAGTGTCGTAGCTAGATCCGCTCCGAATCGCTCCTTCTACCGCGGCGAAAAGTGCCTGTTTGGTTTTTATCATCAAACGCACTTCGGTCGCAGTCTGGAGGTTTCCTTTCCAAAGATAGGAACTTTCTATTTTGTCCTTTTGAACACAGGCCGCGAGGCGCCGCTGAAGTAAATCTGTTTCGATCTTAACCGCCTCCTCCATTGTTGGACAGGTGGTTAAGATGACAATGTGATCGGTTTCCATAATTTGAATTATCGATATGTATCCAAATTCTTATACTGAAAAACTAAAGCCTACCTCCTCGCCCTAAAATCAGGCGAGCCCGCGGGTGCTCTTTTCGAGAAAGGCTTTGATCAGCTCGTGGAAGCGGTGGTCGCCTAAGTCGCCTGCATTGAGGGCTTCAGCAGCTTGGCCTCGATTGAGCTTCGAGCGGAAGAAATGCTTGTAGAGGCGCTTCACCGCGATGAGATCAGCCTCATCGTATCCTGCCCTTTGCAGTCCTACCTTATTGTAAGCGCGGTGGGTCGCTGGCGTTCCTTCAACGATCATGCCAGGCATGACATCCTGAACAACGCGGGCCATACCGGCGATCATCGCCATCGAACCTACGTTGACAAATTGGTGCACGGCGGAGAGCCCGCCGATAACGACGCGATCGCCGATCACACAGTGGCCACCAAGGGTAGCGTTGTTACTGAAGACGCAGTCGTCGCCGACACTGCTTTCATGCCCGATGTGGCTGTAGGCGCAGAAGAGGTTCCCTGAACCCACTCGCGTTTCCCCGCCATCAAAAGTAGCGGTGTGAACGGTTGCGTGTTCGCGAAAGATGTTGTTGTCGCCGATATTAACCGGAGCTTCATCGCCTGCCCATTTCTTATCCTGCGTTCGTCCACCAACGAGTGCGTAGGGAAAGATTTCATTGCCGGAACCCAGCGTGGTATTGCCCTCGACGGTCGCATGGTGATGGAGGCGCGTACCATTGCCGAGACGAACGAGCGGGCCGACGTAGGAAAGTGGGCCGATGACGACGTCGGCGCCCAACTGGGCACCTTCTTCGACAATCGCGGTGGGGTGTATGTTAGGTGTAGCCATTTTTAACTACATCCCTTCTTCCGGCACGTCGAGGATGACGAAGCTGAGTTCGCCAGAGGAAACAATTTTACCATCAACGGTGCATTTAACGCTCGCGCCGATGAATTTATTTGCGCGGTTCTTTGTGATCTTCGCGTGAATCTCCAATTGATCACCAGGCACAACCGCACGGCGGAATTTCACGTTGTCCGCACTCATAAAAAAGGCGACTTTGCCCTCACTTGATATACGGCGAAGCATAAGAAAGCCCGACGCCTGAGCCATCGACTCGAGCTGAAGCACGCCCGGCATCACTGGGTTCCCGGGGAAGTGCCCTTGGAAAAACGGTTCATTGATCGTTACATTCTTAATCGCGGTGAGCTCGTCGTCTTTAACAAACTCTGTGATTCGATCGATCAGAACAAAGGGATAAGCGTGCGGCAGGATGTCGAGGATCCGGCGAATATCGATCGTCGTCTCGTCGGGTCGCAGTGTTTTGCGCTCCTTTGCGGTCGACGCCTTGGTCGTCGCTTTTGCCTTCTTAGCTTTTTTACTGCCCTCGGCAGCGAGCATCTGCTGATACATTGCCTTGGTCAGTTCGGCGTTGAGCTTGTGGCCCGTGCGAACCGCTACAATGTGGGCCTTCAGCGGTTTGCCGAGTAGTGTAATGTCGCCAATGACATCGAGAATCTTGTGGCGGACAAATTCGTCCTTATAGCGCAGCGGCTCTTTCGAGAGGATCTGATCGCCTTTGATCACGATCGCAGAATCTAGGCTACCGCCCTGAATCTTACCCATCTTGAGCAGAGGTTCGATGTCCTCGTAGACAGTAAAGGTACGAGCGTGGGCGATGTCTGACTTGTAGACAACTGGATCCACATCGAGCGAAAGGTGCTGCGTATGTGTGCCGCGATCATCCGCACTCGTGCAAGTAATCCTCAGACCATCGTAGGGCAGCGCGATGATCGAGCGGTTGCCGTCCATGATCGAGATCGGCTCCTTCAATTCGAAGTATTCGCGGTCGGCATCCTGTTCGACGGGCTCGGCCTTTTCGATCATCTCGACAAACTGGCGAGAAGAACCGTCCACAATGGGTGGCTCCGCCGAATCCATTTCGACGATACAGTTGTCGACCCCACAGCCGGAGAGAGCGCTGAGAACGTGCTCGATCGTCTTCAGCTGCGTGTGGCCAGAAGTGATGTCAGTGCTGCGAACGAGCTCATTATTAACGAGTTCGATGGCAGGCTTTACCTCGGGTTTTCCAAAGAGATCAACACGGCGAAAAACGATGCCAGCGCCTATTTCAGCGGGCTTTAGAGTGAGGTGGACTTCTTTGCCGGTATGGAGCGATTTACCATGGGTAGATACCTCGCTTAAGATTGTTCTTTGTTTCATACCAAGGGGGCCGACTGGGACGCCGATCAAGCATTACGATATAGATCGGGCACGTTTCCCCTGTAAAGGGCATTCCCCATTGCCCACGCTCTAGTTGAACAGCCTTGTAACAAACCGATTGACCCGTTTCCGCCCATCATCCAAAGATCGCGTTAACTAACACCCAGCATGGCTACTCCGACTGAAATCCGAAAAGGGAATGTAATCCTCTACAACAAACAGCCGCATCTCGTTCTCGATGCCCAACAACGGTCGCAAGGCCGCCAAGCTGGTTTTGTTCAGGTCAATATGCGCAACCTCAATTCCGGTTCGAGCACGACGCAGAAGATTCGCTCCACCGAAACGGTCGATATTCTTACGACAGACACAAAGCGTCTCGAGTTCAGTTACATCGACGACATGGGCTACCACTTCATGGACCCTGAGACGTTCGAAGATGTCATCCTTGCCGAAAATCTCGTCGAAGAGGCGAAAGACTTTCTCGATGAGGGCAACCCCGTCGACGTCCTCTTCGTCGATGATAATCCTGTCCAGATTCAACTACCAGTCTCCGTTGAAATGGAAGTGACCGAAGCGCCTGCTGCTCTCCGGGGTGATACCTCCGGCGCTGCCCTCAAGCCTGTAACCACCGCGACGGGCCTCGTCGTTCAGACCCCGCTCTTTATCAAGACGGGCGACAAAATCAAGGTATCGACCGAAGACAAAAGCTACCTCGGCCGCGTCTAAAGACACCCCTTCAATCCTTTAAAACAAAAGACGCCCCGGACCTTCAAGTCCGGGGCGTCTTTGTTTATAAAACTGATGGTTCGTTAGAACCCCTTAGGCCACACGCTCAACGAGGAGATCTGGCGGTGTTGGGCGCTTCGGTGCGAGGCGGTAGGCCTGACGCAAGTAGTCGAGCGCAGTCTCAAGCTTCGATTCGTCGTTGTAGTGAATCATCATGAGCGGCTCACCTTGTTTCACTTGAGTCCCGACTTTCTTGATTTCGGATACGCCGACGGCTGGGTCGAGCTTCTTACCGCCCTTCTGGGCGAGCATCTGAACGCCGCGAGCAATCATACCCGCATTGATCGTGTGGACGTAGCCACGCTTCGGTGCAGGAAGCTTACGAACGTATTTCGCTTCTGGGAACTTGCTCGTATCATCGAGACAAGCGGTCTTTCCGCCTTGGGCAGCGACCATTTCCTTAAATTTCTCAAATGCAGCTCCATCCTTGAGGGCGCGCTGGACTGTCTGCTTTGCAGAGAGCGTTGAACCAGCCACACCGGCCAGACGAACGATTTCCATACCTAGCTTCAGCACTAGCTCCTGAAGATCCTCAGGACCTTCACCCTTGAGTAATTTGATCGCTTCAATGATTTCCAACCCTGTGCCGACGGTGTCGCCGAGCGGCTGGTTCATATCGGTAACAAGTGCCACACAGCGGCGGTCCATCGAGCGACCGACTCGCGTTAGGGAACGGGCAAGTTGCTTCGCTTGCTCAACATCCTTGATGAACGACCCGTTGCCCCACTTCACATCGACGACCAGGCCTTCAGCACCTTGCGCGAGCTTACGAGAGAGGACCGAACCGGTGATGAGTGGTAAACTTGGGACCGTCGCGGTAAGCTGACGCATCTCATAAAGCACCGTATCAACGGGCGCAATTTCCCTCGACTGACCTGCGATCGTTGCCCCAACCGTACTGAGCTGACTGACAAACCCCGCAAGGTCCATCGTCGGACTGAATCCAGGGATTGAGCTCAGCTTATCGAGGCTCGAAATAACAAACTCTTCGTCGACACCATTCATGTTTGGCATCACGACGCCACAGGCTGCTGCGAGTGGGATGAGCACGAGCGAAGTCTTGTCACCCACGCCACCGGTCGAATACTTGTCGATCTTCGGCTTAGTGATTTTCGAAAGATCAACCACTTCACCGGAGAGCATCATTTCCTCAGCGAGGATGGCTGTTTCCTGAGCACTCATGCCCTGGAAATAGATCGCCATAACGAGTGCCGCCAATTGGTGTTTTGGCAGTTCTTTTTCGTAAATAGAGTCTACGATGTAGCGAATCTCGTCATGCGAGAACTCGCCTCCATCTCGTTTTTTCTCTATTAAGTAGGCGTAGGACGGCTTGACGAACTTACGCACAGAAACTATTGTTTTTCTCATTGAGCAGATAATCCGGAGTGAGACCCGATGAGGGTTGGTGAATCCGTAAACTTTTAACTATAAGCGGATTAAGGTTGCCTCCGTCGAGTAAAAATTGCTCGAGCAGCCGATTAGGCGCGTCCTCGCCGGATGCAACGAATCTCAAAAACGGTCATTTTTGCTCAGAAACACGCGAATAGCTTGATTCGCCCCCCGCCCCTTCGCAGCGTCCTTCGACCATGCAGGTGGACTATCAACCCTCCGTTTTTCTCCAACGAGTCATCGTCGATGCGGCGGCAGCGATACCTGAGCTCGGCGCTGACTTCGACCCGATCCTCCGCGCCGCCGATCCGCGGCACGGAGATTTTCAGGCCAATGGCATCCTCGGCGTCGCAAAAAAGGTCGGCGTTCCACCGCGACCTCTCGGGCAAAAACTCCTCGACGCCGTCGTCGCCTCGGGCGCTCTCGACCCAAACTACGTTACGGTATCGATCGCTGGACCGGGCTTTCTCAATTTCAGTCTGCAACCCACCTTTCTGCTCAAGTGGATCGAAGCCTTCGGCGCCGCTGATGCCTTCGCCCAAAACTCTTCGCAGCTACGAAAGGGCTTAAAAGCGGTCGTCGACTACAGCTCGCCCAACACGGCGAAGGAAATGCACGTTGGGCACATCCGCTCGACCGTCATCGGCGAGGCCCTTGCACGCATGCTTACCTATGCGGGCGCTGAAGTGACCCGCGATAATCACCTCGGCGACTGGGGCACCCAGTTCGGGATGATCATCTACTCCCTGAAGAAAAGTGGCCACGACCTCGATGCTGAACACGAAAACCCCGTCGCCGATCTCGAAGCACTTTATAAAGAGGGCAATGCCGCCTACAAAAGCTCCCCAGAAATCGCACAGGAAGTCCGCGACGAACTCGTCAAACTCCAGCAAGGTGACGAAGAGAACCTTACGATCTGGAAGAAGATCACCGAAGTCAGCTGGCATGCCTTCGAGAGCAACTACGATCGCCTTGGCGTGAAATTCGACACCGCCCTGGGTGAAAGCTTCTACCGCGACCGCGTCGACAACATCTACGAAGAGTTGGCTGAAACTGGACTCTCAGAGAAAAGTGAAGGCGCGCTTGTCGTCTTCCACCCCGAGCACCCGCGTTTCGCGAAGCAGCCCTTCATTGTCCGCAAGACTGATGGTGCGTCGAACTACGCCACGACTGACCTCGCAACGATTTATTACCGAGCCAAAGAACTCGCCTCCGACGATATCCTCTACTGCGTCGATTCGCGACAAAGCGATCACTTCGAACAGCTTTTTCTCACGACGAAGAAGTGGTTTGAAGCGCGCGGATGGACCCTTCCAAAGCTGAAGCACGTGAGCAACGGCACTATCCTCGGACCCAACGGAAAGCCCCTCAAAACAAAGGAAGGCGATAACGTTAAGCTCAAAGCCCTCCTTGAAGAAGCTCACAATCGAGCCCTCGCGATCGTCTCGGAGAAAAATCCTGAACTCGCCGAAGAAGAGCAATCCCGCGTCGCCGAGGCCATTGGGATAGGTGCCGTGCGCTATGCCGACCTCTCGCAAAACCGCTCAAGCGATTACCAATTCTCATGGGACAAGATGCTCGCTCTTGAGGGCAACACCGCCCCTTACCTGCTCTACGCAGGCGCGCGGATCCACAGTATCTTCCGCAAGCTCGAGGTGCGCCCGACGGACGACTTTGTCAGCGCGGCCTCCGCTCCTGAAACCGAAACCGAGATCGCACTCGCACGCAAACTGGTCGCCTTTCCATCTGCGTTCGAACAAGCACTTGGCGACTACCGTCCACACAACCTCTGCACTTACCTCTTCGAGTTGGCCGGGCTTTTCAGCACCTTTTACGCCGCAGATCGGGTCTCGATTGAAGACCCCGCGATTCGCGCCCGCCGCTTGAGTCTATGCGCGCAAACGCTCCTCACTTTGGAAACTGGACTGCATCTTCTCGGCCTAGAAACGCTCGAAAGAATGTAAGCGCCGCCGTGCGACAACTACGCGCCTTCAGCAAAGCGCCGACCACCCGAGTTAATACAGTGAAAAGATTTGCTTGCGGAATAATCTCTGCAACCTATGCTTCTTCATTATAGCACTATGATGCGCCTCCTTTGCAGTAGCCTTGTTTTCCTCCTTTGCAGTAGCCTTGTTTTCCTCCTTTGCAGTAGCCTTGTTTTCCTCCTTTGCAGTAGCCTTGTTTTCCTCCCCGCGTGGAGCGTGAACACCTTGCCTGTAAGCGACCATGAGCAGGGAACAGCGGTGATAGTGCAAGATAGCTGCGAAGCAGATCCTTGCTGCAGCGACTCAGAACCAGAGCCGAGCGAAGACGCTCATCAGGACCATGGTTCGAACGACTGCCCCGGCAAATCATGCCACGACACGGGGGCATGCAGCCACGGTTGCGGTCCTTCAGAGACTGCGCCCAGCTCACACGCGCACATCAAATTAAACGACGATTTAGGCCATAGCTTCGCTCAAGGAAGCGATGCCGCCCTTATCGACAGTTCAGCTGTGCTCTCGCCGCAGCAATTTGAGGGAGTGGATTCACCTCCACCTCGAAGCTAGAAACCTAGAAGACGACTCAGCCGTGTACCTTTCACGCGGCAAATCGCACAGCGCCAATGCTGTATGCAAATTCTTCAACACACTTTCTAACTTCGAAATACTCAAAATCATGAACTTTAAGACCCTTCTTTTTACCGCGCTCCTCTGTGCGAGCGCGCTCAGTGCCTCTCCGACGGACGCCGTCGAACAATCCTACACCCCTGAAATCGAGGCCGCCAAAGCCACCGAGATCTTACAAGCGGAAGACAACACCGTCGCATTGCGCGTCAAAGGTCTCATCTGCGAAACCTGCGCATTCGGGATCAATCGCAAGCTGCGCAAAGTCGACGGCATCGACCGCAGCCGTTTCGACAAAGGGCTGCAGATGGACATCTATACCCAGTTCCTAACTCTTGCCCGCGAACCCGGTGAAGCGATTGATCTGCGCGCGATTGTCAAAGCAGTCAGCGATGCCGGCTACGACCCCATCTCGATTTACCTCCTCGAAGACGGGGAACTCCTAGGGGAGCAATACACTGTGCCCGGCATCGATACGCCGCTGAACTTGACCGTCGAATCGACCGACCTCGCCAGCGAGCAGCTGATTTCAATTCGCCAGAGCGACCTCAAGGCGCAGAGCTATATCGCTGAGCTCACATCCACCCTCTAGAGCATGAAGAGAAAGCGCTCCGGTATTCGAGGATGGCTCGTCGCTGTCCTTGGCACTCTCTTGGTCGCACCCGCCACCTTTGCCGAGACCCCCGTCATGAGCATGGTCCCGCGCTGGGATTATGGCTACGGCTGGCAGGTCTTCTATAAATGGCAGGACGCGGATGAAATTCTGAATGGAACCGATTCAATTGCCAATCCACTGGGCCTCTCATCGAGCCTGCACACCGCTGAATTTGGAGGTGTCTACACCTGGGATCGCTCACTCCGCATCGTCGGAACGTTGCCTTACCATCGAGCTGAGAAAACCACGATCGAGAACGGCACCGCCGTCACCCAGACAGACGAAGGTTTTGGAAACCTCAAACTGGCCTTCCCGATCCGGAAATACTACAACGGCAAAGGTTTTTCGGGGAACATCTCCCTAAATCCTCGCATCGAGCTGCCAACCGGCGACGAAGATAGCCCCATTGGCTTCAGCGATGGCTCGACCGATTGGGGCATCGGTATCAGCGCAAAACGAGAAACCCCCAACTATATCATCGGAGGCGGGATCACTTACTGGCTGGAAGGCGCAGACAATCGCGGCAACCGGATTGATGCCGATGCCAAAATCGGCTTCATTCCGACGACCTCAACCCAAGTCACCCTCGAATTCGACTTCGACCACCACTACGATGACGGTGGATCTGGCTATACCCGACTACGCGGTGGGCCCGCCTTATTTTGGTGGATCGATAAGACCATTCTCTTCAAAGTCGGATACAACTTCAACCTCTACGAGAAACGTCAGAACTCTAGTCTTGGCGGGGGCGATGAATTTCGCATCGGCATCGGCATGGCGTATTAGGAAATCGCCTACAAACTATGTATCATCCTCTGATTTACGGGGGTAAATAGGCTGCCCATGAGGGTCCAACTCCTTCGCAACGGTTGGCTCAACTGAGATATGTTCAAGCTGCTCGGCGAGCGCATGAACATTGTCTGGACGGATGCCCGCATCATCAACCAGATAGCTCTCCCAGCCGCGGTGGCGTCTCAGGATCGCTTTTGCTTCCTCGAGGCCGCGCGCTGTCAGATTTAACTCCAATGCTTGCCGCTCGACATAGCCGAGCCGCTTTGCCCGTATTGCTGCCCTCCCCAAATCAAACCCCATCGAAGCCCGAGTGAGGACACACAGATCAATCCAGTGCGCCCCTTTTTCTCGAGCACGCAGTAGTCCAGCCAAGAGCTGATCCATCGCGGAATCACGTTGAAGCCGCTTCGCCCGTAGACGCTTCGCTACTAGCCCATACTGCGGAGCAAAGAAAACTGACAGGGCCAAAAAGCCTCCCGCTGCCACCGTCATGCTCCCCGCCGCATTCACGCTCCCGGCATCGAACCAAGACGGTATCGTCGTCGCTCCGAAATAACCCGTCACCGCACTTCCAGTGGCAAAGGCCAAGCTTACAAAAATCTGATGCGAAAGCCGATCGGTCCAAAGCCGAGCCGTCGCGCCGGGGCAAACCAACATCGCAATAACAAGGATCGATCCCACTGCTTCAAAAGCTGCGACGGTGGCCGCTGCGACGAAGAGCATCAAGCCGTAGTGCATCATATTCGCGTTGATCCCTAGGCTCGTCGCTAACGCGGGGTCGAAGGCCGTCACCCGGAGTTCCTTGAAGAAAACCACGACGAATGCCAACGAAAGTGTAAGTATCGAAAACAACACAATCACTTGCCGAGGCAGCGCCTCGATCGTCGCGAACGAAAGCAAGGCCCCTAATTCCAGCGGAGCCTCAAACCACACCAGCGTTTCCAGTTGTCCATACAAGACACAGTCCGCATCGAGGTCCACATGTCGCGCCGCCGCCTGCTCGATGAGCAATACGCCAAAAGCGAAGAGGATGCTAAACACCACCCCCATCGCGGCACCAGATTCGACGCGTCCTAGCTTTTTCACTACTTCGACGAGAGCAACCGTCGCGAGTCCCGCCGCCGCCGCTCCAATAAACATAATCATCGGACTCCGCGTTGATGTAATCAAAAATGCAATAACAAGCCCCGGCAGCACCGAATGACTGATCGCGTCGCCCATCAAACTGATCTTTCTGAGAACGAGGAAGTTCCCCAGCAGTCCACAGGTAAGGGCTGCAAGCAGCGCAGCCATAAGGGGGAACAGATCAAGTGCAGGAATAAAATCGATCACGCTATACCTCCCCGCGATGCGATTTCAAAGGATTCACCCGTCCGCTCTTGTATGAGGATTTCTAATTCATTGATCAGTTCGGGACTCAAGACGTGCTCCACTTGATCGACCGTCCAGTCAATGTGCCCCGGCGCGATATCCGCATATGAGAGAAGATATTGTTCCCAGAGCTGATGATTTCGTTCCACGCGGAGTCCTCGTTGAAGTCCCACTTCAGAGGCTAGAAAAGCCCCCTTCTCAAAGCGTCCGAATCCTTTCACACGAACAAAAAGCGGCACTGCGAAGTGAAGCCATGCCCCCCAATTTCGCTTCTTCTGAAGAACCTTAGTGTTTGCGACGGATAGAGAACCTCTCGTGCTCTCGTCCTCATCGACCGTCGCCTCCAGGAGGTGATCCGTCGCGATTCGGAGTTTCAACCTCATACGGCGTAAGACCGATGCTAAGACACCACGCGACGGAGCGATAAACATACTCAGGGTGAAAATCATCCCCGCCGTCAATACGATGACCGCCCCCGCTGGCTTCCGCGGCAACAGCGCTGAAGCGACCGATCCGAGATAGCCCGAGACGCCCCCGATCAGACCCGCGAGCAAAATGAGTTTCCATAATCGCTCGGTCCAAAAACGCGCCGCAACCGCAGGAATGATCAACATTGCAACGACCAGGATAAGGCCTACCGCCTGCAAACCAGCCACCGTAACCAGCGCGACCAAAGCCATCATCAGGAGATCGATTTTCGAAACTGGCCAACCTGTCACTTGAGCAAAGGCGTCATTGAAACACACAACAGCAAATTCCTTAAGCAAGAAGAAGGCGAAGAAGACCGTGGCCAGTGCGATGAGCCCCATGAGCTTAGCATCCGCCGCACTCATTGCAGCCGTTTGGCCATAGATAAAATGATTTATGCCACCGGCTGTCCCCGCCTTCATCGACTGAACGATACTGAGGATCACGACTCCAATGCCAAAGAAAACACTGAGCACGATGCCAATCGCTGCGTCCTCGCGAAGACGCGTAGAGCGCACAAGCCATTGGATTGTCACGACCCCGAGCACACCCGTAATGGCGGCCCCCGTCAGGAGTATTGGCAAGCTGCGGCCTTCATATCCCAGCCAAGTCGCGATGATAAAGGCCAATCCAATTCCCGGAAGAGTGGCGTGACTCAGTGCATCAGCCATCAAGGAGCGTTTGCGTAAAAGCGCAAAGACACCCACGACGCCGGCGCTGATTCCAAGGAGTGTCGTCCCCACGATAACAACCGTGGAGTTGTATCCACTGCGCAGCGTCAGCGTCTCCCACACGACTTGTGGATCGAGCTGCAGTAGCAGATTTTCTAATACGATCGGAGACATCAAAATATCGATCAAGAGTCCAATCCAGACGCCGCCCGAGCCATCGCTTCTGCCGCCTCGGAAAGAAGCGTAAGCCGGCCACCATAAGTCTTCTGCAAATTGTCCTGCGTGAACACTTCCGGGACAGGCCCAGAGGCAACGACCCGCATATTCAGCAAGACGACTTCATCAAAATACTCAGGAACGGTCGGCAAGTCATGATGGACCGCAATGACTGTTTTTCCTGAATCACGCAGATCCCTCAAAACCGCTATAATCGAACGCTCGGTGGCTGTATCGACCCCGACAAAGGGCTCGTCCATGAAATAGAGATCCGCCTGCTGTGCGAGCGCCCGTGCAAGGAAAACCCGTTGCTGCTGGCCACCCGAGAGCTGACTGATCTGGCGCTGAGCGTAGTCAGCCATGCCCACCTTATCGAGGCATTCCAAAGCGAGGGCTTTATGTTTTTTACCTACAGGGCGCAGCCAGCCGATCTCGCGGTAAAGCCCCATACAAACGACATCGAGGGCGGAAACCGGGAAGTCCCAGTCGACGGTTTCGCGTTGCGGCACATACCCCACCCGACTGCGCTGACTGCGATAAGATCGCCCCCAGTATTCGACTTGGCCAGAGGCGCGTTGAGTGAGACCCAAGCAGGCCTTTATCATGGTGCTCTTGCCCGCCCCATTTGGACCAACGATCGCGATCAGCTTATTTGATGGGGCGTCGTAATCGACATCCCACAGCACTGGGCGCCGGTGGTAGGCCACCGTCATCGCGTGAATTGAGAGCGGACTTTCCGCCGAGTGTTCGGGGCGCGTCGAAAGCGGTTCTCGTGTATCCGAAATACCGGTACGGTGAAGCAGTGTGCGGTCAGTTCCCATTGATTCAGTCCGCAGTTGAAAATCCACCTTCAGGCAGAGTGCCCCCGAGCGCTCGCGCCACCGTCGATGCGTTGTGATCGATCATCCCGATATAGGTTCCCTCATAGGTACCAGGCTGCCCCATCGCATCACTAAAGAGTTCACCTCCGATGACAACGGTGTGTCCTCGAGCTGCTGCACCCGCAATAAGTGCCTTAATATTGCGCTCAGAAACGGTTGATTCGACAAATACGGCGCGAACTTTTCGTTCGACGAGGAGATTCACGAGGTTCTCCAAATCAAGCACACCTGCCTCTGACTCCGTTGAGATACCTTGGATGCCAACAACTTCGTAGCCGAAGCGACGGCCGAAATAGTTAAAGGCGTCGTGCGCGGTTACGAGCACACGTTGTTTTTCAGGCACACTGCTTAGAGCCTGCTCAGCATACGCATCCAGTTTTTGGATCCGTTCCCTCAATGCCGCCGCATTTGTCGCGTAGGTCGTTTCACTCGCGGGATCAAACGCTGTCAATTTCGCCTCAACCACATCAACCGCCTTCGCCCACGCGCTAGGGTCCATCCAAACATGCGGATCATAGTGGCCTGCAAATTCTTCGGGTGAGAGAAGATAGCCTTCGTCGATCAGTTCCGTGACCGCGTGGACCTTCTTGCCTGCGGTCGCAGCGCGGATGAGCGCGTCGGACATTTTACCTTCAAGAAGGAGGCCATTGTAGAAAATTACGTCCGCGCGAAGCAGTTGACCGATGTCGGTTCGGGTGGGCTTGTAGAGGTGAGGGTCGATCCCCTCGCCCAGTAGCCCCGTGACCTCGGCGCGATCACCCGCCACTTGGCGAACAATATCCGTCACCATCGCAACCGTCGCAACGATCCGATACGGCTCCGTTTGTCCCGCCAGCGGCAAGCCAATGAAAAGCGCTAACAATAACCATCCAAGTTTAAACATATGACCAATGTAGCACAGGCTACATTGGAAAGTCAAGGCACCCACACGCCCTCAATTTCGGCTATCTACCTACTGAGCTGCTATTCGCAGGCCGGGCTCGCTCCCAGGCCAGGAGCGCACGCTTCCTATCCAAGCCCCAGCGGTAGCCACCGATCGCCCCACTCTCGCGCAGCACACGATGGCACGGAATAAGGATCGCGACGGGGTTATTTCCCACCGCAGTGCCGACCGCACGCGAAGCTTTTGGGCGGTCTATTTTGCGAGCGACGGATCCGTAGCTTGCGGCCAATCCATCGGGAATTGCCATCAAGGCCTGCCAGACTTGGATCTGGAAATTTGTTCCCCGAAGATGCAACGCTATTGGCCCACTTGGCTCCGAAGAAAAGATCCGAGCACAAAGCTCAGCCGCTAGTCCTAACTTCTCCTCCAGATCCGCGGCAGGAAACCGTTTCTTGAGCGCCGCGAGGGCCTCCTCCGAGGCAGTCTCATGGAGCGCAAAATAGCACAAGCCGCGCGACGTTTTCCCAAAGAGACCCCAGCCGAAAGGGGTTAAGCTCCAATCATATTCAATCCGCAGATCCTTGCCTCCTGAACGCTGTTCCCCTGGCGTAACCGCCTCGCAATGCACGGTCAGATGATGCAATCGTCCTGGTCCAGAAAGTCCCGAACCCAAGGCTGCATCCAGCACCGCTTCTCCTCGTTGAAGCCGCTCCCTCGCGTCCTGCAAAAACAGGTGCTGGGAGAAACGCTTCGGACTGATCCCGACGAACTCCGTGAAGAGCCGCTGAAAGTGGGATAAGCTCAAACCAGCTTGACCGCTGAGTTCCTCCAGACTCGGTACCTCCGCGTGTCGCTTCACCAAGAGATCAATCGCGGTTGCGATGCAGTCATAATGCGATGCCATGGAAACAGATTAGCATAGAAACCTGCGCTTTGCCCACCCGCTTCTTGCGCAAAATCGGTTGACACTTGCGGGACGAAAAACCGACAAATGACCCCGTTTTCGTCCTGTGCCTTCAAAACTGCAACGCTGCTTCCTTCTCGCAACTGCTCTCTGCTTTCTGTGCTTGAGCGGCCTGCATGTGGCGTTGGTCCAAGCCTACGGCTGGGCAACGATGTTTTCCCAATACTCGGAACAAATGCCGATCGGTGACGCGCTTTCCTACACCTTCAACGGAGAAGAAAGCTGTGGCTACTGTGCCTTTGTCGAAGACACGAAAGACAATACCTGGCAGGCTGATCAATTCCGGCTTCAGCAGGAAGTCCGTCTCCTCCCGCTCAGAAGCCTCGGAGTTGCACTCATTTTTCATCCTCGAACGCAGGAGCTTCAGCTCAGCGATCCATCGCCCCCTTGCGAGTACATCGACACTCCACTTGGGCCACCTCCGCGGTTAGCGTAAGACATCCAACCGTATCCAAAATCATCTACACTTTTTACTATGTAGGTGATTGATCTGTAGCGCTGAATCGCCTTTGGCCTACATCCAACCCGCCTGAGTAAAATTCTGAACCTCGGGCACCCACCTTACGCAAACACTTCAGATGAAAAGATTTTCTTACCCTTCTACGTTCTTAACCGGCGTATTACTCAGCACATCGAGCTTTGCTCATTCATTCGATACCGGCCGTATCGACGCCCATGCCCCCATCTCCATCATGGGTGAACACATTCACGCTAAGGGCGAAAGCATGCTCTCCTATCGCTTCATGCGAATGCAGATGGACGGTATGCGAAACGGAACAACCAGCGCCTCAAGCGATGCAGTCTTCGCGGCGAACTACACCATCACGCCCGAGGAGATGACGATGGATATGCACATGTTGGGTTTCATGCATGCCCCGAGCGATCAGCTCACCCTCATGGCGATGGCCAACTATACGTCCACTGAGATGGATCACCGCATCTTCGGCATGGCGACACCTCTGCTTAACTTCAACGGCGGCAGCGATGTATTTACGACCGAGACCGAAGGGGTTAGCGACATCAAGCTAAGCGCCCTCTATTCCGTTTACCGTGATGAGGACAGCCGTGCTCATGTCGGCCTCGGGATCAGCCTCCCCACCGGATCCATCACTGAATCGGATGCAATACCCGCTCCATCGATAGGTAGCGAACCGGGCATGGGTGGACTCTTTGAACGCCAGCTTCCAGCACCGATGCAACTTGGATCCGGCACCTACGACCTCCTGCCAAGTTTCACCTGGGTGGAGCAGCGCGAAAGCGTCTCCTTCGGGGGTCAGTTAGCTGGAACAATTCGTACCGGGCACAACGATCAAGGCTGCCGCCTCGGCGACCAGTTCAAGGCGACTGCATGGGGTTCCCTGCCCCTCGGTAATTCATTCGGCATCAGCACCGGCCTCGCCTACCAATGGTCGGGAAAAATGCGCGGGGAGCAGGAAGACCTTTTACTGAATCCACCCTTCGCGCCGAGCCGTGAAACCGTCACGACGGCCTTTAGCGACAATTACGGCGGCGAATCCATCGAAGCCATTTTCGGCGTAAACAGCCTCATCGACGGCGGCATCCTCAAGGGGCACCGATTCGCCATCGATCTTCGCCTTCCGCTCTGGCAAAACCTCAATGGCTACCAACTCGAAACCGATTGGGCCCTGACGCTTGGTTGGCAGAAGGCGTGGTAAGGAAATATTGAATGATGAATAGAAAAGATTTAAGACATCACACCATTCACCATTCATCATTCATCATTTGATGTGCCAGCGATATGGATGCTTTGAAAGCATCTCCGGCTCGCCGCTCGTCACACGCACGACATCCTCGACGCGAACACCTCCAAGACCGGGGTAATAGAGCCCTGGCTCAACCGTGATGACTTGCCCCTTTTTTAAGCGCGACTTCACTGCGCCGACGCGGGGCGCTTCGTGCACTTCAAGCCCAAGACCATGGCCGAGGCCATGAAAGAAGCCCACTGGCGTACCATCAACGACCTCGGTCGCGTAGCCTTTGCCCTCAAAAGAAGCGCACACACCTTTATAAATTTTCGTACCACTCTTGCCGGCCTTCACCTCTTTGATCGCCGCCTGCTGCGCGTCAAAGACCGCAGCGTAAAGCGACTTCTGTTCCTTGCTCGCCTGTCCCTTAAGATACGTACGGGTCATATCGCCATGGTATCCAGTTCTTGTGACACGCGGGAAGATATCGACGATGATGAACTCGTCTGCACGCAATGGCCCAGTGCCTCGGCAATGGGGGTCACAAGCTTGGTCTCCGCCTGCGACGATCGTTCCGTTCGCTACCGCGCTACGCTCAAGGCAGGCAATATCGATCATTTGCCGAAGGCGCTCAGACGTGAGCAACTTGTCATCCAGATAGAGTTTCTTTCCGCGACCAATGGTGGCTCGACGCAGTGCTTTTTCCACGACTTTAAAGCCTGCAGCGGAAGCTGCATTACCTTCGCGAATTGCATCGGCCTCGATATCGGCCTTGATCTCACGTTCAGGGAAGAGCGCTCCTTCAACAACCCGTAGGGTGACACCTGCGCCTATGAGTTGGTTAGCGAGGCCCGCTGGAAAATCATAGCCGATTTCAAAACCCTCGATCGCCCACTCCTCCGCAATCAAAGCAACGACTTCTACAGGTGTTCCCATCCCGCCGTTCTGTTTTACCGCCTCTTGGCATTCTTCCAACGACAGGCAGGTGTCAAAACAGCCTTCCTTACGCACCCGAGCAATCTCAAGCCGACTCAAGACAGCAATCCGCTGTGAACCATAGCCGAAGGCAATGAAGGCATCAGGCACCTCGACCCCACCAAAATAGAGCGCATCAGCAGAGCGCTCTGTGGAGGCGAATAAAAGGACAGGAAACGATGACGGTGCGGAGCTTGGCATGCGCTTTACCCTTGTCGCCACGACCCCACTGTCCACATCAAAGACCCATGACATTGCGCCCGTTCGCCCTCTTTGCCCTATGCATCCTTCTTCTGACCGCCTGCGAAAAGGCAGAAACAAGCTCAACCGCCAAAAGTGGTATTCAGATCAGCAGTGACCCTGCCCCACTCAATGTCCCCCAGCCCCTCCGTATCGGAGAACTCGAGATTCAAGTGGAAATCGCCCTGAACATATCCGAGCAATCGACCGGACTCATGCATCGCGAATCGATGCCGGAAAATCACGGGATGATCTTCGTCTACGGAAAGCCCCAGCAGATGTCATTCTGGATGAAAAACACCCTCATTCCACTCGACATCGGCTACATCGACGCGGCTGGGCGGCTCACCGAAGTTGTTCGAATGTATCCAAAAGACCTCTCGGCGAAAAGATCTCAAAGCGATCAAATCCAGTTCGCTCTCGAAATGAATCAAGGATGGTACTCGAACAACGGCGTCCTGCCCGGGGCGCAGTTCGAACTTGATTCCTTGCGTCGCGCTATCGCCGCCCGTGGCGTCGACCCGAGTGACTACGGGCTTTAGTTAATGATGAGTTTTGAATGATGAATACCTAGTTATCCGCTCCTAATCATCATTCAAAATTCATCATTTATCACTACTCCGCTTATTTCTCCAAGTCCGCGTCACTTGTGCCAGCCCGCCGATCACGCCGAGAACGATGGTGATGATAAAAGGCCACTTGCGCGACGCTAGGATCTGGCCCGTCTCGACCGCATTCTCACTCACCTCGAGTAACTGCGTGCCGTCGATGAAGTAGAGCCCGCCATAGACGGCGAAAAATGCTCCAACAAATGCCGTCGCGACAAGGATGGTTGGCTTGGCGAGGAAGACTCCAACAACGCCGCCTGCTAGGCAGGAAACACCTAAAACGAGGGCGTTTTTCCACTCCATCAAGTCACCGACATTCGGCGAAACGAAGACATAGGCCAGTGTTCCACCCGCGACTGCAGCTGCAGCCTTGATAAAGAAAAACGAAATCAAAAGCCCCAGAATCGCACCAGCGCCAGCGCCAATCCAAATCCCCGTGTTTGTTGCGATCTCAAGCTCCAGCACCACCTGCAAGCCTGCGAGCGCACCCGCCAAGGTCAAAAGCAACGCCAGCACATAGCGAAAGATCAATGACCCAACAAAACAGGTTGCCAACCCCGTTACAATAAACGCGGCATAGATAATCATCGTGGCGGAATCACCAGAGGCAGCTAGAGGTTCTTCACTCATCGTTACACTTCGTCCGTCCCAAAGTGCCGGTCACCGTAATCGCCGAGACCGGGGAGGATGTATTTCTTTTCGTTGAGTTCGCGGTCGAGTGCACCGGCGTAAATTTTGAGATCAGGGAATTTCTTTTCGAGGCGAGCGACGCCTTCTGGGGCGGCCACGATGGAGAGGAAGCGCACCTCTTTCGGTTTCATCGTGTAGATGCGGTCGAGCACGTCTTCAGCGGACCCACCGGTTGCTAGCATTGGATCAACTAGAAGGACGACGCGGCCTTCAAGATCTGGTAATTTTTCGTAGTAAGAAGTCGCGACTGCAGTCTCTTCATTGCGCTCCATACCAATGACGCCGACACGAACATCCGGAAAGAACTGAAGGACTGAATCGACCATCGCCATGCCTGCGCGGAGGATGCTGACGACGGCCAGTTGATCGGAAAGTTGCTCACTCCCAACTGTTTCCAAGGGCGTTTCAACCTTTACGGGTTCGGTCGCCAGATCGCGTGTGGCCTCTGAACAAATCAAGAGGCCGATATTGAAGCCCGCTTCACGAAAGGCTCTAGCCCCCGTCGCTTTGGAGCGGATGACATTGAGATACTGCGGCGCGAGGGAATGCTTTAAGACGTTGAGAGACATTATAGATGAATTCAAAAATTAACAAAAATGGGCACTAGATCGAAAGAACGATTTGCTTGATTAAGCGAGCAAAAGGCTCCCTCACGGTATTCGCCGTCTCGGAAACTTCTTGATGAGAGAGTGGCTCATCGTTGAGCCCAGCCGCCGCATTGGTGATACAAGAGAAGCCTAAGACGCGCATGTCAGCATGACGTGCTACGATACACTCTGGAACCGTCGACATACCAACCGCATTCGCACCCCAGACACGAAGTGCGCTGACTTCTGCGGGCGTCTCAAAACTCGGCCCACTGACCGCAAGATAGGTGCCTTCCTTGATCGGAATGCCTTCGCTCTTGGCTGTCGCACGCGCCAGCTCTTGGAGGAGCGGATCCCAAGCGGTTGTCATGTCGTGGAAACGAGGACCAAAGCGACTGTCATTAGGACCGCGGAGCGGGTTGACCCCGATAAAGTTGATGTGGTCGGTGATAAGCATGAGGTCACCAGGACTAAAGCTCGGGTCCACCCCGCCCGCAGCATTCGTCAGGATCAGTGTATCGATTCCAAGCAGCTTCATGACGCGAATTGGAAGCGTAACCTCCTCCATATCGTAGCCCTCATAGTAGTGAAAGCGGCCTTGCATACACAGCACCTCAACATCACCCACCTTCCCCGCGACGAACTGACCTGAGTGACCTTCGACGGTCGAGACAGGGAAGCCCAGCAATTCACCGTATGGAATCCTGACGGCGTCATCGATCGCATCTTCCGCGAAGAAATTTAGCCCTGAGCCAAGAACAAGCCCTAGCTTTGGTTGGCGGCCTTCAAGGCGAGACTTAAGTACTTCTAAAATCGTATCCAATTTATCCATATCTAACGTATCACTTCGAGAATCAAAGGTGCTTTCTTCGGCGCTTCTTCAGAAAACTCAAAAGCCGAGCGAAAAGATGAAACATGCTCATCAAGCAAGGCATCACTTGCTCCGTGCAACACGCACAAAGCCTGACCCAGCTCGATGCGTTGGCCAACCTTAACAATATCACTGACCCCCGCAGAAGGATCGATCTCCGCATCCTCGCGTAGACGGCCGGCGCCGAGGAGCAAGGCTGCCTCTGCCACGGCACGGGCATTCACTGAAGAGACGTACGAAGGCGCGCTGCCTTCAAACCCTAGGACAAGCTTCGCTGGCGCATGCGCTAGCCAATCATCGTCCAAAATTCTGGATACGTCACCGCCCTGAGTAGTGATCATTCGCTTCCACACCTCAAAGGCTTTACCCGAGGCGAGATGTTCCTCCATCAATGCCATCGCTTCAGCTTCCGTTGCGACAATCTCGCCCATGAGGAGCATCTCTGCACCGAGAGCGAGCGTGACTTCCTTCACATCCGTCGGGCCTTTGTTCAGCAAGACGTCGTTGGACTCAATGACTTCCAGTGCATTCCCGACGGTGTGGCCGAGGGGCTCATCCATCGCGGTGAGGACGGCAGTGCATTTCACGCCCGCCTCACGCGCTGTTTCACAGAGCGCAACAGCAAGGGACCGAGCCTTATCAAAATCATCGAAGAAAGCGCCGTTGCCGACCTTTACATCGAGAACGAGGCCATCCAAATCTTCGCACAGTTTCTTGGAAAGAATACTCGCGACGATGAGTGACTGGCTCTCGACCGTCGAAGTGGCGTCGCGCATCGCATAGAGGCGGCGGTCAGCCGGAGCGAGGCGTCCAGTTTGGCCAATGATGACAGTCCCAACCTCTTCAACGAGTTGACGCATCTCCTCAAGATCAGGATCCATCCGAAAGTCAGGGATCGATTGTAGCTTGTCGAGCGTACCTCCGGTGTGACCGAGGCCACGCCCCGAAATCATCGGGACGAAGAGTCCACATGATGCCATGAGAGGTGCGAGCGGCAGGGAAATCTTATCACCGACGCCTCCGGTAGAGTGCTTATCAAGGACCGGTCGACTCGTTGGTCGAATGCGAAGCCGGTCGCCCGAGTCGCGCATCGCAAGTGTTAGCGCGACTGTCTCAGCTCGAGAAAGCCCACGGCAAAACGCCGCCATGAGGAAGGCGCCGATTTGACCGTCGGACCAAGATTGATCCGTCACGCCGAGGACGACTTCTCCGATTTGCTCAGTGGTCAACTCTAAGCCCTCTCGTTTCAAGGCAATTAACTCGCGCGCTGTCATTCCCATTTCCCTCCAAATTGAGTAGAGGCGGCGCTGAGCGCAAGCGGCCAAAAAATTGAATTGCGACGAGGTGTCCGTGTCTCTGCTGATGGGCGCCTATGAGCCAGCTCTATCGCCAGTTCTTCCAAATCGCAGTTATCGAGGGCGTGTCTTATCTCGTCCTTCTCCTCGTGGCGATGCCGCTCAAGTATGGCCTCGGGCTAGACTTAGTCGTTACCTATGTGGGCTGGGCACACGGTGTTCTTTTCATTCTCTATTTCATCTGGCTGGCACGCTGTTGGATAGCACTTAAATGGCCCTTCAAAGCCATCGTCATCGCAGCGATCGCCTCGCTCATCCCTGCGGCAACGTTCTTCCTCCACCGCTTTCTTCCGGAAGCGCCTGAGGCTTAGAAGAGCTCTAGAAGAGCTCCCCTTGGGCCGTGGCTTGTTGGCGCTGAAACCAGGTCAAAGCCTCGGCATAGCCCACTCGCTCGCGCAGCCAGACGCACGTGGCGAGCGCATCATAGAGGGCGCAATGCGGCCGGCGGCGATCCGGTGGGCAGTGCTCTTGAGCGAGCGCCTCGACGGCCCCGCGCAGTTCGCCGCCATAGCTCAGTGCCTCCAGCGAGCACGAATCCTCGGCAGTGTTCCTCAATTCGCGAGCAAGCACTAGGGTATCGAGCCACGGCCCCCAGTCAGCGGTTTCAGCACCAGCCGCTCCGCCCCATGCCGGCACGTAAGGCGGAAAGGACCAGGTTGACTTGAGTAAGCCGTGCTCTACATGCGCATTGTGCGCGACGAAGAGTCCGCTCCGTCTCCATTCGACGAATTCTGCGTAAAGCTCCGAAAAGGGGGCACGCCCTGCCGAGCTCACCGCATCGATCCCATGCACACGGGTATCAGCGGGGGGAATCTCGCCGGTCGGCGCACAAAGACCGGTGGCGCAGCTGACAATTCCCTGCTCATTCACCGTCACCACACCATACTCAACGACACCGTAACGCGGGTGGCCTTCGAAATCGATAATGTGGAGCTGAGGGATCACTATCTAGCGAGACTGCCGTGCCCTCCCCTCACGAAAAGCGAAAAATGCCTTTTCACCTACCGCCAACTACGCTCTTCTTCGCCCCTATATGGAAGCATCCCTGATTAAGCCCTTCCTCGAACACCTCGCCGCCGAAAGCGAAAAGGTGATCAAGCCTCTCTTCGCTAACCCTGCTCTCGAAGTTGAGTGGAAGAGCGACGCCACCCCAGTGACATACGCCGATAAGAAAGCTGAAGAAGTTCTCCGCGAGCTCATCAGCAAAGAATTTCCTGACCACGGGATCGTCGGCGAAGAGTTTGCTGACCTCAACTCGGACGCAGAATACACTTGGGTACTCGACCCGATCGATGGCACGCGCTCGTATGCCGCTGGGTCACCGCAATTTGGAACGCTTATTGCGCTGCGCAAAAACAAGCAGCCGATCTGGGGCGTGATCAATATCTGCGCCATCGACCAGCTTTACATCGGGAACAACGAAACCGCTTGGTGCAACGGACGTGAAGTGAAGATGCGTGAAACGGAGAAGCTCGAAAGCTGCTTCCTCCTCACGACCGATCCGAAACGCCCATACTTACATCACAGCCACGATGGCTGGAATGCCCTCCTCGCTGCGACGGATCAATACCGCAGCTGGGGTGACTGCTTCGGTTACACACTCCTCGCTTCCGGCGGCGCAGACATCATGTGCGACCCGATCATGAGCCTTTGGGATATGGCTGCCCTCGTTCCCGTCATGCGCGGAGCAGGTGCCACGATCACAAACTGGCAAGGCAACGATCCCGTTGGCACTGGTGAAGGTAAGTTCAACCTCGTCTGTGCTCACCCTCGCCACCACGGAAAAGTGGTCGAGCTGCTAAATCCTGCGTAAACGGAAAAGCATTTTAAAAGAGGAGACGCAGTGCCTCAGCATTCATCACTCAAAATTCATCATTCTTCACTCTTCTCCTCCTCTAACTCCGCCTGACCAATTCCGAGGTAGGCCCAGAGGATAGCGATGAGCGGCGTCAGAAGATTGAAGAAAGCGTAGGGCAAAAACGCGAAGGGATGGACGGCGAGTGAAGCCATCATCGTGGCGCCACAGGTATTCCAAGGGATCAGTGCTGAGGTCATCGTCCCGCCATCTTCGATCGTCCGAGAGAGATTCTTCGGTGCTAGTTTGAATCGGCGGTAGTCCTTCGCAAACATCCGTCCCGGAACGATGATCGCGAGATATTGATCGGAGGCCGCCAGATTCATTCCAATACAAGAAGCGATCGTTGCAGTAACAAGGCCCCCACGGCGCTGCACTCTGCTCAGGATCGCTTCAGCGATGCGGTTGATGAAGCCCGTCGCTTCCATAACGCCTCCAAACATCAGAGCGCAGAGAATCAATGAGATCGTGTACATCATCGGCTCTAATCCACCGCGTGACAGCAGGCGATCAACCTCCGCCACACCCGTCGATCCCTCGTAGCCACCATAAGCGATACCGATCAAAGCAGCGGGGTCGACGCCTTGTATCCAAATCGCAAGCACACCCCCAATGAGGGTCGCGATGACGAGTGCCGGGAGCGCAGGAATTTTCTTGAGGCTCATAACAATGACCGACGCTGGCGCCAAAAGGAGAATGAGGCTTAGGTCGTAGGCTCCAGTGATGGCTGTTTGAATCTGTTCGACTGAAACCAGTGCCGCCTCGCCGCCACTCGCTGAGAGACCTAGAAAAAAGAATCCGACCAAGGCCAAGCCAAAGGCCGGAAAAGTGGTGTACGTCATGTGGCGAATATGTGTGAACAGATCCACCCCCGTCACAGCAGCCGCTAAATTCGTCGAATCCGAAAGCGGAGAAATCTTATCTCCGAAATAAGCCCCTGAGACGATCGCCCCGGCCACCATGGGAAGCGGAACACCAAGTCCTGCGCCAACTCCGATAAATGCGACACCCACTGTCCCTGCGGTCGTCCAAGAACTACCCGTTGCAAGCGAGACCAAGCCACATATCAACGCAACGGCTGGAAGAAAGATCGCCGCGCTAAGCAAATCGAGGCCCAGCGTAATGAAAAGTGGGACGATTCCTGCCGCTATCCATACCGCGATAAGCAGTCCGATCACCATCAGGATAATGATCGCCGACAGTCCAAGCTGCAGCCCCTTGATCAAGCCGGACTCTAGCTCCTCCCAGCTATTCCCGGCAGACAAACCAACCACGACCGCCACAACCGTTGTCAGGATGAGCGCGATATGTGCCTCCTGCTCAGCAACGAGCAAGAACCAGCTCATCGAAATGAGCAAAAAGAACAACGGGACAAGGGAGAGGGAAAGGGAAGGCTTTGCTTTGTCAGTCATATCGGCGCTCTCTATTCCGTCTCAAAGAGAGCACGGATACGATCATGCGGCAGGGCATAGACCGTATTTCCATTGATGCCGGTCATCGTCTCCGCCGCGACCAATGCATTAACGATCGCTTCTTCGGTGGCGTGTGCAACGGCTTTGAAAATCCCGGTAAGGGCATCATTAGGGAGAAACTGTGTTGTGTAGGTTCCATCCGTCTGCTCCTGCGGGCGCTCTGTTGAAAAAGCGAGATAGAGATCGCCGGACGAATTCGCTCCATAGCCGCCTACATGGGCGAGCCCGACTGTTGCCCGACTTGCCAAACGCTTGAGCTGGCGAGAAAGTAGCGGTGCGTCCGTCGCGATGATTACGATAATTGAATTTCCCTCTTGCGCTGGCTCCAATCCCGACATCACAGGCATGAGATCGGTGATCTTCAGGCCTACCGATTGGCCCGCTATGGTAAGATCTTCACGTTGACCATAATTGGTCTGAACAAGAACACCCACCGTGTATCCACCTTCCACTACTCGAGATGAAGTGCCGATACCGCCTTTGAATCGGTGACAAACCATCCCGGTGCCGCCGCCTACATTGCCCTCTGGCACAGGTCCGCCTGTCGCCGAATCGAGGGCAGAGAAAACAGCCTTATCGCCCACATGGCGCCCGTGGATATCGTTGAGGCGACCATCCCAGGTTTCTCCCACCACAGGCAATGATGCCCAGCCATGAGTACCGGGCGCTTCGCCATGGTAATTGTTCGCCCGTCGCCATGCGATGGAGGCATCCGCCACCGCCCCCACGCTGTGCGTATTTGTGAGCAAAATTGGTTCTTCAAGAAACCCCGACTCCTCAATCCAGTGTGTGCCGGTGAGCTCACCATTGCCGTTGAGCGATGCCCAAGCGGCGAAAAAGGGACCATAGGTCAGCCCTTGCGGCAGGATCGCGGTGACACCCGTGCGCACGGGGCCTTCGCCAACGACCAAACCCCCTTCGCCCTCAATCAAAGTCGCATGTCCGACAGCAACACCTGCGACATCGGTTATGGCATTGAGCGGGCCCGGCTCACCTCGAAATGGGATGCTCAAGTCTCGTGCTCGTTGAGCTCCTAGGAGCAGTGGCAACAGCGCAAGCAAAGCAACGGTGGCGATGGATAGAATGTTCCCAGTTCGAAATGTCACCCGACCGTCATCACCGTAAAACAGCCTTGAAGCAAGATTGGAACGCCATCCAATGGCCCGATGAGGCTATGTTCGGCGCTTAAAGTTCAATCGCAGATCAAGATCGATCAAATCATTGACCAAATTGCATCCCAAGGCGGCTAAAATAATGAGCCGATCCGTAGAGCACCCCCCCAGTCTGTGCGGTCGAATCTCAGTGCACCCTGCAGGCTAAATTGGTCGTCCGATTGACCACCCGCCAACGCGAAGGCCACTTCATGCTCAACTCCGCGCAGCGTAAGGATGGCCTCGCCAATGTAGTTGGGCTGCCCCGGTGCCACATCCTGCAGGGACTTCACTTGTCCCAAACGCACTTCAGCCTCGGGAAAGCGGCCTGCATCGAAAAAGTCGTGGTCCTCTAGGTGAGTGATCAGAATGCGATTGAATTTCGTATCCGCAATATCACTACACTCAATCGCTTTCATATCAATGACTAGTTGCCCGTTCTCTAGTCCTCCATCTTTCAGACTGACTGACCCTGCCTTGATCCCGAGTTTCCCCTCGTGAAAATTTGCTAGATTCCGTCCAACCCAGCGCAGGTGACTCTGTTCCAAATCGATTTCATATACCCCACTCTCGGCCAAAGCCACTGGCAGTGGCGTAAGTTCGCCTTCGATCGCATAGCCACTCTTCGACCAAGCTTCTAGACCGCCCTCTAAGGTCAAAACCGACGTAAATCCTGCTCGGCTGAGCTTCTCAGCAGCGAAAGTATTTCCATGGGTATCCGCATCTGTCCCATAAATTACGACCTCTGTAGATTTGCCGGGGATCAACGCTTCAACCCGTTCAGCAAACCCCATTTCGTAAAGCGCTGAGCGCAGTGATCCCGCAATGTGCCCTGCTTCGAAAGAAAGCTCAGCTTCAATATTCAGGAGGTGGGGCGGGTGATTCGAATCGAGCCTTTTTTTGAGCTCTAAAGGAGAGATAGAAACCATCATCCAACTTAACCTCCCATTCTCTGTATTTGCAACCGCATCGTCCGCATTTCACTCGCCACTCAAGTAGGCCGAGAGGTCACAAGAGTCTCGAAGCGGGCATGGATGATCTTCTGCTCGGCCAAATAGCCTGAGAAGGAGGGGGCGAGCACAGCCGACCCTCGGCCCAAAACCGTGCCCGGTTGTAAGACGCAATTACAACTCGCCTCCGCACCATCGCCGAGTAGTCCGCCGAGCTTTCGCATCCCCGTTTGCTGCCGTTTTCCACTTGGGAGCTCCACGCTGACTTCATCCCGAGCCAGTTTCAGATTTGCGCAGATGGCCCCAGCACCCAGGTGGGCGCGGTTGCCGAGCACTGAGTCGCCGACGTAATTGTAGTGAGGGGTCTCGACGTCTTCGAGGAGGAGGCAGTTCTTGTATTCGCACGCGTTTCCGAGGACCGAGCCACGCCCGACGATGACATGTCCACGCACAAAAGCCCCAGGACGGATCTCTACCTCAGGTCCTATCCATGCCGGACCGATGAGGGTCGCATACGCTGGCAGTTTCACCGTCGGATCGAGGTGCACTGCACCCTCGATATGCACCCCAGGCGGAATTTCGGGGCCGGAGCCAACCTCCACATTTAGACCAGCCAAGGCCTTTTTAATACAACCAACCCAATCCCATGGTGCCGCATCCGGCAAAAAAAACTCTGAGAACGGCATTCCTTCGGGATAAGTAAACAACTCGTCAGCTCGCATGACTCCACAGAAGAGGTGATCTTCGCTCCAACCGCAAGGTTTCAGAGTCGTCAGAAAACTCTTAATAACCGGGCGCCCATCCCAAAGCGCCTCCATTCAGTTAATAACGGTCCATTCTAAGTGTTTTATTAGAGACAACACCCTGTCCCACCGAGTGACAGAGGCCCTTTCCTTGGGACAACCTCTGCATGTTTCCCGGTGCAGAACTCAGCTCGCCCTTCGATCTCGTTGTTGTTCCAGATCCGAGCGTCACTTACATCCCGATCACCTACGCCCAGACTTCGATATCAGTTTCGATACCGTTCTTGGAAGTAGTTACCAACTCGAGTCTTCAGGGGACCTCGAGAATTGGGGCGACTTCAAAACCGAAATCAATGGCACCGGTGCAAGCCTCACCATCCCAGTCCTCTGGAGTGAAGTAAGCGACGACTCTGCCTTCCTTCGCGGAAAAGAGATCACCCCTTAGGCCGCCACAATGATGCCCGTCATTATTAATCCGACAAATGCCGCAAGGATCGCGAGCAAGCGGGCAAGCGGCTTCGTCGGCCGCATATCACCATACCCAACTGTCGTCGCCGTAATGAAAGCAAAGCAGACAGCATCCCACCGCTTCCAACCTTCGATCCGCCCAATCCAAATCCCGAGCAATGCCACGATTACTCCGAGAAAAAACACCACCGGGCTAATGTAAGCAAACCCGACACCTAATTACTTCAAAAAAGTAAGCGTAATCCCCATCCCTCAAGCACTCCTCAAAGTAGGCTCTGAGTCGATTGCCAATTTATCCACCCTCCCATAAGAACCCTCCGAAAGCCTGACGCGCAGGCCTCAACCTTAAAGATTGCCGAGTTCGGCCTAAGGTGTTTTCTTCATTTGATGAAGTTCTCTGTCGTCACCACTGTCTCCTTCGCCCTCGCCACTGCTGCGAACGCCTTCGTTTTTACTCTCAGCTACGACAGCCGCGAGGGGAGCAACGACATCGCTGTATCAGAAAACTACAACGCGTTGCGCAATTTCGACTTCACGATCGACATCAATGCTCCGCTCACTGCCGGAGGCGTTTACAGCGACCCGACGCTCAATGGAGTGAACTATAATATCTACGGTATCTTGGACGACCCCACTCCTTCGAACTTCTCCGCCTTCGACCTCATACGCACGATTGGTGGCAGTGAGTTTTACACTCAAGGCAGCTCTCTCAATTTTGAAATCAGCGGGAGCGCGAATCTGATTGACGGGCTTCAAGCTTCCGAGCTCGTCAGCTTTACCTTCGACGGTCGCGAGGTTAACACCGGCCGCTTTCACCCTGCCTACCTCACTCTCAGCAGCGCGGGCACCGGCACGCTCCACAACTCAAACAACATTTCGACCATGCCGCCCGCTAATAAGGACCTCAACGTGGCCTTCGGCGAAGAATACGACCTAGATCTCAGCTTCAACGCCAGCACCTTAACGCTCGTCGCGATTCCAGAGCCCAGTGCAGGCAGTTTACTGATTGGACTCGTAGCCGCTGCCGCAGCGCTGAGAAGGCGCCGCCGTTCCCGCTTAGAGTAATACCTTGAACCAGAGACGGACGGCGACGAAGAGGATCACCCATGCCGTTACCATACGCACTTTGCCCAACGGCATTTTCTCGGCCAAGAGGTAGCTACCCAAGCGGCCGCCGAGGAGAACCGCACAGGGACAAGCGACCAAAATCCACAGCGGAATCGAGCCGAACACATCGACCCCTTTGGTTAATTGACCGCTCAGCCCAGCTAGACTGTTCAGGGCGATAAAGAGCGAGGTGCAGGTCGCGATAACTCGAGCATTGGCCCAGCGCAAAAGGTGCATCACTGGAGCCAAATAGATGCCGCCGCCGATGCCGGTAATTCCTGCCACCAAGCCAAGGGCCACGCCCACTCCAAGAAGAGCGCCGACGTTCGGCACCTTCGAAGACGCTGTCTCGTCGCTCCGCGCCTGCCTATCTTGCACAAGCATCGCGAGGGCTGCCAGCGTCAACGCGACGGCGAGAAAAACGAGGAAAGCGCTTTCGGGGAGGCGCCAAGCCCCGCCAAGAAAAGCACACGGGATCGAACCAGCCAAAAGCGGAACGAGCAAAGACCACTGCGCATGCCCGCGCTTAATAAGCAGATAACTGCCCTGCGAACTGACGATCAAATTACAAACCAGCGCGATCACCGGCACCACCGCGAGCGGCAAACCACTCACCGCAAGCAACGCGATGTACGTCGACCCGCCGCCGAACCCAGCCATCGCATAGAGACAGGCTACAGCGATAAAAACGACTGGGAGGAAATATAGCATATCTGAGATCAATAATGCCGCTTCGCATATTCGCGACCCGAATGGCTCTTCAAATACTGCTCAAAAGATAAACGTAGTGGAAGTCTTTCATACCTAGCTCAATGGCTTGCCCGGGCGTAGAGGAGAGCGAATTCAATTTTGTTTCAGAGGCCCGGCTACTGCGCTGCGCGCACTACGCCGAGGCAGTCTTCGTTTCCACCGCTTCGCTCGAAACGAAGATTGGTGGAGCCGAACGGGATCGAACCGTCGACCTCTTGCATGCCATGCAAGCGCTCTTCCAACTGAGCTACGGCCCCAGAAAAGGTGAGGAAAGAAGGCTGAGTTCTGGGCTTCGTCAACTTGAAAGTAATTTCTCCCGATCTTCGTTTTTCGGGTTGCGGAGGAGTGCGGAGCCGTATCACGGTTTTGCTTTAATGGTTACATTAAATGATCGCGCGGTTCTCGCCTTCGAAGATGGGAGTGTTTTTGAGGGCTTTGCCTTTGGTGCCAAGCGGACGGTCGTAGGTGAAGGGGTCTTCAATACTTCGATGACCGGTTATCAGGAAATCCTCACTGATCCCTCCTACTTAGGGCAGATCATCACGATGACGACCCCGATGATTGGTAACTACGGGGTGAACCTTGAAGACGTTGAGAGCAACGGACCGAAAGCCACTGGTTTTGTCTGCCGCGAGTTGAGCCCGATCGTCAGCAATTGGCGCAGCAGCATGCCGCTCGGCGACTACCTCGCGGAGCACGACATCCCAGGCATCAGCGGCGTCGACACACGGGCGATCACAAAGCTGATCCGCGTCCACGGAGCACTCAAAGCTTGCCTCAGCACTGAGGGCATCAGTGCAGAAGAAGCGGTTGAAAAGGCAAAAAACTGGGAAGGACTCGTTGGCGTCGATTATGTCAAAGAAGTCACCACGAAAGAAATTTACACCTACGACCCGGGCGAAGAGATCGAGCCCTTCACCGTTCCCGGCACTCAACTCGAAGGCTCTCCAGAGCGCACCGAGCGCTTCCCCATCGTCGCTTTCGACATGGGCGTGAAGACGAACATCCTGCGCAAGCTCGCCCGCCACGGCTTTGATGTGACGGTCGTGCCCGCCGATACGCCAGCAGCGAAAGTGCGCGAGCTGAACCCAAAGGGAGTCTTTATTTCAAACGGACCAGGCGATCCATCTGCGGTCACCTACGCGCACAAAACCATCGCCGAACTCATGCCCGACTACCCGATGTTTGGTATCTGCATGGGTCATCAGGTCATCACACACGCTCTCGGAGCCGAGACGATGAAGCTGCCCTTTGGTCACCGTGGCGGCAACCAGCCGGTGAAGAATATCGAAACGGGCGTCGTCTCGATCACCGCCCAGAACCATGGCTTCGCGTCGACGAAGGAAGCCCTTGAGGGCTGTGGAGCGGTCGTAACCGAATACAATCTCAACGACCAAACCGTCGCCGGTATTCGCCACAAGGACCTTCCGGTCTTCAGTGTGCAGTACCACCCAGAGGCCTCACCAGGGCCACACGACAGCGACCCGCTCTTTGCCCATTTCTACGACTTGGTCGCAGGTGCTGCGGAGGCCTAATCTTGTGGCTTGGCTTCGTTAGGCCAAAGCTCAAGCTAGAGGTACTTTCATTTTGGGCATCCGTTATTGCCCCCTGTTCTGATATGTCAGCCCAACGCCTTCTCATCGCCGACGATAACCCTGACATCATCGCATCTGGTCGCTTTCTTTTCGAACCAGAAGACTTTGAAGTCATCGGTGTGCAATCACCGCAGGCAGTCCTCGAATACGAACACCAGCTCGGCCTGACACTGAATAAGCACGCCGTAAGTGTTCCCAATTACAACTAGTGACGTCGTAACTTTTTAGAGTAGAGAGGTATTATAGTGACGGTGGATTTCATGTAGGGTGTAGAGATTCACTGACTACAATAGTGAGGTAGCGCTACAGAAGATGTGGCGCTACCTTTTATTGATACAGCCCCCGTCAGGATTTCATTGCCGCTAAAAATCGCTCCACGTCTTCGAGGGTATCGATTCCGATTCCACCCTCTTCGACGACACCAACGCCGATCCGCAGTCCATTTTCCAGAGCACGGAGCTGCTCAAGTTTCTCGATCGATTCGAGGCGCGATGGAGGTAAGCTAGAAAATCGCTCCAGCGCCTCCGCCCGATAGGCGTAAAGCCCAAGGTGCCAAAATCCTTCGCCCCCCCCGAGCTCGTCACCATCGCGACTATGCGGGATCGGACTCCGTGAGAAATAGAAGGCACGCCCGTCGCCATCACAGATAACTTTGACGCGGTTTGGGTTGAGGAAGTCTTCGTGTGAGCGGAAAGGGGTCGCTAGCGTTGAGATATCGAAATCACCTTGTACGAGCTCAGCGAGAAGCCGCACCTCAGAGCCCTTAACGAGGGGCTCGTCTGCCTGCACATTGATCACATACCGAGCACCGACCTCCTTGTTTGCTGCGGCCAAGCGGTCTGTTCCACTCGCCAGTGCCGGATCCGTCATCACCGTCTCGCAGCCCTCCGCCTCTAAAACTGACTGGAGCTCTTCATCGGCCACCGCGTAAACAACCCGCCAGCCCGGCAGTTCTGACTTTAGGCGATCAGCCGTCCAGAGAATGAGCGGACGACCTTCGATTTCATAGAGTAACTTCCGCGGGAAACGTTGGGAAGCTAGGCGAGCAGGCACCATCACTACGGTGTCATCGGGAGGCTGAATGCGGGGATCCGTCATCGCGACAAATCTGATTCATCCCTCGAAGAAGACAAGACAGAGATCGTAGAGCACATTTACGGAATTCACATCCATGATTTTAGTCTTTCAAACCGGCACCGGCGGCTATTTAAAGGAAAAACCACTCACACTTTTAATAAGAGCTTTGGCGGATAAAAACACACTGAGTAGACGTATGCGTATCCTTGTCGTTGAGGATAACTCTACTGATCGTATCCTTCTAAAACAGCGCTTCAGCTGCATAACGGATCCGATCTTCACGGATTTTGTTGAGAGTCTGTCAGTGGCGGCATCGAAAAAAAGCGCCGGTTGGGACCTCCTCCTCCTCGATCTCAACCTTCCCGGATCACGTGGGCTTGAGACGCTGGCTCAGGCACAAAAGATTTTTCCTAGGACCCCCATTATTGTCCTCACCGAGATCGAGACTGAAGAGCTTGGACTCGGCGCGATGCAGGCAGGAGCACAGGACTGCCTCTCCAAGGAGGACTACAGCATCGCGCTCCTTCAGCGCAGTATACGTAACTCGCTTGAACGGCACAAACTGGCCGCTGACCTCCGTTCGGAGCACACCCGCCTAAACCACATCCTCGAAAATACGACCGAGGGCATCGTCGCGATCGGGGAAGACAAGAAGGTCGTTTTTGCCAATCGCGCCGCGACCAAAATCCTCAATTCACCGCTGGAAGAACTCACCGGATCAGAATGGCCCCACGAGCTCGATACCGATCACGTCGGACGCATCAATGTCTCGCAACCTGAAGGTGAGACGACCGTCGTGGAAACACGTGTCGCCTTCACTCGAGAACGTGGACGCTATCTTCACCTTTGTACCCTGCGTAACATAACCGGCGAAGGCAGCCTCCAGCGCGGGACGTATGAACGCGAAAGAATGGTCGCAGTGGGCGAGCTTTCATCAGGCATCGCTCATGAGTTCAATAACCTGCTCGCCGCGGTACAGGCAAATATCGAGCTCATGATGTTGCGTGACCCAGAGAATGACCTCGCGCGCAATATCCTCACAGCCACCCGCCGTGGAAAGAGCCTCGTGCAGGACCTCATGACCTTTAATCCGCATCAGGCACCGCTGGACGGGGAGACTGAGCTAACAAACTACCTCAAAACTAATCGCGACGTCTTGAGTCGCCTTCTTGGGGAACATATCGAACTCGATCTGCAGGTCCCCAAAGAAGAGGGCTTTGTCTCGATCGGGCCTGGCATGCTCAATCAGATTTTTATTAACCTCACCGTCAACGCGCGTGACGCCATGGCCGCGAAGGGCGGAAATCTTACGATCAAGGCCGAGACAAAGGCCCTGCCCTCCGAGCTCCATGGAGAAGAAATCGACAAAGCCTCAGCGAACTGGGTGTGTATCAGCTTTATTGATACAGGCGTCGGCATGGCCCCTGAAGTAAAAAGAAGATCTTCCGCGCCTTCTACACGACCAAAGGTCCGGAAGGGAACGGCCTCGGCCTAAACGCGGTCGAGAATCTCGTGCACGAGAACGGCGGTAAAATCACCGTCGAAAGTGAAGAAGGTGTCGGCACGCAATTCGACATCTGGATGCCGAGTGTCGTGAGTGGGCAAAGTGCCAAACCCTCCAGTGAAAATGCCCCAACCGGCGCCGACGGGAAACCCTTCCGTATCCTTTTTGTGGAAGATGAAGAGCTCCTCCGCATGGCGATGTCTAGCTATCTGGATACACGGGGCTTCGAGATTACCTCCGTTGCCGACGGCCAAGCCGCGCTCGATGCGATCGAGCTGAGCGATCAATCCTTTGATGCCGTCGTGACGGATCATACCATGCCTCGGCTTACAGGGAAGCAGCTCATCGAACAAGCGAGAGACCTTCTGCCAGACACCCTATTTATCCTCACCAGTGCTTATAACATGAATATGATCGGTCGAAACTGGCCGTGTTTCGACTCGGTTAAATTTCTACCTAAACCTTATCACGGCCACGATCTCCACGACCTCATAGCGAAAGAACTGAAGCTCAAGGGGAGGATCGAATCCACCGTTGCTAAGTAGCACGAACGTAGCGGGGAGCACCTTGATCCATTTGACGATCTCGATATAGGACCGCTACGGGATCAAATTCCCAGCCAGACTCCATTTAGGGGCGAAACTCTTACCTGCTGGATTGACAGAGCAAAGCCACAAGCCAAGAACCGCCCCACTCATACTTTAACTTTTCTCCAAACATAACACATTATGACGACCATCGTAGACATCCGCGCTCGCGAAATCATTGATTCACGTGGCAACCCAACCGTCGAAGTCGACGTGGAACTGGAATCCGGCGTAGTTGGCCGTGCAGCCGTTCCTTCCGGTGCCAGCACAGGCGCTAATGAAGCCCTCGAACTGCGCGACGGTGCTCTCAAAGGCAAGGCCGCCACTGGCATCGACACGCAGCGTTTTGGAGGCAAAGGCGTCCTCAAGGCTGTCGGCAACGTGCACGACAGCATCGCCCCAGCCCTTCTCGGGATGGATGCGGTTGACCAAGTCGGCGTTGACCAAGCGATGCTCGATCTCGACGGCACCGCGAACAAGAAGAAGCTCGGCGCCAACGCTATCCTCGGCGTCTCGATGGCAACCGCCAAGGCTGCTGCTGAAACCCTCGAGCTTCCACTCTTCCGCTACCTCGGCGGCGCAAACGCGAAGGTCCTCCCGGTTCCAATGATGAACATCATGAACGGTGGCGCCCACTCCGATGCTCCGATCGACATCCAAGAATTCATGATCATGCCCCTGGGCGCTGACACCTTCAGTCAAGCGATCCAAATGGGCGCAGAGTGCTTCCACTCTCTCAAGAACGTTCTTAAGTCACAAGGCCTCTCCACTGCCGTCGGTGACGAAGGTGGATTTGCACCCAACCTCGCTTCTAACGAAGCCGCCCTCGAAATCATCGCTAAGGCTGTCAAAGCTGCTGGCTACAAGCTCGGTAAAGACATCTTCGTCGCACTCGACGTCGCTGCCTCCGAGTTCTACGACAAGAAGAAGAAGAAATACATCTTCTCGAAGAGTGACGGCTCGGCTCGCAGTGGTTCCGAAATGGTTGACTTCCTCGCTGACCTCGCCAGCCGCTATCCGATCATCTCGATCGAAGATGGTTTGGACGAAAACGACTGGGACAGCTGGGGCCTCCTCACCGATAAAGTCGGTGCTGATATCCAACTCGTCGGTGATGACCTCTTCGTTACGAACACCAAGTTTCTCCAGAAGGGCATCGACCTCGGCGTTGCCAACTCGATCCTCGTTAAGGTGAACCAAATCGGGACCCTCACTGAGACCTTCGACGCCGTCGAACTCGCGAACGATAACAGCTACACCGCCGTCCTCTCCCACCGCTCCGGTGAGACTGAAGACTACACCATCGCCGACCTCGCGGTCGCGACGAACTGTGGCCAAATCAAGACCGGTTCGATGTCCCGCTCCGACCGTATCGCTAAATACAATCAGCTCCTCCGTATCGAAGAGCTCCTTGGCTCCAAGGCGATCTACGGCGGTAAGCTCTAGACTTCATTCGTATCCAATTATTTCAAAGCCTCCGGAAGTCTTTCTTCCGGGGGCTTTTTTGTGCTTTCAGGGAAGTCTCGGCTACGGTTGCCAAACAGAACTAGATCGCCACCTTACATTTCGACCCAATGCCTAATCGCCTAGCAGACGCCTCCTCACTCTATCTCCGGCAACACGCCGACAATCCCGTCGATTGGTATCCGTGGGGGGCCGAAGCCCTTGATCGCGCCCAAAAGGAGTCCAAGCCGATCATCGTCTCGATCGGCTACAGTGCCTGCCACTGGTGCCACGTCATGGCGCACGAAAGCTTTGAAGATCCTTTCATTGCAGGGCTCATGAACGAGCACTTTGTCTGCATCAAGGTCGACCGAGAAGAACGCCCCGACCTCGATCACCTCTACATGGAGGCGGTGCAGATGATGAACGGGGGGCATGGCGGCTGGCCACTGAATGCCTTCTGTCTCCCCGACGGGCGGCCTTTTGCCGGCGGCACCTACTTCCCGCCGGATGAGAAACGCGGCGGTGGTAGCGTGCCATGGCCGCAGCTTATCGTGCGCGTCAGTGACTTTTTCAAACGCAGCCGTTCCGACCTCGAAGAGAATGCTGACTCCGTGATGAAAAATATCGGCGCAGGTGATCTGCCTGTCGCCATCACCGGCGATCCACTCGAGCCCAGCGCGCTCCTCGCGGGCGCAAAAACCATTCTCGATTCGCACGACGACACCTACGGCGGCTTCGGCAGCGCACCGAAGTTTCCGCCGTCGATGACACTCGATTTCCTCCTCGCGCTGCGACAAACGGAAACGGTCGACGTTCGTCAACCAGCCCTTGCGACGCGTATTGACGAAGTGATCAACACGACTCTGACCGCAATGGCGCATGGTGGGCTATACGATCAGTTCGGCGGCGGCTTCTCCCGCTACTGCGTCGATCAGCATTGGATCATCCCTCACTTTGAGAAGATGCTCTATGACAATGGGCTCCTCCTCACGACCTACAGTCGCGCCTACCGATCGTATCCAAAACCTCTCTACAAAGTGATCGTCGAAGAAACCATCGGGTGGCTTGAACGCGAAATGGCCGCACCTGAAGGCGGCTACTACAGCGCGCTCGACGCCGACAGCGAAGGCGGCGAAGGCAGCTACTACGTGTGGAATCCAGAGTCCCTCGACGCCACTCTCGGCAAAAACGATGCTGAACGTGTCGCCCACGCCTACGGCATCACCGAAGAAGGCAACTTCGAGAAAGGCTGGAGCCAGCCTATCCTCCTAGAACCAGAATTCACTGAGCGCGAAGCGCTCGCGGAACAGCGTGGGAAACTACTTTTAGCACGTGAAAGCCGCCCCGCCCCTGGTCGAGATGAAAAGCGGCTTGTTGCTTGGAATTCCCTCGTCGCGAACGGGCTCGCTGAAGCCGCTTGGACCTTTGGCCGCAAAGACTGGCTTGCTCGTGCTGTTGAGATCGTCGACTGGGTCTGGAACAATCTGATCGTCGAAGACAGCGGCCTGCTCCACATGCAGCGCGGGGCCTACGAAAAAGATGGTTTTGGCACTGCGGTGATCGATGACTTTGCGACCTACGCCGAAGCCTGCCTGAGTGTCGCTGCTTACATCGACTGGGCACAGCCTGGAACCGCGCATCAATACATCAAGCGGGCACAGAAGATCTGGGAAACGGTTGAAGCCCGTTTCAAAGACAAAAGCGCGCTCGGCTATTACTTCACTGACGCTGAGCAAAGCGATGTCCTCCAGCGCAAGAAGGAGTGGTTCGACAACGCAGTCCCCGCCGGACACAGCTGCCTTGTTCACGTCGCGCGCGACCTTGCCCAGCTCACTGGAGAATCTCACTGGGACACCGCTTGGCGCGCAATGAGTGCCGCCTACCCCGGCTACATCGAGCGCGCACCTCATGCCATCGGCCATGCGATGGACGGCATCACCCGAGCCGTCACCGGTGTCGCCACGATCAAGGCTTCTCCCAAGGCGGACTTGGAGGAGCTACGCCAAGCCGTAGCGGGCAAACCCTACCGCCGCTGTTTCTTCATAGCCTCGGATACTCCAGACCAGCCTGATGGCTACATCCTCTGCATTGGAACCCAGTGCCTCGCACCAACAACTGACCTAACCGGTCTCGCGGATAAGTTATAATGTCCCATTTATCTGATACAGAAGTGCGCGTCCTCGGGGTTTTGATGGGAAAGGCGGCAACGACGCCTGACCAGTATCCGCTCTCGCTCAATGGCCTTACCCTCGGGTGTAACCAGAAAACAAGCCGCGACCCCGTCACCACTTTAGACGATGATGAAGCCGAAGCCGCGCTCGACGAACTTCGCGACCGACGCCTAGCCTTCAGAGTCGATATGGCTGGCTCCCGCGTTCCGAAGTATCGCCACCAGGCAGATGAAAGCTGGGAACTCACTAGAGCAGAATACGCTCTTCTCACCGTCCTTCTCTTGCGCGGCCCTCAGAGCCTCGGCCAACTCCGTCAGCGCACCGAACGCATCCATGCCTTTCGTGATCTCGATGAAGTCCGCGACACCCTCGAAGGCATGGAACAACGTGAGCTTGAGCCCCAAACCCTTGTCCGGGAATTACCGCATCGAGCCGGAACAAAGGACATCCGCTACGCCCACGTGCTCGGAGCACCCATCGAGAAAAGCGCAGCTGAAGCGGTCACCGAGGTCGAAAGTCCCCTAGCCCCATCGCCCCGCGAACTCGAAATCGAAGAGCTCAAAGCCGAAGTCGCTGAACTGAAAAACAGCCTGCAAAAGATGCGTGAGGAATTTGATCAGTTTCGTTCGCAGTTTTAGGGTGTCCTGCTGATCTGACTGCTGTTGATCGCGCGCATTGCAGCCCTGATAATACCGTAAGCGGACCGCGAGGACGCGGTCCCTCCAAAGGGATGACATCAGTTTTTGGAGGGATCGGCTCCTGCCGGTCCGCTGAGACAGGCAGCCTTAACATTTACCGTGCAAGGCAGGGTCGATTGCCCCCAGCCGTCCGCCAACTATCCCTGCTTCTTCCAGAACGCGATCTGCTGGGCAACTTGATCTGGTCCCGGCATGCCGGTGTTCTCACGGCCCTTCATCGCTGCACTGAGCGAGAAGCACTCGACCCAATCTTCTGCGAAGGCTGGATGCAGTGCCGAAACCGTGGCAAAAGGAAGCTCAGGAAGGGGCGTATCTGTTTTTTCGCTCTCTGCCACGAGTGCACCAATGAGGTGATGCGCTTCGCGGAAAGGAACCTTCTTCAGGACGAGATAGTCGACCACATCGGTCGCAAGGAGTGCAGGGTCGCTCACTGCCCGCTCACAGCCCGCAGTATTTACTGCCATACCATCAACTGTGCCCGCCATGACAGCCAGCGAAGCTGAAAGCGTGGTGAAAGCGTCGAAAACCGGTGGTTTGTCTTCCTGTAGGTCGCGATTATACGTCAGCGGCAGGCCCTTCACCATCGTCAGCAGCGATGTCACATGCCCACAGAGTCGTCCCGATTTTCCCCGAATCAATTCGAGCGCGTCGGGGTTTTTCTTCTGAGGCATGAGGCTGGAGCCCGTGGTGTATTCGTCAGAGAACTTTACGTATGCAAATTCTGATGACGTCCAAAGGATAAGATCCTCCGCCATCCGCGAGAGGTGGATGCCAGTGACTGCGCAGGCATGAGCGAAATCGTGAAATAGATCCCGGTCCGCGATCGCATCCATACTGTTGCGGGTGGGCTGAGAATCGCCTTCGGCGGAAACAAAACCGAGCGTTGAGGCGGTGAGTTCGCGATCGATCGGCAATGTCGTTCCAGCGATCGCACCCGAGCCGAGAGGACACCACTGAGCATCTTCAACGAGCCGACTGAACCGTTTCCGGTCACGCCCGAGCATCTCAACATAGGCGAGGAGGTGATGGGCCATCGAGACCGGTTGCGCACGCTGGAGGTGAGTGTAGCCGGGGATGTAAACTGTTTGGGTTTTCTCAGCTTGGCTGAGGAGTGTTGCGATGCAGTGCTTGAGGGTGGCGTCGATGCTTTCCCCTGCCCACCGAAACCACAGCCGCATGTCTGTCGCCACCTGGTCGTTTCGACTCCGAGCAGTGTGCAGTTTCGCTGCTGCTGGCACTCGGCTCGTCAGCCGTTGCTCGATGTTCATGTGGACGTCTTCGTAGCGCGCCTCCCACTCCATTTCGCCGTTCTCGACTTCAGTCGCAATGGTAGCGAGCCCCGCATCGATCGCATCCGCTTCTTCGGACGAGATAAGGCCCACCTGCGCAAGCATCGCGGCATGAGCGCGTGATCCTTGGATGTCAAAGAGAGCGAGCGCCTGATCGAAAGAGACGGATTCGCTGAACTGCACCATTAGATCGGCGGGGCTTTTTTCGAAGCGTCCGCCCCAAGTCGCTTGGGAGTTACTAGCCATGCGCCAGAGGCTGTTCTTCGATGGCCCGCGCGCAAAGCAAAAAGAACCGCCCCCTCATTCCCGCACTTCGACGACGAGCTCGTTTTCGTAATAAGCGATGTCGGCGGCAAAGGCAGAAGCCTCAGCCGTCAGCTCGTATTTACCCGCCACTAGAGACGAAAGATCGAAGCAGGCTTCGGTCGAAGCGCCGGGCTCAAGCTCTTTCCAAATGAGATACTCTTCGGTAAGATCGTGAAGACGAACGACAAGATCTCGGGCAGGAGCCCCACCGTGATTCGTCACCGTAAAACAGAGCTCAGACGCGCCTTCGTTGATGAGAGCGTCCTCAAAATTTGGCAGAATGGTGAGGACGGCGGTCGAGATTCTGACGATTTCCTTGATCGAAGCATCCGGACTTTCATTTGAAATGAATCGAGCCTGCAGGGCCACCTTACCGGCAATTTGCTGAACCAGGGTCCCTTGCTTGGTGACCGACTGGCCTGGCTTGAGTCGCTTTATCGGAAAACGAAGGAAGCGAGCTCCTTGAACAGTGTTGGTTCCGACCGGTAAAGGCAGCCAGATCATCACTTCGGTGAGCGATACCACGCCCGTGTTCTCGACGCTCAAAGTGATGTAAATCGGATCGCCGAGATCGTAAGCATCCTCGATATCGATCGAACCCGTGAGTGAGGCCCCATCGACTGGAACCTTTGGCGGTTTGGGTGCCTTCGGCGGGGCTTCTTCACGTATCACCGGCACCCATGCAGGCGGCATCGGCTCAGTGCGAACCTTGGGCCCAATCTTTAAGGCCCCGAGTGCAATCACGATGAGAACAATGATGGGGAAATTTTGGCGAAGCGCACTCATTCCTCGAGCAAAGCAAAGTTAGCGCCTTCGATGCCGGCAAATGAGATCGCGTCCATCACCTTTACGATCATCTGCTGGGTGGTTTCTTCGTCCGGTGCGATCGTGACCATGCATTCGACTTTGTTGGCATCGCAGGCTTCTCGAAAGCGCGTGAGCATGGCGGCGAGCTCTTGGTAGCGGCCTGAGGCGGGGTCGTCGTAGGCGTATTCGTTGACGAGCACCTGGCCGACGGCATCGATTTCGATGATTTGCTCATCGGGTAATTCGAGTGGCTCGGATTGCTCCACCACTCCGGGGAGCTCGAAGGCGATGTCCGCCTCCTGTTTCTCAAGCGAGCTCGTGACCATGAAGTAGATGAGCATGAGGAAGACACAGTCGATCATCGGAGCGATGGGTATGCTCGGCTTGTCTTGAGCTCGTTTTCGGAGAAGAGGCATCGGTATCAGCTCTTTTGATACGTTGCGTAGACGACTTTGTAGGCTCCAACTTCAGCGCACAGTTTCAGCACCTGCTTGATCTCGCGAAAAGGCATATCATGCGGAGAGCGGACATTGACCTCTAGTTCTGGGTCGGCTTCAAGGCCGGCAGATAAAGCCGCGCGAAGCTCTTCCTTTGAAAGCGCAGTTGCTCCGAGGTAAAGTTGAAGCTGCTCCGAAGCGTCGAATTCGAGCGAAACAGTGCCGCGGTTCTGAATCTCTTCGGGTGCCTGCGAGCGTTCACTCTCTGCGAGGTCGAGGGGGCGTCGCTCATCCTGAGCCAGCGTGCTGACGGTCATGAAGAAGACAAGAAGGAGGAACACCATGTCGATCATGGGGGCCATTTGAAAATCCTCCTCAGGATGCTCCTTTCGCCGCAGTTTCACTCCGTCGAAAAATTGGCTACTTACCTGATGCTGTCAATCTAGCCCTAAAGCGCGCCAAAGAAGTTCTTCACGCTCGCGACGGCATAGTCGCGATTCATGGCGGCAATAAAGTCGAGGCTGATGCCTTTCGGGCAGCTAGACTGACATTCGCCAAGGTTGGTGCAGGAGCCGAAACCTTCGGCGTCCATCTGCTCAACCATCGCCACTGCGCGGCGGTGGCGCTCAGGCTTGCCCTGTGGGAGCAAGTTCAACTGCCCCATCTTGGCGGAGGTAAAGAGCATCGCTGATGCGTTCGGGCAGGCCGCCACACAGGCGCCACAGCCGATGCAAGCCGCTGCATCCATCGCCTTGTCTGCGATTGTCTTACTGATCGGCACGGCGTTGGCGTCTTCCGCACTGCCGACACGCTGCTCGATAAAGCCACCATTTTGGATGATTCGATCGAACGGACTGCGATCGACGACCAAGTCTTTGAGGATGGGAAACGGCTTCGCCCGGAAAGGCTCGACGACAATGCTATCGCCATCCTTAAAACTGCGCATGTGAAGCTGGCAGGTCGTCTGCAAGTTGCCCTTACCGTGCGGCACGCCATTGATGTTCATCGAACACGTCCCGCAGATACCTTCGCGGCAGTCATGGTCAAAGGCCACCGGCTCTACTTTCTTGCCGATCAGATCTTCGTTCAAGAGATCGAGCATCTCCAGAAATGACGATGACGTCGAAACGTCATTCATTTCATAGTCGACAAAATTGCCCGACGTGCCGGTGCCTTTTTGGCGCCATACTTTGAGTTTAACACTGATGGTCTTTTCAGGCATAGCTATGATGTAGTTGAAAGTTGATACTATTTGTAGGAACGGATACCGAGCTTCACATTATCAAAGGTAAGCTCTTCTTTGTGTTTGATCGGCTCTCTACCAACATCGGTGAATTCCCAAACACTGGCGTGACTAAATTCGGCGTCGTTACGCTCGGCCTCACCTTCCGAAGTCTGGTGTTCGACTCGGAAGTGACCACCGCAAGACTCTTCGCGATCACGTGCGTCGAAACACATGAGCTCGGCAAACTCGAGGTGGTCAGAAACGCGACCGGCGCGCTCGAGCTCGAGATTGAGATCTGCCGAGTCTCCCGGAATGCAAAGATCCGTCCAGAATCTCTCGCGAAGGGCTTGGATCTGCTCAATCGCCTCAGTGAGCCCTTCCTTGCTGCGCGCCATGCCACACTTATCGAGCAGGATCTTGCCCAGTGCGATGTGGATTGAACGCGGGCTCGATGAGCCGTTCATCGACATCATCTTTTCGATCCGCTCCTTAACATTTCGCTCCGCTTCGAGGAACGGCTCGGAATTAACATCAAATTTCCCTACTTTGCCGACCGGAACGTTTTCGCCGAAGTAATTACCGACGACCGACGGGAGAACGAAGTAGCCATCGGCCAAGCCCTGCATGAGGGCGGAAGCTCCAAGGCGATTCGCACCGTGGTCAGAGAAGTTACACTCACCGCCAGCGAAGAGGCCTGGGATGGTGGTCTGTAGATTGTAGTCCACCCAGAGGCCACCCATCGTATAGTGCGGTGCCGGGTAGATCATCATCGGCTGCTCGTAAGCGTTGTAGCCGGCGATGTTCTCATACATGTCGAAGAGATTGCCGTAGCGCTCCGCGATCAAGTCTTTACCGAGGCGCTCGATGGCGTCCTTGAAATCCAAATACACGCCAAAGCCGGTCGGTGCGATGCCGCGACCATCGTCACAGGCTTCTTTCGCAGCGCGGGAAGAGATGTCACGCGGGGCAAGGTTACCGAAGCTCGGGTATTTGCGCTCGAGGTAGTAGTCGCGATCGTCTTCAGCGACGTCGGATGGCTTGATCTCGCGGGTCCGGAGTTGGGCGGCGATCTCTTTCGTTTTCGGCACCCAGACACGGCCATCGTTTCGCAGCGATTCCGACATGAGGGTGAGCTTCGACTGATGCTCACCTTCCTGTGGTAAACAGGTTGGGTGGATCTGGGTGTAGCAAGGGTTGGCAATGCCAGCGCCGCGCTTGTGGGCGCGCCACGCGGCAGTGACGTTACAACCTGCCGCACAGGTGGAGAGGAAAAAGACGGTGCTGTAACCACCGGTCGCGAGGACAACCGCGTCTGCACCCCAGCGTTCGATCTCACCGTTGACGAGGTTACGGGTGATGATGCCCTTGGCCACGCCATCGACGAGAACGACGTCGAGCATTTCGTGGCGGTTATACATCTTAACCATGCCGAGGCCGATCTGGCGACTAAGGCTAGAGTAAGCACCGAGGAGAAGCTGCTGCCCGGTTTGGCCACGGGCGTAAAAAGTTCGGCTCACCTGCGCACCACCGAAGGAGCGATTCGCGAGCATGCCGCCGTATTCACGAGCAAATGGCACCCCGGAAGCGACACACTGGTCGATGATCGAAGCGGAGACTTCGGCGAGGCGGTAGACGTTGGCTTCGCGGGCGCGGTAGTCGCCCCCTTTGACCGTGTCGTAGAACAGACGGAAGACACTGTCGCCGTCGTTTTGGTAGTTCTTGGCGGCGTTGATGCCACCTTGGGCAGCGATCGAGTGGGCGCGGCGCGGGCTATCCTGATAGCAGAAGCACTTCACGTTGTAGCCCAACTCACCCATCGTCGCGGCAGCAGCGCCACCAGCGAGCCCTGACCCGACAACGATGACGGAGTACTTCCGCTTGTTCGCCGGGTTCACGAGTTTGTAGTTAAATTTAGCGTTCGTCCACTTCTTCTCTATCGGACCTTCCGGAATATTGGAATCGAGTTTCATATCTAGTGGGTGCTGAAAATTAGTGTGCTAAGGCACCCGCTGCTTCTACAGCCGATGAAAGATGGGCGGCGAAGAAACCGAGCAGGGCTGCCGCCGGAAGAGAGGCGAACCCCAGAAAAAGGGCGAACGAGAGAACCTTCGCGGCAAGCTCAAGGCGACCACGCCAAACCGCATTGCGCAGTCCGATGCTCTGAAACATCGAGCTGAAGCCATGGCTGAGGTGCATGCAGAGGAGGAGGATCGAAAGGATGTAGAAGCCCGAAACGAGGGGTGACTTAAAGCCGAGCGCGACCATCGCGTAGACGTCGTGCACGTTGTTTGCGGCAGCAGCGGGGTTTTCGCCGTGAGTGGTCAGCTTGTCGTAGACGCCCCAGAGCGTGCGACTTTCCATCCCGTGCTTGCCAGCGGTGCCGACCAGAGGTGTCTCCAAATCCTTGAACTCAGGGTTGGTCGACTGAATCGTGAAATGCGCGAGGTGGTAGACAATGAAGGCTAATACGATCAGTCCGGTGTAGCGCATTGTCCGCGATGCAAAGGTCGAGACCTGCGGGTTCTGCACCGAGTAGCCAACGGGCCGTGCGCGCTTGTTCTCCAAGACGAGCAAGACAGCGGTGACGATGTGAACAACAACGCACAGCAGTAACACGCTGCGAACGACCCAGATGAGTCCGTAAGGAAGGTGCTGCAGCTTATAGGCATACTCATTGATCCAGTCCGGGTGCAAAAACATCTGCAAATTACCTGCCATGTGTCCGAAGACGAAGCCGACGAGAACGATGCCCGTGAGCGCCATGAGGTATTTTTTGGTAAGGGAACTCATTGTTAATCTACCTTTTAGAAGGGTCTACGGCGCATAAACCTGCGTTTATTATCCACCACCGGGAGAAACGGCGTGTGAACAGGTGCCATACTAGGGGCAGCCTTTATAAGAATCTTTAATAGGTAAAGCCAAAGGCCGTTCAATGCTGGGGATATCCTATGCTATTAGATTCGGTGGATTGCTGTATGAAAACTGCTAATGACAGGGGCGCGCGAATATGAGCTACTCTTTCCCGATTCTGCCCCCAGATTGTTGCCAATTAGCATTGAGTCGCCCACAGCGATGACCCAACTTTTTCAGGATTAACCGGGGGATAGATCAGGATAGAATCTTTGAGAGGACGAAGCAGCTCCTTGTCATGGGGTCGGATGAAAGCCGGACCGACTGGATCAGCCCTGCGATCATCATCACTTTGGGTGTGATTGGCGTCTCCTTTATCTACTCTGCGACCCTGACTTCGGGGGGCGGCTACTGGCTGCGGCAGATCGTCTGGATGGCTTTGGGGACCGGCGTTTATGTCATTACGAGCCGCCTCGATTACAAGTTCTACCTAGAAAATGCGATTTGGTTCTACCTTGGGGCGATCATACTTCTCATCTTGATCTACACCCCTCTCGGCGTCACCCGTGAAGGCGCCACCCGCTGGCTGAACTTTGTCGTGATGCGGTACCAGCCATCTGAGGCCGCCAAAGTTGCAACCCTCATCATGACCGCCAGCATCCTCGCTCGGAGCAAGCTGGGGACGATCGGAGAGTCCCTCTTCGCCTTGGGTAAGGTCTTCTTAGTCATGTTGTTCCCTATGGTCTTGATTTTCACCCAACCAGACCTAGGTTCCTGTATGATTCTACCGCCAACGGTGTTGGCACTCCTTTACGGTTCCCGTTTATCACAGAAGTTTTTCGTGATCGTTTTTTTAATATGCATGCTGTTTGCAGGCTGGCTTGGCGCTGATCTTTACCGCTATACCACCTTCCTCAAGGACAACGGGCTCACCGCTCACGAGGCCCGCGGACAGTACCAAACCCAAGCACTTTTCCCCCTCTTGCGCGACTATCAAAGGGAGCGCATCATGGGCTTTATTAACCCCGCCGTAATCGATCCTACTGGGACCGAAGCGGCGTGGAATCGCAACCAATCGATGCAGGCAGTCGGCGCAGGCGGCCCCTTTGGCAAGGGCCACGGTAAAGGCCTCCAAGCCCAACTCGGCTACCTTCCACGATCAGTTGCACACAATGATTTCATCTTCGCCGTTCTGGCGGAGGAGCGAGGCTTTCTCGGCGCAGGCCTCGTCATCAGTCTTTTCGGAGCGCTTCTAGCTAATGGTGTTCGCATTGCCGGTATGGCGCGAGACCGGCTAGGCATGCTCCTCGCGGTTGGCGTCACGGTGATCTTTTTAATCCACATCTTCGTTAACATCGGAATGACGATTGGCCTGACACCCATAACAGGCCTCCCTCTTCCGTTTTTAAGTTACGGTGGCTCTTTTATTCTCAGTTGTTGTTTTCTCCAAGGCATTATCCAAAGCGTCCACCGGCATCGCCGAGAACGCTGGTAAATGCCAAACAAGACGACGTGTCCCCTTATGAAAAGACGCTTACAACTAAGAAGATGGAGAGCTACCGCTACCAAAACCGGTCCATAGACCGTACCCATCATGAACTCTTCATCTGCAGAAACCACAGACAAACTTCCCGACGACCAAGAAGCTGAACTCAAAGCACGTCCTGAGGAGGTCGCCATCACTGATGTCGATCCCGATCAGCTGAAAAAAGACGCGGAAGCCCGAGCCGAAGAACGCCCGGTCATCCAACGCCTTGTTGAGAAAATCCGGAAAGAAAAGCGCTCTTACCGCGAAGTCATCATTAACTCCGAACCGCTCGAGCGGCGCGTTGCTGTCCTCAATGAGGGAGTGCTCGAAAAGTTCGAACTCGAACGCGCGGGCGACGATCGCCTCGTCGGCGCCATCTTTAAGGGCAAGATCCAGAACTTGGAGCCGGGCCTCAAAGCTGCCTTCGTTGAAATCGGCCAGCCTAAGAACGCCTTCCTGCACTACTGGGACATCCTCCCGCAAGCAGACAGCTCAGTTGAATTTATCCGCGATACGCGCAGCGATGACCAGAAGGAGAAGAAGTCCAAGGTTACGCTAAAGGACATCCCGAAGCTCTACCCGATCGGCTCGGAAATCGTCGTTCAGATCACAAAGAGCACGATCGGCACGAAGGGACCACGGACCACGACCAACCTCGCCATTCCCGGCCGCTTCCTCGTCCTCATGCCCTTCGAGGGCCAATGTGGCGTCTCCCGCAAAATCGAAGACGACAAGGAGCGCAAGCGCCTCAAAGATATCCTTAAAAAGCTCTCCATTCCTGAGGGCATGGGCGTCATCATCCGCACGGCGGGTGAAGGCAAGCGCTGGACCTATTTCGTTCGCGACCTCACGATTCTGCTCAACCAGTGGGCAGAGATCAAACAGCGCATCGACAAAGCGAAGCAGCCCGCCTGCGTCTACACCGAGCCAGACATCATTGAGCGCACGGTGCGTGACTTTCTAACTGAGGACATCGATCGCGTCCTCGTCGACGATCAGGAAGGCGGAGATCGAATGATCGAGCTCGTCGCTCGCATTTCGAAGCGCAGCAGTGGCAAGATCGCCGTCTTCAAAGAGAACATCCCGATTTTTGAGCGCTTCAATATCGAGCGACAGATCGAGCAAACCTTCCTCCGCAAAGTCGCCCTTCCAAGCGGCGGCGAGATCGTCATCGAAGAAACCGAAGCCCTCGTAGCCGTCGATGTGAACACCGGCGCGCACAAAAATAAGAGCGACAATTCGAACTTCATTCTCGATGTAAATCTGGAAGCGGCGACCGAGATCGCGCGCCAGATCAAACTACGAAACATCGGTGGGCTGATCATTCTCGATTTCATCGACATGAAGAATCGGAACGACCGTTCCTCCGTCTTCCGCCGGATGAAACAGGAGATGGATCGAGACCGTGCCAAGAACCACGTCCTCCCTATCTCACAACTCGGCATCATGCAGATGACGCGGCAACGACACAAAGAAAGTGTCTCAAGCGGACTTTACAGTTCATGCCCCTACTGCGGTGGCCGTGGAACAGTGAAGAGCTCCCGCACGATGAGTGTCGAGATTCAGCGCCGCCTCACGAGCGTCATTCGCCGCCTCAATTCACCGGCTGATAAGCCTGCAGAGCCAACCTGGCTGCGCGTCTTTTGTCACCCGCATGCCCTCGAACGCCTGCGCCACGAGGACGAAGCCGTGCTCGTCGAGATCGAAGAGACCTATGGCGTCAAACTCAGCTTCCGTGCGGACCCCACCTACCACGTCGAGAACTTCAAGATCGTCGAAGCAGGCACCGGTCAAGAGCTCCGCTAAAGTTGACTGAAAGCACTCTCAGCCTTTGTATGGTGTTACTTAACAAGCAGCTTAACCGACTAGAGATTCGATTTATCGTTACACGCGGCACCTCGGTGCCCGCATTCTAATATACTTTTGGTGGATACTTGGATTGCATTATCTGTAGCAGCGGCAGCCTCAGCAGGCGTCGGTTGGATGGTTTATCAAAAAACCACCCGATCTCTGACCTTGAGTGCAGATCGGCGCGAACAGGATCTGCGGCAGGAACTCGAAGTTAAGAAGATCGAAATCGAGTCCGGCCTTCGGACGACGGCGACTGGGCGCGCCGCACTTGAAAACAGGCGAACTCACCTCGAAGAGCAGATCGCGACGTCCGAAAAGCGCGAAGACGACGCCCGCGACGAAGCTCAGAAATACCGCGATCGCCTGCGCAAGATCGCGAACATGGACATCAATGAAGCGCGCCAAGCACTGCGGCGCGAAGTCGAAGAAGACTGCGCCGATGAAGTTCGTGATCTGAAAGAGGACTACCTGAAGCGCTCGATCGAAGAAGTTGACGCTGAGGCTCGGAACATTCTCGTCGCCGCCCTTCAGCGTTTATCCGCACAGCCTCACCACGATATCACCGCTACGATTATCAAGCTTCCGAGCGAAGATATGAAAGGGCGTATTATCGGCCGTGAAGGCCGTAACATCAAAGCTTTCGAATCGACGACGGGAACAACCATCCTGATCGATGAAACGCCTGAAACCGTCCTCATTTCGTCCTTCGACGCCGTTCGACGCGAGATAGCCCGCATCACCCTCGAGTCTCTCATAGCAGACGGTCGGATTCATCCCGTAACGATCGAAGAGGCCGCCGCCAAAGCAACCGAGGAGGTTCAGCGCAGTGTCATCGCCTATGGTGAAAATGCGATTCAACGCCTTCGCCTCAAGCGCATCCACCCCGAGGTTATTTCTGCCCTCGGCCGCATGCACTTTCGCCTCGCGAACAATCAAAACTCGCTCGCCCACTCCATCGAAGTCGCAAACATCTGCGCGCTCATCGCCGCCGAACTGGGCTTAGACACCGAGATCGCGAAGCGCTGTGGCCTTTTCCACGATATCGGGAAAGTCCTCACCGAAGAGTATGACAGCAGCCATGCCCTCGCGGGAGCTAGCTTTCTCAAACAGCACGGCGAGGAAGATGCGACCGTGCTCAACGCCGTCGCTGCCCACCACTGTGAAGTACCCGCCGAGAGCCCTTATGTCGGACTTCTCATCACTGCAGATCGCCTGAGCTCGATGCGCCCAGGCGCACGTGCCGAAAGCATGGACGGTTACATTCAGCGAGTTCGAAGCTTAGAAAGTATCGCGCTCTCCTGCGAAGGGGTCAAAGAAGCCTACGCGCTGCAAGCAGGCCGAGAAATTCGTATCATCGCAGACCCTGGAGCGATCGACGACCTCGATGCTCGTCGCCTCGCGAAAAAAATCCGGAGGCGCGTCGAAGATGAGCTTCAGTATCCGGGAACAATACGGATCACGGTTATCCGTGAGAGCAGAATATCTGAAACAGCTAAGTGATCCGAACGCCTGTCGTCTGATCACTGTATCCAGTTATTAGCTACGCCTTCTTAATCAGGCGTAGCCCTAGCGCCGAAACAGAAAGCGGCAGCCTCAAATGGTCATCGATGCCTGCCTCGACGGAGTCTTCAGGGTAATCAATCCCCATCGACACAATCACTGGCCGGCGACCTTCAGGCAATTTCTAGTGGATTAGACGTGTCACTTGACTCACTTCAGATCCGAGCAAGGGATGCGATAGTATGACCAAATCGAAAGAGGCATTCTCCAATGAATCAAGAACTTCGTTTGCACTCTGAACTACCTTGGTTGCCTTATTAAAATGCTTCAGGACCCGTCGAGTCGTCGCGCCACGAGCACGATGGGAATCCGCTAAGAGCACATCCAAGGGCAGATACGTTTTGTAATCAACGAATGGGCTCTTGGTTAATCTGCGCCTGTTAGAATTTGTTAAAGCAGCTCGTACCTTCGCCTCAATTAAATCTTCGTCATCGAGCTCTAATGACGGAGCCTCTTCTTGATGATCTGACTCGTTCATCTTGCGGCCATCTGCAAAGAGGAGAGCCTCGCAGCCCGCTTCAAGAACAAGGTGATTTGCAGGCTTCGCTAAGAGTAAACTCAGTGCATCGTTTGAAGCTTGCTCTCTGTTCTTGGTCTGAAAAGCAGACGTCAGAACGAGTGCAGGAAGCTTATCAAAATCATCTAATGATCTTAGCTTCTCAAGGACTTCATAGCCATCATCATCCCCAAGCTCCGCCGCGACCCAAACAATATCCGGCTTAACACCTTCTTTAAGAGCCGCTTCGGCCTTTGATGCATCATTCGCTATGTGTACTCGAAAGCCATTACGCTCAGCAGTTGCCTGGAGGCCTATCGCGTGCAGCATCATCTCGCCCTCGGGCCAACCAAGGGCGGCGTCCGATTTCACCCTGCCGTAACGGTTGGTGAAGTTGGGGCTCTCGCGATGTGGATGAGTTGGAAATGCGCCCTCGTCGGTCTCCCCTACGGTGGAGCCAAAGGGGGTGTTGCGATCGATCCCCGAGCACTCAGCCTGAGGGAAAGCGAACGCGTCGCCCGCCGCTACATGCAGGAGGTCTTACCTTTTGTTGGCCCCAACGTCGACATCATGGCACCCGACCTCGGCACAAATCCACAGACCATGGCGTGGATGATGGATACTTACTCGAACATCATCGGCTGCTCAACGCCAGCGATCGTAACCGGTAAACCGATTGAAATTGGTGGCTCAGAAGGACGCGAAGAAGCGACGGGTCGCGGGGTCGCCTATATCGTGAAACGCTACCTTGAAAGCCACCGTATCCGACCTGTCCAAACGCGCGTCGTGATTCAAGGATTCGGAAATGTCGGCTCAAATGCCGCACTTGGTTTTGTTGACTACGGTTATCGCGTCATCGGTATCAGCTACGTCTCAGGCGCATTCCATAATCCAAAAGGGATCGATGTCCACGATGCCCTCCGGCACGTCAATACGTATGGGTCTCTCAAAGACTACGAAGGTGCCGAGTCGATCACGAATGAAGAACTTCTTCTCCTCAAGTGTACCGTCCTCGTCCCGGCCGCTCTCGAGCGAGTGATTGATGCAGACAACGCACCCAAGCTAAACTGCCGCTTTCTTGCCGAAGCTGCCAACGGACCCACCACAACCGAAGCAGACAAGATCATCGAAGAGCGCGGCGACATCGAGATCATCCCCGATGTCCTCTGCAACAGCGGCGGCGTCATCGTCTCTTACTTTGAATGGGTCCAAGGCTTGCAAAGCCTTTTTTGGTCCCGCGAGAAGGTTCTACAAAGACTCTTCGATCTCCTCGACAAAGCCCGAGCTGAAGTCGAAGACCAAAAAGAGCGCTTAGGGCTAACCCGGCGAGAAGCCGCTCAAACCCTTGGGATCAAGCGCGTCGCGAAAGCAAAACAGCTGCGTGGCATCTTTCCTTAGCCCTTGTTTTTCTGGCGGTGATAGCTCAGCCACCACCAGTGAATAAAGTCCTTCACTGCCGACGGCTTCATCCCTGCCCGTTCATTCTGCATCCCGATTCGAATCGCGATGTGCCAATGGATCATGAGTGTCTTCCACCCCGTGAAGAGCGACGCACCCGGCGCGTAAATGTGGGTCGGCTCTGACGTCAGACCATTCAACTCAATCATTTTTAGGCCCTGCCCTGCGCGAAGGGCAACTTCTGATGGTGCCTTAAAGTCGAAGCGCCCGTAGTAGAATCCCTCATACGAGCGCGAAATCTTTTCAACTGCCTCAAGCAGCTCGTCTGTCAATAAGTGAGCTCCATCCAAAAAAGTCGCACCCCGAGAGTGTGTCCCAAGCTCAACCAACGGCACTCGCTCACCTAACTTTGGCACCTCAAGAAGTGCATCAGACATCTGATCAAGGAAATAGGTAGCTCGATCTACAGTGCGATCATCGGCCAAAATAAGATCTTCAAGCGATCGCTCCCCATCACCCGTCACAGAGGTCAATTGCTTGATTGTGATCGAAGAGATCACTCCTTTTTCAGCCTCAGGATACCTGTAGTAGAATACTCCATACTCAGGGCCATCGACGAACTCTTGGAGAACGAGGGATTCATCCAAGTGGCCAAGCGTCTCCTTTGCCTCCTCTTCCGATTTAACAATTCTCACCCCAAGACCACGCTGACCCTCGTCGGGCTTGATCACGATTGGCCAAGGCTGACCCTTCGACTGAATCGCACGCAGCCGTTCCATTCTCTCATCCAGCGGTTCACCTACGGGACACCGGTCCCATGGGATGACATGTGAGGCAAAGGTTGGCATACTCGCTAAGATATCCCCCTTGCTTTCGCCGATGAACCCGCCGTGCGGCATCCCGGGATTCGAAAGGGTGAAGATCATCGGCTTGCGGTAGCGAATAAGGACAAGCCACAAGACGTAGATAAACACCGGTGCATTCACCAGCCAGAGCGGCCAATACTCCCAGCGTGTACAGCGCCTCCATTTACCCAAAAGCAGTCTTCGCCCGCCCCAACTCAAGGCAGGTATTCCGTATCCAATGATCAGATACAGACATAAGCCCGTCGCCAATAGAAGCGGGAGCGCATAGGCCTCGTATGAAGCATAGACTCTGAGCATCTGCTCCCCGATCAAGCTGGCGCCTCCGACAAGAAGCGGTGTCCAGATCGCGGCCGCGACCCCAAAGAAAAGGAGAAAGCGTCCAAGAGGAGCCTTCAGCACGCCCGCGGTAAAATAGGTCGCCGCCCTCGTCCCGGGCAAAACCCGAGAGACCAAGATGATGACCGCGCCGCGCCGCGCGAACCAAGCCTCGGCGCGTTTCTCAGCCTCTGGGCGAACGAACCAGCGCATTGGTCTCCGAGAAAGCGCGCTCCGACCCAGAGATCTCCCCGCCGTGTAGAGCAGTAGATCGCCAATAAAGATGCCGAGGAAGCACGCGATAACGGCTGCTGGGAGTGAAATCAAACCATTGGCCGCGAGTAAGCCTCCGCCAATACAAGTCAGGTCTTCCGAGACCATCGTCGCAGCCATGAGGAGACTGATGACGATAAAGAGCGCTAACCCCTCGTAGTGCCAACTGCGGTCCCTGACAAAAGGCTGATCCGCAGCATTGATACGCTCGGCGCTTGCTTCAGCTCGAAGGGTCGCTTCACCCGCCTCAGCACGAGCAACGAAATCGGCGAACAGGGCCACATAGCGCATCGGATTTGAAATCACATCGAGGTGGCCGCCATCGAAGAGTTCTAACTCGGCTTGAGGCACGAGGCGGGCGTGTTCCTTTGCCGCTTGGATCGGGATCAAGTTATCCGCCCGGCCATGATGGATGAGCATCGGGCCGACGTAGCTTTTGAGTGCCTCGCTCAGGGGTCTTTGATCCGTATACAAAAAGTTACGCGCGTAGCCTAAATCCAGGGGCTGCTTCTCGAAGAATCCAAAATGCGGGACGAGCAGATCGATGCCTTTCAGCGCGGCCCACTGCATCCAGTGCACCGAATGGTTCAGCTCATAGGATCCAAAAAGCTCATACGCTTGAACGCCGATTGCCGACGCCATGATCAATGAATCAATGCGATCCGGCGCGATCCGGGAGACCTCAAGGATGACGCCTCCGCCCATGCTGTAGCCCAAGAGGTGAGCCTCTTCTACGTCGAGCGCATCGAGCAGATCTAGGACAGCGTAGCCATGCGCCGCGACCGAGTAGTCTGTTACTTCGCTCGTTGATGCGCCCAGCCCCGGCATGTCCGGGACAAGGATTCTCCAATCGGGCAGAGCCTTCTCCAATTCACGCTTGAGGCCTCGCATCGCCGATGAAGCGACGGGGCTACCGTGGATCAGAACGAGCGTGGGTCCTTCATCGGGCCCACTCGTGTAGGTGGCCATCTTGATCAAGCGGCCTGTTCGTTCTCCGGATGCTAAGCGCTCGGGCACCTCGAAGATTTGCATACCCGACGGAAGCGCTGAGGTGTCAGATACGATCCATTGCCCAAGATAAGAGGCTGCCAGGAGGAGGAAATACAGGACCCAAACCCAGCGACAAATCGATCTCATCCGCGCGGCTCTATTTGATCCGTTGAATCTTCAGGCTAACCGGCGACTTAAACCCCGTGCCTTCATCTGCTCGTTCGTGGTAGTCGAACGTGATCAGCTTCGCCTTCACGAAAATCTCAGACAGGCTGACCGTTTCTGCATCTTCGCGGCGCATGCTCACGCTCGCTGCGGGATCAGAAGTATCAAAATAGCGGTGAAACATCTTCAGAGAATCGGCCGACGTAGCGCCCCCCGCATTCAGGGAGGAATAGATCGCCTTGCGCCGCTCGGTCACCCGCTCGGTATCGACCGAAGACGTCGTGAGCGGGAGGCTTTCCGTCGCGACGACAGACGCACTCAATTTCTTGCCATTTGAGGTCCAAAGGCTCCCCTCGCCGGTGGGCGAAACCCGCAAAAAGTGAAAGGGTGCGAAGTCCTTCTTCGCCAGCTTCGAAAGCGCCGCTTTGACAAGTCGGTTATCCGTCAACGGTGCCAATGACCTGACCAATTCGCCTCGACTCTTTGGGCGCTTCTCAAGCCCTTCGATAGTCGCGTCGTAATAATTCAAGACAGCGGAGGTCCATCCCTGAGGATTAACCCCAATCCACGTTCCGCGGCCGACCGGATCTTTAGGGCCGTAGAATATGCCTGCCTCATCGGCCCACTCTATGGGCGCCTCAGCGGGTGCGCGCGTAAGCTGCTCATCGCGATTGAAGAATAGGCAATATCCGCCCTTTTCTATAGACCAAGAAACGGTGCACATCGCTTAAGCTGATTGGGAGCGAAACTTCAGCGTCGAAGGAGCCACCCCAAAATCAGCCGGAAATTCAGCAAAGTCTTGGGTCTGCGAGATCGTCACGATCAAGGCGTAGTGGTGAATCGTGTGGCTGATGAGAAACTGGAGTTCGCGCGAAAGGCTGGAACGCGTGGATTGCGCCTCAACCCCGCCATCCATGATGACTTCGAGCGCGGTCCCGTCGTCGGCTTCAATCGTGAGGGCGGAAAGCCCACCCTTGAGCGACCAAAGCGCGCCGATCGCCACCGAGATCTGCGTTTCCACTTCGATATCTCGCGAGCGAGCATCATAGTTCACGCGGCCCTTCGCGATCCCGTCGAGGAGCTGCTGGTAGTGATCAATGTTATGTCGAAAATGACCTCCGATTGCGCTACCAAAACACACCGTACTAGGCGTCGTGTAGAGCTCAGCAGGCAAGCATCCAAGAAACTGGATGCCTTGCTCGAGGCAGGTGAGGTTGTCTTCTATCAGCTGATGCATAGAGGCTAGACGTAAAAAATTAGGATTATACTGGTGTAGCTACCGCTGCGACGCAACCGCGTTTCAACGCGGACATTTCAATGGAATAGAGGGCGCTCATCGCCTTTCATCCCATAAAAAGTGCTTACGCTGGTTCCTTTACCAGGGTGACAACGTTCTCGATGTGGCGAGTTTGCGGGAAGAGGTCAAAGGGCTGAATGCGCTCCACACGGTAGCCGCGATCGATCAGGTAGCGCAGATCACGCGCCTGCGTATCGGGGCCACAACTGACGTAGACGACGCGCTTCGGCCCATAGGCAACGAGCTGCGAAAGAAATAGTTCGTCTGAGCCACGGCGGGGTGGATCCATCAAAACGCACGTTTCAGCGGCAGGGAATTTCAGTTCCTCGAAAATCGCCTCAGCCGAACCGATGAGAAAATCGGCGTTTTTTACCCCATTGAGCGCCGCATTGGCTTGTGCCAGCGCGACGGCGGGTGGACTCACCTCGATGCCGGCCACCGCCTCAAAGCGCTCCGCTCCACAAATTCCGAAGACCCCGACACCGCAGTAAGCATCGACAAAATAGCGCTCTCCACCCTTCTCCGACTCGTCGAGCGCGTACTCCACGAGCAACGGCAAAACGTAGGGATTGTTCTGGAAAAACTCCCCCGCGATGAACTGGAAGCGCTTATCGCCCACCGATCCCGTGCGCAGGTCTTTGTTGTCCGTCGTCACCCCATCGTCGCCTTCGCGCAGGAGGAGTGTGCCGCCCTTGCCCTTTTTAGGTGGCATCGCGTGCATAAGAGCGCGCTCTTCAGTCAGCCGTTCATTAATCAATGGGCGGGCAATCGGGCATTGCTCCACATCGATGATCGAACGACTTGAATAGCGAAGAAAGCCAATCGGGCCCATTTTCCCATCTTTGGGCCGCTGGTAATGCGGCGTCAGCTTAGAGCGATAACCGTAGGCCTCAGTTGAACCCCGGCACGGCTGGACTTCAATTTCCAAGCCCGCCAAACGGCGCATGAGCTCAACGATCTGCGCTGTCTTCCACCGCCACTGCGCCTCATAGCTGAGGTGCTGATACTGACAACCGCCACACTCTTGAAAGAGCGCACAGGGTGGCTCGACGCGATCCGGCGAGGCCTTCAGGACTTCGACGAGATCGGCGTCGGAGTAATTCGTTTTGTTCCGCCAGATGCGAGCTTTCACACGCTCACCGGGGAGCGCAAAGGGCACCATCACGACCCAATCGTCGATGCGGCCAACGCCTTCACCGAGGTTTGTCAGGTCATTGATCTCCAGCTCTACCTCCTCGTGATAGGCAAAGGGTTCGGGGACGAATTTTTTCGGAAGTCTCACAATCGTGGCAGTGAAATTGGCAGGGCCAACTTGTCGGCGGAAGATGCCATTCCGCACGTATCTGGCAAGGACGCATATCTTCGCTCGAAATCAGCTCGTCGGCTGGCGGGTTTTTATCCTCACTCATCAGCAAGCCCACCGATGTCTTCTTCGCCGCCCAATCTCATCACCAGTCTGCAAAACCCACGGGTCAAAGACCTTGTCCGGCTGCGCGACGCCCGCCACCGCCGCCGTGCGGGCTGCTTCCTCATCGAGGGAGAACGTGAACTCGAGCGCGCGATCGAAAGCGGATGGGAACTCAGCACCCTCTTCTTTGCGCCCGAAAGCTTTCTGCGACCGGATGCGATGGACCTCGTCGAGAAAGCCAGCGAACGCTCGATCGAAGTCGTGCAACTGAGCAAGAGCGTCTTCGCCAAAGCCGCCTACCGGGAAAACCCCGATGGCCTCCTCGGCATCGCCCCCGAGCGCCCCCGCTCACTCGAAGACCTTACTCTTAGTAAACCCGCCTTTCTCCTAATCGCTCAAGGGGTCGAGAAACCTGGCAACCTCGGAGCCCTCATGCGCTCGGCCAACGCCGCCGGGGCCGATGCCCTCATCCTCTGCGATGCCGTCTGCGACGTTTACAATCCAAACGCCATCCGCGCCTCCCAAGGCGCTTTCTTCGACCTCCCCATCGTTGAAACAAGCAGCGCTGAAGCCCTCCTCTTTCTTGAAGAACAGCACATCCAGCCCGTCACCCTGACCCCTCACGCCGAGGATCAACTCTGGGACATCGACCTAAAGGCCCCCACCGCGCTCGTCCTCGGACCCGAAGACAAAGGGCTCTCGCAGGAATGGCTCGAGGCCCCCTGCCGTCCCGCGAAGCTGCCGATGTCGGGTATCACCGATAGCCTCAACGTCAGCGTCACCGCCGGCATCGCTCTCTTCGAAGCCGTGCGCCAGCGCTCGAAATAATAAAATGGGGTCATGTTCCGTTTAATTCATAGTAGAATGAATACTCGGAAGCTATGTGTGACTGTTTCGATCGTCGGTATCTGCGTATCGATAGTGACTATCGCAATACTTAGGGTATCTACTATTTCAGCGCTTCAATACCCCATTCCGGATGACGCGGCAGCAAGACCAGGTGTCAGACACTTCTTGGGTCAGCCTTCGCCGACAATAATCAGCGAAGCCACTGATGGCTCCCTTTTCAAGGGGCTGCCCAACTCAACATGGGATCGAGAAGAGTTCATAATAGAGCGTAGCCGCAATGATGTGTTATCCATTGAAGGAACTCTGTTTGATGGGGATTCGGGAACATGGATGCAAACTTCCATGAACTCCCGCAAGGGACTGACTTCACTCCATTGCTCAAAGGCCTCACAAATGACAGCTGCCACTGCCCGCATTTGGGCTACGTTTTCAAGGGAGCGTTTCGTTTCATTTACGATGATGGGCACGAAGAAGTCTTTGAAGAGGGTGATGTATTTTACGCCCCAGCAGGCCATACGGCCATCGTCGACAAGGATCTGAAGTTCATTGATTTCAGCCCGACAAAAGAGCATGAAGAAGTGCTTACCCATGTAGGAAAAATCATGGCTCAGATGAGCGAGTGATTTTTCTAATACGTCGGATGATACAGTTTGTTGCCGTCGTCCCGCGACAGCCTCTCTTGTATCCACTTGGCGTTGGGTTGAATCGTCCTGCGTGTTTAGAGAGTATGGGCCACGGCATCGGCGGCGTTTTTGCCTGCGAGGTGGGCGAGCCAGAGGTTGGCGTTGGGATCTGAGGCATGGAGATCGACGAGCTCTCCGATCCAGAAGAGGCCCGCTTCGCGTTTTGATTCGAAGGTGCCGGGGACGAGTTCCTCGAGGCCGAGACCCCCGGCGGCGAGACCCCCGATCCGGTCGAGGCGATAGCCCTCGAATTTGAACTGAGCGCGCGTGAACTGAGAGGCGAGGTTCTGGAGCTCGCGCTGGGAGAGCGAACGCCATAACGCGGAGGGCTCGGCGCGGGCGCGCTGGAGGAGGGTTTTCCAAACCGTCTTCTCCAAGCCCGTCCATGGATACTCTTCAAGCGTCCTGCGGCCGGCCTGCTCCTGGAACTGCATGAGCTCTTTGGACGAAACGCCTTCTTGCCCGCGGCAAAGCCAGTTGATCTGGATCGAGCCTTTATAATTCGCGGCGGCGAGGGCGGCGGGGGCGCATAGGCTGAGACGCGTCAAAGCGGTGCCGCCGAGCCATGGGTGTGGCCCCTCGATCGAGCCTTCGGCACGATCGTCCATCGACGCGAGGCCGACCTGAACCTTGGTCGGAGGGAGGGAGCCCCACGTTCGTTTGCGCGATTCTTTGAGCCGCAGGTTGATCCCGGCAGGAAGAAAGGGCTGAATCGAAAGCGACTTTTCTTCGGCCCAGCGATAGCCGTGATTTTTGCCGCCACCGGTCGCAATGATGAGGCGCTTGGCGGTGATGGGCACCCCACTCTCAAACCACGCACGAAAGTCGTTATTATAATCGCGACCAATCTCCAGAGCCTTGGCGCCGGTGCGAATCGCCACGCCTGCCCGATTAAGCTGCTCGAGGAGCGTTTTCCGGAGTGCAACCAGGGAGCCACCATCGAAGACAGCGGACGACTCGGTATCAAGCGCCTCGAGCCAAGAGTGGTCGTTCAGGCCGCCCTGCGCGGACTGCCAAGTCACCGAGGGGTCCATCCTCTCGATGATGGGAACCGAGGTGTGGCGCCATCCGCCTAGAAGTGTGTCTGCCCGCTCGCAAAGACAGATTTGCTCCGGGCTGATACCGTTTTGCAGCGCGGTGAATACGGCTGACAGACCGGCCGGCCCGGCTCCAATAAGGGCTAAACTGAAAACTGGCTCTCCACGCTGCATAGTTCACGCATATCGAACTGGACAAGTCGTCGTAAAACGAGGAAGAAGAGTGCTTTTTTACAATTTAGGAACAATTTTTTCCTTCGCCATCGCCTGAGGAAAGATCAATACTGCGACGTAAGATAACTCACTTCTATTTTTGGACTACTCCCCCAAACCGTTGATTCAACCTGAGCCCTTCCTCGATCCTCCGCCAGCTATCCATGAGCGAGACGCTCACTTCCCATGTCGAACACCGCTGCAGCTTACCTTTCTGAAAATCAAATCGATTTCAGGACCGCGTATTGCAAAGTCTACGACTGCTCGGTGGACGAATTTGAACCACGCGTCCTCAGACAAACGCTGTTCTGGCATGCGCGTTTTCTCCGAGCTTTGGTTCGACCAATGCGGCCCGAAAGCTTCTTCGCAGAATACCTCCTGATCAAGCAAGCGGGGGATAAAATCTCAATATCCGATGTGCGAGGGGACGTGGATTTCTACCAGCACAAATACGTCAATGGCTTCATGATGCGGGAGAGCCTTAAAGCCCGTGTTTCGGGGCGCCGTCTCATTGGCCTCGCTCGACGCGTCTTCAAAGCGGCACAGAAATAGCCGTTACGCCACTTTTTCAGCCCAAATCGAGCTGTGTGGCTTGATCTACACCCTGTATCGTGTGTGATTGCGCTGTGTTTTCAAAAAGCCAGTGGATCACCACCTTCGTTCTGACCAGCGCCTGCCTTGGCGCCTACGTAGGCCTGCGCTCGATTCCCGTCGAAGCCTGTGAAGTCGTTCACTATGGCGCCTACATCAATGATGCCGGCGTGATTGAAGGCTGCGGAATCGAGGAAGTTGGCTTCTTCGATCTCGACGAGCTGAAGTATCCAGTCGCGCTTAAGCTAGAAGCGCTCAGCACGCCCCGGGTCGGCGAGGAAACGACCTTCGTCCTCCAGCTCGCGACCTCGACGGGGCGTCCTCTGGCCTACGAAGACATCGCGGTGAGCCATACTGAGCGGATTCACGCCATGATCATCGACGACGCCTTGGCGGACTACCAGCACCTCCATCCGGTCGATGGCGGTGCTCTCGGCAGCTATCACTTTACCCACACCCCGCAGCGCGCAGGTAGCTACGACTTCTATCTCGATTTCATTCCGCTGAAGACGGCCAAGCGCACGCTCCTTGCCGGCTCATTTCAAGTCGAAGCAGCACAGGGATCTGAAACCGCGGCGACATCGATCGAGGCACTGCCATTTCCCGCCAAGTTGAACTACCCCGAATCCAAGCTCGTCGTCGGGGAAACAATCGAACTGACCTTAGAAATCAATCCGCTCGAAGGCGACGAAAGCCTGACCCTCGACCCGGTCATGGATGCCTACGCCCACCTCGTCGCCTTCAGTTCAGACCGCACTGGCTTCGCACACTTTCACCCGACCGCACTGCCCGGCGTCGCTCCGGACCCAGCAGACCCGCGACTGGAGTTTCGCTTTTCCGTCGAGGAGCCCGGCGAATACCGAGTCTGGGCTCAATTCTCAGTCAACGGGGTCGAGCAATTCATCCCCTTCGATCTCATCATACGAGACGAGGCGTAAACCCTCCACCGCCGTCTTAAGCTCCACCGCGCCATGTCCAACCGCCTTCTCATCGCGATTAACATCGGGCTCAGTGCCGTCATTTGCCTTGGGCTGATCTGGCTCATCTACCTCTTCGACCTCGAAGACGTCGAAGCAGGGGCGCTCAGCTGGCTTCCGCATTTCAATGCCGCCTGTAACGCCACCAGCGCATCCTTTCTGACCCTTGGGATTATCCTCATCAAGAAAGGCAAGAAGCGCGCCCATGGCATTTCGATGTGCGCGGCGACGATCGCTTCGGGCACTTTTCTCGGCGGCTATCTCGTTCACCACACGGTTCACGGGGACACCCCTACGACACTCGAAGGCGCACTGCGCGGGATCTATTTCGCCATCCTGATCAGTCACATCCTGCTCTCAGTCATCGCGCTTCCTCTCGTTCTCAATACGCTGAGCTTTGCCGCCCTAAAGCGCTTCGACGCCCACCGGGCAGTCGCTCGCTGGACGTATCCGATCTGGCTTTACGTGTCGGTAACGGGGGTCCTTGTCTGGTTTTTTCTCCGCATTCTAGACCCAGGCATGCAGAGCAGTTGAGGCGGCGGGAGCAGACTAATTCGCCACGAAACGCGTTTTTCCTTGCTCTAGACTTCTCTCCAGAGTGTTTTCACCGTTTTTCTTTTCAACAAGGAGAATCCAACCATGTCCCAACATCCAAGTTTCAGTGCCGGTGGAAGCGGCTCCAAGAAAAAGCGCAATGTCCTCAAACGCTTCGAGCGTATTGCTTTGCTCCGCAAGCGCGGCGATTGGGATGCCGAAAAGGGCGTCTTTGGTTTGAAGAAGACGTTGCCAGACGAGTAAGCAGCTCGGCAGCTTCCAAATACTTTACTAACCTCTCCGTCACCGGAGAGGTTTTTTTATGCCTGCCGCCGGCTGCGCCAGCTCCCGAACTGAGCAAAGGCGAAGTACATCACGGCAGAAAAAATGACGATCGAAGGACCCGAAGGCCAATCGGTGGCATAACTCAGCGCTAGGCCCGAGACCACACTGATGGCGCAAATCACAACACCGCCGATCATCATACCTCCAAGCGACTTCGTCACCCGGCTAGCAGCCGAGGCTGGCAGCGTCATCAAAGCCACGACCAAGAGCAGACCAACAACTGACAAGAGCAGGACTACACTGAGGCTCACAAGGGCAATAAAGAGGGCCGAAAAGAGTTCCACTTTCACTCCGCGCAGGCGGGCAAACTCCTCGTCAAAAGCAGAGGCCTGCCAGATCGGATAATAGGCGCCAAGCAGTCCCAAGAGAATCGCATCGAGGATCAGGATACGCCACAAGTCTCCGGTCGAAACCAAGAGCAAGTTGCCGAAAAGATAGCTCGATGGATTTGCGTAGCCGGGGTCTGCGAAAGGCAGATCAAGCCGACTGACATCCCGACCGCCCACAGCGCGCCAAGCAAAGTATCTTCGCGCTCTGGGGAGACGCGCCGGATCACCTCCATGAGTAGACCAGCAATCATTGAAAGGAGGGCTCCACACCAGAGTGGATCCACCCATGCCCAGCCCAATACTCGTTCAGCATAAAGACAGACGCCGATACTGCCGAGCGACGCGTGCGCCACCGCACCGGCGAGATAACCCAACCGCTTCGCGACGATGATTGAGCCGAGGCTGCCAAAGGCAAAACTTGCCCCCAGTCCAACCAAGAGCCCAAGCCATAAAAAGCCATTTGGCCCAGAGAAAAGGTCACTCATGGCCGCCCTCCCCGTGATCGTGAGCGCAGTCGTGATCATGGCGCACGACTTGGACCGCGTCGCCGTAGAGCGCATGCATCGTCTCCGCCGTCAAACCCTCGGCGGCATGTTCAGTGACGGTGGTGTTAACGCAAAAAACACGTTCGACTAAGGACGAGACGAACGCGGCGTCGTGAGAAACCAATACAATCGTCAACTGGCGGTGGAGGCTCCGAATTTTCTCCAGAAGCCGTGTCTCAAGATGGGCATCGACCATCGCCGTCGGTTCATCGAGCAAGAGGATCTCTGGTTCTACCGCGAGCGCACGAGCGATCAAACCCCGCTGACGTTGGCCTCCTGAGAGCTCAGCCATTGGATGCTCAGCGACTCCGCTGAGTTCCATTTCATCAAGGCAGCCAGCAGCGATCAGCCGATCATTGCGGGAGTAAAACCCGGGGCGCATTCCGTTCAAACGCCCGGCGAGCACGACATCTTTGACTGTCAGGGGAAAGAGCGGATCAAATTCTAAACTTTGAGGCATGTAGCCAATCCGGCGTTGAGCGCGGCGCGGCGCTTTGCCAAGGATACGGACACTGCCTTTTTGCGGACTGAGGAGGCCGAGCATCAGCTTTAGCGCGGTCGATTTCCCCCCTCCGTTGGGTCCGACAAAACAGACCGTCTCGTGCGGGGAGATGCTAAATGAAAGGCCCTCCAGCACCTGACGTTGTCGGTAGGCAAACGCTACCTCTTTGAATTCAATCGCGGCGGTCATTCTTTCGATTTCGGGGCAGCGGCGAATCCATCCGCCATGGTTTGAGCGATCGAACGGAGATTGGACGCCCATTGCTCCGCTAAAGGATCCAAAACAATGAGTTCAGCCCCGATCGCCTCAGCAAGTCGCTGGGCCGATGGAGCCTGTATTTGTGGCTGTATATAAACGAAGCGAGCGCCGTCGGCACGCGCCGTCGTAATGAGATTGCTCAGGCCACGAAGGGAGGGCTCACGGCCTTCGCTCTCAAGGGCCACTTGCTCCAAACCAAAGGCCTCCGCAAAATAGCCAAAAGCGCCATGGTAGACATAAAAGCGACGCCCTTGGTGGGGCTCAAAGAGGTCTTTTAACTCAGCCTTGAGCTCAGCACAAAGAGCCGAAAAGGCCCGAGAATTTTTCGCATAGAGGGCAGCTCCGGCCGGATCAAGACGCGTCATTTGCTCGGCTAAAAGTACTCCTGCCTCTTCAACCGCTGCGATATCTAGCCAGCGATGGAGGTCCTCATGCTCGGCATGATCATGGTGCGTATGCTCACAGGCCACAGCCGTCCACTCAAAGATTTCTAAGGCTGGATTGGAGGCAGAAAGCTTAGGAAGCCAGATCCGTTCGAAACCCACCCCCCGTCGCCCAGTAGAGATCAACCATCGCCACTCGGCGCAGCATTCTAAGCCGCGGCGAATAGGACTCATGCCCTACCCCTGCCGGCAGCACAACAGTCACCTCGACACGCTCTCCACCGACAGCCCGAACGATTTCGGCCTGTGGCGGTAACGAAACCGCGACCTTTAGGACGGCCGCATCAAGACCGGCTCCCGACGCAACCCAGAGCCCCAATATCAAAGCTGCTTTGTTTATATATTTCATTCGCACAGTAAGAGTATAGCGAACGCGTCAACCCCCCGCATTTGCTCGAATTCCACAGCCAGTCGATGAGGGAGCCTTTCAGCGATCAAAAAGCGCGCCAAAGCAAGGCCTTGCCGAGTCCGAGAAACTGGATACCTGTAGTGGGTGATGGCATCTAAAGAGGAATTCCACAATCACTTAAGAAATCACGCCCTACTCTACCAACTCGGAAGTATCCTTTGTGGTATGGTTATGCTAGTGGGTGGGTTTTTCATCATCGTGAAGGTTCTTCAAGGCCCAGGAGAGACCGGCTTTGTTGCCAAAGAAGTACTCACTGAGGCAGAGATTCTCGCGTATTCAACACGGCCAGAGAATCAACTCTTTGATACACCCAACAACGGTGAACGCCTAGACCTGCAAGAAGAGTCATAAGGCGTGCACTCAAAGCGCACGGAGGCGTGCAAAGACTCACGGACATCCAGACCTTACGGCGTGCCGGGAAAGTCACTATTCACCGAGACGACAAGACCGATCGAATCAACTCGACCGTAATTTTTAGGACTCCAGATCACATCCGCTATTTGTATGAAACAAAAGGCTACACCATGACGGCTGGCTCCAATGGGGATGACATCTGGCGGCGGATTGAGATCACCCACGGAGCAACCCAATACAGTCGGCTCGATGGTCTCGATCGGATCCTGATCGAAATCGATCTCATGACCTTGAAGCCCTTCAGTGATTCGCTTTGGCGCGAGGGAGCATTAGCCCTTTTACCTGCAGGCAGCGATGACAGCGATGCCCCCTATGTGATCGAGCGCCGAAGCGGGCGCTACGTCGACAAGATGACGATCAACGCAGGGCATTTTCTATGCACGCAAAGAGACATTTCCTTCAAGAGCGCCGAAGCAGAGGGTCCAAATTCAGTCACCGTCGAATACGGCGACTACCGTTATGTCGACGAAATCCCAATGCCGTTTTTAGTCACCACGTCGGTTGATGCTACTCTAAGTAACACGACCCAGGTATCCGAAATCGTCGTGAACCCAGGTGTACTGAGTTACGTCTTTGGATCTACCCGAGCCACTGCCAGCTATCGCTGAATAGCACCCAGAGGGCGGCTGTCTACTAAGCGTCGCTATCTTCGAGCAGCGCTGGCGCGATCTCACTGTTATCGAAGACATTCTGCACATCGTCGAGATCGTCGAGAGCTTCGGTCAGGCGAAGGACTTTAGCCACCATGTCTTTATCCGTAATCGCGTTCAACGAACTCGGGATGTAGGCAAGCTCGCTGCTCCCTGATTCGATGCCGGCAGCCTCCAGCGCGGTTGCGACGTTGTCGTATTCACCCATCGGCGAGCGCACCTCAAAGTGGTCGCCGTTATCGATGATATCTTCCGCACCGGCTTCGAGGGCAACTTCCATGAGCTGCTCTTCGTTCGTTTTATCGGCCGCGATGAGGAACTGGCCCTGATGGTTGAAAAACGCCTGAAGCGCACCGGGGGTCGCGAGATTACCGCCGTTTTTGGTGAAAGTAGAACGCACGTCACTGGCGGCGCGGTTCTTATTGTCCGTCGTCACTTCGACGATGATACCAATGCCGCCGGGACCATAACCTTCGTAGAGCAACTCGCTGTATTCAACTCCGGGAAGCTCGCCCGTGCCTTTCTTGATCGCGCGGTCGATATTGTCCGCAGGCATGTTTGCCGCCTTGGCTTTGACGATCGTCGTGCGCAGGCGCGGATTGAACTCTGGGTCACCTCCGCCATTACGGGCCGTTAAGGTAAGGTCCTTGGAAAGGGTGCTGAAGATTTTGCCGCGTTTGGCATCGACGACTGCCTTGTGGCGCTTGGTCGTTGCCCATTTACTGTGTCCAGACATGGTTCGGTGGGTGGGAGATTGGTCGTAAGCGCCGTTCGCTTACTAGGGGTTCTTGCGTTTCTTTTTCTTCGACGGAATCGGACCTGTCTTCAAGACGGTCTTCTTCTCCTCACTCTCGAGGATCTCCGCTTCGATCGCAATATCTTCGGAATCCTTACTCCGCTTCGTCATCCAGGCTTGGAAAATCGAGAAGCCATTTGTCGTCGTCCAGTAGAGAACGAGGCCGCTCGAGAAGAAATAGGTCATCGGGAAAAAGATGAAAGGCATGTATTTGATGATCTTTACCTGCGCATTATCAACCGACGGCTGCGGCATCATCTTCATCTGGAACCACATGCTAACGAGCCAGATAAACGGAAGAACATTGATCGCACCCTTAATCGGACCGAGGGCAAAGTCTCCCAGCGGGATCGACGCATCCGGCATCGAAAGGTCCGTAATCCAAAGAAACTCAGCGAAGCGAAGGTCCGACGTATTCCGCAAAAGATTAAACATCGCGATGAAGATCGGGAATTGCAGCAGGAGCGGCCAGCAGCCTGAAAGTGGATTGATCTTATGCTTCTTGAAAAGCTCAAGGGTCGCCTGCTGCTGCTTCTGAGGGCTGTCTTTAAACTTCTCTTTGAGCGCGGCCATTGGCTTTTGCAGCTCTTGCATCCGCTTCGAAGAGCGCGCCGCCTTGGCGGTCAAAGGCCAAAGCAAGAGGCGGACAACCAAGGTCATTAAAATGATCCCGAAACCCCAGTTGCCAATCAGGCCGTGGATAAAGCTGAGGAGGCTAAAGAGAGCCTTCCCGACAAAGGCAATAATCCCGAGGAACATGCCCATGAACCAGCCGAAGTGCATGACGTCTTCCTGCTTGGCACCCATCTGCTTGAGACGGTTAAAGTCTTTTGGCCCCGAGTAGTAATCCATTACCAAGCTCTGTGAGGTGCCTGCCATCACGAGATCAAAATCGAACTCAATAAACGAGGTGATCCCAATCGACGGCTTCCGCGATTTGAGTGGGGTCGGATACTTCACCGGAAGCGAGAGGAGGCTGTTACCCGGTGTCTCTGGTGTAACGATGGAGGTGAAAAATTGATTCTTAACCGCCGCCCATTTGATCGATCCAGTGCGCTCGACACGCTTTTTGGCGCTGGAAAAGAAGCTGCTCTTAAACTTACTCGCGGCGATGTTCTTATACTTGCCATCGACATTGACCGAGGCGTTCAGGTCCATACCGTAAGGGTCGGCATTGGTCGGCGCGGCCGTCCCAATATTCAAATACAATTCCGACAGATCAAAGTCGGTTGTGCCTGGATTCAAGACCGTGAGTGTGTGGCGGATTGTATAGTCTGCCGGGGTCCCATCTTCGCCTTCGACCAACTCATAAGTTCGGCGAATGACCAAGCCCTGCGGTAGTGAGGTTTCAAATACAACGCGATCGTACGATGACTCAATCAGAGCAAAATCAAGCGCAAGCGGACGGAAGTCATTTCCGCTCAACTGCGAAAGGCTAAAGGGCAGTGTCTCTGCGAGGGCATGCAGCACAACGGGCTCTTCCGAATCCAGCTCGATCGGGTAGACAAACTCGCCATCCTCATCGCGCGCGATGAGGGCAACGGTCTTGATTGCGCCGCCAAGCGATGTGAGTGTCGCCTCGAAATACGAGTTGCCAATGACGGTTGTGACCTCGTCCGACGTTGGAGCTGGCGGCGGGACAACCTCTTGTAACATCCCAGGAACATCACTGACGATCGTCGCTGGAGAGCCGAAAAATGGCGCAGCGCTATCTTCGGCAGGAGCCTCGATGACAGGTGGGTTAGCAGCAGCCTCCTCCGCGGCCCGGCGCTGGGCCTCTGCCATCTGCTTGGAGTTCCAATACATCAAACCAAGGGCAGCAATGAGGAAAATCGTGCCTAAAAGTGTGTTCTTCTTATCCATGAAAAATTTAAAACGGAGGATCAGGAGGGTTCTGGGGCAACTTGGCAACCAGAACGGGCCTAGATTTCATTCTCTGTGCCAGTTTTGCCAAAATAGTGACGGCGACGGGCCCACCAGCCTGGCCAAGTCTTCGGCACTGGGTCGGGACCAGCGTGCCCAAAAGGATGACAATCAGAGAGTCTACGAAGCGCCAACCAGCTGCCACGCAAGAGTCCAAAGCGATCAAGTGCCTCGCCCGCATAAGCTGAGCAGCTAGGCTGATATCGACAGCCCATACCGGGAGCAAAGGCATGAATGACCGGAGAGATAATCCAACGGTAGAATCCTAGTAGGACGAACGCAGGCCAAAGATGCAGTGGTCGCCGCTTCCGCGAAGGGGCGCCCTCTTTCACTGCTCTCGCTCCTTATGCGTCTCTTCAGACAAGTGGTTTTGTTTGCCCAGTTGCTTCACCGCTGTGACTAAGCGGCGGCGGCAGGTTTCGAGATCAAAGTTAAGAATCGAGCGGCGAGCAGTCAAAACGAGATCACAACCCGCGGGCAGCTCTTCGATTTCGTGGCGGAAGGCCTCCCGTAGTAGCCGTTTTGCCCGGTTTCTCTCTACTGCGTTGCCCACGCGCTTAGACGCAACAACGCCAACTCTCCTCAGCCCTAAGCCCTCTTTCTGCTCTGTTCGGAGTAGGTGCACAAAAAAAGCGCCGCAATCTCGACGCTTTCCCTGAGTGCGCACGACTGAGAATTCAGTGGTGCGTCTAATATGCTGTTCGCGCCTAAAGCGCATGGCAGATACGCCAGCCAACCAGACTAGACAGACGCCGAGAGGCGGCTGCGTCCGCGAGCGCGGCGAGCTTGGAGAACCTTGCGGCCACTTTTGGTAGCACGGCGGGCACGAAAGCCAAATTTGCGCGCACGCTTTAGCTTAGAGGGACGATAGGTTGGCATCATAGCGGGTAATATTTAAAATTGAATGGAGGAAAACAGCGGGCAGTCTTTCGGCTGTCAAGCGGCGAAAAGCGCTTACCCACTAAGGATAGAAAGATAAAGCCGCTCTTTTCGGAGCAGCCTTACTTTCAAAACTTCAAAAAATGGCAGGCCTACAGGGATTCGAACCCCAACTAAAGATACCAAAAACCTCTGTGCTACCATTACACCATAGGCCTAAAAGAGACGCGGAATATGCCCCTGTAAAAAGCTCCGTCAAGCTGTTTTCGAAAACTCTACGTTGCTTCATGCAATTGAGGCTAATTACCCCCAGAAGGATCGACCGCGAGCGGCGTCAAAGTAGCAGAATCTGAATCATCGCGTTCATAACGGAAAAGCTGGGTCTTTTGCACATCGCACAAAGCGAAGAGAGCGGGAATGGAAGGTCCCGCAACGCCGTTGAGCACAAGGTAGGTGTCTCCGCCAAGTTGCTCGATCCGACTATCCAAAATTTCGATGCCCATGTTTCCGCCCAGATAGGCCTGAAGTTGCTCTGCGAGCTCCGGCAATTGCTGATTAGCGTCGTCAACTTTACTTCGATCGACCAGAGCAAATAACGACAGTGCGTAATTCCCCCGCTCGCTGCTGACTCTTGGTTCCATTAGATGGACCTGAGAACGACCGATGCATTCGTGCCGCCAAACCCGAAGCTGTTGGACATCACCGTGCGCAGCGATGCCTCACGGTATTCGCGCACGATCGGGAAGCCTTCGGCCTGCGGATCGAGCTCGGTGATGTGAACGCTGGGTGAAATGAAACCATTGTTGAGCATGAGCATGCTGTAGATGATCTCTTGGGCTCCGGTTGCACCGAGGCTGTGACCCGTCAGTGCTTTGGTTGAACTGATCGGCGGAATGTTGTCCCCAAAAGTTGCACGCAAGGCGCCGAGTTCGACGACGTCGCCGACCGGTGTGCTCGTGCCATGAGTATTGATGTAGTCAATCGGCGTATCCACGGTCGCGATCGCTTGCTCCATGCAGCGGCGCGCGCCTTCACCATTCGGTGCGACCATGTCTGCACCATCACTGGTCGCGCCGTAGCCAACAACCTCAGCGAGGATGGTGGCTCCACGAGCAACAGCGTGCTCATATTCTTCAAGCACGATCATCGCTCCGCCACCTGCGGCTACGAAACCGTCACGTGTTATGTCGTAGGGCCGGCTGGCAGTTGTAGGCGTGTCGTTATGACCCGTCGTCAGCGCTCCCATGGAATCAAAAAAGGCCGCCAGTTCGACAGACTCCTCTTCGCCCCCACCAGCAAAGACGATGTCTTGCTTACCCCAAGCGATCTGCTCGAGGCCGGCTCCCACTGAGTGGGCACTCGTCGCACAGGCACTCGTAATCGAGTAATTTACGCCTTGGATACCAAAAGCTGTCGCGAGGTTTGCAGAGACCGTGCTCGACATCACACGCGGGACCCGAAATGCGCCACAACGGCGAATGCCTTTTCCCCGTAATACATCAACGCCCTCAACCTGAGCAAAAGGTGAGCCTCCTCCACTACCGGCGATAACACCTGTTCGCGGATGGCTGACATGCTCTTTGCTCAATCCGGCATGTTCGATCGCCTGTCGCATCGCAAGGTAGGCATACGCGGCGGCGTCGCCCATAAAGCGGGAGAGCTTGCGATCGATTGAAGCTAGGAGAGATGTGCGGTCTTTGACCGTGCCACTAGCGTGACTCCGCATCCCACCGTCCTTGTAGAGATCACTGAATTCGATTCCCGAAATACTCTCGCGCAGCGACTTGAGAACACTCTCAAGATCATTGCCAATCGGCGAAATAATTCCAGCTCCAGTAATGACGACTCGTCGTTGCATAGTATATTATCTAAGGTTCTATCGTTGGGATCGCAACTCGTATCTCAATAGGGTCGATAATAGAGAAGAGGCCATCGTGGCCGTGCAAGTTCGATCCGGAAAAATCACAGTTACTAAGAGGAGGCCGAATTGGTGTCTGAAAAAAGGCCCACACGGAGCGAACTCGCGGTGTAAATTTCCTGACCGTCTGCAAGCACTCGGCCATCTGCCACCGCCATTTTCAGGCGTCCAGTAAGGAGGCGTTTGATGTGAATCTCGTAGGTCACCTTCTTCACCTCCGGAAGCACTTGCCCAATAAACTTCACTTCGCCGACACCAAGGGCCCGCCCGTTGCCGAGATGACCAGACCAGGTAATATAAAAGCCCACTAGCTGCCAAAGCGCGTCGAGGCCGAGGCATCCCGGCATCACAGGATCGCCCTCAAAGTGGCATCCGAAAAACCAGAGGTCAGGTTGCACATCTAGCTCGGCAACAACGAGGCCCTTTGAATGGTTGCCACCCTTCGCATCGATTTCGGCGACCCGATCAAACATCAACATGTTGGGCAAAGGCAGTCGGGCGTGGCCCGGCTCAAATAGTTTCCCTTTGCCACAGAGGATCAACTCGTCGCGGTCGTATGCGGTTTTGCGTTCGATCATAAAGGAATAAAAAGCTACAAATCCGACCACCCATAACGAGCTTTTTCCGCACCCACTCTATTCATCTGCACTCCTTGGAGATATTAAGAGGCCGACGTCGAGCTTCAGAACGAGTGATTCAAGGGGCCACGAATGCCCCTCATAACGCATGATTTCATTTTTTGGTCTGCAAAAGCGACGACCATAGGATTTGTCTGCAACGGTTGCCCTTCTACCTCAAAAGAAACCACCGAAAGCTGCTCAATCCAACTTTCATGCATTTCGTGAAGGCTCGTAACCCAAATAAAATCCCCCGTTCTGGCCCCCATGAGCGATTTCCACTCTTCAACCTCGGAGATCTTATCGCGGTCAGGCTCAAGTGACCAAAAAACGACGGGCAAATCGCGATGTGGCGTCGTCGATAGGCGCTCAGCGAAGCGGCTCATCAACTCAATCGCCTGTGGAACCGCCTCGGCATTAGAAGAGCGACCGTAGGGCACGATAAACACGCCAAGGCGGAAGGCCTCATCGCCTAAATTCACCAAAGCGCCCCGATCATCTAGCCCTAGGATGCCCGAAGCGGGGAAAGCGTCGCCTTCCTCTTCCAAGGGTAACCACCATCGCTCATCAACGAGCCGAGCCGCTGCGGCAGAGGACACTGGCCACCAACTGTCTAGCCACCATTCTCCCTCATACTGCCCCAGTTGCAGGCGAATGACCGCACCCTCACGGAGCCCCTCTGAAGTCTCGGGCGTAGCTCGCAAGGTAACAGGGCGTTCCGCCGGACTACGCAGGTCGGCGACCGAAATATATCCATCGCCATGATCCATCGCCGCTACCCGCGAGCCAGGTCTGCGGATACGCTGACACCCCGCTAAGCGCCAAAAGCACTGCAAATACGCATCTCATAACCATGGTCGAATCACTTTCATACGCCTCTGGACTTACTTTTGCACGACGCGATGGGCTCGACCAAGGAGAATAAATATCGAACAAGCTACTTGGTGGAGGAAATCTCCTTGTGTCTCCCGCCCTTAGCGTCGCACTCTCAGAATTCAATTTGATCCAATGACTTGGGAGATAATTTTTGTTTTATTCACCCTTATCGCCACTGTAGGCAGTTTCGTCTGGGAACGCGTACCGACGGATGTGACGGCGTTGACTGCCTTTGGGGTCATCCTTCTAGCGGGCTCACTCCCGATTTCGGATAACCTCCCGAAGACGGCCGAATTGTTCAATGTCTTCTCTTCGACGGCGCCGCTGACGATCGCGGCCATGTTTATCATCAGTGCTGCCCTAGAGAAAACCGGCGGGATCGAGATCATTGCCAACAGTATGGTCAAGCTGTCCAAGCTGGGAACCGGGGTTGTCGTCCTCGCAATGGTCTTTGTCGTGGGTGGGCTTTCGGCCTTCATTAACAATACGCCTGTCGTTGTCATTTTTCTCCCCGTCATCCTCCACTTGGCGAGAGAGATGGACGTGCCCGCGTCGAAGCTGCTCATTCCCCTCTCCTATGCTTCGATTTTTGGGGGAGCCTGCACGCTGGTCGGGACAAGTACGAACATCCTCGCCTCCGACATTCTTAGGCTGAACGGGCAGGAGCCTTTGACGATGTTCGAGCTCACTAAGCTTGGGTTCCCACTGCTCATCCTCGGAGCTATTTACTTGGCTTTTGTGAGCACTAAAATCATTCCTCGGCGCCAATCGCTGACGGCGATCCTCTCAGAAGAAGAGCGCCGCGAATACATCACAGAAGCTTACATCCGTTCCGGCTCTCAACTGATCGGAAAAACGATTGCTGAAAGCGGGCTTAAAAAACAAAGAGGGGTGCGCATCCTTGAGCTCGTCCGCCACGAAGTTGCAGTCAAAGACGACATCCGCACGATCATCTTTCAAGCGGGCGACCGCCTCATTCTCTCGTGCCGTCCATCCGGTTTTGTCGAGGCCTCCTCCGTTGAAGGCCTTCATCTCTTGGGTGAAGAGACGGGGCTACAAACGATTGCTGCCCACGAAGGATCGATTGTTGAGGGCGTCATCGGCCCGCGCTCCAGTGTCGTGGGCAAAACGATCAAAGAACTGAACTTTCGCCAGCGCTTCCGTATGATCCTGATCGCGATCCACCGCAGAGGGATTAACATGCGCGACAAGATCGATACGCTGCCCCTCGAATTTGGTGACACCATTCTGATGATGGGGACCGACGAGGCGAAAGAGCAGATTAGACGAGGGGGCGACATCCTGCTCCTCGACCATGCCCACACTCCGGCGCAAAACATGCGTTCGAAGCAGCCGATCGTGCTCGGTGTTCTCGCCGGCATCATTGGTTCCGTATCGTTCGGATTCCTTCCCATCTCTGCCGCTGCAATTCTCGGTGTCGTCGTCCTTTTCGTAACGAATACTTTGAAGCCGAAGGAGGCGTATGCCGCCGTCGACTGGAGCCTGCTGATTTTGATCTACAGTATGCTCGGACTCGGCATGGCGATGGATCGATCGGGTGCGAGCGGCCTCGTCACAGAGGGCCTCGTCGGGCTGACAAACGTTGGCATTTCGCCCGAGTGGCAGCCGTATGTGCTGTTGATCGCGCTCTATGCCGTGACGAATGCCCTCACCGAGCTACTCTCAAACAACGCAACGGTTGTCCTCATGACGCCGATCGCGATCGCCCTTGGAACAACACTGGGGGTCGATCCAAGGCCCTTTGTCATCGCCACTTGTATGGCCAGTTCGGCGAGCTTCAGCACTCCTATCGGCTACCAGACAAACACTTACGTCTACGGCGTAGGGGGCTATCGATTTAAAGACTTTCTCAAAGTCGGAATTCCACTGAACCTCATCTACATGGCCGGGGCAGTGATTCTAATTCCGATGCTCTGGAGCTTCTAAAGGCTCCTCTCGCAGGTCGATAATTCGTCCCAATATGCGGCCGAAGTGTGACAGTATGTCGCTTTATTGATTTCGCCTCAATTTGCAGTGCCTTCTATATCAGGCACTTATAGATTTCATTAGATTGGTATCATCCGTGCAATCTGTTGGGCACACCCTAACCCAACAATTAACGGATAAAACAATGAAATTCATCAGATACCAACAACCCGACATTCACAGTTCCCTCGGCAACTTCAGCAGCCTCTTCGAAGACGCGCTGACCCGCCTGGCTCCTCTTGGGCGCTCGAGTGAACAAACGCATCAAAGCCCCCGTAGCCAGCGCGTGAGCTACAAAGATAACGAGGCAGGCTTCGATTTCATCTTCGAAGTCCCTGGGACGAGCCGGGAAGACGTTAACCTTCAGGTTGAGAAGAATGTCCTCACCGTCAGCACCGAGAACCCGGGCGCCGATAACATCCACGGGGAAGACAACGAAAGGACTGGAGGCGGCAAAGTTCGCTACCAAAGCCAAGTCCGCCTTCCGCGCCACCTCGACCTCGAAGGAGCAAAAGCTCCGCTGGAGAACGGCATCTTGACCGTCAGCTTTCCCAAGGCGGCTCAGGCAAAAGCGCGCCAAATTGAAATCACCTGAACACTTCAGAAAAACGCGCGTCTACTGGAATAGGTGAGGATGTTTAAAGCTCTAACCTTTAACACCAAGATGAGGACTTAAGACACCCTCATTCAGACATAGTTCTCGAGTGAGAGACACAAGAGATAGCAAAGCAATGAGTACCCTCCATATTCAGGAGGCTTCAAAAGCCGACAGGTCCCACACCTGTCGGCTTTCTATTACTCAGGGTTCTACCTCGTTTGGCAAAAATATTTTACCGCAAAACTGTTGATGACCGTCCCCGTGCACCCCAATGGTCGGGGAAACATGGCAAATATCCTCACACCACTGCCCATCGATGCGCTGTCTCCAGACGTCGAGGGGCTGTGGAACACCGGACAAAACGTTGTCCTCAGCGCACCGACTGGATCGGGCAAATCCACCCGTATACCCCAAATGCTGGCGCAGCTCGCGGGGTCTGAAAAAACGATCCTCGTGCTCCAGCCACGCCGAGTCGCAGAGGAATGGCAGACGCCCCTAGGAAAAGACGGCGGCTATCACATCCGCCACGACAAGAAGATGACCGCCGCCACCCGGATCGTGTTTCTCACGGAGGGTATTCTTCTACGACGACTCCAACATGACCCACAGCTCATAGGCGTCGCGGCGGTCATCTTTGATGAATTTCACGAACGACACCTCGCTGGCGATGTGGGCCTCGCGATGGTCCGGCGTCTCCAGAAAGAAGACCGAGCTGATCTACGTCTATTTGTGATGTCCGCCACCCTCTCCCCCGAGGGACTGCAGGACTACCTAGCTCCGGCCCAAACCCTCCGCTCCGATGGGCGCACCTTCCCCGTTGAAATAGCTTATACGAGAGCCAGCGAAGTCGATAGCCGTGCCCCTGTTTGGAAAAACGTCGCAAGTGCCTTTAGGCGAGAAGCGCGCAACGGGTTTGAAGGCGACTGCTTGATCTTCATGCCGGGCGCCTTCGAAATTCGTAAAACGATCGAAGCCCTTGAAGCCCTGCCCGATGCGCGGCCTTATGAAATATTACGCCTCCACGGCGAACAAGCCTCAGAGGAACAAGATCGAGCCTTTCGCGCCTCGAATCGGCCCAAAGTAATCGTCGCGACAAATATCGCCGAAACTTCCCTCACTCTCCCCGAGGTTCGTCTCGTGATCGACAGGTCTGGCCCGGATCGCCGGCTATGACGCCCGCCGCGGCCTCAATACCTTGATTGTAGAGAACATAAGCCGCGCCTCGGCCGATCAACGCGCGGGCCGGGCCGGGCGAGTCGCTCCCGGGCGCTGCCTGCGCCTATGGACAGAGTCAGAGCACGCCCATCGCCAAGCTTTCCTCGCTCCAGAAATCCACCGATTGGAGCTAGCGGAAACCCTCCTCGGGCTCCATGCCGCAGGGGTTGAGTCGATCGAGTCCCTTGAATGGTTTGATCCGCCTAACAAAGAGCGCGTCCAGGAAGCAGAGGAACTGCTCACCCAACTCGGCGCCATCGATCTGAATAGCGGTCTTACAACCAAGGGGAAACACCTTGCCCGCCTGCCACTTCATCCTCGCCTAGGGTCCCTTGTTCTCGAAGCAGCAAAGCTAAAACAAGCTGATCTGGGCTGCCCCTTGGCCGGCCTCCTCGAGAGTCGCTCCATTTTAGAGCATCGAGTTGACCGATCGGTCGAAAAGCAACGAGAGGCCCTGCTGGAACCTGCGATCGACCTCGGCTCAGATCACTTAGCCCTCATCCTCGCTTGGCAGGGAGCCCAGCAAGCCCGATTTTCGCTCCCCTGGGGCAAGGCGCACGGGATCAAGATGAACGCGGCCCGCGAGACAGCCCGCTCAGTCGCCCAGCTCATCAGCGCCTTGAAAGACATTGATCAGTTCAAAACCGAGCCCGCCGCTCTCACCCTAGAGACTCTTCAAAGAATACTCCTCGCAGGCTTCGCGGACAATGTTGCCAAAAGGCTCAACCGCCAAAACTACAGTGCGCAAACAGCGCGTGGGCGCCGTGGCGACATCGACCGCCAGAGCCTGGCACGGACTGCGGAATGGGTCGTCGCCACCGAATTACAGGAACGCACGATCGGCAAGGAGGTCTCAGTTTTTCTGACTCAAAACACGCCGATTGACCCTGCTTTGCTCAAAGAATGCTTCGAAGACCAATTCACTGCGCAGCGCGAAACCCGCCTCGAGGGAAACCAGGGGCGGATCGTCACCGTGATGGAGGAACGCTTCCGCGAACTCGTCATTTCTAGCAAGGAGGCTAACGAAGTGGACCCGGATGCGGCCGCCGGCCTCCTTGCCGAAGCCGTTCGGAGAGGTGATGTCGTGCTCAAGGAATGGACCCACCGTGTCGACGAGTGGATATCTCGCGTCAACTTTCTCGCCCAGACATGCGCTGACTACGGTTTCACCCCTTTTACCGAGGAGGATAAAGAGCTCGTTATTGAGCAGCTTTGTTTCGGAGCAAAGAGCTATTCAGAAATCAAAAAGAAGCCTGTCATGCCTGTGATGGAAGACTGGATGCCAGCGGGTCTCGCACCTGAAGTGGAACGACTAGCTCCACGGGAACTGAATTTTGGAGACCGAAAGCGATTTCGTGTCCGCTATCCCGAGGAGGGCTCGCCTGTCGTCTCGGGCCAGCTACAGAAATTCTACGACCTCCCTCACGCCAGCTTCGCCCTAGCCGAAGGCCGCGTCCGGCCCCGGGTGGAGCTCCTTGCTCCAAATCAAAGGCCTGCTCAGCTCACGGATGACCTCGACGCCTTTTGGCAGGGCTCCTACCAGGCGGTCAAAAAGGAGCTCCGGGGACGTTATCCAAAGCACGAGTGGCGCTAATACGGTCGAAAAGTTGACAAAAGGAGGAACCGTGGATACTTTTTGAGAATAAAATTCTGCATCCAGGCCTCTTAGTTATATCGTATTTAGCATCAATTAACACACATAGAGAACTATGAAGCACATTACCCTAGCGACCACCGCCCTCCTGGCTCTTTCTACCGCGCTCAATGCCGCGACCCTTAAGCTCAATTTTGAAGACCTCGACAACTACACAGATTTCTCTCTCCAAGGCTTGTCGGAGGAAAAGACGAAAAACATCTTCGTGAAAGAAGTAAAACGAAGCCTCCGACTGAAAAAAATTGTTGGCGAAGACCGAAAACTCGAAATCACATTCGACAATATTGATATGGCGGGCGACATCCAGCCATGGCGCAATCGGCAGAATTCCGACATTCGCTACGTAGAAGGCATCTATCCCCCATCGATGGACTTCAAATATACCCTGCGCGACCCAAGCGGTGCGATCGTTGCGGAAGGTGAAGAATCGATCAAGGATCTGAACTTTGACTTCGGAATCACGAGCATCGGAAATTCGCATTTCAAATACGAAATGACGCTGCTCGAGGACTGGGCGCGCCAGACGCTAAAGAGCTCAGAGTAATCAACAGCTAACCCCGATTTTCTTTCAAAGCATCTCCCCTTATTTTGCGGCGAGGTGCTTTTCTTTTTCCCGAATCTGTCTCGTGCGCAAAGAGTGGAAACGCAGTTTCAGGAGCCCGAACCAAGACATCCGCAGTAGAATCTGGCCGTGGTAGAAACGCCGAATATTCGTATCGCCGTATGTCCGTTCACGATAGCGAATTGGCAAGTCACGGATCTTAAGGTCTAGCAGTGAACTCCCAAAGAGGAGATTAAAATCTCCGAAGGGATCAAAGTCACCAAACTCCTCAATCCGTTTCATTAGCCGCCAAAAATCGCTCTTTAGCATCATCTTGGTCCCGCACAGACTGTCCTTAACCGGCTGCCCGAGAATGAAGCTCAAGGTCATAGCAAAGAACTTGTTTCCGATAAAGTTCAAGAAACGCATGGCCCTATTCTCCATCGGATAAACTAGACGGGAACCATTCACAAACTCGGCATTACCGGAAGCGATCGCATCGTAGAACTTTGTCAGATCGCTCGGAGGGACAGTGAGGTCGCCGTCGAGGATTGTTAATACATCACCCTTGGCATGCTTAAAGCCTTCGTAGACAGCATCCCATTTCCCTTTTCCGGGCTGCTGACACCAATGTAATTTATGCGGTCCTTCATACGCTTCGCACTCACGCTGAACAACCTCCCACGTATCGTCTGTGCTGTGGCCTTCGACGATAATCACTTCGGTCCCCTTGCCAAGAACTGGGATCGTTTCAAGCGCTGCGCGGATGTTGCTCGACTCGTTCCGAGCGGGGATAACGATACTACAAGAAACTTCTTCGGTCAGGCGTGGCTCAAGCTTCGGTCGTGCAGTCAAAAAGAGCGAACAACCAAGGTGCCGAAGACCCGGGAGGCGCACCAAAAACCGGTTAAAGAAGCTAGAAATAAACGGGATCTCAAATGGGAATAATTGTTCACTACCCTGTTGCACGACTTCCCAGCCACTGAGCTCGAGAAGGTTAATCAAATCCTGACTATTCAAACAGTTATTCGCCGGCTGGGCAGAGACCAATCCCAGGCGCTGGGCAAGAACCAGAAATGGCTTCCAGATATAATTGAGCGAGGTGATATAGAGGCGCGTCCGCGGGTGCCTGCAGGACCTCAAAAGATCCAAGACCTTCTGCACATCAGGCAGATAGCCGATGAGGTAATCCATCAAGATGACATCGTAGGCCTCGACCGGAAGCCCTTCCTCAACATCGTGTTGGCGAAATTCTAGTGAGGGGTCGGAGTGCGCCCTCTTTGCCCGGTCGACTTGATTTTCACTCAAGTCGAGGCCTAGCCCATAACTCGGCTCAAGCGCGGCGAGCAAATCACCACGGGCCGAGCCCAATTCCAAAATACGCTGCCCCGGGAGGACGTGGTGTTTGAGAAGCCCCGCGATCTGCCGATGAAAGCCTTTTTGATAGCGTTGGGCGCGTTCTTGTGACTTCGAGACAGCCTCAAAGTAGGCCTTGTAGTTAAATCGTTTGGGTGCGGACATAATAAATAGACTCAGTTGCAGGCCTCAAGGACGACGGTCATGCGCCAGCCGAAGAGGCGGTGAATAAAGGATGGGAGAATTTTCTCAAACTTTCCCAAAAATCGGATGCAGCTATCTGGGAGCCTTTGGCGGCCAGAATATCCGCCCGTCAGTGGATACGCTAATGGATCTGAAAACTTCACCTCAAGGAGGCGTAACCCAAGCTCTTCACAGTGCGCTTCAAACCACTCGCGATGATGGAGAAACAGAGCAACCGCCATCCCCATGTTGGCAAATTCACCTTTCTCATCTACGTCGAATGAAAAGGGAGGATCCAGTTCGCTCGGCCGCATCGGTTCGACGTGAAAACGATTGTATAGCGGCATCGCAACCGGTGTTGCTGCAGGCTCGACGAGAACCAGCCGTCCTCCAGGGCGCAGGGCCTTCGCGGCCGATTCTAAAAATCGCAACGGCTCAGTAAGGTGATGAAAAACATCAATCGCAAGCAGGCCAGACCAACCATCAGGGTGTCTTGTGACCTCGTAACAATCCTCCGCTTGATCGACAAACCGAGTCTGAACCAGATCGCTTGTTACGAGGCCGGGAATGAGCTCGCGGCCCGCGCCGATACCAGCGCCGAGCTCAAGACAGGGGCCATCGACGATCCAGCCTAGAGCTTGTTGGTAAAACCGGCCATAAATGTAGCGCAAAGCGGGCGACGATTTCCACTTCGCTTCGCTCGCCTCCAAGAGACTTAAATCGTAAGTTATATCAGTCATTCTAGGTCAAGGGAGGCGCGTGTACCAGTCCTTAAGGTAGTCGCCCTCGGCCTCGTATCCATCTGTGGGCCAAGTGTAGTTGGGCGTCACCATCTCTTCATACTCTGTCGGATCTAAATTGTGCACTTCAAGCCAGTCACTCATTGCTTTATCCGTGACAGCGCGAACTCCCGTCACTCTGGAAAAACGCACGAGCCACATGGCGTCGACCCACATTTCCGCTACAACTTCTTTATCAAAGAAAAGATCCAGCGGTGGAGACATGTATTCCACTTCATCCCCCGTCGTTAGATTGACTCTATACTGCTGGAGCAAATAGACGTCGTCATAGAGTCCGATGTCTTGCATCCAGGGAATTGAATTCAGTTTATAGAAGAGGGCCTCTGGATACGATGAGGCATAGCCTTTGATGATAAAGGCCGTGCTCGTTCTGCTATATACAAAGGGTCTCGATTCAGCGGGTAGTTTACTCAGCTGCTCGTATCCGAATTCCAACGCAATGGCCGGCTTCAATCGACTCGTTGCTTCGCCCTGTGTGTTCGAAGCGAGAGTGAACGTTAAGAGATGTGCGGCGGCCAAAATTGGGAATGCAAGTGGTAGTCTTTTATTTCGGTACTGTTCTTGAAGAATAATCGGAACGGCCATGAGGCCAAAAATCAGTAGTGGCAAGCAGAGGCGAGAGACCATCAAGTCATCTAGATTTCCCCAGTAGTAGAACATGAGGAGACCAAAGTTAAACAACGTCGGCAGGCCAATAGCCACCCAAACCCATACGACATGAGTTTGTCCGATCCACTTCGGTATGCGCAGGCAAATAAACAAAAAAGCGACGACACAAATCACCGATATCAACGGTGCATTTGTATTATATATGCCTAGATTGAAAAGATAGTAGAGTGCATGGGAGATATTCTCGGACAAAAACCCCAACCCGAACGCTACCTCATCAGCGCTATCGAGCTGTAAATAGGAGCGGTTGCTCTGAAAGATCTTTTGCACGAGCAACGGCGGGACCAAAAGGGCTGGTGAAAAGACGGAGAACCATGTCAGGCTAAAGGTCCTCTCGCGCAGTCCCTTTAAAATAAAGAGGACGGGAATCGACGCCGTATAAAGGATCGATTCGTAGCGAGCCTGCGAAAGGATAACGCCGAGGAAGATAAAGAGGGTCAGGCCCTCTATTCCCGAACTCCGAAAATACCGCCAGCCAGCCAAGGCAAAGGCGACCAAGAGAAATGCGTTCACTGGTTCCAACCCTGCAGAAGTCACCACCTGAGCCAGCAACGGCAAACCCGCCATGAGCAGGGCTAGAGTCAGTCCCATTCGAACGCCCGCTAAGTGGAAGCCCCAAAAATACAGCGCAAGAAGCAGGCCGGTTCCGGCCAGCGCATTGAGGATAAAGGCATTTTCAGCGCGAAAACCGGTCAAGTCATGCAGCGCCGAGAACAGGTATGGGACCAGATATGGCCGCTTGTCCGGCATATCCGTCATCAGCTCCAAGTGCCCATTCAAGTAGTGCGCCTGTAATGGAATGGCAACATAGCGATCCTCATGCATACTCTGTGCAGTTCCCGAGATGACTGCCTCATCAGCCAGTATCTTCATCATGTGAATCTCGTGCAGATGCAAGAAACCGGAGAGCAAAAGAACGAACGCAATCGCCACCTTGTGAGCTCGGCAATGGCTTCTCAGCACAGCGCCCAGCTCCTTTAGGTCCTTCCAGCAGATGACGAAAAACAGCGCAAGCGTTGCCGACATCAGCCAATAGCCCACATACTTGATGAGGAAGACCGACTGAGGCGGGCTGATGACGAAGAGGCACCCCACCAACGTCACGACGGCCATCAGTAAGCTGATGGCTAGCATGAGGGTGGTTTGACGAGAAACTCTAAGAGCGGTCTTTGCGGCCATGGTGAATCGGTGAGAACAAACTAGAACTCTTTATCGGCAAATCAGAACACAATTGTAAAAAATTTAACGAAATTCCGCGTCTAAACGCATGAATGGGTAAAGGCCGACGCTTTACGGGCCGATATGAGAGACACCTATGTCGGCCACGCTACGCGCCATCAGAATCTTCTTCTTCCTCCTCTGTATCGCAGGAAGCTATATCTCGACGCTCGTGATTCCCGGTTGGGAAACGCAAGGCATCCGAGCAATGGTCGGCGGCGGTGCCCTCGGCGCCCTCGTCATCCTTACTGACATCCTCCTCAAAGGCTTTTCGTTGCGCGGGCTTTCAGCCATCTCATTTGGCCTTTTCACGGGCTGGCTCGCCGCCTACTTCATTACGAATTCACCGCTCTTTGATCTCACTTTTGATGATCCCACCCAAGCAAGTGCGATCTACCTGCAGAATTTCTTTATCGCCCGCGTCGCCGTCTTTACCGTCCTGATGTATCTAGGAGCCGTCATCGCCCTGCGCGGCAAAGACGAGTTCAACCTCGTCATTCCCTACGTTCGGTTTGTGCCTCATGGGGTCGATGTTCCTCTCGCAGTGACAGACGCCAGCGCGCTGATCGATGGTCGCATCACAGGTATTGCCGAAAACAAGTTTCTCGGCCACGCCTTGATCGTCCCTCAGTTCGTCCTCGATGAATTGCACTTTATTGCCGACAGCAATGATCCACAGCGCCGTAGTAGAGGGCGTCGCGGCCTCGAATCCGTAGCCAAGCTCAAGAATTTAAGCCACGTCGATCTACGTATTCACGAGAGTACGATCGAAGATTACCGTAAAATTGACGCAAAATCAGTTTTTTTAGCGCAATCGCTTAAAGCTAAGATACTCACGACCGATTTCAATTTGGCACAGCTTGCTGATCTACAAAACGTCGAATGGTTAAATATAACAACACTTGCAAAAGTCCTCGCTCCGGAAACCAACGCCGGGGAGACGCTCGAAGTCGAGCTGATGAAGTCGGGCAAGGAACCTGGGCAAGCTGTTGGGTACTTAGCCGATGGGGCGATGGTCGTGGTCGAGGATGCGGCCTCCGAAATCGGTTCAACGGTGGAAGTACACGTTCAGAACGTTCACTCATCGACCTCCGGAAAAATGGTCTTTGGCACCTTGGAAGAGACTACGCATAGATCCCTAGCTTACTAATTATCAAAGCTTAACAAATTTGCAAAGATGACCAAAGAGCCCCTCAGGGGCTTGCAAAAAAGAATTTTATTTTCTACAAATCTATCATAAACCAATAATACTAAGAAAAGAGAGAACATCATGAAGAATAGCAAAAAAGGATTCACCCTCGTTGAAATTATGATCGTTGTGGTCATCATCGGCCTCTTGGCCGCTATGGCTATCCCCGCGTTCCAAAAGGTCCGCACAACATCACAAGACAAGGCGATCACGAACAACTTGCGCCAAGTTGCATCAGCTGCTCAGCAGTACATGCTCGAAAGCGGTGTAACACAAGCCGTCGCTACCACAGATCTCTATGGTACTGACAAGTATATCTCAGCAGCGCCTACAGCTGTTCGTGGTGAAACATACGCTTTCACTATCGGTGCCACTGATTCGTCGATCACGACAGGTAGCATTACATATACCTTCTAATCAGTTCGAAGTTTTTATAACTCAAGCGTGTCCTCGAAAGAGGCACGCTTTTTTTATGTACGCGCATAGCCATTCGATGGAAGAAGCTTTCCCTCCGCCTCCGACTCAGCATCGTCACAACTAGCTAAGACGACTCGCCCCTATTTGATTCCGTGCCTGAACATAAACTCAAACTACCGATAAAGTGGATCGCCCTCTTTGGAGTGCTTCTCATCGTCATCGCATTCGTCATCATTCGTGCGAACGGCCTCAGCGGTGAAGAGTTGAAGGCGCTCGCGCTCGCGGGAATGCAGAACCTGCAAGCATGGCTGCTTGGAATTCCCCTGCCACTTTACATCGCTGCCTTTATAATGCTTCCCGCTCTTGGCACTCCTGTCAGTGTCTTCTACCTCACCGTCGCAGCTGTCGCGGGAAGCCTTTTCGGCGGACTCCTCACCTCTTTGATCTGTATCGCAGGAAATTGCGCCCTCTGCTATTGGGTAAGCGCAGGATTTGGGCGCGAGTTTATCCTAAAATGGGTTGAGCGCAAAGGGATGGAAATGCCTCAAATTACGGCCGAAAACCACGTCGCGGTAACGATCATGGTCAGGCTCTCTCCCCTCCCCTTTGTTTTGCAAAACTATGGCCTGGCTATCGGAGGAGTGCCATTCCGTGGCTACATGATTTGGTCCGTTCTCTCCCAAGGGTCTCTCAGCGCAGGTATGATTATTGTCGGTGGAAGTCTCTTTGAAGGAAACTTCAAATACGCTCTCTTCGGGCTCTTCCTCTTCTTTGTCGCGATGGTGGCCGTTTCGTGGTGGCGTCGTCGCAATCAACAAAAAGTCAATGTCGCTGGAGCCTGAGCCGCCAGAAGAGCTTCTGAGCGTCAGCGCCTTGACCCACCAGATCAAGGCCTTGCTCGAGCGATCGGTCGGTGAATTTTGGATACGCGGAGAGATTTCGAACCTTCGCCGCCAGGCCAGCGGGCACCTCTACTTCACCCTCAAAGATGACGGTGCGCAGATCAGCGCCGTCATGTTTCGCGGAGATGCGAGCCGGATCAGCGGCCAAATCAGCGACGGGATGGAAGCGATCATCTACGGAGGGCTCAGTGTCTATCCCCCCCGGGGTAATTACCAAATTGTCGTCCGGATCCTACAGCCAGGAGGGGAAGGCGTCCTCCGCCAACGCTTCGAAGCCCTCAAGGCCAAACTCGCGGCTGAGGGGCTCTTCGACCGCGAGCGCAAACAACTGATTCCGAAGCTTCCAGCACGCCTCGCCGTCATCACTTCGGCTACGGGAGCGGCGCTCAAAGACTTTGTCAGCATTCTCCAACGTCGGGAGTGGCGCGGCCACGTTCGCATTCTACCGGTCCGCGTGCAGGGAAAAGAAGCCGCCCTGGAAATTGTCGCGATGATTGAAAAAGCAAACGCCGAAAATCTGGGAGATGTCATCATTTTGACCCGTGGCGGTGGGAGTCTCGAAGACCTTTGGCCGTTTAATGAAGAAGCCGTCGCGCGATCGATCGCGGCAAGCTCCCTTCCCATCATTTCTGCCGTCGGACACGAAATTGACTATTCGTTGAGCGACTTTGCTGCCGACCAAAGAGCAGAAACACCCTCCGCCGCCGCTGAACTCTTAACGAGTAACTTCGTCGAGTTCCACGAGAGTATCGATACCTTCCGTCAGCGTCTGCGCCGCCTCGTCGATCAGCGCTTAAAATTTGAAGCTGAACGCATCGAACGGATGAAGATCACTCTCGAGCGTCAAACACCACAGCATCGTATCGAGCAAGCATGGCTGAAGCTAGATGACCTCCGAACCCAGCTCGCCCAAAAAGGCGTCGCTAAACTTCAAGCGTCTCGACTTGAGCTCGCAAAAAAGCACCTAAGCTTGTCGAAACATTCTCCTGAGCTCCCGATTAAACACGCTCGGCAACTTCTCGGGCAGCTCGCATCGCGACTCACTCAATCCAGCCCGGAAGCACCACTGCGCCGCGGCTACGTCCTCGTGCGCGACCGTAAGCAAAACCTCATTACGCGCCGGGCCCACTTGCCAAAGAACGCAAAACTGGAACTCGAATGGATCGATGGCACCCTTCGTCTTGACCCCAAGAAGAAGGAAGTGGCCGAGCAAACTGGCCTAGCCCTCGAAGACTAAAAAGCGTCTATAATTTCGATGCCTAAGGCGATTCCGGAGGCGGAAGCTTCAGGAGAAGAAGAATGATCGGAACGGCGCAGAAGAGCAACATGACGGCAAAAATGATGCGCCGGTGGCATCTTGCTTTTAGCGTCATCGGCTCGACCAAATCGAGCTCAGGATCCTGTTCGCTACTCATCACTTACTCAGCGGTTGATGCGTCTGAAAAATCCACTACAAAGCGAAATCCGGTGAAACGGGAGCGCTCGTTCAACGAAACAAAGACGGCAGGAACACGCGTCAGGCTTTCCAGCGTATCACGCACCGACCCACCCCAGACAAGGATTTGGCGTTCGTCATTTGTCCGGCGATCAGCCGTCCACTCGCTTGCGTTGCCGAGCAAATCGAAGTAACCAAACGTATTCGCTTCGCGGGTGCCGACGATATGCGTGCGGCGCTCCGCATTTTGGCTCGACCACGCCATGCGCATCACTAAGGCTCGATCAACTTCGCCGAGCGCAGCTTGGTATTCCTCTCTCGTCGGAAGCTTAACTTCAAATGCCATGATCCAGCTCAAACGCTGGCAAAACTCCTGCGCCGCGCTAAAATCGATCGAGTCGACCGGCAACTGATTCCCTGACTGGCTGGAAGGATTGGCGCCCATCACGAGTTGGAAGAGGATCTGCGAGACCTCGTTTGAGAGCATCTTCTTATCGGCTGAGCCAGGCAACGGCACTAGCCGGCTGTAAACCGCATCCTGAATCGTCCCGAGGTCATCCCGTTTCAAATTCAAATAACGCGACTCAAGCAACCATTCCGGATTGAGATGGCGACTAGCAGAAAAGTTAGCATGCAGCTGTTCAACACCGCGAAAGAAGTCCGCTGCAAGTGGACTCGCATCGCGACCTTCGCGCGCCTGCAAAAGAGCAATGAGCTGAGCGCGGACCTTTTGAATACTATCAGCCGTGCTCGCGCTGAGAACGGATTGGCGCTCGCCCTCGAGCTCTTCGAGTAAACCTGATCCCGCCTCTGAGCTGTCTGGAAACTGCGCCGTGAGCTCGCGCTGAACATCACGGGCTTCCTCAAGCCGTTCCGCCGCAACAACGTATTCGCCTGCTTCAATCAGCGCAGTCGCCTCAGCTTTCAAAGCATTGCGCCTAGAAGCGAGTCCCGACGCCTCCGCATCAATAAGGAGAGTGGCGACTTCACGTTGATCCGAACGGCTGTTGTAGCGACTCGCGCGGAAATCGCGCTGCAAAGTGGCATGGAGCTCAGCGGCTTCCCGGAGAAGCGGGATGGCGGCATCTGCCTCGCCTTCCGTAATCATCAGCTTAGCCTCCTGAGCCAGTTCTATAGCTCGACTCGCGAGGGGAGCTGCTTCCAAATTCTCGCGCTGCATTTGCAGCTGACGAACACGCATAACACTGCGGTGCTCACCCCGTGCATACAGCGTGTTAATGTCCTCTTGAAGCTGAATCCTTGTTCAGGGCAGCGAGGCCATTCCTCTGTTCGGCCTTGATTGAAAGCCTGCTCTGCCTCTGCTTCCGGCGCCTCAGAGGACTTTAGTAAAGTGGCACCCGCATAGGTCTGATACTGCGCCTCCATACCAGTCAATTTATCGAGCGCGCTCGAATCACCGTAGATGCCGGTAGAGCTGACCTCACGCTGTTTCGATATAGCCAACTGCATGAGTTCCAGATCTTTCTCCGAAACGTCGCCGTCGGCGATCACGGCGACGAACTGCTCCTGCAGCTTAGCTACCTCTTTGACGAGCTGTTCAAGCTGATGAAGCTCGAGCTCGAAGGCCTCCGCTTCCTCTTGGTTCGAGTCGGAGGCACCTTGCGGGCCGAGCTGCGAAAGCAACTGCATACCGAGGAGAAAAAGTACGCCAACGCCGAGGAGGAGCCCGATAACGAGGGCTTCTTGCTTGGCCTTGCGGCGTTCGTTGGAACGGGTTCCGTATTTTTTGAAGAAGCTCACAGTTTCAGCGAATCAACTTGTCAGAAGATGGGCACTACGAATGCTTCCAACACTTCCATGAACTGCCTAGGCTGCGTCAAAGCCAAAAGGCGTAATTCGCATACGACTGCATATTGTGATTGAAACCCTCGCCATCCTCGCACCCGGACTACTCGGCGGCTCCCTCGGGATGGCTTGCCACGAAAAAGGTCTAGCTAAGCGTATCGTTGTCTGGGCGCGCCGCCCCGCCATTCGCCAGGCATGCGCAAATGGCAATTGGTGCGATGCCACCTTCGATACCGCAGCTGAAGCCGCTCGCGAAGCCGATCTCGTCGTCGTCTGCACGCCGGTGGAACACATCTTGCCTCTCATCCGCGAGATCTCGCCGATCCTCAAGCCCGGTGCTGTGGTGACCGATGTTGGCAGCACAAAAGCGGTCATCAGTCACGAGGCTCCAAACTCATTGCCCGAGGGCTGCTTCTTTGTCGGCTCTCACCCGATGGCAGGCTCGGAAAAAAGCGGCTTGGAACACGCAAGGCGCGACCTCTTTCAAAATAGCCCCTGCTTCATTACGCCACTGGAAGAAACTCCTGACCAAGCCTTCCAAACCGTCCGCGATCTCTGGGAAGGCGTTGGCATGCAGATCCTCGAAGCCGCACCCGATGTTCACGACAAGCTCGTTGCTCGGGTCAGCCACCTACCCCACTTTATCGCGAGCGCTCTGAGCGTGACGGTTGGCCGCACGGATCTCCCCTGGAAAGAAGCCTGCGGGCAAGGCCTACGCGATACGACGCGTGTGGCAGCTGGCCATCCGGAGATGTGGCGGGACATCTGCCTGCAAAACCGCGAAGCCCTGCTCAACGTTCTAAAAGATTTTCAAGGCAGCCTGACCGCCTTTACCGATGCACTCGAGAGCAAGGATTTCGATCGCCTCGAAGGCCTCCTCGAAGAAGGCCGCGGATACCGCAGCGAATTGAGTAGTTACGATGACTGATCCGCTTCCCATCCTCCCTTTCAACACAGCGGTCAATGGATCCGTCGAGCTACCCGGCTCGAAAAGCCTTACAAACCGAGCGCTGATCCTCGCCGCCTTGGCCGAGGGAACAACCACACTCACGGGGGTCCTCTTCAGCCGCGATACCCGCATCATGCTGAAGGCACTCGGGGAGCTCGGCTTGCAGATCACTGTTGATGAAACAGCCAAGAAGGTCGTCGTCGTCGGCTCCGGCGGCAAGTGGTCAACCCACTCCGCAGACTTCAATATCGGCAATGCAGGCACGGCGGCACGGTTTCTCACTAGCTTTCTCGCCCTACATCCTTGGGCTAAGTATCGGCTTGATGGCGATGCGCCGATGCGGAAACGCCCGATGAAGGAACTCCTTGATGTCCTTCGAGCACAGGGAGCTGAAATTATTTTCGGCGATGAGCCCGGTCATTTCCCTTTCCGCCTCAAAACCCGCGGGCTCTCCGGTGGACCGGCTCAAATCGATTCAAGTGCGAGCAGCCAGTTCGTCTCGTCGCTCCTCCTTGCCTCTCCCTATGGCAAGGCGCCTCTACAACTTGCGGTCGAGGGGATGCGCCCTGCCTTTGTCAAAATAACGACTGAGATGATGGCGCAGTTTGGGGTCGAAGTTTCACAGGACAGCGCTGGGCGCCTCATCGTCCCGACTGGCACAGGCTATCGGTCGCCCGGGGTTTATGCGATTGAGCCCGATGTGACGGCGGCGAGTTACTTCCTCGCCCTTCCGATCGTGACCGGCGGTCAAATTCAGCTGCCGGGTCTTCAGCCAGAGATGCTTCAGGGAGATGTGGCCTTTGCCGAGGTCATGCAACGGCTCGGTGCGACGATTACTAAATCCGCCGAGCAATGGACTGTGAGGGCCGCCTCTGAAAATCGAGCCGGGCTGAACGAAAACTTCGAAACCTTCTCGGATACCTTTCTCACTCTAGCTGCCCTGTCGCCACTTTTGGATACACCTACCTATATTGAAGGGATCGCACACACCCGAAAACAAGAGACCGACCGTGTCGCTGCGATGGCTAAAGAGCTCCTCAAGCTTGGCTGCGAGGTGATCGAAAAAGAGGACAGTCTCCACATCACACCTGACCGCAACCGCCTCCTCGCCGCCGCTCAGCAAGGCGTTGAAATCGAGACTTACGAAGACCATCGTTTTGCGATGAGTTTCGGCATTCTAGGCTGCGCCGATCTCCTTGGTGCTCAAACGCCTTGGCTAAAGATTCACGACCCTCTTTGCTGTAAAAAGACCTTCCCCGATTTCTTCGATAAGCTTCAAGCCCTTCACACTGCTAGCCATGCCTGAGAACGACCGCTTTCATGTCATCGCCCTCGATGGCGGAGCTGCCTCGGGTAAATCCTCATCCTCCCGCGAACTCGCAGCGCGTCGACACTTCCTCCACATCGACACTGGAGCACACTACCGCGCCGTCACTGCACACGCTCTCGAAGCGGCGATTGAACCGACCGCCGGACCAGAGCTAGAATCGCTCCTTGCAGACCTCACTTTCGAGACTGAAATCTCCACACGCTCCGGCTTGCTCAAGATCAACGGCAAGGTCCCCGTAGACGCGACTCTCCGAACCGAAGCGGTGAATGCCGCCGTATCGAAATTTGCCGCCATTCCCGCCGTGCGCGAAGCGGTAAAGCGCTATCAGAAATCGCAAGTCGAGGTTGCGCGAAGCAACCGATTCAACGGAATCATCATGGACGGCCGCGACATCGGGAGCGTCATCCTGCCAGGCGCCGACCTTAAGCTTTTTCTCTTCGCCGATGCTCAAACGCGCGAAAAAAGGCGACAAGCTGAGGGCATCAGCGATGCCATTGCTCAACGCGATCAGATGGATGAGAAACGCAAAACGGCTCCGCTCAGCGCCACTTCGGACGCGATCAAAATCGATAATTCGAACCTCAGCCTCGCCGAAGTTGTAACCAAGATCGAAGAACTGCTCGACGCCCTCTAGTAATTAAGGACTACGCCGAAGATCCAGCTCAAGGTGATGTTCCCGCCGACAAAACCGGAGATGAGTACGGTCACGGCGATAGGCGCCGCCGGTAGCAGTAAGAAAGCGGTTGCCAGCCCGAGATTGAGTCCACCCGCAAGCACTGCATAATCTCTAAGGCGGCGCTTGTTCCCCGTATTGAGTTCGGAGGGTCCTCTCGCTTCGCCTGAGCGTCCGTTCCATACAAAAAGCGGCCGCATATCAATTTACAAACAACGGTTCGGCGGGTCGTAAATCCACTTTTTCTCCTCTTATATACAGGGGAAAATCGAACTTTTACCAATGGATCAAATATCTGCTCACAGCCTCGTCTAAAACGCCACTAGGCGGTCAGCCGCATCCGAAACACTCTGAACCCGCCAAGTCCCATCGAGCGGATCCTGCAAGAGCTCGAAAAAGTAAGTCAAATCAAGCGTCACGGTGAGCGTTTCTGGATAAAGTTCCGTCATCTGAGACGCGTTCAAGCCACAGATCAATTGCACGTAACGGGAGGCGTCTGACCGCTCCAAGCGCTCTTTTTTGAGCTGCCGAATGAAAGATGGATCCACTCCGGCCGTTGTCAGCTCCTCCGTAAACTGCTTCAAAGCCTCGGCATAGGCATCGATCTCCGTCACAGGCGTCCGGCTCAGGCCCTCCAGTGCGGGAATGCGATGCACTTCTGTCTCAACATAGAGCGTGACGCGATACTCGTGAACGCGCTGTCCCTGCAAATTACGGTAAGGATTGCCAGCGATCCGGGGAAAGTTGAACCGCTGCCCGCCGAGCGCGACGGCGAATGCCTCAGGCGAGAGTTCCTCTCGGTAAGCAGCGCTCGTAAATCCGTAAGCTGCCTCCAGCTCCTGCGCATTGAGATAGTCAATAAAGGCCTCAAGCGTGCCCGCACTGGCAGAGGCCGAAACGCCTGCTACAAGTGGAACGGGTCGAGGTGCGATGCTCATCGACTGACCAAGAAAATAGAAACCCAGCGCGACAAAAACAAACAAGGAGGCCAAGAGTAGCCAAGGGCGCTGGGATTCTGCCTCGTCGCTGACAATCGGCGAAGCTTCGCTCGGTCCCGCCGAAGGCAGATCGGGAAAGAGCAGAGCCCACTCTTTCTCCACTCGGCGCGGGTTGAACTCCTCTAAGAGTACGCGCAACAGGTCGGCGAGTTCCGCCTCCGTTTCGAGGGCGGCATTCTCCCTCACGATTTGAATCGCGCTCGCAGGAAAATGAGTCGCGTCCCACTGCACCGCCGAGACCGCGTTGCTTTTTGAAACCGCGCGTTTGCGGTAGATAAAATCACGGATACCGGGCTGGCCATTAAGCTCTCCGAACATGTTCAGGGCCCAGTCTCCCGGCTTCGTGAGTAAGTTATCAATCGACCGAGCCGGACTCCCTCGCGAGCCTTGGAGCAAGGGCAGCTCGTCGTCGCCACGTAGAGCACACAAGCGCGTCCAGACGGCGAGAATACAGACAGCGATCGCGCCTTGCTGCCAGCGTACCTCGGCTCCTTTTTGTCCACTTTCGAGGATCGCCCCATCAGCCAAGACCAAGCGACTGCGCACAAGCGCTCGGGGGCTGAAAACCAGTTCAAACTGCGGCGCTGCTCCGGCCGCTTCTACCTCACCGTCGGAATTCATTGATACCTAATTGTGCTCTCGAGGGTCCCGCCTGAAGGCACTTGTCCATAGACGATGTGGGTATAGGTCCCGGGTTCGACGGTGTAGGTCCCGCTTTTCTTAAATTCGTAGGTTCTCCGACCCCTCAGGGCTGTTCCACGAATTTTGCCACTACCCGTAGCTCGGTGCTGAACCGATACCTGCGTGCCCGTGATCTGAATCGTCGGCGTGACTTCGCGCTCTGGGCTGAAGAGTGCGCGGCTCGTCCGGGTGCTTTCCATTGGCGCCGCGCCCAGGAGGAAAAAGTAGAGCAAAATCAAGGGCCAGAGGCCAAGTTGGAAAAGTCTCCCTTTCATAAGGTGTGCAAGCTATCTGTCCGAAAAGGCGGGGCAAAGGTTCATTTTCAGAAGAACGAATACTTCTTTTCTGCACAGAGTCACAAAAGTGCCCTAGGCAGCCTAAATTTTGCTGTTTGGGGAGAGTTTGGAGAAAGTCTGGAATGGATGGTATCTCATTCTACTACAATGGGTTAACTCTCCTGTAACAGGCCTGAAAAAGAATTGAGAAGGGTTTGGGAGTTTTTTGCCCCTAAAACGGCTTTAATAGGTGTAGGTTCACAGCGCCCAACGCGCTCAATTCACTTCAAACCACACGCTCAATGATTCAACGACTCGCCCAAACCTCTCTCCTCGGAGCCCTCCTCATCGGCTCCGCTCACGCCTCCGACTATGAAGGCGTCGTCCTATACGAACATGCCAACTACGGGGGCGACAGCCTCGCGCTCTACCCCGGTGAAGGCATTCCGAACCTCCAAGACTTTTGGAAAGGCTTCTTCGACAGCTGGAACGACGATGTCGGCTCGGTTGCTGTTTGGGGACCTGTCACGGTCTACCTCTACGAGCACGCCAATTATCAAGGGGACGTCATCGTTCTGAACGATCACACCGATGCCCTTTATGAGTGGAATGACGAAGCCTCCTCGGTCTGGGTCGAATACACCCCCTTCACTGGCTGGGTCGAAGACACGAGCCTCGATAGCTGGGTCTACTGGGAAGCCGACGGCTGGATCTGGCACGAGCAAGGTCTCGGTTGGATCTACGGAGGCGACTATGAGCCCTCCGTCGGTGGCTGGCTCTGGGATATCAGCCTCGGCTGGGTCTACACCAACGCATCGATCTACCCATGGCTCATCGGACCCAGCGGCGAAGCCTACTATTACTACACCGAGAACTCCCAAGAACGCTGGTTCTACGACGACACCTACGGCTGGAACATCCGCTAAGCTTAGCGCTACCAGCAGCTCATCCATGGCCCTTTGCGCCATCCAAATAGAAAGTACACCCACATGAACTTAAAACTCACCCAAACTCTCGTCGTCGGCCTTGTTGCCCTCCTCGGTCATGGCACTGCCCATGCCGGAGGCCTTGTTGACGACTTTCGCCTCGAACTGAAATGGAGGTCAGATTACGAATACAATGACTTCGAGGCCGCCATCATTCTCTACGAGCAAAGCCATTATCGCGGACGCTCGCTCATTCTCTACCCGGGCGAACAAATCGATAATTTTGATCATTACGAATGGGTCTTTCGCGTCCGCTCGATCGAAGTGATTGGTCCGGTCAGCACCGTCCTCTTCGACGAGACTGGCCTCTGGGGACACCAGCTAGATGTCTACCGCGACATTCCGGACCTGAGCGATTACCGCATGCGCCTGAACAACTACAGCAGCTTCTGCTGGCACAACCGCGCGCGCTCGGCTTTCGTCAGCTACCGCGACCCGGAGGTCTCGATCAGTATCCAGATCGGACCCGGCCGGATCCTCCCCCGCATCTTCTGCGGACGCCCGATTACCCCACACTACTACTGGATACCTCAGCCCAAGCGCTACCATCATCCACGGCCAAAGTGGTATCACGAACGCCCAAAAGCAGTTCCGCATCCACCCCACTCGCGCACCTACCGCCAACCGCCAGGACTCCCGCCACGCGTAACGCCGAAAGGCCGCCCACCCAATGCACCTCCGCGCACAACGCCCCCGGGCGCTCCACGCAACCGTCCACAAAGTGTGCCACCAAAACGCGGCAAGAGCCCATCCGCTCGACCGCCAAGTCGTAATGAAACTCCCACTACACGCCAACCGTCACGCACAGCGCCCACGAAGTCTCCAAGCGCTCGTCCACAGACACGTGAAAGTAAATCACCGCCTGCGACGCGGCCAGCCTCTCGTGCTCCTAGTTCAGCTCCTGCTGCACGGGCGCCCAAACAATCCCGCCAGCCCGCCGCCCGAAGCAATCCACGCAGTGCACCCTCTAGTCCACCACCTCAGCGTTCATCCAACAACCGCAGTGCTCCTCCACCACGATAACAACTCCTAACCAAACCGGGCGGCCCAAAGCCCCCGAACCGTAACGACACCTAACAACCGATCCCTCGTTTCCAATTCATCTGGAGACGGGGGATTTTTGTTTTTTTAAGGGCCATGCTGTCTCTTCTCCACCACTTGATTTCGTCATCAGGCTACCGTCAAATTCTCGGCCTTTGCCCTCGCCATGGATTGAGCACCGGACCTAGGTAACTGCCTATGGGAATGGATGACGCTCTCTCGCCGCTGACACTTCTCGCCAGTGGCTCCGCTCACGGGAGCACCGTGCTGACGACGCTTGCCCTGGCTCTCGGTGGCGGCGCCTTTCTGACCATCATCGCGAAGAAGCTCCACATCCCAGGGATCATTTTACTCCTCTTTGGCGGCGTTCTCCTCGGGCCGGAGGGCATAAATATCATTCAGCCGGGGGAGCTCGGCCCAACCCTCAACATCCTCGTCTCCCTCGCCGTCGGACTGATCCTTTTTGAAGGCGGTTTAACGCTCAACCTCGATGGCTATCGAACGGCGGGATCCGTCATTCGCCGACTGCTTTCGTTCGGTGTTATCGTGACGTGGATTGGCACCGCTGGCGCCATTTTCCTCCTCTACGATTTTGACGCTTCATTCTGCCTCCTCGCGGGTAGCCTCGTCATCGTCACCGGCCCGACCGTCATCCAGCCGATCCTGAAAAGGACCCGACTGAGCTGGAACCTCCACCATACACTCCACCGGGAAGGCGTCCTGATCGATCCGATCGGAGTCTTCCTCGCTGTCCTCGCTTTTGAATGGGCCATCATCGGTGGTGGCGAAGCAGCTCTTCTCAACCTCGGAATGCGTGTCGTTTCCGGCCTCGTCATCGGAGTCATCGGAGGCGAGCTGACCTGCTTCCTCCTCAAGCGGAAATTAATCTCCGACGAGATGCTGAACATCTTCATGGTCGGCGTAGCCGTCGTTGTTTTCGCCACGACCGAAAGCTTTGTAGCAGAAGGTGGACTGCTCGGCGTTACCGTCGCTGGTCTCATCATCGGTTCACGCCAACCGCCAAACCTGAAGTCGATCGTCGAGTTTAAGAGCACTATCGTCGATTTGCTCATCGGCTTTGTCTTTCTCCTTCTCACTGCCCGACTAGAGCTCGCGCAATTTGCCGAGTTCGGAGCCCAGGGCTTCATCCTTGTTGCGATCGTTATCTTGATCGTTCGTCCGATGGCTGTGAGCGCCTGCACCTCCGGCAGTGAACTCTCTATACAAGAGCGTGTTTTTCTTGGCTGGTTCGCGCCACGCGGCGTTGTCGCCGCCTCGATGGCATCTCTTTTTGCCCTCCGCATGCAAGATAGCGCGAGCGGAGATCCGGCCTTTCTCGAGGCTTTTGTCTACACCGTCATTTCCGTCACAGTAGTGCTTCAGGGACTGAGTGCTGGGCCCCTGGCAAGCCTGCTCAAGGTCCGCGCGAAAGAGCCCGAGGGCTGGCTCATCGTCGGTGCCCACCACGTCGGGCGAGAAGTCGCGCGCTTCCTACGCGAAACTCGTGGCGTGCCCGTTGTCCTCATCGACGGCAACCGCGGCGCCGTCAAAGAAGCGAAAGAGACCGGCGAAACGGCGATCTTTGGTGACGCGAGAGAGATCGACGATTTGCTCGACCGCGACGAGCTTCAAGGCATCGGCCGCCTCCTTGCTTTCACCGATAACGAAGACCTCAACGAACTTCTGTGCAAAAAGTGGGAGCCCACCTTTGGAAAGGGCCGCGTGCACCGCTGGGCAGCCAATGCAACCTCCGACAAAACCGCTACAGGAACCATCCTCTGGGCGTGGATGCCAAAGCCCTCGATGGTCAGCTCGGAACTTCTTCTCGGTGAAGCTGCGATGGTTGAGTTCGAAGGCCAGCGGATGAACAACCCCAGTGGCCTCGCCGCCCTCCTTACCGCTAACGCAAAAGAAGTCCTCATCGACCCCGGCCAAAATTCGAAACTCAAGGATGCGAAGAGTGAGGCGAAAACCCTCTATCTCCAGCGCGAGGCTGACTACCTCCTCGCCGCCCTCGACGCGAAGTGGATTTTCCGCTCGAAAGCCCAAGACCGCAGTGAACTCTTCCACGAGCTGACCCACACCCTCACGGCATTCTTTCCCGAGCTTAGCCAAGAAGACATCGTCGCCCGCATCGTCCAACGTGACGCAGCGGTGCCGAGCGCCCTCGGTCATGGTGTCGCCCTTCCGCACGCACACATCGACGGCCTTGAAACCCCCGTCTGCGCCATCGCCCAAATTGATCCACCGCTCGATTTCGACGCCGAAGACGGCGACCCGATCAACATCGCCTTTCTCCTCCTCAGTCCGTCCGATCAACCGGAGCTGCACCTCGCCATCCTCGGTGAGATCGCCCGGCTGATGAAAGACCCCTCGGTACGCGAACAACTACGCAGCGCTAAAACACCGGAAGACGTTCAGGCGCTCATCCGCACCTACCGCCGCCTCCACACGCCTTTCGCAGACGCACGCGGATAGCGAGCGGCGAAGCAGTTCAGGCTTTCTTCCCCGCCTCAGACCCTGCACATTTCTAGTCGATGCCTCGGATTCAACAGCTCAGCGAACGCGTCGCTAACCAGATTGCAGCCGGCGAAGTCGTCGAGCGCCCTGCTGCCGTCGTCAAAGAGCTCGTCGAGAATGCCCTCGATGCGGGCGCCGATCACATCGAAATCGAATTCCGACACGGTGGGAAAAGCTACCTCCGTGTTACCGACGATGGCTGCGGAATGGATGAGGCCAATGCCCTCATGTCGCTCAAGCGCCACGCCACGAGCAAGCTCAGCGAGGCGACGGACTTACTCACCCTGAACAGCTTTGGGTTTCGCGGCGAGGCCCTCCCGAGTATCGCCAGCGTCAGCCGGTTCAGCCTCCGCACCCGCGAGGCCGACGCAGAGGAAGGCGTCGAAATCACGACCGACGGAAGCCGTCCACCCGAGGCTAAAGCCTGCGGCATCGCGCCTGGCACAACAGTCGAGGTTTCCCGCCTCTTTCACAGTGTACCGGTGCGGCGTAAATTCCTTAAAACCGACCGTACTGAAGCAGCGCACATTACGCTCCTCTGCCGCCTCTTCGCCGTCGCCCACCCGGAAATCAGCTTCACCCTGCTCGAAGATGGCCAAGTGCGCTTTCGCGCCGCGCAGGCAAAGGACAGCCTCACCCGCGTCCGCGAAGTCTTCGGCAAACAACTCGCCGCTGACCTCACGCCGCTCCCTCCTTTCGAGCCCGATGCAGCGAGCGGCGGCATCGCCGTTTCGGGTCTGGTCGCCCACCCCGGCAAAGGCCGCTCTACCCGCGCCGAGCTTTTCACGTTCGTCAATCGGCGCCCGGTCGAAAGCCGCACCTTGCAATATGCGCTGATTGAAAGCTACCACACCTTCATCCCCAAAGGCCGCTACCCGGCCTGCTTTCTCTTCATCGAACTCCCCTCGGATGCCGTCGATGTAAACGTCCACCCGACGAAGCGTGAAGTGCGCTTTCGCGATGATGCCAAGGTCCGCAGCGCCGTCATGGAAGCCCTCCTTGCGACCCTCAAAGCCGAGAGTGAAAACGTCATTCGGCAGGCTGTCCCTGTCACCGATGCACGGCCCCTTTCGACGCAATCGCGCGCTCACCTCCCCGCACCGCCTCCATCTCGCCCAGCGCAGAATACCACGGTCAAGCCGCCTCAAGCGATCAAGCCAGCACCCTCTCTGGCAAGCACGCCCGCAGCCACACCACCGCTGCAAAAAGCAACACCGCCTCCCGCACCAGCGCCACAAAAACAACAAGCCCTCAGCTGGACCTTTCTCAACCTCGTGCAAAAGCGACTCGCGCTCTTCGAGAGCAACGAGGGCCTCATCCTCCTCAACCTGCAGGCAGCACAGGAGCGTATCCATTTCGAGGAGTTTCTCAAGCAGTGGGACAGCGCTGATAAGCCAGTGCAAACACTCCTCTTTCCAGCTAGCCTTGAGTTTGATCCGATCAGATCGGAGACCCTTGAGAGCAACCTCAGCCTCTTTAGGTCGATGGGGTTCACGATCGAGCCCTTCGGTCGGAACTTCTACCGGCTCAGCGCTACCCCTCAGGCTTTTACCCCCGAAGGTGCGACGGATTTCGTGCGCGACCTCGTCCCCGAGATCGCCGAACGCGGGCTACGCCAAAGCGAAGATGACTCAGTCCGCAAAACGATTGCCCAGCTCGCCGCACGCAAGCTAAGTCAACGTAGTGAAAACTGGGACACTCAGCACGTCGAAGCCCTCGCTCAACGCCTATTACGCTGTGAGCAACCCCTCTCCGACCCACGTGGTCGACCGACCTTCTTTGAGCTTTCGAGAAAAGAGTGGGAACGCCGCCTCGGGCTTTGAGGATCCTGGGCGGGCTCTGCCTTGTGTAAGCCGAAGCGTCCGTTTTTGGGCCATAATCCCAAAGAAAACCGGGTAAATAATGATTCGGCCCCAATTATGCATTCAAAACGGGCCTCAAAGACCGACTATTCTTGAAACTTACTCAAGGATCGGCTCATCTGTGCGATTCTTTTTAATGCTGGAGCCAACTGCTCTGCGAAAAAAACAAATCTGACTTTTCTATTATGCCGACCAAGAAAACGACTCGGAAGAAAACTGCCGCCAAAAACCCGGCTGCAGACACGAAGCTCACCCATCCTGGATTCGCCTTTGATGTCACCGATACGGTTGACGGAATGAAGGACTCGATCCTCAACCACTTGAAGTTCACCCTCGCCCGTGATCGAGCCTCCGCTACCCAGCGTGACTGGTGGATTGCTCTCAGCCGTGCGGTACATGACCGCGTGCTCAAGCGCTTCATCAAAACGATGGAGACGCACCACGAAGAGAACGTTCGTCGCGTCTACTATCTGAGCCTCGAATACCTCATGGGCCGCATGCTCGTGAACAATATCTGTAATTCAGGCCTCTTCGATTCTGCCTCCGGTGCATTGAAAGAACTCGACCTCGATTACGACGAGCTCTGCAAAGAAGAAGAAGACATGGGCCTCGGCAATGGTGGCCTCGGGCGCCTTGCCGCTTGTTTCCTAGATTCGCTCGCGACGCTTGATCTCCCAGCGATCGGCTACGGGATCTACTACGAGTTTGGTATTTTCCAGCAGGAGTTCGTCGATGGTCAGCAAACCGAGCACCCGGATGCTTGGCGCAAGTTTGGCAGTCCATGGCAGATCGTTCGCCCAGAATACTGCCAACGCGTCCGTCTTTACGGTAACGTCGAAATGACTTTCAACAAAGTCGGCGACCCGAGCCCTACCTGGGTCAATACGACTGAGATCATTGGTCAGCCTTACGATATTCCGATCTGTGGTTACGGTGCGGGCACGGTTAACTTCCTTCGCCTCTGGGAATCGAGCGCTTCGGAAGACTTTGACCTCCAGGTCTTCAACGAAGGTGGCTATGTCGAAGCGGTGCGCGAAAAAGCGATTGCTGAGACCGTCTCCAAGGTGCTCTACCCGAATGATTCTTCGGAGTCGGGCAAAGAGCTTCGCCTCGTTCAGCAATACTTCTTCGTAAGCTGCTCGCTTCAGGACATCATCCGCCGCTGGCGCTCAAAAAACGACGGAGACTGGAGCAAATTTGCCGACAAGAACGTCCTCCAGCTCAACGACACCCACCCGGCGATCACGATTGCCGAACTCATGCGCCTCCTCGTCGACGAGGAAGGCATCGAATGGGATCAAGCTTGGAAGATCACCCGCGAAGTCTGCAACTACACCAACCACACGCTCCTGCCCGAAGCGCTCGAGAAGTGGAGTGTCGCTCTCTTCCAAAAGGTTCTCCCGCGCCACCTTCAGGTTATCTTCGAACTCAATCGCCGTTTCCTCGAAGACGAGGTCGAAAAGAAATGGCCGGGAGACGACAGCAAGAAGGCCGCCCTTTCCCTCATCGAGGAAGGCAACCCGAAGATGATCCGCATGGCACACCTCAGTGTCGTCGGCTCGAGCGCCGTGAATGGTGTCGCTGCCCTGCACACCCGTCTCCTGCGCGAGAATCTCTTCAAGGATTTCGACGACCTTTACCCAGGCAAAATCCAGAACAAGACCAACGGCATCACGCCGCGTCGCTGGCTCTTGGCCTGTAACCCACCACTCGCTGATTTGTTCACCGAGACGATCGGTGATGGCTGGCAGAACGATCTCGATCGCCTCCAAAAGCTCGACAAGTTCGCTGACAATGCGGCCTTCCAAAAGCGCTTCATGGCAATCAAGCGGGAGAACAAAGTTCGCCTCGCTAAAATCATTCTCGATGAAGTCGGCGTCACGGTCAGCCCGGATGCGATCTTCGATGTGCAGATCAAGCGCTTGCACGAATACAAGCGTCAGCACTTGAACCTGCTGCACATTCTCTACCTCTACCGCCGCATCCTCCACGAGCCAGATCTGGACATGGTGCCGCGCGTCTTCGTCTTTGGTGCAAAGGCCGCTCCTGGCTATTGGCTGGCGAAGAAAATCATCCACGCGATCAACGCCGTGGCCGCTAAGGTCAACAATGACCCACGCGTGCGCGACCGCATCAAAGTCGTCTTCTTGCCAAACTACCGCGTTACACTTGCTGAGCGCATGATTCCAGCAACCGACGTGAGCGAGCAAATCTCGACCGCAGGTAAAGAAGCCAGTGGCACCGGGAACATGAAGTTTGCCCTCAACGGTGCACTCACTGTTGGCACCCTCGACGGCGCCAATGTGGAGATCAAAGAAGAGGTCGGTGACGAGAACATCTTCATCTTTGGCATGACCGTCGAAGAGGTCGAAGCACGCAATGCTGTCGGCTACAATCCCTACGACGAATACTACAAGAGCGAAGAGCTTCGTGCCATCGTTGACTGGATCGGTTCAGCCTTCTTCACACCTGAAGACCCACAGGCTCTCCTGCCAATCAAGAGCTCCCTCCTACAGGGCGGTGATCCTTACATGCTGCTCGCCGATTTCTGGAGCTATGTCGAGGCACACGAAGCGATCGACAAGGCCTACCGCGACAAGAAGCGCTGGGCTAAAATGGCGATCCATAACTCGGCCCGTGTCGGTAAATTCTCCTCCGATCGGACAATCAGCGAATACGCCAAAGAGATTTGGGATTTGAACGCTGTTAAGATTGATTAACTCTTAGAGGCATGACGCCTCGTCGAACAATTCCGTTTTTCCTGAGCCTGCTAGCCTTCGTGCTGGCAGGCTCTGTCTTTGGCAACGAGCCCGACGCGCCTTTCACGGCCGAGGACTTGAGCGCCGAGGATCGAGCAAGGATCACCCATTCCCCTGCCGATACCCTGCTGCCGCTCAAGGTAGGCGAACGCCTCGTCTACAAAATCGGCTGGAGCTTTTTCGACGTTGGTGAAGCCGTCCTCTCGCTCACTGAGGACACCTACGAAGGCGTTCCTGTTCTCAAGATGGAGCTCGAGGCCAAGACCAACTCGTTTGCCGATGCCTTTTATAAAGTGAGGAATCGGTCCACCACTTGGATACTACCCGACATGTCGCAATCGCTCGCCTACAAATCTGAGCAACGTGAAGGCAAACGGGAGCGCGACACCATCATCCACCTCGACCCAGAGAATCATACCGCCACCTACGAAAATCTTCGCAGCGGAGACATCCTCGGACCTATCCCTGTGACCGACAGTATCTGGGATCCGATGAGCATCACCTACTACGTGCGCAGCCTCCCTCTAGAAATCGGACAAGAACTCATCATCCCGACGACCAACGGAAAAGAACTGTTCCTCACTGAAGTCGACGTCGTCGAAAAAAAGCGCCGCAAGTTTAAGATCGGGCGCCGCGATGCCATCCTCCTCGAACCCAATATAAAAGACCTCGGTGGCGTCTTCCGCAAAAGCAAGGATGCCTCCATCCGCTTCTGGTTCTCAGATGACGATCAACAACTCCCGCTTCGAATGGAAAGCGCCGTCGCCGTCGGTAAATTCTGGGCTGAACTCGTGCGGATCGAACAAGTGCCGGACACGGATCAAGCCGACTTGTAATACGCCCGCATCTGCTCGCGGCCTTCGCGGCCGGGGTAGGCTCTTGATGGCGTCCATTGTCGTTTGAGTTCAAAACGGCTGAAAAACGCATCAAGCTCGGTTGCTTTGACGCCGAAGGGCGGACCGTTCTCTGCTCTGGGTCGGAGGTAAAAGATCCCTAGAAATTGACCGCCCGGCCGCAGGGCAAAATCAACGGACGCGACGTATTCTGCGCGGGCAGATGGTTCGAGCGCACAGAAGCAGGTGTGCTCGACGACCCAGTCGAAGCGCTCTTTTAACTCAGGGTCAGGCTTTAGCCAGTTGCCGAGCTCGTAGCGTTCTTTGCCCACAGGTGGAAAGCGGTGCGCCTTGGTGAGAGCGGACGGCGCAATATCCAATCCTAGAACAGCTGAGCCGCCGCGAGCCAGCGCTCGCACATCATGACCGGAGCCACAACCGGGGACAAGCACCTGCCCATCGATCAAATTGGATGCGAGGTACTCCAAGAGCGGAGGCGAGGGTTCGCCATGATCCCAACCGGTGTCACCTGCTTGCCATCGTTTTTCCCATTCAGCCACGCGGTTAAAAAGAGAGGTGAAATCCGTTCGCGGCAATCCTCTGAAGACATTGATTCGATCTTCGCCGGAAAAAAGTTGTCGCCCAGCGCAAGGACTCAAACTGTAAGCACTCCGTATGATACCCCACCGCTCCATTCGCACTGCTGCCCGAGCCATCGTCATTTGCGGCGGCAAGCTACTGGCTGTGAAAATGAAAGATAAGCGGGGCGTTTACTACATCTTACCCGGCGGCGGCCAAAAGCACGGTGAGAACCTTCACGAAACACTGGTGCGCGAGTGCAAAGAGGAGGTCGGTGTTGAGGTGAAAATCGGACCGCTCCTGTATGCGCGGGAATACATCGGCAGGAATCACGACTTCAATCGGCGGCATAAAAACTTTCACCAACTCGAGCATGTTTTTCGCTGCGAGATCGATGACCCCCATGCGATTTGCTCAGGTTCAGAGACGGATAATCTACAAATAGGGGTTGCTTGGCTAGACCTCGCGAATATCGATAACATCGCTTTTTTCCCGGCAGTGATTAAGCCGTTCTTCACCGAAAATGATATCGTCGTGCCTACAACTTATCTGGGCGACTGCAACTAGTCGACTACCAGAAGAAATAGTCCATCCGAGTACTCGCTGACTCGTCTGATGGCGGTTCAAAAAGGCAGCGCCAGACCGTCGCGTAGCGATCCCACGGACCTGGCATCCAGCCATTAAAGACCTGCTTAGGTTTGGCAATAGGTGCCCAAGGCCCGGAGTCGATCCGATCTTGAAAGAGCGTCCGGCCCGACTTCAGCGCAAAGTAGAGCGCCCTCTTGTCTTGAGTGTCATCAATGATCGACAGCCCCATTTCCGGAGAGGGGGTATTCTCGATGTAACGCTGAACAACCAGCCGATGCCGAATCATTTCACCATGCGCTTGCTCAAGCGCCTTGGCCAACGTTGCTCCGGTTCGCGGCCAAATGTTTTTTCGAGCTCCTCAAAACCTTTTAAGGCCTCAGCAAAGCGCTGCTCATTTGCGGCCGTGAGGGTTGTCTGCAGAAGAGCCTCAAAGGTGAGTTCCCGCTGCGCCGGAAGAAGCGTGCCGAAGCAAAGCCCTGCGAAAGCAACGCAACGACGCGCTCTCCGATTGAAGCCTAATTGCAGCCAGCTGGACATCCGCCTTGAGGTTGGAGCACCCATTATTCGCCGCAAGCAAAAGGCTCAGCCTTCAGCCATTGCATGCCCAGCGAGCCAACCCGTGGTCCACGCCGCCTGAAAGTTGAATCCACCGGTTACGCCATCAATATCGAGGGTCTCTCCAGCGAAGTGCAGCCCAGGAACGAGGCGGCTCTCCATCGTCTTGAAATTCACTTCGTCCAACGACACACCTCCACATGTAACGAACTCCTCTTTGTTCGTGCTCTTGCCGCGAACAGGCAACTTCGAGCTCTTGAGTATCTCGATCAGCGCCCGCTCCTGTGCCTTTGGCAGCTCCGCCCAACGCGTTTCCCCCGCAATCCCTGCTTGCACAAGAAACTGTTCCCAAAGCCTCGCCGGAATCGGTTGAAGTGGCCAATTCGAGACCATTTTCGCCGGCGCCTTTTGTCGCCGCTCATCCAGCGCAGCCTCCACATCGCCCCGCGAAAGACCCGCCAGCCAATCCAGCTCCAGCGTAAAGCCATAGCCACGAGCATGCAGCTCGCGCGCGCCCCAAGCCGACAGCTTGAGAATCCCCGGACCGCTCACTCCCCAATGGGTGATCAGCACAGGCCCGCGCTCCTTTAGCTTCGATCCCTCGACCGCCGTCACCACGTCCGGAACAGACAGGCCCGAAAGCGTCCGAAGCCACTCCAGCTCAATGTTAAAAGTAAACAACGACGGCACTGGCGCGATCACCTTGTGCCCGAGTCCCATAATCAAATCCTGCAAACGCCCTCCTGTCGGGCCGCCGGTCGCAAGTAAGAGCCGATCACACCGCGTCACCTCGCCCACTTTGCCTAAGCTGAGCTGAAAGCCACCCTCTTCCAGCTGCTCAACCCCCGTCACCTCAACGCTTTTTGAGAGCTTTACGCCTAAACTACGGCACGCCCCCAGCAGCGCTTCCATGATCGTCAGCGAATCATCCGTCACGGGAAACATTCGTCCATCCTTCTCCGTCTTCAGCTCGACTCCATGCGCGTCAAACCAGGCCACCGTATCCTCCACCTGGAAGCGGTGAAACGGCCCGATCAAGGCCTTCCCGCCCCGAGGATAATTCTGCACCAGTCGCCTCGGCTCAAAGCACGCATGCGTCACATTACACCGGCCTCCACCCGAAATCTTCACCTTCGAAAGAAAACTGCTTCCCCGCTCATACACCTCGACCACTGCAGAAGGATCAGCCTCTGCCGCCGTAATCGCCGCAAAGATCCCAGCAGCTCCACCTCCAACAACCACGATACGTTTAGAATTCAACACCCCCCGACCTCACCTCACTAGCGCCCCCCCCACAACGATACAAATGATGAATTTTGAATAAGGAGTGATGAATGAATAAGCTCTCAACCTATCCTGAAGTAAAAAGTATCCCCCTTTCGGCCCCTTCCACCCTCATTCGTCACTCATAATTCATCATTTATCAATTCCCCCTTCCCCTCTCCCCCGTCATCATACATCACTCACCATTCATTATTTAAGACCGCCGCCATGCTCACCCTCTCCGAACTCCATAAGTCCTACGGCCCGCGAACGCTTTTCGACGGCATCACGCTCCATCTCCAACGACGGCAGCGCATGGGCTTCGTCGGCCCAAATGGCGCAGGTAAATCCACCCTCTTCCGCATCCTCCTTGGCGAAGAAGAAGCCGATAGTGGCGAAGTCTCTTGGGAACGTGGTGTCCGCCTTGGCTACCTCCCGCAGGAGATTATGCAAACTGGCGAAGCCAGCATTCTCGACATCGCCATCGGGCATGTCGATGCCGCCGAAGATGATCATCATCACGAGGTCGATTACACCCTCGAGCCCCGAGCAAAGAAAATCCTCGCTGGACTCGGCTTCCAAGAAGGCGACCACGCCGCCCCTGCCCGCACCTTCTCCGGTGGCTGGATCATGCGCGCGCACCTCGCTCGACTCCTCGTCGATGCGCCCGACCTCCTCCTCCTCGATGAGCCGACAAATCACTTAGACCTCTCCGCTCTCCTCTGGTTTCAGGATTACCTAAAGAACTACCCCGGCGGGATCATTGTAATTTCTCACGACCGCGCCTTCCTCAACGCCATCTGCTCGAGCATGCTTGAGCTCCGCCAGCGTCAGCTCTACCGCTGGACCGGCAACTACGACAGTTTCCTCGAACAAAAAGCTGCCCACGAAGTGCAACAGGCCGCACTCCATAAAAACCAGAAGCGCGAAATCGCCCACCTCCAGAAGTTCGTCGACCGCTTCGGAGCCAAAGCGACGATGGCCTCACGCGCGAAATCGAAGGAGAAAGCCATCGCTCGCATGGAAGCCGACGCGATCGATGCCCCAACAGGAGATGGCCCAAAAATTGGTCGCTTCAATTTTCCCCAGCCGGACCGCACGGGCCATAAAGTCATCGAACTCAAAGCCATCAAGCAGGCCTATGATGACAAAGTCGTGTATCAGAATCTCAACTACGAGATCGAGCGCGGCGAAAAACAGGTTCTCATCGGGCCCAATGGTGCCGGTAAATCCACCCTCTTGAAGATCCTCGCCGATCGCCTTCCACTCCTTGCGGGTGAACGCACCCCCGGCCTGCGCGTCAAAGTCGGCTACTTTTCCCAGAACCGTAGCGAGAATCTCGATCCACGCCACACCGTCCTCGATGAAGCCCTCTCTGCCCGCGCCGATAACCCCGGCATCACCGAGCAGATGACGCGCGACCTTCTCGGTGCTTTCCTCTTCCGCGGCGACGACTCGATGGGCAAATCCGTCAGTGTGCTCTCTGGCGGCGAAAAGTCCCGCCTCGCTCTCGTCAAACTCCTCCTCGCCCCACCATCGCTCCTCCTCATGGACGAGCCGACGACCCACCTCGACATCCCCTCGATCGACGCCCTTATCGGCGCTCTGAAAACCTACCAGGGCACCCTCGTCTTCATCAGCCACGACGTCCACTTCATCAAAGCCGTCGCGAAAAAAGTCGTCCATGTCGAAGCCGGTCGCCTCACCCCCTACGCCGGTGACTACGACTACTACATGCACAAGACCAAGGCTAATGACGCACGCTCCGCGCTCGTCTCCAGCCAACAAAACGCTGGCTATGCACCGCCCAAACCCACTTCCAGAGAGCCTCGCCAAAATCCCAAAGAACGCCGCCGCCTAGCCGCAAAAGCCCGCGACGCTCAGTCTAAGATTAAGCGCGAAGTCACCGCCCTCGAAGCCGAGGTCACCCGCCTCGAAACCCGCCAAGTCGAACTCTCCGAAAAACTTTCGGACAGCACTACCTACAATGACGCAGCCCTCTTTCGAAAGCTCCAAACCGAATCCGACGGAATCGCCACTGCCCTAGAAAAAGCGACCAAAACCTGGGAACAAAAAGCCGGCCAGGTGAAAGAGTAACATCCCGTAAAGGTGAGGATGGCTGTCCCAGACATCCTCAGGCGCTAAAAGCCAGATCTACAACTGCTGCTCGGCCCCTGGGGACAGGCGGCCCTACCCACATCTGTGTTCAGCCGTGATTAAGATGATCCGCGTCCATCTGCGGTGAGGAACACCGTTTCTCCCGTCACTGTGCTGTAGAGGAGGCTTTGACCCTTCTCTCCTAGCGACTGCTGCATCGTCGCATCATACACTGCAAGTTGTGGCCCATAGGCATGCAGTAGTGCACCCATCGGATCTTCGCTTCCCATTCGATCAGTTTTCCAGTCGATAATCAGCCAATCATCTGATTCGACCTTAACGGCAAGAAGGTCGATAAACCCTTCGTATCCAGTTTTCGATGACGTGTCTCCGGAGAGAAAGGAAACTTCGGTATACACTTTCCATATTTCTTGGGAAAGTTGCCGAAAAAGATCATTGCTTAGAAAAGTATCCAGTTCCTTCGCCCCTCGATTTGGATCGGGGCATATTTTCAATGTATTCTCGAAATGGATACGGATAAGCGCTTCGTCCATCTCCCATGGAGCATGCTCCATCATATCGTGCCACCAGTTGCCGTAGGCCGCCGGATCCTTGAGGTAGAGTTCGCGAATTTCTTCCGGGAAGCGTTCGTCGCTACTCAAGTCGGGTTCGATCCGTTCGCTCGGTTCCTCATGGAGCTGAAGACTACTCGGCGTCACCCGTCGCCAGAAGGTTGGACTAGATCCCGCTTCAATCGACTGCGCAACTATGCTCGCGCCAGGAGGCTCTGGCGACGCCTCCGCTCGCGCCTCGTCTTCATCTAGATCTACAAGCTGAGTGGGAAGAGCGTTCCAAGTCTTTGCATTGGGTTCCTCAGGATCATCGACTTTCATTAACTGTGCCCAAGAGACACCTTTTTGTGCACGTAAATCAGCCCACCATGCCCGGTCATCAAAGAGGATAAGACTACGCTTCACCCGTGTGAGTCCGACGTAAAGCAGTCGCTCATGGAGCTCACGGCGTCGGGTTTCTTGCCAGTCCTTTGTGGTTTCATCCCTATCGTCGCTCCCGAAAAGAATTTTCGGTCCCGCTGTCCCGCCGCTTTCAAAGCAGGGATAGGCTTCAGGAGGCATTCCGAACTTTCTAAAAAAGAACGGCAGGATGACAACATCAAAGCCGAGCCCTTTCGACTTATGGGCTGTCACTAGTGTAATGGCTTCTTCACTACTTTCTTTTTCATCAATGGGCTGGGGCAAGGCTCGCCGTTGTTCTTCTGCCCATTCAATGAGGTTCTTCTGGAGGCTTTCCGCTTCGGCCGTTTGTTGTCTGAGCGTATCGATGGTCGAGTCGACTGCTTGCTGGTCGATGCCTGGCACCTGAACGAGGCGTTCGCCCAGCTGGCAGTGTTTAAGAATCAACTCCACTGCAGCATATAGCGGAAGCACGCGGACGCGCAGGTAGAGCGCATTTAATTCTCTGAGCGCGTCAGCCACCGCTCCTTTCATGTCACCAGGCAGCATATCAATTCTCAGCGGATGTGCCTCGCCGTGGGTGTAGGTGCGTTCAATAAACTGCACAAGATGATCGTCTGAAAAACCAAATACATCGCGGAGGACACCATAGAGCTCGAAGCTATCCCTCGGCTGAGCGAAGACACTTAAGAGAGCTGCAAACCAAGCATAGGTTGGATCGCCTGCCCGAGTCGCACTGCGTGAAATTTGTTGAATGGGGAGACCTGCCGCAGTGAGCGATTCGGCTAGGGCATCTAGCCAGCGATTACGCGGACAAAGCACCGCCACCTGCGCCCAAGAATCTGTTCCCAAGTCCTGCGGCGATAGATCCTTAAGCCAGCGAGCAAAGGACTGAACATTGGCCGCTTCCCTGGGACCTGACTTCGCATCCACATCAGGATCTGGCGATGGCGCAGTAATTCGAACGATTTGACCGGTGCGTGCACCCTTTGGATTGTCGAGCCTGACGTAATTAACTTGCCGGCTCTCTGGGCCTTCGGGCTTGAGCACAGAGGGGAAGACTCTGTTGAGGCTTTCAACCACGCTGACAGGGCACCGCATCGTGACACTAAAAGTCGCGCCCTCTCCCCCTTCTTCGATGAGTCTCTGGTGCACCGCCAAGTAGCGGCCTAGGTCAGCGCGATCGCTGTAGATTGATTGCTGAGGATCGCCCACCATGGAGAATGCACCCGGTCTCGGGCCATGGGCTGCGCCATCGAGCCAAGATCCCGTGGCTTCAACGGGTCGAGTGACTTCGGTTAGAATGACAAACTGCTGCGGGTCGGTGTCCTGGGCTTCGTCTAGAATGACACGCCAATCACGATGCCTTAAAATCGCACAGGCCTCCTTATCTTCTAATAACTGGCACGAGAATGATATGAGATCATCGAAAGTGAACTGGCCCGCACGTCGACGATACTGGACAAAGCTCAATGCCAACTTGGCTGCGAGGTATTGCGTCGCTTCCGCCCGCCACCGTCTCAGCGGTGCAACCGAGTCGCGCCACGCCTCTTGGAAATCGGTCCCCCCATTTTTATATTTCGGTTCGGGGCAAGGCAGTGGATTGTCACCCTTAGATTGTAGTGTAATCTGGGACAACCATTGCGCGAAGACTACTTTCCCTCGTTCTAAATACTTATTCTTTCGTTTCGGTTCGACCGCCTGAACTCCTGCCCCACTGACCCGCAGCGGTAGACCCGGCAAGGCCGGTTCGGTTGGACGACCTGGCCACTGCTTCGCTAGCAGGTAGACATCCTCCCACTTCCCATGAATCGCAAAGGCTCGCTTAAGATCATCCGGGAGGCTTGGAAGGGCTGCGCTACCGAGTTCTAAGCGGAAGCGCTCCCAGAGGCGTTCTGTATCCGTCGCGACTTCGGCTTCACTGGGAAACCCACAGAGAGGGCCAGCGAGCAAGAGGAGGCGTTGGCAAAAACTGTGAATCGTACCAAAGAATGCCTGCGCAAGGTGGGCGTGGACATCGGCGTGTGGTTGAACACGGTCGAGCTCAGTGCGGACGCGGGAAAACATCTCGTCGGCTGCTTTCTTCGTATAGGTGACAACCACGAGATGCGGGAGCACGGGATCTTCTAGGCGTCGTGCATCAGCTTTCGCAATCGCAATGATTCGCGCCACTATACTTGTCGTTTTCCCTACTCCAGCAGGGGCGATGACCGAGTAGTTCGTTTCCAGCTCAGTGCAAAAACGATCACGTTCCAATTGATCAGGCAGCGGAGGACGGTCAGACATCAGGACTCCGTTCCTTTCGGCAACTTAAGTCCGATATGTGTATGTCGCCATTTTTCTACTAGAATCTCCGAAGGGGGCGCGACAAATGCGATTGGGTATTCGCCGACATAGGCGTACGCTGAGCGCACTTGACCTGCGAAACCGATCCGACCGTTTCGTCCAATAGTTGAGAGATCAGAGAGTGCCTCCGATGGGTCTTCTCCGCCCGAGAGAAAAATTTGCGCAGCAACGGATGCGTCACCCGGCTTCACGATCGTCAGGCCGACTTCACACTGCCAAAGATCGGTGAGCGCACCGCCATAAAGCAGCAGTTGTAAACCATCGCCCTGCCCGAGCTTATTCGTTTTCAAGGCCGAGTCCCCTCCGGTCTTAAAATCAATCACGGTGGCTGTACTTGGATTATCGGGATTGTCGACGAGGAGAGCGTCTATGCGCCCTCGGATGGAAATCGCGTCGCCAGCGGCGGACGTCCACCGCCCGCCATCAGGCAAGGAATACTCGGTGGCGAGGAAGAGGTCTCTCGCTTCAGTGGCGACGAGGTTGGCAAGGACGAGCGCTTGTTGCTGAGCCCAGCCCCATTGTTCACGCCATAGAGGAGAAAGCTGGAGGCCGGCATGCTCATGGGCTTGCTCGACGAAGCGCTGCCAGCGGAGCGCTTGCTCACGCACCGAATCGAGCCATGAGGTCCCGCTATCGGTGAGTGGATACCACTTTTGCGCACTGGGGCGTCGTAAAAGACGGTGAACCGCTGATCCCCGCAGGAGGGGTAGCTGCACGGGCTCACTGTAGTCCTCGCGCGGACGCAGATGAGCAATGCTCTCCAGCCAGACGGTGGCAGGGCGCTTGAGCAACGCCTCCCATTGTCGAGCACCTAAAGTGAGCGGCTCAGGTGGCGCCTTGTCATAAGAAAATGAATACTCATCGAAGGGCGTTTCCGGATCGAATCGATGCGCGTAGGCTTCACCCGTATTTCGCAGAGGAATTGTGGATACAGAACCCTCTTCTTTCTGCTCATTGCGAACTGCTTTTCCGGTGGTCGGGAAGGCGGCGGCTCGCCCCATCGCGGCGCGGTAAAGTCGTTGATAGTATTCACTCAGGACAGTGGCGGTCCGATCGGTTCCCTCGGGCGCATAGGTAGCGAAAAGTTCAACACGATCTGAGGTTGCCGCGATGGCATCGAAAAGCGCACCACTCAGGAGGGCTCTACGGTCTCTATCTTCGAGGAGAAATCCACTTTCAGGGCGAAGCACTTCATGGCCTTCGCCTTGTGAGCCTTCGACAATATTTTTCGAGAGGTGACGGTGGGCCGCGTCGGGTAGAAGAAAGGCGGTTTCGCGGGACGGAGCTGGGACAAGTCGTTCGTTTAGACCCGCGAGGAGAAGCTGCGACCAAGCAGCGCTGCCGAGCATATCGTAGGAGATGATTTGAACGGGTGCAAAGGCATCGCGAGCACTCTGATCCCGCGCTCGTCCAGGCCGACGAAGGGATTCCCAGAGCCATTCGAGGAAACGGGAGCGGTCAATCTTCTCCTCGAAATGCTCCCATGTCTTATCCCAACCAGAGCGTGCTTCTTCGAAATTGAGCGCGTTATCCCATTGAGCGAAGGCGGGTGCGCTGATTTCGAGATAGAGCGCGATCGTGGCGTTGTCGGGCAAGCGAGACCACGTATTGGCCCATTCAACGGCGGATGGCTGGCCGGGTAACTGGTCGCCTTCGAGTCTCAAATAAGCAGAGAGGACAGAGAGCTCGTCGCTGAGCGTTCGCTCACGTGCCGTCGTCCAGGCTCGGCGAGTGCGTTTGGCTTCGAGGGCGCTCAGGTCACCGCTATTCACTAGCGCGTCGATAAAAGAATCGGCCTCGATGAGTTGGCCGGTGCGCTGAAAAGCAACCCAAGCCGCAAAGAGGTGTTCCGCATCGGTGCCAGTGGGGAAGAATCCGAAACTGTCGTGAATCGGAATCCCCGATTCGATGAGTTGAGCGGTGAGGCGGCGGATTAGATAGGGGTCGGAAGGCAGGGCGACCGCGATCGTCCCCTCCCCGCTTTGTGCAAAAAGAACTTCTATACGCTGAGCTAGCGCCGTGATCTCGTCGGTCCGAGTTTCAAAGAGGCGAAAATGCGTCTTCTCGGGTCTCTCTTCGGCCACGATCCCTGATTCAGCTCGCTCGGCCCAGGTCGCAAATGGTCGGTCCATATCGGGCACGGGTGGAGCCAGTTCTGCCATTGTCTCCATGACGCTCTCGAAAGTGCCGTTCCACACGAGCTCCATTCTGCGTTCTCGCGGAAACGGTAGAGTACAGAGGCTCGATTCCGATTGGCGCATTGCTGCTGTGAGAAGGGGGAAGAGGCTCGAATGAACGGCCGAGAATCCATCGATGAGGATCGGGCCCAGCAGGGGCGTCGATGGTTCGGCGAAAGATGCGAGTTCGGCATCGACCGCACGCACGCTTTGCAAGTCGATGCGCTTTAGAGCCTTTTCAAGTCGACGAGGCAGATCGCGCCAAGGCCGTGCAAAAAGCGAGGGGTCGGCCCGGGCTGCCATCCACGTATCCCAAGCATAGAGGAAGCTGTTTGGATTTTGGGCAATGACTCCGAGGGGCGCATCCGTCGGCTCATCTTTCAGAACGAGGCGCACCATCAGCGCGAGGTCTTCCGCCGTAGCCAACTGGGTGTTGAGGGCTAAGCGATCAAGGAGATAGCGCCGCAACTTTCCTGGCGTCCAAAACTCAACCCCAAGGAGGGGTCGCCCCCCCTGTTCGAGCCACGTTTTCTTTAGCCATCCAAGGCGGGTAACTTCAGGGGCGAGGACGATGACCGGGCCGCTTCCCGGAGGACGGAGAGAGGCATTGGTTTCGAACCATTCGGGGAGCGATTCGAGCCAGAGCTCCCGAGGATCAGTGTAGCTGAAGAGTTGTGCCGATCGAGGCATCGCTGCTGGCACTCGCTGCCGGACTATTTGCGGAGTGATTCGAGATACTTCCAGAAAGAGCCTTCTTGCTCAACCATCGTCTCTTCTTTGACCGGGAGTTTATTCCGGTAGATGAAATCTGTCAGGGTGTTCTTATGGAGGATGTAGTGGCTGAAGAGCACATCACCGCGGATCTCGAAATAACAGCGCAGTTCTCCCACACGGACGCGGTAAAACGTGCCGCCATCCCGATGAAATACGGTCAGGGCGCCCGTTGGCTCCTTTAGCTGATCGGAGGTGATGCTGCTGATGCGATCAACGAGCTTAAGCTGCTCGTCGATCGGAAGCTCGTTCATCTCAGACATGCTTTGGTCACTGAACGTGACTTGGAATACGCGCTGGGCGCGTCGCCCGAGGGCTTGGTATTCGGGCGAACTAGACTGGGACTCATCCGTGGACATTTGTAACTAAGATAGTTCTTCGCCGCGCACAGGCAAGAATTCCGTTACCTTCTTCGGTGTTTATACTCGAGCCTTCGCACGCGCGGCATCTACTGCCTCCGAATGCAGAAGGGGTGAGGCCAATTTCTAGAGCGGCCCTGAGACTACACCCTAGGGCATTATTGAGGCGAAATCGCCCTAATCCGTAAAAGAACAGCTAATAGGCTCTTTTCTTGTAAAAAAAGCCTGTTTCGACCTTGCCAGCTAAAGTTTCGAGGCCACGGTTCGCCGCCCCAAATTCGGAATCACGGTTCTTCGATTCTGACTGGGAAACACCAACCAAGGACAGTGATGAACTCCCTCCGAATCAACAGACTCCTCTCTCCAGTCGTAGCACTTTTTGTTGCGGCCGTAGCAGGACCCCTGACAGTCGAAGCCTCTTCGGTCTTAAGCTCTTACGACCGCCAAGTCATCGCCGCAGTGCTCGTTCTCGAGGCTGCAAATCAAGGTGAAGATGGCATGCTCGCAGTACTCCACGTGATCAATAACCGCGCTGGAAACGACCCTGCTCGGGCTGTTGGACAGGTTGCACGCCGGAAAGCATTCTCCTGCATCAACTCGATCACGAGCCAGAAGCACCCAGACTATGGACCTGCCCTGCGCCGCGCCATGAAAGACCGGACGTGGCCCGTCGCGATGCAGATGGTCCGCGATTACGAAGCAGGTCGCCTCGGTCGGGACATCACTGACGGCGAAACGCACTACTGCACCCATCCGCCAGCTGGCTGGGAAGCCGCCTTCACAAATGTCGCCAACATCGGCGACCACCGCTTCTACAGGCGGTAAGGCTATGCTTCTTTGAAGCGAACGATTTCTCGCGAGGAAAAGCCATTGCGCAAAAAAAATTGAGGCATTCAATCCTGCCTCATGAATTCTCTCCCCGTACTCTTCGCACAAGTTGACGCAACCGCGACCGAGGAAAGTGCCTACAGCTGGTATGCCTCGATCGCGGAACAAGCGGTCGGCCCATTTACGCTTGGGCAATTGTTTCTATCCTTCGGAATTATCTTAGGGGCGCTCGTTTTGCGGGGGATACTGACGCGGATCGTCTTCGCGCAGCTCAAGGTGATCGCGGCGCGGACCAAGATGGAGTATGATGACCGATTTCTCCATGCGTTGGAGAAACCTGCCTCGATGCTCATTCTCATCCTCGGGATCTTCTTCGCCTTTCGCGTCCTTCCGCTCGAATCGGAATGGAACGACCTCGCCTCACTAGCCTTTCGCGGCATTTCGATGGTGATCGTATTCTGGGGTCTACTACGGCTCGTCGATGTCCTCGTCGATGCCGCGACGGCCGCGATGGGTGGAACGGAAGGGCAAAGGGCGCTCTTCGGTTTTGCTCCTTTAATAAAGAAAGCGGCGCGCCTATTTCTCAGCGTCGTCGCCGTCGTGATGGTGGTCGACAATCTCGGCTACGACATCGGCGGTATCCTCGCTACCCTCGGGGTGGGCGGTCTCGCTTTCGCGATCGCCGCAAAAGATACGGTCGCGAATCTCTACGGCTCGATCGCCCTCATCCTCGATCGCCCGTTTAAGGTCGGTGACTGGATTCAAGTCGGCAGCGATGTCGACGGCGATGTTGAGGAAATCGGTCTGCGCTCGACGAAAGTGCGCACCTGGCCAAAGACCGTCATTTCGATCCCCAATGCCGTCCTCGCGAATGAGAAGATCAACAATTGGTCACGCATGCCGAAGCGCCGAGTGAAGCAGGTCATCGGTGTGACCTACGAGACCAGCCCCGAAATGATGAATGAAATCGTCGAGGATTTCAGGCGGGTCCTCAAGGAAGACGAGGGCGTGAACCAGGACTTCATCCTCGTGAATTGGACCGACTTCGGCGCGAGTTCTCTCGATATTCTCGTCTACTACTTTACCACGACTACAAAGTGGCTCGAATACATGGATATTCGCCAGCGCATCAACACGAAGCTAGCTCAGTCGGTCGCTGCCCATGGCAGTTCGGTGGCCTTTCCGACCCGCACTCTCTACCTTGAAGGGGAAAATGCGCGTAAGCTGGCTGGCGGTGTCGATTTGCCAAACGATCTGGGCCCACAGCAACCGAGCTAAGACGAACGGGCGGCGGATTCGGACCCTCGAAGCAACTTGTCAGTCAGGGCAACGTTCTCTTTTTTAGTGTGAATGTCTGATTCACTAGAGAAGCCCGACGCGGGCGCTTCCGACAAAAACAGCGCGTTGGGAGAGAGTGTAGAGATCTATGCTCTGCCAAACCTCTTTACAGCGGGGAATCTATTTTGCGGATTTGTCGCCGTCATTCGTTGCATCCAAGCGCTTATGATCAGCCAGGGGCAGTCGATCGAGTTCTTGGAAACGAGTGCGTCGACGACTGAAGCACTCTACACACAGGCGGTCTGGTTTATCCTCGCGGCGGTCCTCTTCGATAGCCTCGACGGCCGCATGGCGCGGATCACGGGTAAAGAGTCTAGCTTCGGCCGCGAGTTTGATTCGCTCGCCGATGTGGTATCCTTCGGAATGGCTCCGGCCTTGCTCGTCTTCTTCTTTCTTTTGAATCCCGGGCAGGATTTTCCACTCGTCCGGACACTCGGCGGCATTGTCGGCTTCTTCTATCTACTGTGTGCGGCCGTGCGCCTTGCTCGATTTAATGTTCTGGCAGAAGCACAAGTGAATGGCGAAGAGACCACTAAGGACTTCTTAGGACTACCTGTGCCAGCAGCAGCAGGCACGGTGGCCTCGTTTGTTCTCTTGGTTAATTCAGAGATTGAAGGGTTTCCTGAGCTCAAATTAGCCGTCCTTGGACTTCCACTCCTGCTCGTCGTCATTTCGATCCTGATGGTGAGCAGCCTACCCTATCCAAGTTTCAAATCGATCGGCCAAAAAACGCGCCTTAGTCTTACAAGCTTTCTACTCGTCCTCCTAGCGGCCGTGATCATCTACCAATTTCACTTTATCGCGGTCGCGGCATCCTTCGTTGGTTATATCCTCTTTGGTGTCTTCCGCGCTTTTCAAAAATGGAGGCAAGATAAACGAGTCGCAGAGCTTGAGGGTTGATCCCATCCTTAATCAAGCTGGATGTCCCTTAAACACTCGTCTTCAAGCCATATCTGGCATTTTCGGGCGCAAATGAGATTAGTCCGCTGACAGCCTGTGAAGTCACTGTGAATATCACCTGACTTACACTCATACACACAATTGGTGAATCTGCTTCGACAAGTTGTTCTACCCAGTAAAGGTCACTTAGGAGTTTCTGAATGAGTGATTTAGGAGACTATTCTCAAATTTACAGCCTATATTAAGAAGATAGATATTTATATGATATATCTATATAATAGATAAGCATTGTCAGTTGTTATTCAGCCAACCTTAGTTTTCCTAACCTCAAGCGGTTTCGATCCAATTTGAAAATGGATTGCTCCTCACCTTTGAGCCCCTTCAAATCCTTAGCATTCATGAAGTTTAAGATAAATCGTGATCACTTCACCAGTGGCCTTCAGCAAGTTCTCAACGTCGTCGGAACCCGTGCTACGATGCCGATCCTCAGCAATGTGTTGATCGAAGCTGCCGATGATCAAATTTCGCTCACGACGACAAATCTGGATCTCGGTATTCGTTGCCGAATCAAAGCAGACGTTGTCGAAAAAGGAGCCCTCACCCTGCCAGTGCGTAAACTTTTCAGCATTGTCCGCGAATTGCCTTCGTTGGATGTCGAAGTTGAGACCTACAGCAACCACCAGGCTAAGCTCAGTTCGGGTCAGACGCTTTTCCGCATGATGGGGATCAGCTCGGAGGAGTTTCCGCCGCTGCCGACCTTCAACGATCAGCACATCTTCATGCTCCGTCAGGACGATTTGGTCCGCATGCTCAAGAGCGTCTCTTACGCCCAGTCTTCTGATGAGACTCGTTACATCATGAACGGCGTTTTCTTTAATTTCGAAAGCAATGGTCTCACCCTCGCTGCTACAGATGGTCGCCGCCTCGCGGTGATCAGCAAAGAAGTCGAAGTGACCGACGACAACGCTGGGCACCTCATCCTCCCAGCAAAGACGGTTGGCGAAGTGGAGCGTCTGCTCGGTCAAGGTGATAGCGTTAAGATCGCTTTCAATGACCGCCAAGTTGCGTTTGAGATCAACACCGAGGCTGATGCTGCGGCCGAGGCAGGTCTTTTGGACAACATCTACCTGGTTTCAAAAGTGGTTGAAGGGAATTACCCGAACTACCGCCAAGTCATACCGAAAGAGAACGACCAGCACTTCAAAGTGAACCGCGAGTCGTTTGCGAAATGCATCAGTCGCGCGGCGCTCGTTGCGAGCGACAAGAGCAATTCGGTGAAGGTCAATGTGACGGAAAACCAACTTGAGGTGACGGGCTTTAGCCCAGAATTTGGAGAGTCGAACGTCTCTTTGAATGTCGAATATTCCGGTCCGGACGTCTCGGTTGCTTTCAATCCAAGCTTCCTTCTCGATCCGCTAAAAGCGGTCACTCGTGACGAGATTATCTTCGAATTCAAAGATGAGCTTAGCCCTGGAGTCGTTCGCACTCCAGACAGCTTCCTTTGTGTCGTCATGCCCTTGCGGCTGAACTAAGGCCCCTGTGGTCCAGCTGTCTCTGTGATTGATCTTCCCACACCCCGCAGAGCCCAAAATAATTTAGATGGAGCTTAATCCAGGGCATACCTTCCTGTACGGAGCGCAATTTTTCGCTGCTCTATGCATGGCCTTCCTCTTTTGGAGGATTCGACAGGGTGCCTCGCCCAATGTGAGCATTGGGGCGCGGTGGATCTGGTGGTCGCTTGTCGCCCTTACGAGCGCGAGCGTCGCGCTTGCCTTTGATTATAAGGGACATCCTCTTTGGGTCATATCCTCCGTCACGCTGCTTGGCTGGTTTTTGCTCGAGAGCATCTACACATGGCTCGTTGTTTCGACGATTAGTCAAAGTGACCTCCCCCTCTTTCCGCGCTTCAGCGAAAATACCGCAGGTGCCGAATGGCCGAGTGATGAGCCCTATATCCGGCTCCGTGACTGGCTGCGGAAGAATGGCTTTACCCAGACGCAATCGCTTATCGCGAAGCACCATGATGAGATTTCGATCCGGCTCGTTGTCTTCGATCGCAGTGATCATTTGGTGCGCGCCGCGTTTCTGTTTTTTCCGCATCGGCAGGGAGTGGGCGCCTATGCGGCTACGTTTCAGTCGGTGACCGAGACGGAAGAGCGCCTGATCACGGACAATTTCTTTCTCCCTTACGGGGGCTTTTATCCAGAAGGATGGCAAATCGAACGGCGGCCACGCACGCGCTCGATTGAGCGCCTCTACAATCGCCATCTCGCCCGCTGTGATGCGCTAGACCTGCCTTTGTCAGAAAATGAAGCCGAGCCGCTTGAGGACTTGAATAGGTCAAATCGGACGATCGAGCAGTTAAATCGAGAGCTCGGATTTTTGAGCACCTTAAGTGAAGACGATCTCCACCGAATCAGTACTGCTGGTAGAGCCCGGATATGGAAAGAAATCTGGACCCTCGCCTACTTCGGAATTTCGCGGAAGTACTAGATTCCAATGCGAAGGGGCTTACTCAAGCTCTTCGAGAATGGCTTCAATCGGACGCAGTTTGTCCGCGTCAAAGTAGCTGTTATAGCGGGTGATGATCTGTTGGATGATCCCATCTGGACAGCTGGCTCCACCCGTAATCAGTACCTTGATTGGATTCTCACCTGAGAGATCGATGGCCCGTTTTTCAAAGGTGCCGGCTTTCTCGTCATTCGAATTCTGGGCGAAGTGGTAGTGCAGGACGTGCTCTTTGCTCAAAAGGTTTTCTTCGCTTTGAATGTAAGCGGACCGGTCTCCCATCGATGCTTGGCAGACACGGTAGAGCTGGAAAGTGTTGCTCGAATTTTTGCCGCCTGCCACGAGAGCAAGGTCGATGCCTTCTTCGAGCGCATTTTGCAGAGCATCTTGGTTGACCTGCGTTGCGTAGCAGAGGGTATCTCCGCGGTTCTTTGGATGCAGATTGGGCGTCCCCGGGAAGCGTTCTTCGAGCGCCTTTTCCAATACTTCAATGATTGAGAGAGTCTCGTTACGCAGGAGGGTTGTTTGATTGACGACGGCAATTTTCTTCAAGTCTCGGGCGGGATCGAACCCGGTTGTTGCTTTCGCTTTAAAGTGTTTTTCGAAGAGTGCTTCGCCGCTCTTCGGATCGTCTTCCATGATGATCTGAGCAACGATTTTGGTCTCAGCCGAATCCCGCACAACCAGTGCCGGACCATAGCGGGCGATGTTTGAGAAGGTCGCCTTGGTTTCTTCGTGCTCTGCCTTGCCGTGGATCACTACAGTGTAGCCTTCGTCGGCGAAGCGCCGCCCGGCCTTCCAGACTTTTTCAACGAGCATGCAGGTCGCGTCGTATTCGTTGAATGGGAGGCCACGCTGGACAAGGCGGACTTTGTCTTCGTTCGTCGCGCCGAAGGCAGGAACAATGACGATGTCCTTATCGGAGAGGGTTTCCCAGTACGGTTTTCCGGTTTCGGGATCATCGAGAGTGACGCCTTTGTCAGTCTGAAGATAATGTAAGCCACGCCTCTGTAGGTCTTTGTTTACAAAAGGGTTATGGATGAGTTCGCTGAGCATGAAGACCCGCTTGTCGGGATGCGCCGCGAGCACTTCATAGGCCCGTTCGATCGCATTTTGGACCCCAAGGCAAAAACCGAAGTGACTCGGTAGAAGGTACTCGATGCGGCCAAAATTCAGCCGGGCGGGTTCGCCACTAGTATTTTCACGCAGTCGACGAGCGGCTTTAACGGCGGCGCATAGTTGGCTTTGGTAGAGCGCTTTTGAAACCGCGTCCGATTGATAGATCTCCCGGTTGCGTTGGCGGTCGGTCCGAAAACGGTAAATGAACTCATTGCGGCCGAAATTGAGGTAAGGAATTTCGATGGCGTGGAGATTTAGAGTCTCGATGATCGACTTCCAAACGGGATCCCATGCCTCTGGTTGGCTCTCTATGGCGCTGCTAAGGCCCCTCAGGGCGAACCAATCCCCTGCCCTTTCGGGACGCGGATCTTCCTCAAGCGGATGTTCCCAGCGAGCGAGCCATAGCGGCGTGCCCGGCGAGGTGTCGCTGCCCCCAAGAACAGACTTTGGTGTTCCTACCCCTGGCCAGTTCGATGCTATAAGTTGCTCTACATCAGTAGACTTCGAGTCGCCCGCGAGGCTCAATGGCGAGCGTTTTCCGGTTTCTGAAGGGGGTCCTTCAACCCAGAGCTTGTTGCGCGAATTAAAGACGCAAAAGTATGCGTGAGGAGCGACACGGAGATTTTCAGCGGTTTCAGCGACCTGCATATCAAGATGGAAACGCGGCCGGATGAATTGAGCAAATCGAAACCAATACTGAAAAAGTACCAAGGGTGATAAATAGTGAACAAATAAACACTTTTCACTTGCTCTGGAAAGTAAGTTGCTCACATTCCCACTACCAACGGCAGCCTCTGACTGCTTACGAACACTCCACCGATTTTCTATGGCTAAATCCTCCCGAACCCTCACCCCGGCTCCAATTAGTAGCGGGAACAAAGACCTCGATCACGCCTTGGCTGCGATCAACAAACAGTTCGGCGCTATGGCGATCACGAAGCTGGGTGACTCGAATAAGATGGATGTGAAGGTCATCCCGACGGGCTGCCCTTCAATTGATCTAGCGCTCGGCGTCGGAGGCCTTCCAAAAGGAAGGATTGCGGAGATTTATGGTCCGGAGTCCTCGGGGAAAACAACCCTTTGCTTGGCGCTCATTGCAGAAGCTCAGCGCAAGGGCGGAAATGCCGTCTTTATCGATGTTGAGCACGCCCTCGACCCCCGCTTCGCGCGCATTGTCGGCGTCGACATCGATAACTTGATGGTGGCACAGCCAGAGAGCGGTGAAGACGCCTTGAATATCACCGAGACGCTTATTCGTTCCGGCGCAATCGATATCATCGTGATCGACTCGGTGGCGGCGCTCGTTTCGAAAAACGAACTCGATGGCCAGTTTGGTGATAACACCGTAGGGCTTCAGGCCCGTATGATGAGTCAAGCGATGCGTCGTCTCACCGCTGCGATCAGCCGCACGCAGTGTGTTGTTCTCTTTACGAACCAAATCCGAGAAAAGATCGGAGTGATGTTTGGTAGCCCTGAAACTCAACCGGGTGGTCGTGCTCTTAAGTTCTTTGCTTCGATCCGGATGGACATTCGTCGCATCGGTCAAATCAAAGACACCACAGGCAAAGTGGTGGGCAACCGCACTCGCCTAAAAGTCGTGAAGAACAAGGTCGCCCCACCCTTCACCGACTGTGAATTCGATATCATGTATAACGAAGGCATATCTCGAAACGGTTCTATTTTGGATCTCGGCCTAGAACATAAAATCGTTGAAAAGAAAGGCTCATGGTTTTCCTACGAAGGAAATTTAATTGGCCAGGGTCGTGAAGCATCAAAGTTGTATCTTGCTGAGAATCAAGATGTTGCTGAGAAAATCACTCAAGAGATTTACGGCAAGGTTAAGGTCGTCGGTGGTAGCTCGCTCGCCGCTAGCGAGAAAGAAACACCCGCGATCGAAGCGTCGTAGAATTCTTACTACATACAGGTGAGCGATACAATCGTAGCTCTTGCAACGCCGCCGGGCGAAGCAGCCCTCGCGGTCATGCGAATCTCAGGAAGCTTGGTTCGTTCGATCATCGAAGGCGCCCTTATTGAGAAGGACCGCTCCCCTACCCTTGCGCCTAGGCTGACCCGGCTAAGTCACTACCGTAATCTCTCAGGCAAGACGCTCGATCATCTCGTCTGGGTCTACTACGCTGGACCAAAATCGTTTACCGGCGAAGACATGCTGGAGCTGATCTCGCACGGTAGCCCCTTTATTGTACAACGGTTACTCGAGGACCTAGAGCAGCGCGGTGCGCGGCAGGCTGAGCCAGGAGAGTTCACTAAAACAGCCTTTGTTAACGGGAAGATGGACTTGGCCCAAGCTGAGGCCGTCGTTGACGTCATTCGGGCCCGTAGTGAGCAATCGCTAAAGATCGCGCAGCAGCAGCTAGCAGGCGCCCTAGGGAAGCATGTATCAAACTTGGTAGAGCGATTGCTTAGAGTGACGGCTCACTTAGAGGCTTACATTGATTTTCCTGATGAAGACCTGCCCGCAGAAGATGTTTCTGGGCCCGTGGCTGAATTGAGCGACTTTCAGAACGCAATCGATCAACTGATGGCGACGGAGCAGTATCGGAATCGTCTTCAAGATGGAATTAGTGTCGTCCTAGTCGGCGCACCGAATGCCGGTAAGAGCTCCCTACTCAACCGCTTAGTCGCTGATGACCGCGCGATCGTCAGCGAAGAAGCAGGCACGACAAGAGACTTCATCGAGGTGCGTGGCACCCTGGGCGGGCATCTCGTTCGCTATTTTGATACCGCCGGATTGAGAGATTCTGGGTCGAAAATCGAAGAAGCCGGGATGGCCAAGAGTCTCGAAATGGCCAAAAAGGCAGATTTGATCCTCCATATTATTGATGCCCAGGAGGATCATATCGCCTTGGATGCGAACACGCTGAAGGATTTTGAAAAGAAAGCCCTGATTCGGGTTTTGAATAAGGCAGATTTGGTTGATGAGGCCTCGAGCGTGATGGATGTATCGCCTTCAAGCGTAGATATCATCAGGGTTTCAGCCTTAACGGGTGACGGCCTGTATGATCTGCAAAAGGCGCTCATCAGATATCTTGATACCGACTTTAAAGTGCCTGAAGATGCTGACGTGGCGGTTTCTGCACGGCATTCAGCTGCACTTGCGGAGGTGAAGTCGAAAGTGTCAGAAGCTCTTGGGAAGCTCAGGGCGGGAAGTTCAATTGAGTTGGCCGCAACTGATTTGCATTTAGCGATCGAAGCAATTGGCCGTATCGTTGGCAGAATTGACAGCGAGCAGATGCTTGATGAGCTCTTTGGCTCATTCTGCATCGGAAAATGAGCTTAACGGACAACTACGACACGATTATCTGCGGCGCAGGCCATGCTGGCTGCGAAGCGGCCCTGGCAGCCGCACGCATGGGTGGTCGCACCCTTCTGCTAACTGGAAATCTGGACACAATTGCCCAGATGAGCTGCAACCCTGCAATCGGTGGCCTCGCTAAAGGCCACATTGTTCGGGAAATTGACGCTCTTGGCGGAGAAATGGGCGTAAATGCCGATGTGAGTGGGATTCAATTCCGTCTTTTGAATAGCTCGAAGGGCCCGGCCGTTCAGGGGCCACGCGCGCAGTGCGATAAGAAGGCTTATCAACTCAGAATGAAGCACCGGCTTGAATGTCAGGAGAATTTGACCGTATTTCAGGCGGTTGCGACAGGCCTGATCTTTAAATCAGGTCGTGTTCTAGGGGTTCGAACCAATCTGGACATCGATTTCAAAGGGGAAACAGTCATCGTCACCACGGGCACGTTCCTTCGAGCGATGATGCATGTTGGCTCAAATAAGACGGAAGGTGGCCGGATGGGCGATTTCACTGCAAAGACGCTCTCGGGCAGCTTTGAGGAGGCGGGAATTGAACTCCAGCGACTCAAAACAGGTACGCCATGCCGCCTTTTAGGCCGCTCGATTAATTTTACAGGGCTTGAAGAACAGCCTGGTGACACGCTCCCGAGCTTATTTGGCTTCTATGAGACGAGGTCGGATGAGCCATTGTTCCACGTGGAACAAGGTAAACGGATTTTTAATACGAAGTATGATGAGCTAATGTTCCACGTGGAACAAAACGACCAGCGTTTGCCTGGTTGGACGCCGGGCGTAGACCAAGTTTCTTGCTGGATGACGTCGACGACGCAGGAAACAGGGGACTTGATTACAGAAAACCTTCATCGTTCACCACTATATGGAGGCATGATTGAAGGAACAGGCCCACGCTACTGTCCGAGCATTGAAGACAAATACGTCAAATTCGCCCATAAACCGGGGCATCGCCTGTATTTGGAGCCTGAGGGCCGAAACACCGACGAATGGTATATCAACGGCTTATCTACGAGTCTGCCCTTCGATATCCAAGAGGAGATGCTGAAAACGATCCCAGGCCTCGAATCTGCCCAGATGCTTAGGCCTGCATACGCCGTGGAGTATGATTTCGCCCCACCTACGCAGGTATTCGCGAGCTTAGAGTCGAAGAAGGTCGAAGGGCTCTTCTTTGCTGGGCAGATCAATGGCACCTCGGGCTATGAAGAAGCCGCCGCTCAAGGGCTTATTGCGGGGGTAAATGCTATTCAGAAGGTGAGGGGAGAGGAGGCGCTGATCATCGGTCGCCATGAGGGTTACATTGGCGTCTTAATCGACGATCTAGTGACAAAGGGAACCTTGGAGCCTTATCGAATGTTTACGAGCCGCGCGGAGCATCGATTGCTCTTTAACCATGGCAGTGCTGAGATGCGCCTTGGGGGCCATACGAGGGCCCTTAGCTTGGCGCCAGAGGCGCGTCTAAAGCGGATGGAGTCTCAAGCATCTTTGATCATGACGGCTGTGCAAACCCTTGAGAAAGAACGATTTGAAGGCGATACCTGGGGTACGCATCTTCGGCGCGGCGCCCCTGCAGAGGGCTTGCCAGAGGCTTTCGCATCACTGAGCCCTGATGCAAAGGATGAGGTTCTATATCGGGTGCGCTATCAGGGCTATCTCGAGCGTGGAAATCGACTCGTTGCACGTTTAGCGAAGGCAGATTGCGTACGCCTTCCGCAGGATTTTGATTATAGTAATGTGAATGGATTGAGAGCGGAAAGCAGAAGCAAGCTGGAGGAGATTCGACCCGCAACGCTTGGGCAGGCTGGACGCATCAGCGGGGTAAATCCAACCGATGTAACCATCCTCATGATTGCCCTTCAATCAAAGGCCAGAATCAAATAGGTAAGGTCTAAGTTTCGGCTCTGTATCAGGGTTGTATCGGATATTTCGGTTGCCTGAGCCCCGCCCTAAACTATGTATTCATGGGATAATGGACTCTGCACCTGCAACCAATGTTGGGACGAAACGTATCCTCGTCGTTGATGATGAGCCTGACGTTACCGAGCTCTTGAGCTATCGGTTGAAGAAGGAGGGCTATGAGGTATCGATGACGAATCAGCCCCTAGAGTTCATGGGGTTGGCTCGCGACTTCATGCCCGATTTGATCCTGCTCGATATCATGATGCCTGAGCTGGACGGGTTGATGGCGTGTCGCATGATTCGAGCGGATAAGAAGTTGAAGCACGTTCCGGTTGTTTTTCTTACGGCGCGCGGCGAAGCCGAAGACCGCATTGCTGGCCTAGAACTGGGTGCAGATGATTACATCTGTAAGCCCTTCGATACGAAGGAGCTCATCCTTAGAATCGGACTTATCTTTCGCCACCTGGGCGTGGATCAGGGCTCTTCGGGCAAGACGCTTCATATCCGCGACGTGACCCTTGATGATGAGATGCATGCTGTTACGGCTGGAGGGCAACCACTCGATTTGACTGCGACAGAATTCAAGCTGCTAAAACTCCTCATGGAGCGGAAGGGTGGGGTGCTAACGCGGGAAACCCTTCTTGTAAATGTCTGGAATTATGACACCGATACAGAAACTCGAACGATCGATACACACGTGCGACGCCTCCGCGAAAAACTAGGTTCTCAATCTAATATGATCGAGACGGTCCGAGGCGTTGGCTACCGTATTGTTGAGTAGCTACGGATCTCGTGTGGAAGCATTATGTCGACTTGGATAATTATCACGTTAATCGCGATTTTAGTTGTATTAGGAATACAACTATACGTCCTGCGAAAACGTATTAGACTCTTGAAGGGTGCGGTCGAGAATCGCAGCCCGCTTCTTCTGCAGCGCGCGAGTGGCATTGGAAGTAGTTGCTCATTTGAACAGTTAAAAGATAATACAAACAATTTACTTCGGGAATTAGCGAAGCAGGGAGAATCAGTGAGGAGCTCAGTTGATCAGATCAATGCAACGCTTGGTCGCTTGAGAGAGGCTGTCTTCATTGTGGATACAGACAATAGGCTTCTAATGGCAAACGACGCCTTCAGGAGTTTGTTGAACCTTGGTTCTGAGCCTGTAGCAGGAAAACGTTTGGAGTCTATTATTAAAAGTAGTGAATTCTTTGATTATGTGAGGGCGATTCAAACAGGTGATGCATCAGATTTCTATACCATAGAGGTAACCTTGGGTACGATGACTCGTTGGCTTGAAATTACAGGCACGTCGCTGCAGAGCGGGGCCGAAGGCAGCGCAATGACGCTCGTGATCCTGCACGATATCTCGGAGCAGAAGCGGCTTGAAGAGGTGCGGACCGAGTTCGTTGCAAATCTCTCTCATGAACTGCGCACGCCCGTGACGATCATTAAGGGTTTTGCGGATGCCCTGATCGAAGATAATGAAGAATTGGGTGCGGAAGAGCGTCGCCACTTTTTGACGAAAATCCAGAACAGCGTCAGCCGGTTGAATGCGATGCTTGAGGAGCTGCTTCTCTTGACGCGTCTTGAGAATAACCCGAACGCCCTCCAGATGGAGATGTATTCACTTACGAAGGTCGTGCGTGAGGTGGCTGAGAATTTTCGCATCCGCTTGGAGGGGGACACGCAGTTCGTCTTCAACTTTGCTGAAGGGAATGATGTTCTGATGATCGATCCTCTGAGGATTTCGCAGGTGCTCGAAAATCTGATGGAGAACGTTGTCCGTCACGCGAAGGGCTTTACCCGAATCGAGGTGAGCACGCGAATCGAGGAGGGAGGGGTCACCTGCGCTGTTTTAGATGATGGAGCGGGCATTCCGGAGCGGGACTTGCCCCATGTGTTCGAGCGCTTTTATCGAGCCGACAAAGGGCGCTCACGTGACTCGGGTGGAACGGGCTTAGGGTTGAGCATCGTCAAACACATCATCCAGCAGCATGGAGGTGAGGCGACGGCCTCGAGTTTGCCCGGCGGTGAAACAGTGATCGGTTTTAAGCTTCCGTTTCCCGGCCCTTTGACAGAAAAGGCGCTGATGAATTTTGTTAGAGATGAGCGCTCTTCGAGAGCGGTGGAATCAGATCAGGTCTCCTGATATGGGCGGCATGAGTGAATCTGAAAGCAAGGGTGGGGGAGTCCCGCCCAAGGTCTTGGCGGCCCAATTGGCGCGAGCGGAATCAATCCGAAAGGAGGTCGAAGGGCTGCCTATCGGTGGAAGGCCGCTGGTCCTTGAGTTTGGCTGCGGGCATGGGCATTGGCTGACAAGTTATGCCGAGGCGTTTACAGATGTTTTTTGCCTGGGCGTTGATTTGATTTCGGCGCGGGTGAGGAAGGGCAATGGGAAGCGCGACCGGCGTGGCTTAAATAACCTCCACTTCATTAAAGCCGAGGCTGCTGAGCTGCTCTCGGTCTGGCCCGATGACATCCCGATATCGCAGGCCTTTATGCTTTTTCCGGATCCTTGGCCGAAAAAAAGGCATTTTAAGAACCGCATGATTCAGCCTGCGTTTCTATCTCAACTTGCGGCCCGAATGCCCCTCGATGCCCCTTTTCACTTTCGCACCGATCACCCCGACTATTTCAGCTGGACGAGCGAGCACATTTCAGAGCATCCAGATTGGCAGATCGAAGTTGACGCGCCTTGGCCGTGGGAATCGACAAGCTACTTCCAGGAGTTTATGGAAGAGTGGCAGTCGCTCGTTGCTCATCGGGCCTGATTGATCACCAGCGCCAAAAGGGCAGGATCAGCTGGCTAATGAGGGTTCCAGCAAGGAGCGCAAGGGTAAGCCAAAGGATGGGATCAAAGGCCATCTTTCGCATCCCAGGGAAGGCAGGTTCCTGCGCTTTTATGGGGGCACGCGGGAGGGGTTTGCGGTGAAGACGCGAGAGGTCGTTCGTGATGTCTTTGGGTGTCGGCATGGAATTGCTTCTGAGCTGATTAGGTATGCCGAAAATTGTCTATCAGTCAGCCTAATAATTCTTATAAGAAGATTTCACGCGGACTTTTATAAATAGGGGATTGACGTTACCTAGGTGCCACTTCAATCCAAGCAGTTCTTTTTTTGGTGGAGTCCTTAGTCGGAACTCATGACACGAAGCTTGAAAACACGCACTTTTCTTGGAGCCATAAGCCTGATCGCCTCAGAGGCGTCGGCAGTCTCGACGGCACCGTACGAGCTCACCCAAATCGGACCTCTCCCGATCACCAATTCGATGGTGATGGGATGGATCATTTCGGTAGCGGTGATCGTCGGAATCCGCCTGATGGTTGGAAAACCAACCCTCGTGCCAAGCAAGGGCCAGGCCGTGATCGAGAGCGCTATCGAAGGCGTGCGTGGGATCATGGAGCCGATCGTTGGTAAGAAGATGTTTGGACCGACCTTCCCACTCCTTGTGGGGATCTTTTTCTTCATCCTTATGCATAACTGGAGCGGATTGCTTCCAGGCGTCGGAGCTTTTGGCCTCTACGATGACCACGGCCATCTGATTTATTGGTGGCGCCCTGCGAATGCGGATCTCAACATGACGATTGCGATCGCTCTCATTTCAGGAGTGTTCGCATGGCTCTATTTCGTTCTGCGATACGCGGGTTTCAAAACGCTGATTATCGATCTCTTTGGAAATAAGGCTAACCGCAAAGACGTCGGCACTCCGATTTGGCTTCTTCTTATACCAGTCTTCATTGGCGTCGGATTCATTGAAGTGATCTCGATCATCTTCCGCCCCGTCTCCCTCTCTTTTCGACTCTTCGGTAATGTTTTCGGTGGTGAAAACCTCCTGACAAACATGACTGGCATCGTTCCCTACATCGTGCCGGTTCCGTTTTACTTTTTAGAAACCCTCATCGGCCTTGTTCAGGCGCTCGTCTTTACTCTACTGACGGCGGTTTACATCGGGCTCATCTGTAACCACGGGGAAGAGCATCATTAGACTTTCATGATTGGGACTAGTGCCAGAGGTAACCAATCCTCACTGAGTGCTAGACGATCAAGTTCACCGTTAAATCACTAAATAGGAAACATACAAAATGGACATCATCATCACACTCGCAGCATTCGAAGCAGGCGAACTTCAAGGAGCAATCGGTTGTTTTGGCGCAGCTATCGGCGTAGGCCTCACAGGCATGAAAGCTGTTGAAGCTGTCGGCCGTAACCCAGGCGCTTCAGGTGCGATCCTCGTTCAATCCATCCTCGGGATGGCTTTGGCTGAGGCGGTCGCGTTCTACGCCCTCTTCCTCTAAGTATATCTTTGATCGTAGCCGCCTAGTTTTAGGCGGCTGCGGTTGTTTTCTTTACTCCTCAACGACGACGACATGCTTCAAGAACTACCACTCTTCATCGCTGCTGCCGAAGCTGGCCATGATTCTGGCGGGCTCGTTGGCACCTTTGGCCTCGATGCGAAGATCATCATCGCCCAAGGAATCAACTTCCTCCTCGTCGCCTTCCTCCTCTGGAAGTTTGCCTTCAAGCCAGTGATGGCGACGATGGCTGAGCGCGAAGAGAAGATCTCCCAAGGTCTGGCCGATGCCGAGAAGGCAAAGCAGCAGCTCGAGAGTGCTGAGCAAGAAAAGGCCACTAAGCTCCAAGAGGCGAACATCTCTGCTCAAGCGATTGTGACTGAAGCCCGCACACAGGCTGAAGAGGTTGCAGTGAAGCAAAAAGAGCAACTCGACCTCGACCTCGCCGACAAGCGTCGCCGTGCGGAAGAGTCGATTGAGCTCGAGCGCGAAAAGGTTCTTAACGAAGCCCGCGCCGACATCGCCCGTCTCGTTGTTCTTACTTCTGGTAAAGTCCTTAAGAAAGAACTCTCGGACGAAGAAAAGACCCGCCTCAACTCCGCCGCTGCGCGTGAGATGAGCGCCAACTAAGAATTTCCGGAAATGGCCGACCTCAACTACAAGGACAAGAAGCTCGCCAAGCGCATCGCGCAATTGGTCTCGAGCAAGGGCGACGCTGTTAAAGGCGAAGTTCTGCCTGCCCTCGAAAAGCTGATTGGCTCTCGCGCGCTTTCCGCGCGCCGCCGCTTCATCAAGCACTTCCTCATTTGCCTCGAGCGTGAACAACGCGCTCGCCATCTCCTTATCGAGCACGCTGGTCCGATCCTTCCCAAAGACATCGATGCTGTTAAGGCTGAGTTTGCTTCGAAAGTCGAAGGCCTCACCGTTGAAACCCGCGAAGAGCCGAGCATCCTCGGTGGTGTGCGGGTGACCCTCGGCGACAATGTTTTTGATGCTTCTGTCGCGGGCCGCTTGGCCCGCCTTTCCACCTCCACTTTGTAGTCCCTAATTAATTTTCCATTTAATCGATGAGCTCCCTCCTAGATCAGATCGAACAAGAGATCGCCGGCCTTAGCACTGGCGTCACCAAGACCAACACCGGAAATATCGTCGCGATTGCCGACGGTGTAGCTAAAGTCGAAGGACTTTCCGAGGTCATGTATAATGAGATGGTCGAGTTCCCTGGCGGCGTCATGGGCATCGCGCTTAACCTCGAAGAAGATGAAGTCGGTGTCGTCGCGCTCGGTGATGTAGCTGACCTTAAGGAAGGTGACGAAGCCAAGTGCACCGGTCGCCTCCTCTCTGTTCCTGTCGGTCGCGAGTTGCTCGGTCGCGTTGTTGACGCGCTCGGTAATCCTGTTGATGGCAAGGGTCCGCTCAATGCTTCTGAGAACTACCCAGTCGAAAAGATCGCTCCCGGCATCATCCCACGTAAGTCGGTTGATCAGCCTCTCTCGACCGGTATCATGTCGATCGACTCGATGATTCCAATTGGCCGTGGTCAACGTGAGCTCATCATTGGTGACCGCCAAACCGGTAAGACGACCATCGCGATCGATACGATCATCAACCAAGCGAAGATCAACAACCAGCATCGCCAAGCAGACGGCAGATTTGAAGAAGGCTTCCGCCCGGTTTACTCGGTCTACGTTGCGGTTGGTCAGAAGAATTCAACCATCGCCCGCACGATCGCGACACTCGAAGCCGCCGGTGCACTCGAATACACTATTGTAGTGTGTGCGGCGGCTGCGGAAAACGCGGCTAACCTCTACATCGCTCCTTTCTCTGGTTGCGCAATGGGTGAGTGGTTCATGGCCAATGGCATGGACGCGCTCATCGTTTATGATGACCTTTCCAAGCACGCTGCTGCTTACCGTCAGATTTCCCTCGTTCTCAAACGCCCAGCGGGCCGCGAAGCGTATCCGGGCGATGTTTTCTACCTCCACAGCCGCCTCCTCGAGCGCTCCGCGCGTCTCAACGAGAAGAATGGCAATGGTTCCCTCACAGCGCTTCCGATCATCGAAACGCAAGCTGGTGACGTATCCGCTTACATCCCGACGAACGTGATCTCGATCACCGACGGACAGATCTTCCTCGAAACCGACCTCTTTAACCAAGGTGTTCGCCCAGCGGTCAGTGTGGGTCTCTCGGTTAGCCGAGTCGGTTCTGCTGCGCAGATCAAGGCGACCAAGCAAGTGGCTGGTAAGGTGAAGCTCGAACTCGCTGCTTACCGTGAGCTCGCCGCCTTCGCTCAGTTCGGTTCCGACCTCGACGCGAAGACCAAGAGTCAGCTCGAGCGTGGTGCCCGCACCGTTGAGCTCTTCAAGCAACCAGCGAACGCTCCTCTGCGTATCGAATCTCAAGTGGCCCTTCTCTGGGCCCTGCAGAACAAGTTCTTCGACGACATTGAAGTCGATGACATCGTTAAGGCAGCCAACTCACTCAAGGAATTCCTCGAGTCCGGCAAGGAAGCCATCCTCGGCGACATCCTCTCGAAGAAGAAACTCGACGACGATAACCAAGCTAAGCTCAAGGATGCCGTTGGCGCCTGGAAGAGCACTTGGAAATCCGCCTAAGAACCCTGTCTCCTTTTTAACGACGCGCTAGCCTCTCATGCCGAACACTCGCGACATCCGCAACCGCATCAAGTCGGTCAAGAACACCGCCAAGATCACTCGGGCGATGCAACTTGTGGCTGCTTCGAAGATGAAGAAGGCGCAGGACCGCGCCGTCGAAGGGCGTCCTTATGCGCAGCTCCTCTCCCGTCTTCTGGGTGTTCTGAGCGAGCACTTGCCTGAGATTCCTCACCCCTTCCTTGAAGAGCGTGAAGTGAAGACGCGTGGCATCCTCTTCATTTCGACGGACCGTGGACTCTGTGGTTCGCTCAACGCCAACCTCTTCCGTGAAGCCGCTGCGCTTGATAAAGACAGCACCCACTTCTACACGATCGGGAAAAAAGGCCGCCAGTTCCTCTCTCGCAGCGGACGTTCGCTCAAAGCTGATTTCCAGATTTCGGAAAAAGCCCCTTTCAAGGAGTTTCGCCCCGTCATGGAAGCGATGATCGAAGACTTTAAGGCGGGCACGATCGACACCATCGAGGTCCTCTACCCACGATTCAAAAACACCCTTATTCAAGAGCCTGAAGTGGTTCCTTTCCTCCCCTTGGAAAACTTCCAAGCGGCGCTGCAAAAGCTGCTTGCTGAAGAAGGCACCGAGCTCGTCCAGGATGACCGCGAGTTTATTTTTGAGCCCACTGCCGCGGAAATCCTTCCACAACTCTTCGATCTCTTTCTTCGCCGTGAAATCTACCAGCTTCTTCTGGACTCCCGCGCCTCTGAACACAGTGCGCGGATGGTTGCGATGAAGTCTGCGACCGACAATGCGAAGAGCTTAACCGACGATCTCACTCTCCAATACAATAAAGCCCGTCAGGCAGGTATCACGCAGGAGATCCTCGAGATCACCGCTGCCGCGAGCATTTAGACTTTCCACACCCATTTGACCCTTACACCGATGAGCGAAAACATAGGTAAAATCACCCAAATTCTCGGCGCTGTTGTCGACGTCCAGTTCGACTCCGCGAACCTTCCGGCCATTTATCAGGCCCTTAAGGTTGAGTATTCTCTTCAAGGGACTCCTACGAGTCTGGTCGTTGAAGTTCAACAGCACCTCGGTGGGGGCCTCGTCCGCACCGTGGCGATGTCGAGCACTGAAGGCCTCGTTCGTGGGATGAAAGTCATCGACACCGGCGCAGCGATCTCCGTTCCCGTTGGTGAAGGCGTCCTCGGCCGTATCTTTAACGTCACGGGTGACCCCGTTGACGAGCGTGGCGAAGTGAAATACGAGAAGCGCTACCCGATTCACCGCCAACCCCCAGCCCTCGTTGACCAAAGCACGACGGCAGAGATCCTTGCAACTGGCATCAAGGTCATCGACCTCATTTGCCCATTCACCAAGGGTGGTAAAGTCGGCGCCTTCGGTGGTGCAGGTGTGGGTAAGACCGTGGTCATCATGGAGCTCATCAACAACATCGCGAAGAGCCACGGTGGTTACTCAGTTTTCTGTGGAGTAGGCGAGCGTTCCCGTGAAGGTAATGACCTCTACCACGAAATGTCCGATGCGGGCGTTATCGACCAGAACGACATCTCGAAGTCGAAAGTAGCCCTGTGCTACGGCCAAATGAATGAGCCTCCTGGTGCGCGTATGCGGGTAGGACTCTCCGGTCTCTCCATGGCGGAATACTTCCGTGATGAAGGTGGCCTCGATGTGCTCCTCTTCGTTGATAATATTTTCCGTTTCTCCCAAGCGGGTTCGGAAGTATCCGCTCTCCTCGGTCGCTCTCCATCAGCGGTGGGTTATCAACCAACCCTCGCTCAGGAAATGGGTAACCTCCAAGAGCGTATCACTTCGACGAACAAGGGTTCGATCACCTCGTTCCAAGCCGTATATGTTCCTGCGGATGACCTGACAGACCCTGCTCCGGCCAGTACCTTTGCTCACCTCGACTCGACGATCGTTCTTGAGCGTCGTATCGCTGAGCTCGGTATTTACCCAGCGGTGGATCCACTCTCTTCAACTTCTACGGCGCTCGACCCAGCGGTCGTTGGCAAAGAGCACTTCGAAGTTGCTCGTGGCGTTCAACGCGTCCTCCAGCGCTACAAGGATCTCCAAGACATCATCGCGATTCTCGGTATCGATGAGCTCTCCCCTGAGGACAAGCTTGCCGTTTACCGCGCTCGTAAGATTCAGAATTTCCTCTCCCAAGCCTTCAACGTGGCGGAAGTCTTCACCGGTATCGCCGGCACGATCGTTCCGATCGAAGACACCATCAAGGGCTTTAAGATGATTCTCGATGGCGAGCTCGACCACATCGAAGAAGGTGCGTTCCGTTACAAGGGGACGATCGAAGAAGTGATCGAATCGGCTCAGGAATAGCCTCGATTTAATTTAGGAACCTCCCATGTCGCTCAGACTCGAAATCGTCACCCCCGAACGCCTCGTCCTTGATGAGACGGTAGACCACGTCTCGCTTCCAACCGAAGCGGGCGGCGAGCTCGATATCCTTCCCGGCCACGTGCCGTTGATGGCGATGATCGAGCCCGGGGAGCTGAAGTACTTCAAGGGGAACAATAAAGAGTCGATTGCGATTGCTCGGGGCTTCATCGAAGTCGCGAAGGATACGATCAAAGTATTGACTGAAGCAGCTATCGAGGTCGATGAGATCGACGCGAGTGCTTTAGATGACGCACGGGCTCGCGCTGAAGAAGCCCTCGAAGAAGCCAAGGCGAGTGGGCAAGATCCCGCCGTGCTTGAAGAGCTTGAGACAAAGGCCCGTTTCGCGGTGATCCAAAAAATCATCTCGGACTCTCGGCGGTAGATAGGGCTGGGTCTCAAATGTAAAAATATCACCTGTAAGTAGCGTTCCCTACTTGCAAACAGGTATATATTTTATACATCTAAAGCGTTGTCTGAGAGATATCGCTACCAATTGCCCTAAAAGTTTACCTTCTTTAGCCGATAGAATCCTATACAGGATTCCATATAGGCCTTCTACGCTGAAGTAGGTGAAATTCGATCCCAGGAACGCACATGCAAACAGTATATATCATTGAGGACGAAATCCTCCTAAGAGATCTGCTTTCAGATCTGATCAACTCAGACAACGAACTCGAGATTATAGGCGTCAGTGACGACGGCACGCAGGGGCTCAAAGAAGCGCTTGAAAAAAGCCAGACATTCTGATCTCCGACTTACAACTTCCAGGCCTCAATGGCGTCGAAATTGTTCAGCGCGTTAAGCAAGACCTGCCAGACACCAAGATCATGGTGATCAGTGGCCACTTTAACCTCCCTCGCCTCAAGCGCGTCTTGATGACGAAGGCTGAGGGCATCATGGAAAAGGCAGCGGGTCTTTCTGAAATGGAAAAGGCGCTGAAGATCGTAGCCAGCGGTGGAACTTACTACAGCCCTTCGATCATCCAACGCATGCCAGAAATGTTATCGGTCCAAGAAACGGATCTTTCGGTCGAGGCACTCACTTCTCGCGAGCGTGAAATCCTCCAGCTCATCGCTGAAGGAAACACGACAAAGGAGATGGCAGCCCGCCTTGGAATCAGTGCTCGAACAGCCGACGTCCATCGCACCCACATCATGCAAAAGCTCGGCGTCCACAATGTCGCTGGCCTCACACGCATGGCGATACCCATGGTCCAACGGACCGCACCCGCTTCATTTTTCAAGCAGACGTCAATTTTTAAGCACAGCACCTGTTGTCATGTGTGACGGATGAAGACAGCGGATGCCGCTAGCCTAAAAAAAGAATTCCCCGACCGGACATAGATCCGATCGGGGAATGAGCTCTTCAAAATTTGAGGCGAGCTTAGTTGTAAGCCGTCTCGCCGTGGTCCGACTGGTCGAGGCCGTCGATTTCTTCGCGCTCGCTGACTCGGAGACCGCCGCAGAGTAGCTTGGTCAGGTAGAGCAGAGCGATGGTCGCGACGAGGGTGTAAACGGTGGTGACACCTGCTCCGATAGCCTGCTTGACGATTTGCTCACCGAAGGTGAAGCCACCGCCGCCGCCCATCGCTTCGATCCCTACTAAAGCGGCGAGCAGCGTTCCAACGAGGCCGCCGACACCGTGAACACCGACAACGTCGAGGGAGTCATCGTATTTGAAGCGGTTCTTCAGTTTGACCGAAGCATACCAGCAGAGTGCGCCGGAGACGGTGCCAATGAGGAGTGCTCCGAGTGGACCAGCGACGCCAGATGCCGGTGTGATCGCGGCCAGACCTGCAATCGATCCAGTGGCGATGCCAAGGATGCTTGGCTTACCAATCGTTTTCCACTCGATAAACATCCAAGTAAGGGCACCGGCCGAGGCAGATATGTGCGTCACGAAAAGTGTCAATGCGGCTGCCTCATTGGCTCCGCCTTGCGAGCCGGCGTTGAAGCCGAACCAGCCTACCCAGAGCATCGCAGCGCCGATCACTGTCATTGGCAGATTGTGCGGAGGTCTTGGATCCTTACGTGCGCCAAGCATGATACAGAAGACCAGCGCGGCAACACCCGCCGTGATGTGAACGACGATGCCGCCAGCGAGGTCGACGACGCCCATTTCGTAGAACCATCCGCCTGGAGACCAGGTCATGTGGCAGATGGGTGCGTAAACAACGAGCGCCCAAAGAACGCTAAAAATAAGGACTGCGTTGAACTTAACCCGCTCAACAAAGGTGCCGACGATGAGTCCGGGGGTGATGACAAAGAAGGTCATCTGGAAGGCAGAAAAGAGGATATTCGGGATACCGTCTCCGCCTTCAACGCCCTTGTGGAAGAGTGCGCCCAGATCTCCGAGCCACTTGCCATGGCCGGAGAATGCGAGCGTGTAGCCGATGATCAGCCAGACGATGCTGAGGAGCGCGGTGAGCGCGAAACAGTGCATCAGGACGGAGAGCACATTGCGCTTGTTGACGAGGCCACCGTAGAAAAGTGCGAGGCCAGGGATCATCATGAAGAGGACCAGGGCTGTGGACATCAACATCCAGGCGGTGTCGCCCGAATCGAGATTGGAGACTTCGACTTCGATGCTGGCGGCGGTTTCAGTAACGGCTTCAACGACCTCTTCAGGTGTTTGGCCATGCAGCGCGCTTGTCAGGATCGCGATTGAAAGCAGTGCAAAAGTGAGTTTTTTGAACATAGAATAGGGATGTTTGGACATGGCGAGCTGCCCATGGGTTGGGATTGTGGAGCAGTGTGCGAGACCCACCTATAGCGGACAAGTCAGAATCGAGAGGCACGGCTTGAAGATGAGATCAAGGCGCCTCCCGTTTAGCCTCCAATGGCCCACATCTCGGGCTTGGTGGTCATGGGGGTTTCGGCGGTGCGTTCCTCGGAGTAGCGGTCTTTGCGCTTTTGCCAAACCTTGCAGAGACGCTCTTGGAGCTGACTTTCGGAGAGGTTTTCATCACGAAGCCAGCTCTTGAGGTTGATTCCTTGGTGAGCAAAGAGGCAGGTGTAAAGAGTGCCGTCGGCAGAGATGCGCGCACGGTTACAGGACCCACAGAAGGGTGTCGAAATTGAAGTTATGAAGCCAAGCTCAGCACCGCTCTTTTGGTCTCGATAGCGTTTTGCGACTTCGCCGCAGTAGTTCGGATCGATCGGCTTGAGGTCAAAGTGAGGTGAAAGAGCAGTGAGGATTTCACTACTTGGGACGACCTCTTCTAGGGCCCATGCATTCTTGGTCCCGACGTCCATGAACTCGATGTAACGCAGAGTGAGTCCGGCGTCGCGGGCTGCCTGAGCGAGAGGGAGAATTTGTGATTCGTTAACCCCTCGCCGAATGACACTGTTGATTTTGACCGGGAAGCCTGCGTCTTGGGCGGCGAGGGCAGCTTGAAAAACCGCTGCGGGGTTTACGTTGGTGCCTGCCATCTCCCGAGCGACGTCAGGGTCAAGCGCGTCGAGGCTGATATTGAGTCGGTCGAGGCCAGCGTTCTTGAGCGCCGGGATGAGAGGCTCGAGGCGAAGCCCGTTTGTCGTCATCGCGAGATCGGCTTCAGGAAGGGAGGCCCGGATTTGGCTGACGAGCTCAACGATGTCGCGGTGTAGGAGGGGTTCGCCTCCGGTGATGCGGACTTTATCGACGCCTAGCTCGCCAAAGGCACCCGTGAGGCGGGCGATTTCCTCGAAGCTGAGGACTTCGTCGCGGGGGAGAAACTTAAAGCCTTCCCCGAAGATTTCGGCGGGCATGCAGTACTGGCAGCGCAGGTTGCAGCGGTCGGTGACGGAGATGCGGAGGTCGCGCAAAGGTCGCTTAAACTGATCGAGCGGTTTCAATGTGCGTGATGGTGAGGATGGGGGTGCTTAGCGCAGTGGCAGGCGGTGGGGTCAACCCACTCATCTGTGCCATCCGTATAGAACTCGTGTTTCCAGATTGGGACGCGGGCCTTGATTGCATCAATGAGCCAGCGCGAGGCTTCGAAGGCATCACCGCGGTGAGCGGCGCAGACACCAACCCAGACAGCGAGCTCTCCAGGCTGAAGGGGTCCAACGCGATGAATAGCCCGCGCATCGAGGATGTCCCATTTATCGAGCGCTTCTTCGAGGATGCGTTCACCTTCCTTGAAAGCGAGGGGAGCGTAGGCTTCGTATGTAAGAGATGTCACATCGCGGCCGAGGTGGTGATTGCGCACCCAGCCTTCGAAAGCGACGAAGCCGCCCGCGTCGAGGCGAAGCAGCTCCTCGCGGAGGGCCGCTGTATCCAATTTATCGTTACTGAGTTGGAAGCGAGGCATTCGGGAAATGATGAATGATGAATTTTGAGTGATGAATGGCTTTATACTGCTAAAGATTTGAACAGGAGACACGGAGGAAACAGAGAACTGAAAGATTTGGCACTATTTTACATGGATGGGCAGGATACGCAGGATAAAAAGTTGGTGTGCTTCGATACTCTGTGTGCTCTGCGCCTCCTGTTCAAAAATTGGGTTTTACCCACCCGCCATAGGAGGCATGAGGGCGATGGTGTCGTTTTCGGAAAGGCGGGTTTCAGGAGTGCAAAAGTCTTCGTTGAGCGCGGCGCGGAGTTGGTCGAGCTGGAAGGAGAAGCGGTGGTTTTCGCTCAACTCAGTGAAGAGTTCGCTGACATTTGTTGCGGTCGTGTGGATGCGCTCTTCAGCGAGGCCACGCTGTTCGCGCAAGCTACCAAAATAGAGGACGGTTACGTTCATTTAGAAACTAGCTCCTTCACGCGGGCGCTGAGGCGCTCAAAGTCTTCGGGGGTGTTGGCGTTATCCAGCGCGTCGGCTTGGGGGAGGTCGAGCAGTTGGACGTGGTCTGCTTCCTTGATCAGGACCTTTCGAGGGCAACGCATGTCAGCGGCGAGGTAACGCTCAAAAACGGGTTTCATCGCGGGCTCGTAGAGCGTGCAAAGCGGCTCAGGGAGACTATCAAAGTTGCTGCGGTAGGCGAGGGCGCTAGCGATGCCTCGGTGCCGTAAGAGAAATTCTATGACAGTGCCTGTGAGGAGCGGAAGGTCGCAGGCCACGACGAGCCAGGCAGCATCTGGATGAAGACTCATGGCCGTGAGGATGCCAGAGAGTGGCCCTTGGCTATCGGCTACATCAGGGAGGAGCTGGCCGAGTGCGAGGGCATCTGCTCCGCGCAAAGTTTGGTCTGACCGGACGGAGATATAGGTCTTCTCGACGAGCGGAGAAAGAAGCCCAGTGGTCGCGAGCCATTGGGGCAGGCCGTCGGGCTGATAGCTCAACTCAGCCTTGTCTTTGCCCATGCGTCGGCTGTGGCCTCCGGCGAGGATGAGGCCGTAAATAGGGGAGGCGTTTGTATCCGGTAGCGTCATACTTCTACTGAGAAGTCACGCTTGCCGCCAGATTTGGCAAGGAGCTGGACCTTTTCGATGACAATGGCGTGGGACAGTGCCTTGGTCATGTCGTAGAGGGTGAGGGCAGCTGCGGTTGCTCCCGTGAGGGCTTCCATTTCCACTCCGGTGCGGTGGGCCGTTTTCACGGTGCAGGTGATGTGTAGGGAACGGTCTGCCTGAATGGGCTGAATCTCAAATTTACAGCTGTCGATGGGAAGCGGATGACAGAATGGTATCCAGTCTGCGGTACGTTTCACCGCCTGCGTGCCGGCCACAATCGCGACCGTCTTGATCGCCCCCTTCTTGGTCGTGAAGCCATTGGCCACGAGGTGCTCCCAAGCGTCGGCGGGAAAGGTGATGCGGGCCTCGGCGGTCGCCGTGCGTGTGGTCACTAGTTTCCCCGAAACATCGACCATGGTGGGTTGGGCTTCGTCGTCGAGGTGAGTGAGCGCGGGAGTTACTTTATCCATGGGTAGTAAGGAACGGTTTCGCCGGGGGTCCAGCAGGTGCGATCGGCGGCGAGTTCGACAAAACCGTCACTCCCGACGAGGCCGGCAAAGTCGCCAGAATTCTTCGTAGCCCGCGGCAAGGCGCGGCCGTCTTCAATAATGTGGATGGGAAGGAAAACGGTCAGGCGCGTTGAAACTTCGACGTGCTTGCTGAGAGTGATCCGTTGGACAATGGGTTCCTCTCCAGCGCATCGGCGCAGAAAAGGAATGACGTGGCGATTGTGGCCAACGAGGGCCGAGACCGGATTCCCGGGCAGGCCAAAAGCAACCGTATCGCGGTCGGTTTTCCAGACGCCCATTGGTTTGCCAGGGCGTTGTGCGACGCCGTGAAAGATGCAGTCGCCGAGCGCATCGAGGGCGGGTGCGATCCAGTCCGCTGTCCCGCGGGAGACGGCCCCGCTGATGACAACGATGTCGTGGGTTTCAACGATTTCCTTGAGACGCGACGTCTCAGCCTCGGCGTCATCAGAAAAATGGACAAGCGTGCGTGCGGGAAATCCAGCGGAAGAAAGCGCGTTTTCTAGCGCAGCCGCATTGGAGCGCCGAATTTGGTGAGGCAACGGTGTCTCGTTGATTGGAACGAGCTCATCGCCTGTGCCGATGACGGCGATGCGAGGGAGTTGGTTGACCCTCAGCTCGGCACAGCCGCATGAGGCCGCGACGCCAATTTCGGCGGGACCGAGGCGCGTGCCCTTCTGGATCAAAATGTCACCAGCAGTGCAGTCGAGTCCGGCGGAGTGGATGTATTGTTTAGGATCGATGTCCTTCACATCCTTGATCCTGAACGTCTTCCCCCCTTTCATGTAGTCGGTTTCCTCGTACGGAATGACGGTGTCGGCGTTCAATGGTAGAGCGGCACCGGTCATGATTTCGATCGCGGTCTCTGGCTGGCTCTTTTGGAGCGTGTGTGGTTTCTCGCCGGCGAGTTGTCGGCTGGTAATCTTGAATTCAGATGTGTTCGAAAGGCCCTCCGACCATGCCACTGCAAAGCCGTCCATCATGACGCGATCAAAGGGCGGGAGGGAGCGGTCGGCCACGACGGGCTGCTGAAGGATGCGCCGTGCCGCCTTCTCAATCGGAACACTGTGAACCGGAGCTGGCACGACGGCCTGAGTGAGGAGCTCGTCGACCGCAGGGACGGATAGCGGTGGGTTCTTCATTGCGGGTTTGGGGTCAAGATCGGTCCGAGGACCTCAAAGTTGCATCCACCTGTATTCAGAAGGCCGCTACGGATGATGCGACAGCGCAGGCCGCCTCTGTCCTTGAGCGATGCGTGGGCGCCGGGCCCGATGGCGGTGTCCATCCAGTGGCACGGTTTGCATTCTTCACTCCCACTGAGCTCGACCTCGCCGAGGCGAAAGCGCTGGCCGATGAGCGCGTTAAGATCGAGGCCTTGGGTGAGGATATTGCGGCGGAAGGCAGCCGGATCCGCCTCGAGCTGGTCGATCGCTTGGCACACGTCGTCGATGACTTCTTTGGCGATGAGGGTGAGCTGCCCCTTATAGTCTTCCTTATGATCGAAATAGCGATCCCCGCGCAGTCCACTCCCCGCGACGCACTCGATCTGGTCGCAAGCTACGATGCCATTTTCGAGCCTTTCTTGCCCATGTCGGCCGGCAAAATCATGCCCCGGAGAAATCCAGATGGCGAGAATTTCGGCGTTGGATGGATCTGGCGGCGTGGCCCCGTGTGACATAGCTTTGAAGGCAATTCACTCTCCGGTGAAGGGCAAGGGAAAGTGGGTGCAAAGTCTGGAATTGGCTCGGATTTGACTGATCGTTCAGTTCAGTCGGATCTAATAGAGCCTGTTCTTAAAGTTGCAGCAATTTGACCGTTCGGTCAGATTTGATGCGACTGCCCTAGGAATCTTCTTCCAACTTAGGCAAGGAGCTTGTGTTTGGGTTTTGCTCGATGGGTTTTAAAGTGGGCAACTCTTTGCTTGAGAGCGGGGCGAGGTCGATGAATTTTCTCGCAGTGACGAGCACCCGAGTGTCGAGCGAGCGCATCGCCGCGTTGTAGTGGTCGACGCTCTTGCCGAGGGTGTTGCCCATCTTATCAAAATGGCCGCCGAGCGTGACGATGCGTTCGTAGAGGTCTTTTCCAAGGTCACTGATCGCTTGCGCCTGCTCGGCAATTTGCTCCTGCCGCCAACCAAATGCGACCGCCTTGAGAAGAGCGATGAGGGTTGTTGGGGTGGCGAGGATGACGTTGTCCGCGGTGCCCATTTCGATGAGCGAAGGGTCCTCCTCGAGGGCAGCGCTAAAGAAGGCCTCGCCAGGAATGAAGAGAACAACGAACTCAGGTGTGGGCTCGAACTCCTTCCAATAATTTTTGCTCCCGAGCTTTTTGATGTGGTCGCGAATCTGGCGGGCGTGACGGGTGAGCTCCTTTTTGCGAGTTTCGGGATCGGGCGCTTCGAGCGCCTTGAGATAACCATCGAGTGGCGTCTTCGCATCGACAATGACTTGGCCACCGTTGGGGAGCCGGACAATCAGGTCGGGGCGAAGGCGCCCTTCATCCGTCGTGGCATTTTCCTGTTCCACGAAATCAACGTGATCGACCATCCCAGCAAATTCGACCGTGCGCTTGAGTTGGACTTCACCCCACTGGCCGCGGACGTTCGGAGTGCGGAGTGCTTTGACGAGATTTGCTGTTTCAGTTTGGAGCTGAGTCTGAGTTTGGCCGAGGCTATGAATCTGCTCTTTCAGGCTAGCATAAGCACCCGTCCGGGCCTTCTCAATGTCTCCGATCTTACCATCGATTGTTTTGAGCGACTCAGCGAGCGGTTTGACGAGGGTGTTGATCGCTTCCTGCCGCTTGGCGAGATCGCCTTGGGCTCCCTTCTGGAATTTGCCGAGTTTCTCCTCAGCGAGACTGAGGAATTGCTCATTGTTCGACTGGAGCGCTTTTGAACTGAGCGATCGAAAGGTGTCCTGAAGGTTTTCGCGCAGGTTCTTCAGCTCGGTGAGTTGCGCTTGATGAGCGACTTCGCGCTCTTCGAGCTGAGCAGTAAATTTGGCGTTCTCGGTTTGAGCACTGGAGAGCTCGACTCGGAGGCTATCGATTTGGGCTTGGGCCTCAGCTTTGGCTTCGAGGGCTTGATCGCGCTCAGTCGTCAGGCGGCTGGTTTCGGCGGCGGTTCGAGAGCTGCGCGCGAAAAAGTAAAGGGCGACGCTCAGTGCGCCACCGAGCAGTCCGAGAAAAAGGGCCAAGGAAGGATCCATCGTGGGGGACGCTAGCGGGTTGCTTAGGCGGGGTGCAACGTCTTCTCTACGGGGATGAAATTTTCTCGCTGCATCTTGTTTCTAGGCCTCGCGCTGGGGGTCCATGGGGAGATGTTAGAGGCAGAGGATTTGCGGGTAGGACTTCTAGGGCCTTCGCGGGAAAGCCCGCATTGGCAGTTCTTCAAGCGCGGCTTAGCCGAGGCCTCGGCGGAGTCGCGTCTGGCTTGGATAGTGGATGAGGTCCCCGTCTATACGGTCGAGCGTCCATTGCCCCCGGGCGAGTCTGTCGGTCATGTTGAAGTCGACCGTGTGGCGCTGAGCTCGGCGATTCATATCATGGCAGTGGATTTAAGTCCGCGAAAGTCGGGCACATTGCTTTACTTTGAGACCACGGGTGGGAATTCCGGAGACACATTCACACGCCCGTGGATGGATGTATTAGAGGCGCATCCGATTTGGCCGTCCACCGGAGCGTGGTCATGGGCGGAAGCGAATACGCCGGGATTGGTGCGCCATCGCTTGGCTTCGGTAGTGACGCCCGAGCTGCGGCTAGTTCGTCAGTCTGGCGGCTTTCCTTCAGTGTCTCGCAACTTGCCTAAAGTCGCGCTCGCGATGGATAGCTTTGCGCTTTCTTCCCTCGCCGATGGGCGAGCGGATGTCCTCGTCGTTCCCCATTTCGCCGAGGCAGGACGCTGGGTCATAGATCAGCTTTTACGCGTCGAGAAAGTGAATCCTTCGAGCACACCGGTTTTTCAAGTGAGTCCACTTTTAGTGACTAAAAACAATGTCTCAACGTGGGTTGAGTGGTGGAAACTTTGGGAGCGTTGAGTCTTCATTCTGGGCCTTTCTATTTTCAAGAAATTAGCCTCCTGGAGAGGATTGAACGCTTTGCGCTGAACGTTGGACTTAAGGGTGGGGCGTAGGCCGAAGATTGCCAGATCGCGCCCGAGCCCTTTTCTTCTATCGACAATGCCAATTTACGAATATCGCTGCGAGGCCTGTGGGAGTGATTTTGAAATCCTCGTCCGCCAAGGCCAAGAGCCCGAATGCCCGAAGTGTTCTTCCGCTAAGCTCTCTAAGCAGTGGTCGACTTTTGCTGCCAAAGGTGAATCAGGCGCATCTAGCCAAGCGTCCTCGCACAGCCACGGTTCGGGTTGTGGCTGCGGCGGTCCATCGAGCGGAGCTTGTGGCCTGAACTAGGAGCGACGACATGCATATAACACCACAATTTCTTGTTCTTATTTTGGGACTACACGTCGCTCTTACCGTTGGCTATGCCGGTGACACCCTGGCATCTGCGGAACCCCAGACATTCTATGAGCAGCGCCTGCTCGATGCGGTTAAAGAGATGAATACGCTGGATCAGTTCGCGACCGAGAAGGAGCGCGAATATGGCGAAATTCAAAGGCGCTTCCGAGGCGTAGCTAATCTTTTCAATGGGATCATCGTAGCGAGCCCCGACGCGATTGAGGCACGCCTCATCTATGGTAAGATGCTCGATCGATATGGTGATCGAGATGGAGCTCGAGACCAATTTATAGAAGTGCTCAAGCGGGACCAATCAATCGCAGTTGCCCATCAGCAGCTCGGAACCTACTCCGCTGAGAATAATGATATAACGCGAGCACTGGCTTATTATCTCAGCGCGATCGAATACGCTCCCAATGAAGCCGTCTATCACTTTGTCTTGGGAGATCTTCTCTACACCTTCGCAGGACAAATGATAGAATCGGAGTTGCTTGATGCTGGGGTACTGCAATCGAAAATGTTTGAAGCCTTCGGCAAGGCCGCTGAGCTCGCATCAGAGAATCCTGTTTATCAATTTCGCTATGGAGAAGCGTTTTACCTCTTTGCCGATCCAGACTGGGAAGCGGCACTTTCACATTGGAGAACATTTGTGAGGGGATCGGATTTATCTGCACCTCAAGCGCAGATGATCACGCTGCATATTGCTCGATGTCTTGGTGAAATGGGTCAGTACGAAGAAGCCCGAGAGCGCATAGCTGAGGTGAATTCTGCTGAACTGGAAGATCTACGTTCGGCTTTGGCGGATGCGATCGAAGAAGCGCAAATGTAGTAGAAGCTAAATCTCTGATTGGAGGGACCGGCTCCTGCCGGTCCGCCGCTGAGAAGAGCTCACCAAACCACCCACGGACCGGCGGGAGCCGGTCCCTCCAGCGCGCGTTGCTGCCTTTTCGCTATTTTTGGCATTCTCGAACACGCTAGCGCGAGATGGCGTAGACCGCGTAGCCAGCCCGAAGGTTTGGCCAGCGCTTTACGGGTGTTTTCCAATCCCCTCCAAGGTAAGAACGCGACTTTATCGTATAGTCTTTATCCCTGCAAAAGCTTTCGAAGCCTTGGATTGAAACGGGGTTGCTTGGATTGTCTTCATACCAAGCATTTGGATACACCTCGTTGCGCACGCGATTTCCATTGCGAAGGACGGACCAGCGATTCTGCCAATACGCATGATTGATGAAGCCAACAGCAAGGGTTTTTCCGACTCGTAGTGATTCGGCCACTACACTTTCAGGATTCGGCATCTCGGGCAAGGTGCGGGAAAGAATAACCCAATCAAAAAATTCATCAGTAAACTTCCCAAGAAACTGCTCGGCGTCGCCTTGATACACATCCACCCCGCGGCGAACGCAGCTTTGAATCTTGCGTAGGTCCGTATCGACGCCAACCCCCGCGATCTCCTTGGTTTGGCTGAGGTGCTCAAGCAGAACACCTCGACCGCAGCCGAGGTCGAGCACACGGCTGCCTTGATCAATCCAGTTGGAAATGATCTGAAAGTCTGCCTGTCGCTTGTTTGCCCGACTCATTTCAAGAAGTCCTTTACGAGGGTGTAGAGTTCGGGCGCATCGATGAGGAAACTGTCGTGCCCGAGCGTCATTTCCAGCTCGGCATAGCTCGCCTCTTTGCCCGCACGGAGGAGGGCGTGGACGATGGAGCGGTTTTGTTCGGGCGGGAAGAGCCAGTCACTCGTGAACCCGATCACAAGGGTACGGGCGGAGACGGCAGCAAGGCTTTCCTCAAGCTTGCCGGAGGCTCCATAGAGATCGAAGCGGTCGAGCGCTTTCGTGAGATAGAGGTAGGTGTTCGCATCGAAGCGGCTGGTGAAGGTCTGCCCTTGATAGCGCAGATAACTCTCGACCTGAAATTCGGCCCCGAAGCGTTCACGAGCAGCCCCAGTGGCAACGCGCTCGCGGCCAAATTTGTCCTCCATCCCTTGATTACTGAGGTAGGTGATGTGAGCCATCATCCGCGCGATCGCGAGGCCGACCGCAGGGCCTTCTGCCTCTGGGTAGGTGCCATCGTGCCACTCGGGGTCCTGCATGATCGCGAGGCGGCCGACTTCGTTGAAAGCAATTGCTTGGGCATTTTGGCGAGCGGTCGTCGCCATCGGGAGAAGGCGTTCAACCTTGTCGGGAAACTGAATGCCCCACTGGAGCGCCTGCATCCCGCCCATCGAGCCACCGACGACGGCGTAGATTTGCTCGATGCCAAATTCTTTGCGGAGAAGAAGCTCCTGCGCGGCGACCATGTCTTCGATGCTCAGGAGGGGGAAATCGAGATCGAAGCGCAGGCCGGTTTGAGGATTGATCGAGGTTGGCCCAGTCGAGCCTTGGCATCCACCGAGGACGTTGGAACAAACAACAAAAAAGCGCGTTGTATCGATCGGTTTTCCGGGCCCGATGATGTTGTGCCACCAGCCTGTCTTGCGGTCGCGTAAATCATGCACCCCCGCGCAGTGGTAGTCACCACTGAGGGCATGGCAGATCAGGATGACATTATCCTTCGCCGCCGAAAGCTGCCCATAGGTCTCGTAGCGCAACGTGATGCCCGGAATCGATTCGCCCGAGGCAAAGCTGAAGGGTTCGTTTGAAACGAAGTCCTTCCACTCTACGAGCCCAACCTCTCCAGGCTGGTCCTCAAACGTCTGTGGTTCCGGATGATCCATGGGGAAAGGAGAAGAGCATTCGCCTCCGCGCCCATCTGGCAAACAGGGATTTGCGATCAATTGCCACTGGTAGGCTACCGGCCAAAAAAATTGTAGAAAAAATCGCCCGACTATTTCTCCTTTCAGCATGCAAAAGTGTGCCATTCTTAGCCTCTTCTTTACGGCCCCTGTTTTTTCTAACCTGAAGGAAGCGCAGCCCGTTGAACTACATTCGACCGATGCCTCCGCGATTTCCGGTGCGCTGAGCGTGAGCTGGGAAAGCCGCTATGTTTCAGAGGGCCGAGATAATCTCGATGGTGACGCGCTTTGGACGACTGCATTAGAGGCGGGCTGGGAAAATCTCAGTGCCGGCCTCTGGTTTGCAAAGTCCTACGATCAAGACTACGACGAGTTCAATTTCGACGTCGCTCTCTCAAAATCCTTTGACGAACTCGAAGTCTACCTCGCCTACACGCGGCTTGAATTTCCGTTTGATGGTTCTCACGACGATGAAGTGGGGGCAGGGCTTTTGTGGTCCGGACTTCCACTGGAGATCGAGTTAGCGGTCGACGTCTACTATTCGTTCGAGGCGGATGGGTGTTTTGCTGAATTCACTGTGGCGCGCACCGTTGAATTGAGCGAATTTGTTCATATCTGTATAGTATCTGAAGATGTAACTAACTTTAAGTTAGCTAGGAATGGATCGAAGGGCTCGCAACTGTTTATTTGCCTAAATCTAAAAAACTTGAATTGAACTCGCCAGAAATAGGATCATTGCCAGCGTAATTGCAATGAGTGTGATCCCGAATGTATTGGCGGAGCGGTATGCTTCGGAAGCGATGAAGGCGTTGTGGTCGCCGGAAGGTAAAGTGCGGCTGGAGCGCGAGTTTTGGATCGCGGTGATGCGAGCGCAACAAGCCGAAGGGCGGCCAATCAGTGATGCCACCATTGCAGCCTATGAGGCCGCGATCGATCAGATTGATTTGGATGATATCGCCGAACGCGAACGCGTCACGCGCCACGATGTGAAGGCTCGCCTTGAGTCCTACAATGCGGCCGCGGGCGAAGAAGCCATTCACCAAGGGATGACGAGTCGCGATCTGACCGAGAATGTAGAACAACTGCAGATTTTTCGTTCCTTGGAACTCGTGCGTGATCGCGTCGTCGCGGTTTTGGCGAAATTGGGTGAGCGGGCTCTTGCAGACAAGGCGCAGGTCTTTGTTGCCCGGACGCACAATGTCGCGGCGCAGCCTTCGACGCTTGGTAAGCGCTGGGCGATGTTCGGCGAAGAGCTGTCCCATGCGTTTGGTTCCCTTGAGAGTTTACTCGGTCGCTATCCTGTTCGCGGGCTTAAAGGAGCCGTCGGTACGCAGCTCGATTTGCTCACACTTTTTGATGGAAAAACCGAGACCGTTGGCCGGATCGATCAAGCGGTCGCACAGCACCTCGGCTTGCCCGAGAAACTCGGCGCGGTCGGGCAAGTGTATCCACGCTCGCTCGACTTCGAGGTCGTTGCGGTTCTCTGCCAGCTTTCGAGTGGGCCAGCGAATTTCTGTCGCACCTTGCGATTGATGGCAGGCCATGAGCTGGCAGGCGAAGGCTTCGCTAAAGGCCAGACCGGTTCCAGCGCGATGCCGCATAAGATGAATGCCCGCAGTTGTGAACGGGTGAACGGTTTTTGCACAATCTTGAAAGGCCATGTCGCGATGATCTCTGGGCTCGTTGGGGATCAATGGAATGAAGGCGATGTCTCCTGCTCCGTGGTTCGCCGTGCAGTTTTGCCCGATGCTTTTTTTGCTCTCGATGGACTGATCGAGACCTACCTCACGATCTTGAATCAGATGGAGGTCTTTACAGAGGTCGTAGCGTCGGAGAATCGCCGCTACATGCCGTTCCTCGCCACAACAACCGTTCTAATGGAGGCGGTTAAGGCCGGACTAGGGCGAGAACAAGCGCACCATATCATTAAGGAGAACGCGGTGGCGACCCTCGGCGACATGCGGACGGGAAACCTGCCGATCAATGACCTCATGGATCGTCTCGCCGCGGATGAACGTCTCCCGCTCGAAAAGGCCCAACTCGATACGATCCTCGCCGAAGCTGAAACACTCACCGGCCTTGCCCAAGCACAGGTCGATACGTGGGCGGCGCAGGTTGCGGCGATTTGCGAGCGCTATCCTCATGCCGCCAGCTACGAGCCAGGCTCTGTTCTGTAGTTTTTACTACAAAACTCACGCTTAACATAGGCGCTAGCTTTGGATACACAAAATCACTCCAATAGTCGATGGGCACCAAAGTTAGGTGGGCTTCAGGATTTGATCGGCACGTATCGCGAGGGCTACACGCCTGCGAGTATGATGACGCCGCCGATCGAGCAGGCATACGCTCACTGGCTCGTCCGTGAAGCGTATCAAGGTTCGGGGGCGTTGGTTGAGCTGGGTTGCTTTCTAGGCTCATTGAGCCGCCCTTTGCTTAATGGCCTCAGGGAGAATAGCGCTGAGCGCGCTCAAAGCACTGCTCTTCAGGTTTATGACCGATTCTTGTGGGACTCGTCGATGGATGAGTGGACAGATAAGCTTAAGCTCAAAAAACGTCCAGCGGACGGCGAGAGCTATGAATATTTGTATGAGGATTTCATGCAAGGTTACCTCGATCGATTGAATATCCACACCGTCGATTTTATTGAGGAGAAACCTTCTACGCCGAATATCGAAGTTCTGGTTGTCGATGTCATGAAAGGTTTCGAAATCGCAGACAATGTAGCTCAGGCATTCTTTCCGAAAGTGATCCCAGGTGGCGTCATCGTTCACCAAGATTACATGACATTTGCACATGGGTGGATACATCTTTTGACGTGGAGGCTGCGTGACTACTTGCGCCCAGTGTGGCTTTCAAAATGGTCCGCGATGACGTCCTTTGAGGTGATCTCGCCGATAGATGAGGCCGATTGCTTTACCTTTCGGAGTTTTCCGCCTGAGTCACCCGACGAGATTCTCGAGGCCTTTCAATGGAATAAAGAAGTCTTCGCCTCTTCAGAAGAGGTAGAAATTGTCCTCTCTGCGGCCGAGGTCTTTTTCCTTATAATGTCTCACCATGGCGACACCGTTGGTTATGAAAAATACCGAGAAGCGGAGTCCAAGGGCTGGCTCGAGCATCAAGCTTTCAAGGATATGGTTAAGTATTGCCGGCAGTGGAACTTCGCCTGGAAAGGGCTTTAGGCTCGGACAATTATAGCCTTCGAAAGGCTGTATAGAGATAATTAAAGCGGGGACTTTTTGCCAATTGTTCGGGGGTTATTCCCCGAAATTAGGCGATTTAGATCTTAGGCCTTTGCGCCACGTATTCTATAAGCAGTTATTAAACAATAACTTACGAAACAGTTCATTATCTGGCTTGGTTAATGCGAAAGAAGCGGGCCTCCACCTTCGCTAATCTCAAACCAAGAAATCTAATGAAAATATATTTCCTCAAAATGATTCTCGCTTGCTGGGTGGCAACAACCGCATCCGCAACAACTTGGAACTATGTTCCGTATTACCCTTGGACCTTCTCGTTCGAAGACGGATGGTTCTATCAACAGCCCGTCCAGAAAGTCTGGCAAGGTGGCGACTGGATCCTCAGCCCGATGGGGGACCCCTTCGATATCAATCGTATCTTTGATGCCCCACTCGCATCACTGGGTGGGACGAATGGATCGGGCCACTATTTCCGCCTGACGATCAGTAGTGATTTCCCAAGATTGGGCCTGCTCTCTGTAGGAGGAAAGACACTACAGCGGGTAGATCCTGTTGCAGTGACACCTAATGATGCAGAAGCCGTCCGCTTTCTAGATCCGATTGATTTGGATACGCGCCCGTATCCTGACCATGAGGTCTACTACGACGCGCACTATCTCGTCGAAGTACGAAAGCTGACCGATGACATTGTTGGACGCTCGACGATCTATTTCGAATCACTGAGGCCCTTCTTGACTTGGGCTGACCGTGCTTCGGTTCATGGCGTCGTCCATTTTAACTTCACGAGCGCGACAAAAGGGAAATTCACCCTGATGGGATCGCTTGATGGCGATGCTGGGTTGGATGCCTTTCGAGGCCCTTTCCGTTCCGTCGTCTATGACCTGACGCCGCCTCCGCTCGATCCTCCTTTAGTTCCCTAAGAAGTCGCTAGTCAGAAATACTACAAGACCCGACGGCGCAAGCAGTCGGGTCTTCCTATTTTGAAGCTGCGCCGCTCGTCAGGCTCGAGCACCGTACAAAAGTGAACCCCGACGGCTACGAGAGCCATTCGGGGTTCTTAATCGGATTTTCTGGGAGAAAGTTTTTTGGCCTTAAGCCTTCGCTACTTTGCCAGCCTTGAGGGCTTTAACTGAGACCCACATACGCTTTACTTGCCCGTTGGGGAGCTTGACGCGAACGCGTTGCACGTTGGGCCTAAAAGTGCGTTTGGTGACCTTTGCGACGTGGGTTCCGATACCGCCACTCTTCTTAGTGAGACCACGGCGGTGGATACGACTGCCCGAGACAGGGCGTTTTCCGGTGATTTGGCAGATGCTGGACATGTGTAGGGTTCCGTTGAAAAAAGCGAAGAGTCATCGAGCGTTGCCCGACCCTTGGCAAGTGTTTTTTGCCCTAAAGGCTGTTAGGACCTGAAATTTACGTCCCATGTGCTCAGGATGGAGGAGTTCTTTGAGGGTTTGTAGATCGCGGTTGAGGCCTTTTTGGGCGCCGGATTCGATGATTTCAGCCATTGCTTTGGCTCCATGGTGGACGAAGAAACTTTCCTGCGCCTGCAGCTTGATGCTGGTAAATCCGTCCCTTTCAAGGGCTTCCGAGAGATCGTCCCAGCAGATGTGGTGGGTGAGGTCGGTCTGGCCTGGATGGGCGAGTAGATCGCTCCCCATCCGGTGGTCGCGGTAAGTGCGCCCGGTGCCGGAAGGGCGGGTCTGGTGAAGGGTTTCGCGGTCGAGGCCGTAATCGAAGGCGATGAAAAGGCCGTGCCAGTCGGCTTCTGCGATGCGCTCGATCAGGCGACGGGCTCCGCTTGGGTCGTCGAGGATGTAGCCATCCGGCACGCTCTTTGGCAGGGGAGGCGCAGTGCTAGACGCTTCTGTTCGTGTCGTCGGCTCGAACCCGCCATCCGCGAGGAGGACACCGTGCTCTCGCCAGTTTCCTTCACGGAATTCGAAACGTCGGAACGGCTGCGCATCGAAAAGCTCATTGGAGAAAAGGACTTGGGGGCCAGCAATTTGAAAGGGTTCCTTGCAGCCGAAGGCCGTGTTTGTATTGAAAGGATGAGTGGCGTTCGCAAGGAGCCCTTCACCCGGCTCAGCGCCGAGTTCAGTAAAGCCGTAGTCCTTCGCATCGTCTCCCAGCAGCTCGAGGCAGGACGCCGTGAGCAAGCGCCGAAATACGCTTCCGAGGCTCTCGGCGGTGTAGAAATCACGTCCTTCGCGGTAGCCGACCCGTTGGGCTGATCGCGTGTAGTAGCCGATATTCGGGGCGTAGAGTGCCGCCTCGATGAAGGTTTCGAGCGAAATCGTCGCTCCCTTGCCGTGGATCGAGTGAAGATAGTTTAAAAGAGGCGTTTCCTCTTTCTGTCCTGAGCTTGGCGTTTGCACCGTGGTTCAAATTCACTTTGGTGAGATGCATGATCAAGCGTGCAATCATTCCCGTCTGCTTTGTTCTAGGCATGATCGGGGTCTGGTGGTGGATGTGGTCGCGGCCGATTTTCAAGGCGCAGAACCGCGTCGTCGCCGTCATGCGAGTGATCCATGAAGACTATGTCGATGCCGGTCGGGTTGATTACGAACTGCTATCGAAGGCGGCCATCGATGGCATGATGGAGTCGCTTGACGCTCACTCCAGCTACATGCCCGCGACCGACTTTGCGCATTTTGAAGAACTCACGACGCAGGAATACGTCGGGATTGGGGTTCAGATCGACCGTCTTAGCGACCATGTCACAGTGGTCAGCTGTTTCCACGGGGGTCCTGCGGAAGAGGCTGGATTACTACCGGGTGATTACTTTCTTCAGGTGAACGGCGTCGATGTCAGCGATGCGGATGTGAAAAAGGTCTCCGAGCTTCTTCGAGGCCCTGCGGGGGAATCCACCAACGTCACTATTTACCGCCCCCTCACAGAGGAGGAAATCGCGCTCACTCTAGAGCGTCGCGTCGTCGATATCACCTCGGTCGAACGGACTGCGCTGAATGAAGACAGCATCGGCTACGTTCGGCTCACCCAGTTTGGCCAGCATACCGTCACTGAATTGCAGAAGGCGCTAGATGAGCTTGAAGAGGGCGGCATGAAGGGACTCATCCTTGATCTGCGGAACAATCCCGGTGGCCTTCTCTCGGCCGCGGAGGGCGTCTTAGCGGAGTTCCTTGGCCGCGATGAATTGATCGTTTACACCGAAGGGCGGGATGAGGGCGAGCGCCGCGAGTTTCGTTCAGCTTCGCCGGCCCGTTTGGCCCGTTATCCAATCGCAATACTGATCAACGAACAGAGCGCGAGTGCCTCGGAGATCGTCTCCGGCGCGCTTCAAGACATCGGCAAAGCGACCCTCATTGGTGAGACGACTTTTGGCAAAGGCAGTGTCCAGAGCATCTACGCTTTCAAAGACGGAGCCGGCATGCGCCAGACGACGGCGCTTTATTACCTGCCGAGTGGCCGCTCGATTAACGAAACCGGCGTCGACCCAGACATCGAGGTAGTTTTTGCAGATGAAGCCGAGCTCGAGTTTCTCGTTCAAGAACGGCATGTCGACCTGATGTCGGAAGAAGCTTTCATCGAGCGGTTTGAGTTTACGCCCGATCGCATCGATCCGCAGCTCGAAGCCGCCTACGAGTACCTCCGCGAAGTCCTCGAAATGGAACGCGCGAAGCGGGCCTAAGCTGTTTTCGAGAACCTCATTCTATGAATGGAGGGACCGGCTCCTGTCGGTCCGTCGTAGGAAAGGCCTTGAAACTGTCTGCGGACCGGCGAGAGCCGGTCCCTCCATTTAAACGATTAATTATAGCCCAACCGCCTTGAGCTCCTCTGCCAGCAAGGCCTTCGGATCGCTGCCGCCATCGCGAAGCGTATCGAGACTTTCACTCGCATGGCGCTTTGCTAGGCGCTGACCGCTTGCATCGCGAACGAGAGGAACGTGAAACCATGCTGGCGCGTTCCAGGCGAGAGTGCGGTAGAGAAGAATCTGTCTCGCCGTGCTGAGAAGTAAGTCCGCCCCTCGCACCACCTCGGTGATGCCTTCTTCATGGTCGTCAGCGACGACGGCGAGTTCGTAGCTTGGCACGCCATCTCGCCGCCAGACAAGAAAGTCACCAAAGTCTTCCCCCGCAACGAAGCGCTGGGGACCAAAGTGGCCATCAATGAACTCAATCGGTTCGCCATCAGGGACGCGAAAGCGCCAGTTCATCTCACCGGGTTCGGCGGCGTCGCCTCCTGCACCCTCGGGAGGCCTGAGCTCAGCGGGAAAAATCATCTCACCGTCACCCTCGTGTGGAGCAGATAGGGCGCCCTGAACATCTTTGCGCGAGTGCGCGGAAGGATAGATCGCACCCTTCTCGTAGAGCTGTTGCCAGACTGTGCCAAAGAACACATTCCGAGCGCTTTGAGCCTCAGTCGCTTCATCCCAATCGAGCCCAAGCCAGTGGAGATCTGCAATCGCTTGGCTCGCGTATGCCGCCTTACATCGGTCCTCGTCGAGATCTTCTAAGCGGTAGACGAGCGCTCCTTTTGCTGCCCTTGCTCGTGCCCAAGCCACGCCAAAGGCGCGGGCGTGTCCTCGGTGGAGTTGACCGGTGGGTGTCGGAGCAATGCGTCCGCGGTAGGATGAATGGGCGTTCGTCGGCATCAGTGCTTGCCTTGGGCGAGATCTTACACCTAATCAAAGCCTTATTCCGGAATTGCCGACCACGAATTTTAAAGATTCGACTTCGACATCGGGCGCGAAAGGTTCGCCCCACGCGGTGTGGTCGGGACCGGTCCCAAGGTCTTGAAATGTTTTTGAGCCGAGGGATTCAGACAACCCCAGTCCAACACCCATGAGTGAATCAGATACCTCTGCAGAGGATCCCGTAGCGGAACCTCTCTTCAGTGAACTCGGCCTTCATCCCGACGTCCTTCGTGCCGTCGAAGAAAAAGGCTACCTCAACCCGACGCCGATTCAGGCTGAAGCGATCCCTTATCTTTTGGATGGCCGCGACCTTGTCGCCGGCTCTCAGACAGGCACCGGAAAAACCGCTGCCTTCTGCCTCCCGCTCCTTTCTCGCCTCGGAAAGCATCTCGAAAACGGCAACCCGCGCGTGCTCATCCTTGAGCCTACCCGTGAGCTCGCGGTGCAAGTCGATGAACAGCTTCAGTTCTATAACAAGCACCTTGGCCTCAAACTCGCGCTCCTCTACGGCGGCGTGAAATATGGCCGTCAGCGCGAGCAGCTCGATGAAGACCCCGACATCATCGTCGCGACGCCGGGCCGCCTCCTCGACCACATGGAGCAGAAGAACCTCAGCTTGAGGGACCTCGACGCGATCGTCCTCGACGAAGCAGACCGTATGCTCGACATGGGCTTCCTCCCCGATGTGACGCGCATTCTTGCTCGCTGCGAGAATAAGGACCGCCAAAGCCTGCTCTTTTCCGCGACGATCCCTCCGCAGCTCGATCGCTTGGTTAAACGCTTTCTCAACGACCCGGCTCAGGTTAAAATCGGTGGTGGGCGTCAGCCTGCAAATACGATCAGCCACGCGATTTATCCCGTCGATGAGCGGCAGAAGTTCGATCTTCTTGTCGCGATCTTGAAGAGCATCGACTACCACAGCGTCCTCATTTTCACGCGGACCAAAGCGGGTGCCGATATTATCGCGCGCTGGCTTGAAAACGCCGACCACGGTAAAGTCGGGGTGTTGCACTCCAACCGCTCCCAAACCGAGCGCACTGCAGCTCTTGCCGACTTTAAGAGCGGCAAAAGTGAAGTCCTTGTAGCGACCGATATTGTAGCGCGTGGTATCGACATCAGTGATGTCAGCCACGTCATCAACTACGACATCCCGCAACACGCTGAGGACTATGTTCACCGCATCGGTCGCACAGGCCGTGCAAAGCGCGAAGGTGATGCCGTCACGATCTACACCGCTGGTGAAGTTGACTTTCTCCGCTCGATCGAGCGCTTCATCGGTAAAGAAATCGAACGCAAGCGCCTCGATAGCTTCGAATACGAATGGTCACCCGTTCTGGACGAAGGCAAGCCGAAGAAAAAGAAGCGTAACCGCGGTTACAATAAGGGCCATGTGCCCCGCTGGCGTTAACCGCTAGTAGGACAGGTCAGAGTACAATGTAGGAAAGTAGGCTTCGATGTTTTCGGAGTTAAACCCTAGTCTTAGCCGACCTTTTTCGGAATCTGACTGTAGTGATATTCTCATACTTTCGCCCGTGATTGATCTTGTCTGAAAAGATGTAGTCCGGCTCCCATCGCGTCGTGATCTTGAAGTGTCCGTCTGCAACGGAAAGTGCGTGCGGCACAAACTGGGACGGCGCACGGCCAACAAAATTATTCTGATAGTTGCCGCCTTCGCCTTGGATGAACCACTTATCGGTGTCGACAGCTGTGCCGTTAAACCCATCGCTGATATCCTCAATGAAGACCCAGTTACCTTTGTTCTCAGGGTCGGTATGAGGATTGAATTCCTTGGCGAAAAGCGTGCCAGCTATAAAGACTGAAGCCCATGCGAGGAGGCAGTGAAGACGGGCGTGCGCAGGCAGGAGGGAGATACTCATGCTGAATGCCGGGTTGGGGGATAACTCGAATCTACAGAATGAGGAAATTCAAATTGTGATGCCTAGTCAATCGGCAGTCGCGCAAATGGGATATGGCTAAATCTGAAATGGCCACTGCTGCTACGTTCGTCCCCTATGGTATCTAGGCCTAAAGACAAAAAGCCCCGCTGCTCAAAGAGAACAGCGGGGCTGAAAATAAGATACTTTAGCTCTTTTCTTACGCTTCTTCTTCGTCGACTTCGACGACCTTACTCATACCGATGAGGTGGTCGCCCTTGGCGAGGTTGATGAGGCGGACACCTTGGGTCGTGCGCCCAATGACGCGGACGTCTGAGACGCGGGTGCGAACAGCTTGGCCCTTGTGCGTGAGAAGCATGATTTCATCCTTCTCAGCGACGCTTAAGGCTCCGGCAACACCGTCCGTGCGGATCGCGATGATACCACTCCCGCCACGGTTTTGGAGGCGGTATTGATCGAAGTCAGTGCGTTTGCCCTGTCCGTTCTTACCGGCGATGAGAAGCGTTTCATCTGGATTAACGACTTCCATTGTAAGGACGCCGTCGCCCTCACCCTTTAAGCGGATACCTTTAACGCCTCGGGTCGCGCGACCTTGGTCACGGAGAACATCTTCAGAGAAGCGGATGCTCATTCCCTTGCGCGTAAGCATCACGAGTTCGTTTTCTCCACCGGTCAGCTTAACGCCGATGAGATCATCGCCTTCATCGATTCTAATCCCGATGATGCCACCCTTGCGGAAGTTTTTGTAATCACTGAGATTCGTCTTCTTCACGATCCCCTTGCCCGTCGCCATAACGAGGTGCTTCTCAGGATCGAAGTCCTGGACTGGGATCATCGCAGCGAGGCGTTCGCCCTCTTGCATTTCGAGAACATTCTTCAGGCTGCGACCTTTCGAGATACGACTACCTTCAGGAATGTCGTAGACTTTCTCTACATAGACCCGACCGTTGTTCATGAAGAACATCATGTAGTCGTGGGTCGAAGCGGTGAAGAGGTGCTCGGTGAAGTCCTCTTCGTAGGATCCGGTGCCAATGACGCCCTTGCCGCCGCGCTTCTGTGAACGGTAGCTACTGACGGCAGTGCGTTTAACAAAGCCCTTATGCGAAACCGTAATGATACAGCCTTCGTTGGCGATGAGGTCTTCCATGCGGAATTCTCCTTCGGCGGCGAGGAACTGTGTCTTACGCGGTGTTTCGTATTTGGTTTTTAACTCGGAAAGCTCTTCTTTGATCACTTCGAGGAGACGGCTTTCGTTTTCGAGGATCTCGCGCAGTTCGGCGATGATCTTCATCAATTCGAGGTATTCAGCTTCAATCTTTCCGCGTTCTAAGCCGGTGAGCTGATAGAGGCGCATGTCGAGGATCGCATTCGCCTGACGCTCAGAGAGAGGGTATTTCTCAATCAGTCGGGTGCGCGCTTCTTCGCGGTTTTGACTCGCGCGGATGATGCGGACGAAGTCGTCGAGATTATCGAGGGCGATCTTGAGGCCTTCGAGGATGTGGGCGCGGGATTCAGCCTTCGCCTTGCGGAACTCAGAGCGACGGCGAACGACCTCGCGGCGGTGCTCGATGTAAACTTCGAGTAGCTCCTTGATGTTCATTTCCTTCGGCCGACGATCAACGAGGGCGAGAAGGATAACACCAAAGGACGACTCGAGCGCGGTGTGCTTAAAGAGTTTGTTGACGATGACGCGTGGAATCTCGCCTCGCTTGAGTTCGATCACGATGCGGCTGTTTTCGTCCGATTCGTCACGGAGGTCACTGATACCATCGATCACTTTATCGCGAACGAGATCAGCGATCTTAGTCACGAGGTTAGCGCGGTTGACGCTGTAAGGCAGCTCGGTGATGACGAGTTGCTCTTTACCGTTCTTAATCTCCTCAGTGTGAATCGTGCCACGCATGCGGACGATGCCGCGGCCAGTGCGCATGTATTTCTCAGTTCCATCGCGGCCAAGGATGGCACCACCGGTTGGGAAGTCTGGCCCCTGGATGATCTTCATCAGGTCATCAATCGAGGTGTGAGGGTTGTCGATCAGCGTGCAGGCACCTTCGATCAGTTCACCAAGATTATGCGGAGGGATGTTCGTTGTCATCCCAACAGCAATCCCGGTCGAACCATTCATAAGGAGATTCGGCAGTCCGGCGGGTAGCACGGAAGGCTCAGACATCTCTTCATTGTAGTTGGGCTGGAAGTCGACGGTGTCTTCGTCGAGGTTGCGCAGCATCTCTTCGGCGAGCGCTGTAAGGCGCGACTCAGTGTAACGATACGCGGCCGGCGGATCTCCGTCGACGGAACCGAAGTTGCCTTGTGGATCAATGAGTGGACTGCGCATCACCCAGTGCTGAGCCATGCGGACGAGGGTGTCGTAGACCGATTGGTCACCGTGTGGGTGGTAGTTGCCAATCACTTCGCCGACGACCTTCGCACATTTATGGAAGGGGCGGTTGTGAAGCATGCCTTGGCGAATCATCGCGTAGAGGATGCGTCGCTGCACGGGTTTGAGCCCGTCGCGGGCATCTGGAAGGGCTCGGCTGATAATGACCGACATCGAATAATCGATGTAGGCCCGCTCCATCACTTGGGTGATGTTTGTCGGAACCAGCTTTTCGTTTTCAGTATACATGGGGAAATATTAAAATGGTGAGTTTTGAATGATGAGTGATGAATTGCGGCGGCGGTGTAGTTGACGATTCATCATTCACCACTCTGCATTCATCATTTCCTTTTAGGCGTCGATGTTCACGGCGTTGAGGGCGTTGTCTTCGATGAACTGACGGCGTGAAGGAACGTCGTCACCCATGAGGGTAGAGAAGACCTGCTCGGCTTTGACCGCATCGGTGATATCGACGCGCAAGAGGCGGCGCTTCTCGGGGTCCATCGTAGTTTCGTAGAGCTGCTTCGGATTCATTTCACCGAGACCCTTGTAACGCTGAATGGAGAGGCCCTTACGTCCACTTTCACGAATCTTTGGCAGGAGCTCAAGGATGGTGAAGAGCTCAACCTTGCTTTCCTTGTCGGTGCCGACGTTTTCGACGAGGTTGTAGCGAACATCTTCTCCGGCGCACCAAGATTCGACGACGAGTCCGAGTTTCGCCATCTCGTGGAGGATCTTCGACATCGAAGCGGCTTCGAAGATTTCGTGGATCGAGATGCGCTGGTTGACGGTGCGGTCTGCGGTCTCGACCTGGCGGATCATCGTGTCGCTGAAGGCGTCTTCAAACCCCTCTGTAGTGATGAACTGCGTACGCTCGTCTTCGTTGCGCAGGTAGCGGAATATTTCGTCATTTCCGGTGCGGATACGAACGATATACTTCGGCAGGTTTTGTTTGTCGTCGTGTTGATCGAGAAAGATATCCAGCGGACACCCGTAGCGCATGACACCGTTACCGAGACCTTCGAGGCGCGAGAGGGCTTCGACAATGCGGTCAACTTTGACCGAGGTGAACTCGTGCTTGTCGCGGGTGCGGACGAGAGAGACGTCTTCGGCCCCAAGCTCGAGGAGGATGCGGTTGAGCTCTTCGTCGTTATCGACGTATTGCTCACGCTTCTTGCGCTTGATTTTGTAGAGGGGTGGCTGAGCGATGTAGACGAAGCCTGCCTCGATGAGGCCTTTCATCTGACGGAAGATAAAGGTGAGGAGGAGGGTGGCGATGTGCGCGCCATCAACGTCCGCATCACACATGATGATGATCTTGTGATAGCGGGCTTTTTGCGCATCGAAGGCGCCTTCGCCTTCGTGCTCACCGATACCAGTGCCCATCGCGGTGATGATGGTGCGGATTTCGTTGTTATTGAGGACCTTGTCGATACGCGCTTTCTCAACATTGATCAACTTACCACGAATGGGAAGAATGGCTTGATAGCGGCGGTCGCGGCCTTGCTTGGCGGAACCACCCGCAGAGTCACCTTCGACAATGAAGATCTCGCAGAGGCTAGGATCTTTTTCCGAGCAGTCGGCGAGCTTGCCGGGGAGGCCACCAGTGACCATGGCGCTTTTACGCACCGTGTCGCGGGCTTTACGGGCAGCGTCGCGAGCGCGGGCAGCGTTGAGGGCTTTCTCGACGAACTTTTTCCCGAGGGCAGGGTTTTCTTCGAAAGCGTATTTGAGCTTTTCGCCGACGATTTTTTGCACGATGCCATCGACTTCGCTATTGGAGAGCTTGGTCTTGGTTTGGCCTTCAAAGCGAGGCTCGGGGACCTTGACGCTGATGATGGCGGTGAGGCCTTCGCGGACGTCGTCGCCGGTGAGAGCGGGGTCCTTGTCTTTTAGGAGGTTGTTCGCCTTCGCGTAGTTGTTGATCACACGCGTGAGGGCGGTGCGGAAACCAGAGAGGTGCGTGCCGCCTTCGAAATTATGGATCGAGTTGGCGTAGGCGTAGATCTGATCATTAAACCCGTCGTTGTGCTGGAGGGCGATATCGACGACGATGTTCGCACCGGCCTTTTCGCCTTCGGTCGAAGGGATTGCGCCGGAAAAGGCGAGGGGCTCGGGGTAGATGACTCCTTTGCCCCGATTGAGGAAGGCGACATATTCTTTGATCCCGTCTTTAAAGAAGAACATTTCCTTCCGCTCGACGCGTTCGTCTGAGAGGTGGATTTCGACGCCCGGATTAAGAAAGGCGAGCTCACGGAGGCGCTTGGCGAGGAGGTCGTATTTGTATTCGCGGGTGGCGAGAAAGATTTCCGGGTCAACCGTCCAAGTGATGCGCGTGCCGGTTGATTTCGCAGAGCCGATGACTTTGAGCTTTTCGGTCGTTTTACCTCGGCTGAAGCCCATGTGGTGGACTTTGCCTTCGCGGGAGACCTCAACTTCGAAGGTTTCGGCGAGCGCGTTCACGCACTTAGCACCGACACCGTGCAGACCCCCGGAGACTTGGTAAGCCCCTTTGCCGAATTTACCCCCGGCGTGAAGGTTCGTCATGACGAGCTCAAGGGCTGGCATGTTGTACTTCGGGTGGGTATCGACGGGAATACCGCGGCCATCGTCTTCGACCGAGGCCGAGCCATCGTTGTGAATTGACACTGTGATGCGTGAGCAAAAACCAGCGAGGGCTTCATCGATCGAGTTGTCGACGATTTCAAAGACGCAGTGGTGAAGTCCTCGTTCGCCGGTGTCGCCGATATACATATCTGGGCGTTTTCGGACCCCTTCGAGGCCCTCCAGCTTTTGGATTTGAGATGAGTCGTATGCTTCAGGTTTAGAGGCTTCTTGCGTCATTTAATAGCTTGAGGATTTAGTCTAAAAAAAGAGATAACTGTGAGGGTGAGGACGGCCTTGGCGAATCCTATTTCGCCATAAAGGGGATTATTTTCGCCCAGATCGCGTTTTAGGGTGCTTCCAAGTGGGGGGGGATAGCCTCGAAAGGTGCTCGCTGCCCCATCGACAAAACGCTTTGGGCCCTTATCGCCGCGGCGGAACGCGAAAGGGCAGCGTCATGATGACCTCGCTCGTGATCTTGCGGCCGTTGAAAAGCGCGGGCTCAAATTCCCATAATTTGAGGGCGTCGAGGGCGGCGTCTTCGAAGGCGGTTTTGGAGCTTTCGATGATCTCGATAGCCTTGGTTTCGCCTTCGGGTCCGATCAGAAAGCGGACGTAGACGTAGCCTTCTGAACCGCGTCGCCAGAGCTTGCGTGGATACTCTGGCCGGGGGGCGATGAGCATGATCGGGGCGCGGTGGTCGATCTTCTGGCGTCGAAAGAGGCGGACGGTGTTCAGAATGGGGGAGACTCGGAGGCTCCAGCGTTCGACGTCGCCGGGCTCGGTCCCGGACATCGGTAGTGAAAGCGCAGTGAGCAGGACCTTGTGCAGTGCTCGGTGGTTTTGGAAGGCATTGTTTGCTAGCCATGCGCCGCGCACGCCACCGAGGCCATCGGCCTTTACATAGACGGGGATTTCTTCCTTGGGGCCTTTGAGGTCATCCCATGCAAGGGTGTCTGTTTTCCAGATGATACCCCCTTTTGGCCGAGTGGAGAGGTCCCAACGCATCTCGCCTCGAATCCGGTAAGGCTCTCCGTCGCTGAGGGTGCGGGCGGGTTCGAAGTGGTGGCCTTTCTTAGGCTTGTTCTCTTCAAAAAGCTCTTTGGCCAGCCTCGTGATCGTTTTGTTGTCGGCTTCGATGCGCGTGATTTTTCCGCTCGGGGCGATTTCGATTTCGATCCGGACAAACTTTTTGACGAGGGCCCTACTGATGAGGAGGAACTTCTCCGCTTCGATGCGTGGGATTGAAAACCGCGGCTTGGGAAGCTCGATCTGAGTGGTATCGATCGCGAAGTGAAAACTCGCTGCAGGCGCTGCCCAGATGGCACCCACCGTTGCGTCTCCAAAGCTGCGAGCGGGTGCCCATTTTTCGAATCCCTTGGGCTCGTGGGGCAACGGATCGCCGTTGGCTGCGATGCGCTTGCCGATGGGCTCGCCGTGAGTGCCGATGACAGTGGCCACAGGGGTTGGGCTGGCGGCGTCCTCCGGAAGCTCTTCGTGCGCGATGACAGCCGGAACGAAGGCTTCGAAATAGGGATGAAATTCGTCGTAAGGGGTCTGCGCCTGAGCACTGACCGCAGTCAGGGCGAAAGCGATCGCTGGAATACGCAGTGCGCGCACAAGATGGGAAAAGCTCACCATTCCTTCTGAGACTTCGCATCGCTGAGTATGTTCGCAATTAACTTTCGTGAGCATTTTGCGTGAAGCCTGTCGCGAAGGCGACCTCATGAGAAATATCATATTGAAGGCTGAGGAATCGAAATTTCGACCAGGTTAGGGATAAAGAATGGAGGGATCGGCTCCTGCCGGTCCGCTGCGCTCAATAAAATCTTAGTCCACGATTCGGACAGGCAGGAGCCTGTCCCTCCAGTGCGATCCTTCCGAGTTATTAAAGTTACTTGGCCACTCAGAAAGGGTTGGTTTCGTCCTCTTCAGTTACGATCAGCCGCAGGTAGATGGGCTCACTGAAATTCAGTAGAACAAAAGGGACGAAAGAGATCGCGCTTGTTTCTCCCAAAGGATTCGTAAAGGGGGCACTGTTCCAAGGACCGGCAACAGGGTCGCTTGCGTATTCAAGCCGGAAGTAGAAGCCGGTGTTCCGCGAACCGGAATGCGTAGAATTTGGTTCTCTAAATCAAGTTCGAGTTCGTCGATTTCCACCCACGCGGGGGAACACTGCCAGCCAAGGTCGACGCTGCCCAAACGAGCGAAAGGAGGAGGCCGAGCAACGCGGCTGGCTTGGACGACGAGAAACCGAACATAGACTGATACATCATGCAATTTTCTCTTCAGGGCAAGTTCGCGAGGTTTTGGGTAAGCTAGCGATACCTCACCGCTCGTTCGAGCGCATCTAGATCCGGCCCAGCGCGGTCGATTGGCATTTCATAGTTCATGTAGCTTTCAATCGGCCGGCCCTGATCAGTAGCAGGCGCAAAGAGCCAGTCTTTCATCCTTTTGACCACAAATTTGTTGAGGACCTTGTGGGGCGTCTCGAGGAACTCGACATTACTTACTTTGCCTTCTTCTGAGATAGTCAGAATCATTTTGAATACGCCTTCCGCTTTTACGTACGGAAGCCTGAATCTGGGTGTATTGATCGGCACGGCTGAGTGGACATCACTGTATTTGATATTAATTACGATCAGCTGCCTGCTTGCAGGGTCGTATTCGAATTCGTAGATGGAGACATAAGCGGGCGCGTAGCCGAGGAGTTCCCATTCCCAAATTTGTTTACCAAGAGCTTTATAAAGCTTTCTACTGCCTGAGCTCTCAAACATGAAATAGCCACCCTGAACGCGTCCAAGACCGTCATTCCAAACCAATGCAGACATTTCGTTCGATGCCTCGAAAGCGAGCGGCTCTGGAACAGATAAGCTCAACGACGAATATTCATTTTTGAGCTTAATATTGATCGCTGCCTCGGACAATCGCTTAAAGTCTTCTTTGTCTTCTTCAGGGATGCGCCAGTGTAATCTCACATTGCAGGGAACCGGTTTTCCATTCGAGGTAGCAGGTTTGAAAAGTGGGCGGTCCCCCTGGCTATCTTTGATTTTATCGAAGATCCGATTGATGACTTTCTTGTCACTTCGCCATCGTTTGAGCGGGGTAATTTTTTTGACCTGCCCCTTGGGGTCAATCTCCAGATCAGCAGCAAAATTCGACAAAACAGTAAGGACTTTGGCTTCATTGAGCATGTGATATGAAAGAAAGTGAGCAACTGTAGGCGGCGTCATGATGGCCCCATCAGGTTGCTCGAAGACATAGATAATCGGTAACTCAAAATAAGTGAACCCCGGCCTATTCACTTCGCTAAAACAGTTCGTTGAAAAGTGTCTCAGGAACAGAGTTTCGCTATAAAATTGGCCATATTTTTGACTTATTTCTAGCTTCCCCTCGTTTGTAACAAAGCCGCTTGGGTCTAACTGAATAGGCTCTCGGATGAACGCTTGGTCAAATTCGCCGTGGTCCTGGACGATGAGCAGTGGTGGATAATAGGTTGAGGGTCTAGGAGGATGGCATCCGCCGTTTCCTTCATAATAAACCGAATTTTTAAGAGGCTTCGCAGCGGTGGTAAAAGTAACACCGGATAGAGCGATTATAGTGACAGCGAAAATACACTGAGCTCTCATGAAAAACGGGTTGGTTGGCATGCCTTTTTTAAGTTACACTAGCGTCGGTTAGGCAAGGCTTTGCTTATTCGAGGTTGCAAACCTAAGATACCGTGTTTTCGTGTGATGGTATGAAGCTGTCGCTCAAAGTCGAATACGCCTGTCAAGTTTTGGCGCAGCTTGGGCATCACTTTGGGCAGATGCCGTTACCGCACATCGAGGAGCTCGCGCAAGTGGAGGCAGTGCCTTCGAACTACCTCGTCCAGATTCTAAATGAGCTGCGCACCGGTGGCCTGATTGTAAGCAAGCGAGGCAAGCAGGGGGGCTATGCGCTCGTCCGGGAGCCCAAGGAGATCAGCATTTACGACGTGGTGATCGCAATGGAGGGCTGCTTGCTCGACATCCCACCCGTTGGCAAAGGTGCCAGCGCCGCCCGCACCGACGCTGTCTGGCAATCGATCGCAGCAGAACTCGAAAAGAAAACGCGTGAGTTCAGCATCCGCGCCCTGATGAGTTCTGAGGGCGAGGAGATGTGGTATATCTGAGGTGCTAAAAAGCGCTATCAGCATTACAACAAGCCAAGCGGATCTTGGCTGTAGGGATGCTTCTTACAGAAGAAGAACATCTTTCTAAAAGCTTTGTGATCGAACCAGCCTTTCTCTTTCGCTTCGATCATTTTTTCACGACCAATATCGTTCCCGTATCCGTGCCGCATGAGCATAAGTATTTCAGAGGCGCATAAAACTGGCTCAAAATCAGGACCGAAATAGTGTTTATTCCAAGCGTAAGCTTCGAGAATTTCCTCTAAACTGGGGGAGGGTCTTGTTTAAAACGTGCGCATTTTTCCTTCGGAATCTCTTCAGTGATTTGAAACGAGGTTAATGAGACATCTCTGTGGTTCCAGACGACTTCCATATACTCTCGAAGCTTCCAAGTAAGCATCTGTATCCAGCCATGGCAAAAATGCATATAGTCCTGTTGAATAATGTAACCACCTTTCACTACTTGTGGCACGAAAGCTTCAAAAACATTTTTCGCGATTTCGACTCCTTTGATTACATCAATAATTAAAATCTAAATAGGTGATGATGCAGGCCTTTCCTCAGCAAGATCTACCTGATGAATATTCAGGCAGCCGAGATACTCTTTATTGAATTATTCATACAGTGGTTTGTAGCTAGAGCCAATTTCTGGGCGATTTTCTAGCTTAAGCCCCGCTGTCCACTGATCCATATTTTCTATCCATACGAAACGATCATAGACTTGAATTTTTCTTTCATGAGCCGATGGAGTTTGGTTTTCTTTAAGCCCATTAACAAGGGCACGGCTCATTGAGCCCAAAAAGCATCCTAACTCGACGATATCGGCGTGTCCGGTGTAGTGGTTTTTGATGAGCCAGTGACAGTATGCATGCTCCACAGGAGCCGTCATCATCTGGGCTTGGTTGTATTTTTCTCGGTAATTCAGCCGAAGTTTTTCAATTTCTTCGAAATTGCTTTTTGCTTGGTGTCGTAGTGCCATTCGTGATGTGCAACTTTAGGGTGATTTGGATATAGAGCGAATTTAAATTGGCCTCTTTCTTTGGTCTACCGGTCATTGAGTTCCACCACCGTCGCGCCCCAGCTACCGCCGGTGAATCCACCGGGGCCGTAGCTGGCAACGCGGGGGTCATTTTTAAGCGCGGCTTCGACGGTGCGACGGAGGACGCCGATGCCTTTGCCGTGAACGACGCGGACTTGATAGATGCCCTTTTCGAGACAGGCGTCGAAGTAGGCATCGAGCACCTCTTTGACGTCCTTGGGGCGAAAGCTGTGCAGATCGAGGGTGCCGTCGATCGGGAGCTCTATCGGCTCGTCATTGTCATGGCTAGGCGGGTTGGGCATTGGAGCGGTTTTTCTGTTTTTCCACGAATGAATGGAGGGTTATCGAACTTGAGATCAGGTTAGAGATTGAGGTTGGAGGGACCGGCTCCTGTCGGTCCGCTGCAGTTCAAAAGGCCTTGGGTCACGGTGCGGACCGACGGGAGCCGGTCCCTCCAGTGTGGTTCTTTAATGCATTAGAAAATACGAGGCGTGTTTAATTGGGATTGATAGAGGCGACCGTTTACACGACGGATTCGTGTAAATTCGTACTATTCGTGGACAGCTTTTTTGCTGTCGCGCTCGGTGATCTCGTTGATTGCCCAGGTGGCGTGTTCGGCGAGCAGGGCGTTGTCACCTTCGGCGAGCACTTGAAGGTCTTTCAGATCCTCTGTCGTGCCGATGTTTCCGAGGACGACACAGACGTTGCGCTTCCAGCCTTTGAGGCCAGGCCGGCGCAGAGGCGAGCCAGCGAAGACTTCTCGGAAAGTGTCCTCTTCCCACGTCAGCATCTCGCCCAGATCAGGGTAGGGGCGGGGTGCGAATTTGGCCTCGCGAGTCGGCTGAGCCCAGCGGTTCCACGGGCAGACATCGAGGCACTCGTCGCAACCGTAAAGGCGGTCGCCGAGGGCGCGGCGAAACTCCATCGGGAAGCTCCCCTTGTGCTCAATTGTGAGATAGCTCAGGCAGCGGCGGGCATCGAGTTGGTAGGGCGCCGTGATCGCTTGGGTCGGGCAGATGTCAATACACTGGGTGCAGCTCCCACAGCGGTCGGCTTTGGGTTCGTCAGCGGGGAGCTCAAGGGTGGTGAGGATGACGCCAAGGAAGAGCCATTGCCCGTTCGTCTCGTTGATCACGAGGGTGTTCTTCGCCTGCCATCCGATCCCGGCGAGCGCGGCGAGTGGCTTCTCGAGATTTGGGCCGGTGTCGACGTAAGGCTTTTGTTCGCCGCCCCATTCGCGCATCTGAGTGCAGAGGCGTTTGAGCTTTTTAAGAAGCGCTTTGTGGTAGTCCCCGCCTAGGGCATACTTTGCGATGCGGCCCCGGCGTTCGGGCTCGGGCTGGTAATAGTTGTAGCCGAGGACAATGACGGAGCGGGCTTCGGGGAGCACTTCGCGCGGGTCACCGCGTTTCTCGATCCCGCGCTCCATCCACTGCATCGTCCCGTGGTTACCCCCGTCGATCCACTCACGATAGAAGTCATTTCTAAGCTCACTCGGTAAAGCCAAGACGCCAAAGGCATCCGCACCATCGGCGATAGCGAGGGCCTGTAGGGCGGCTTTGTGTTCGGCAGGGCTCATTTCAGGTAGCACTTTCGCACATCTGCGAGCCGAGCCAAGCTTTCCGCCCATCGGGCACAAAATAACTTCTTTCTCACGCGCCTTGCGTTTCCGCGATCTACTTTGCATCGTTCGTTGATGCAATTTCCCCGAGGTGTTCGACTGGGACTCACCGCGCTCTTGATCAGCGCGGGGTTTGCTCTTTTTGGGCAAGACCGGGCAACGGATCTCCTGAAGCAGGTGACGACACCAGCGGAGGAGGCGGAGAGCGATGAAGCTGACTCGTTGGCAGATGGGGCCATTTATTTCGAGCCTTGGACCGGCGAGCCGCCAACGGTCATTTCGGTGCCGATCCACGATGTCATTGCGGGACCGAATGAATACATTTTGCGCCGTGCGCTGAAGCTGGCTATCTCAGGTAAGGCTGACGTTCTCGTCCTCGACGTGGACACGCCCGGTGGTTCCGTAGGGTCGCTATTGGAGATGATGGAGGCACTCGATGAGTTTAATGAAGCCGGCCTTACCCTCGCTTACGTCAACAATGAGGCGATCAGTGCGGGAGCATTGCTCTCAGCCGTCACCAAAGAGATTTGGTTTACGCCAAAAGCTATCATTGGTTCCGCAGGGGTTGTCACCGGTTCTGGTGAAGACATCGCCGAAACCATGGCCCTCAAAATCGAATCCTACCTGCAGGCAAAGATCCGCGCCCTTGGGACGGAGCACCCTTACAAAGCCGATGTAATCAAGGCGATGATGGACGGCGATTTTGAGCTCGTTGTCGAAGGTGAGATTATCAGCAAAGAAGGCGAGATGCTCAACCTCACCGCGAGCGAAGCGATGCAGGTCTACGGCGAGCCGCCGACGCCGCTCTTCGGAAATGGCATCGCAAAGGACCTTGAGGCGCTCCTCGACGAGCGTTTTGGCGAGGGCAACTACGAGCTCAATTCGCTCGAAGTGACGTGGAGCGAAGAAGTCGCGACCTACCTGACGAAGATTGCTCCGCTCCTTATGGCTTTGGGTATTATAGGGCTTTTCATTGAGTTTAAGACGCCGGGTATTGGAATCTTCGGCATCGGTGGCGTGCTTCTCATCGGCCTCGTTTTTGCGACTAACTACATCACGGGCTTAGCAGGGATGGAGGTGGTTCTCTTCATGATCCTCGGGCTTGTTCTCATTGCAGTGGAGATCTTTATTTTGCCAGGGACGGTTGTCTTTCTCGCGGCAGGCATGCTTCTCTTTTTTGGATCCTTACTTTGGTCGCTGGCCGATGTGTGGCCGACGATCGACGGCGGTATCACTGTCGATATGGATTCTTTGATCTCAGCGGCCGCTAGCCTTTCCTTGAGCCTGATTCTCAGTGTTGTTGGTATGATTGTGCTGATGAAGTTCCTTCCGAAAACTGGACTGATGGATCGCCTCGTTCTAGGCACTGCCGTGGCAAATACCGGAGGCGGAGCCGCTGCCGTAGGCGTCGAAGGCATAAGAAAAGTCCCAGCAATCGGCACCTGTGGCTTTGTCACTCGTCCGCTTCACCCCGTCGGGGAAGTGGAAATCGATGGGCAGCGCTACCAAGCCCGCACCGATATGGGCACGCTCAGTAAAGCGGATGAGATTGAAGTCGTTGGGCGTGGCCAATTTAACCTCGAAGTGCGAAAGGTGAGCGACGAATGAGCACAATCATCCTTCTTATCGCCATCGCCCTAGCACTCTTTCTTGTCGAGATCATCCTTCCCGGCGGAATTCTCGCCTTTGTTGGCATCCTTTGCATCATAGCGGCTTCGATTCTTGCTTTTAAGGATTATGGCCCGTGGATGGGCATGGCGGTTTTCACTGGCGGCGCCCTTCTCTCGGCGCTCATGCTCTACCTGGAAATCAAAGTCCTTTGCGGTAGCGGCTGGGGTAAACGCTGGTTTCAACATAAGCAAGTGAATGAGGCCCAGGCTGGGCAAGAAGAGACTGCCTCGCTTGTCGGTAAGGCCGGCAAGGTGCTCACCCCGATGAATCCAATGGGCAAAGTCCTGATCGAAGAATCAGTTTATCATGCAGCATCGCTTGACGGCTTCCTGTCGAAAGGCACATCTATCATTGTAACAAAGGCAGATCCGGCACTTATCCGAGTGTCCGCTGCGGAATAATTTTGTACTAGAACTATGGATCCCTTAAACCTCATCTTCATTGCGGTTGGCCTCTTGGTCGTCGTCGTCGTTTTTTTCCTCGTCCTCTCCTTTCTCGGAGTCTGGATCAAAGCATGGTCCTCGGGTGCGCCTGTTGGTATCGTAAATCTCATTACGATGAGATACCTTCGGAAGCTGCCTTACAGCCTCATCGTTGATGCGCGCATCATGACGACTAAAGCGGGTCTGCCGATCACGACGGATCAGATCGAAACGCACTACATGGCTGGCGGCGATATTATCCAAACCGTCCAAGCCTTGATCAACGCCCATACGGCCGGTATCCCGTTGGATTGGAAGCGTGCCTGTGCCATCGACCTTGCGACGAAGGGGACAGAGAAGAGCGTAATGGAAGCCGTTCGCACTTCGATTAACCCTAAGGTGATCAATTGCCCAAGTCCTCAACAAGGCGGCCGAATGACGATCGATGGTGTCGCTAAGGATGGTATTCAAGTGAAGGTGAAGGCCCGTGTAACGGTTCGCTCTAATCTAGAGCTCTATGTAGGCAGTGCTCAGGAAGAAACGATCGTTGCTCGCGTAGGCGAAGGCATTGTTACGACGATTGGTTCGGCAGATAGCTACAAATGGGTGCTTGAAAACCCAGATTCGATTTCGAAGAACGTGCTCAATCGTGGCCTCGATACCGGAACCGCATTTGAGATTTTATCGATCGATATCGCTGACGTTGATGTCGGCGAAAACGTTGGAGCTCTACTCCAAGAGGCGCAGGCCGAAGCGAATAAGAATATGGCTCAAGCACAGGCCGAAATCCGCCGTGCTGCTGCTGTCGCGCTCGAACAAGAAATGAAGGCGAAAGTCGAAGAGATGCAGGCTAAGGTGGTCGAAGCCCAAGCCGAAGTGCCGCTTGCCATGGCCGAAGCCTTCCGCAGCGGTTCCCTCGGTGTGATGGATTACATGCGCTTCAAAAACATCGAAAGCGATACTGACATGCGCCGCTCAATTTCAGACCCAGAGGGCACTAAAGGTCCGACTTCGTAGTGACGAAGTCTTCCGCCCATTAGACGACGAATACAGTGCATCCACTCATCGCCAACTTCAGCTGGGACCAAGTCCTTTACTACCTGATCCCACTGATCTGGGTGCTGCAGTATTTCCTCCCCGGAAAGAAGAAGGGAGGGGAGGATGCGCCCGAACGTGGGGAGGCTGCTGACGCCGCCCAGGAGCGGATGCGCAAAATTCGCGAAGAGATCCGCCGTCGCGTTGAAGCCCAACGAGGAGAAGGGGCTTCGGCCCCTGTTTCGGCTGAAGAGTCACCTCAACCGGCTCAGTTTCGGCCGGTCGAGCGTCCCGAACCGACACCTCAACTGGCTCAGCTTCGACCGGAGCCCGTCGTTCAGGCGGCTCCGAGTTCGTTCGATCAACCAAGTCCGCAGGAGACGCTTCAGGAGCACTTACGTGAGCAACAGGCCCGCCTCGCAGAATCACGAAAAGTCCGTGAGGCTGCCCTTCGGCGGACCAAGCAAAACCCCAAAGAAGCAAAGCAGCCGAATGCCTCTGTGCCTGCGACGAAGAATCTACGTAGTGAAGTCTTTGCTACATTGAAGAGCCCTATCGCAGCCCGAAAAGCGATTGTCCTGAGCGAAATCCTCGGAGAACCGCGCGCGGAGAAACCATATAGCTAAAGTAGCCAAACATGCCCAAGCTTCCTAAGTTCGACTTCATTAAAGCTTGGAGTATGGCTTCGGGAGTTGTGCTCATATTTGGGGTGGGGCTCGTTTTTGGATATTTCAAATGGCAGCCCTCGCCGCTGATCGGTTTTGCGGTCGGCGTCGCAAAGGATCTCAACCAGAATGTTAAAGCTTATTTTGGTGATACGCCATCCCAGCATCTCCGACCAAATCGCTTCGGCTATGGAGGTGTGACCGTGCCTCATCCGGATCAGGTGTCACTTGGGGTGACCTTTGTGACAGGCTTGTTTGGGGAAAAATTGGGGGCCCGCCTTTATGCGAAGGATGGCACTTTACTGAAAGAGTGGCCGATCGACTTCTTCGAGATCGCCCCTGATGGAATGGCCTACAACTTCGATGCCCTCATTCACGGAGACCACTTGTATGAGAATGGTGATTTCTTAGCGAATTTAGATGGCCGAGGCCTTGTCCGTGTTTCAGCTTGCGGTGACATCGTCTGGCAAAATCGTGAGCTCAATCATCATTCGATCGACATTGATGATAATGGAGATATCTGGACGCCGATCAATGGATCTAGATACGATGAAGATCGTCTTTATAGTGCAGATTTCAATTTTGATCGCTTGGGCAGATTTGACGCCGCGACTGGAGTAACGCTCGAAGAAATTGATTTAGTCGATGCGTTGATGAGTGCCGACTTGATGGGCTTAGCGCTGACCAATTCTGTTTTAACAGGTGATATGATGCACCTGAACGATCTCGAGATTTTGAGTGCACGGATGGCCTCAGCTTTTCCAATGTTTAAGGCAGGCGACATCCTTCTTTCCTCCCGGCATTATAATCAAATTTGGGTCTTAGATAGAGAAACAAAGGCCATAAAGTGGCGGTACGCAGGCCCCATGGTTGGCCAGCATGATCCTGATTTTCAGTTGGATGGAACCATTACGGTGTTCGATAATCAGACGGGCTCAGCTATTGGTAGGGGCGCCGAAGAGAGCACGGCTGATGATGTTGAAATCAACAATCCCCGTAACGGAAGCCGTATCCTATCGGTGGACCCAAATAACAATAGCTACCGCGTGGTTTATGCATCTGATGAAAGAAATGATTTCTACTCACCGTACCGTGGAAAGCACCAGCAGCTAGAGAACGGTAACATTCTGATCACTGAGACAGATGCGGGTCGCGTATTCGAAATCTCACCGGAGGGTGATATTGTTTGGTCTTTCGTGAACGAGTGGGATGAGCAATCCGTGGGCTGGGTCATGCAAGCAACGCGGTATCCAGATAGCTATGCTTCGATTGCAGATATCTCCTGCACGAAGTAGACCTATCTAAGATAACACCGGCGCTAACCAGCGCTGGACGGTTTCTTTGTCCCAGTCTTTACGACTGGCGTAGTCGGACGCTTGTTCTTGCGTGATGCGGCCGACGCCGAAGTATTTGGCTTCGGGGTGGCTGAAGTAGAGACCGCTGACACTGCTGGCGGGTCCCATCGCAAACGTTTCGGTAAGGAAGACACCTGAGTTTTTCTCGGCATCGAGCAATTCCCAGAGGTCCGCTTTTTCGGTGTGGTCTGGAACAGCAGGATAACCAGTGGCAGGCCGAATACCGGCATAGCCTTCCTTGATCATGGCCTCGGCTTGTGGGTTCACCGTGCCGTGCGCAGCTTCTAGGCGCTGGTCGTGAGTGAAGCCTTCGGCGGCTCCAAAGCCCCATTCATCACGCACTTTTTTATGGAGCCATTCAGCGAGGGCTTCGGCGAGGCGGTCACCAATGACCTTGGCGAGGATGGAGTTGAAGTCGTCGCCTGCGTCTTCGTAGGTCTTGGCAAACGCTTCGACACCGTGGATGCCGACGGCAAAAGCACCGAGCGTATCCATTTTCCCTGATGAAGCTGGAGCAATGAAGTCCGCACAGCAAAGGTTGGCCGCGCCTTCGCCGCTGACTTTGCGTTTTTGCTGACGAAGGAAGTGAAGCGTAGTGAGTTTGTCTGACGCCTTCTTGGCGTCGTAAAGATGGACATCGTCGCCTTCGGACTGGGCTGGCCAGAGTCCCCAAACGGCGCGACCAGTGAAGTGGTTGCCATCGAGAATTTTGGTGAGCATGGCCTGCGCTTCGGCATAAATCTTCGAAGCTTCTTCGCCATATTTCTTGTGCTCTAGAATCTGGGGGAAGACACCCTTGAGTTCCCAGGCCCAAAAGAAAGGGGACCAGTCGATGTAATCAGCGACAAGGCGCAGGTCGATGGCGTCTTCGACGTGAACGCCGTGTTCTGCGGGCGCGGGTGGAGTGTAGGCATCCCAGTCAAGCTGAGGCGCGTTGGCGCGGGCTTCGGCGAGGGGGAGAAGATCGCGTTCGGCGTTATCTTTGGCAAAGTGTTCGCGAACCTTGGCGTAGTCGTCGCGGTATTGCTGGGCGGCGGCGGCTCCTGTCTCAGGATTGAGGAGTGCTGACATCACGCCGATGACACGGGAGGCGTCGATGACATGAGCGAGCGGTCCGTCGTATTCAGGCACGAGCTTGACCGCGGTGTGTGCTTTGGACGTCGTCGCTCCGCCGATGAGGAGAGGAATCTTCATGCCGGCTTTCTTCATCTCGCGGGCATTGTAGACCATCTCGTCGAGGGATGGGGTGATGAGGCCGCTGAGACCGAGGACTTCAGGCTTAATCTCACGGACACTTTCAGCAATCTTTGCCCAAGGGACCATGACCCCGAGGTCGTGCACGGTGTAGCCGTTACAAGCGAGAACGACACCGACGATGTTTTTCCCGATGTCGTGGACATCACCTTTGACCGTAGCGAGGACGATATGCCCCGTGCCTTCTTTGGCGACGATTCCCGCGGCAGCGGCTTCCTCTTTTTCCTTCTCCATGAAGGGGGTGAGGTAGGCGACGGCCTTCTTCATCACCCGGGCGCTTTTCACCACTTGGGGAAGGAACATCTTCCCTTCGCCGAAAAGGTCTCCAACAATCTGCATCCCTGCCATGAGGGGGCCCTCGATGACATTGATTGGGCGGCCTAGTTGCTGTCGGGCTTCCTCGACGTCGGCATCGATGAAGTCACCAATGCCGTGGCGGATGGCATGCGCGAGGCGCTCTTCGACAGCATTCTCACGCCAAGCTAGGCGGTTGCTTTCCTTCTTTTCTTTAGAAGTGCCTTTATATTCTTCGGCGAGGTCAAGGAGGCGGTCGGTGGCGTCTTCGCGGCGGTAAAGGATGACGTCTTCAGCGGCTTCGCGGAGTTTTGGGTCGAGGTCTTCATAGACACCAAGCATCCCGGCATTGACGATCGCCATGTCCATCCCGGCTTTGATCGCATGGTAGAGGAAAACGCTGTGCATCGCTTCGCGGACAATGTTGTTTCCGCGGAAAGAGAATGAGATATTGGATACGCCACCGCTGATCTTGGCGTGGGGGCAGCGCTTCTTGATTTCACGTGTAGCTTCGATGAAGTAGAGGGCATACTCATCGTGCTCTGCGATACCGGTGGCGACGGTGAGGATGTTCGGGTCGAAGATGATGTCAGCTGGATTGAAATCGAGCTTTTCAGTGAGGAGTTTGTAGGCGCGTTCGCAGATTTCGACTTTGCGTTCTTTCGTCGCTGCTTGGCCTTCTTCATCAAAGGCCATGACGACGACAGCGGCTCCGTAGCGCTGAATGAGTCGTGCTTGTTTGAGAAAGGGTTCCTCGCCTTCTTTGAGGCTGATCGAGTTAACGACTGACTTCCCCTGTGTGCACTGAAGGCCGGCCTCGATGACCGTCCATTTCGAGGAGTCGATCATGATCGGCACGCGCGAGATATCAGGCTCGGCAGCGATCAGGTTAAGAAAGCGGACCATGCATTCCTCGCCTTCGAGAAGGCCGTCATCGAAGTTGATGTCGATGATGTGGGCGCCGTTCTCGACTTGTTGGCGCGCGACGGCGACCGCTTCGTCGAACTGATCGGCTTGGATGAGCTTACGGAAGCGCGGAGAGCCTGCGACGTTGGTGCGCTCACCTACGATGATGAAATTGCTCGATGCGTTGCTCATTTTTAAATTCTTTGATGGGTGAATGATGAATTATGAATGAGTGCGCTTCTATTCATCACTCATCATTCAAGATTCAATCTTAGCCAACGGTGTAAGCTTCGATGCCGCTGAGGCGAATAGCGATGGGTTTCGCTGTGATGTCTCGCGGGGAGATCTCTTTAACAGCATTGGCGATCGCATTGATGTGTGGGGGTGCAGTGCCGCAACAGCCGCCGATGATATTGAGCCAACCACTTTTGGCGAAGTCCGCGAGGACTTCGGCCATGGCTTCGGGCGAGTCGTCGTATTCGCCAAAGGCATTCGGTAGGCCGGCGTTTGGGTAGCAACTGACGGCGCAATCCGCTAGAGCCGAGAGTTCTTCGAGGTAGGGCTTCATGTCATCTGCACCCAGGGCGCAGTTGATTCCGATGGAGAGCGGTTTGATGTGTTCCATCGAAGCCCAGAATGCCGAGATGGTTTGCCCGGAAAGGGTGCGTCCAGCGGCATCCGTGATCGTAACCGAAAGTTGGATCGGAATGCGTTCTCCACGTTCTTCGAAAAGCTCTTCAACCGCAAAGGCAGCGGCCTTGGCGTTGAGGGTGTCGAAGATGGTTTCGATCAGGAGAGTGTCGCAGCCACCATCGAGGAGCCCGGCGGCTTGTTCGCGGTAGGCGAGGCGGAGGTCGTCAAAGGTCACTGCCCGGTAGCCGGGGCGATTGACGTCGGGTGACATCGAGGCTGTGCGGTTGGTCGGCCCGAGTCCACCCGCAACAAAGATCTCCCGCTCAGGGTGTTCCTTCATGTAGTCATCTGCGACCTTGCGCGCGAGCTTGGCGGCCTCGTAATTGAGCTCGTAGGCGATGGTCTCGAGGCCGTAGTCGGCTTGGCTGATCGAGGTGCTGTTGAAAGTGTTCGTCTCAAAGATGTCAGACCCTGCATCAATAAAAGAGCGGTGGATCTCGGCGATGACCTCCGGCTTCGTCAGGACGAGGAGGTCATTGTTCCCTTTGAGGTCAGAAGGGTGGTCCGCAAAGCGCTCTCCGCGAAAGTCTTCTTCCTCGAGCTTATAGCCCTGAATCGAAGTCCCCATCCCGCCGTCGAGCAGAAGGATGCGCTCAGCGAGGGCCTTTTTGAAGGCTTCTTCGCGCTCGGCTCGAAAGGCAGGAGTGGTGACAGCTTGTGACATAGAATCAATATATCCGGATATGATGATGGGTTGTCAAGGCGGGGGCATGGCCAGTTCAGAGGTGCATGCGCGCCTTTGATCTAGCCTCTGCTCAAACACACATACACCGCAAGAAGTCCTGGGTGGCGTATTTTTGTAGTTTGCGGCGCATGAAATCGAGGGCTCCGTTGACGGCGCGGGCTTTGATCCTGGGGCGTGAACCGGGGGCGATGAGTTTGTGGGACCAGATGCCGACGGGGCTGACATAGCCGAGGTAGATGGTGCCGACGGGTTCATTGCCACCTTCCGGACCGGCAAAGCCGGTGATGCTGAGGGCGTAGTCGGTGCCCATGCGCTCAGCGATGCCATTTGCCATCGCGACGGCGACTTCGGGGCTGACCGCTCCGTGTTGTTCGAGGAGGCATTCAGGGACGTCGAGCCAGTTGGATTTAATCTCGTTCCGGTAGCAGACAACGCCGCCTTTAAAAACCTTGGAAGCTCCCGCGATGTCCGTGAAGCGACTGGAGAGTAGACCACCGGTGCAGGATTCGGCGACCGCTAGACAGCTATCGAGTGAACGCAGGTGCTTAAGAATGAGGCAGGCTAGATCTGGTTCACCACGGCCGACATAGTCGACCCCGAGCTCGGTCTTGCAGCGTTCCTCGGCGTGCTTGAGCAGATCTGGATCAACGATCCCTGAGTTTGGGTGGAGCCTCACATCGACGAAGCCTTCGTGGGCACAGTAGGCGATGTCGAGCGAGCCTCTGATATCGCTGAGGGATGCTTCGAGACGCTCGGCGAGGAGACTTTCGCCGACCCCGCTGGTGCGGAAGCGGACGGTGTAGTCATCGCCTTTTGTCCACCCGAGGGTGTCGAGGCGGGGAAGAATTTGTTCAACGAAAAGCGGTCGCAGTTCCTTGGGTGGGCCCGGAAGCAGGACGAGGACCTTTCCATCGCGCTCAAACCACTGGCCGGGGGCGGTGCCGCGCGTGTTCTCGAGGACTTCTGCACCCTCGAGGATGAGGCATTGTTTCAGGTTTGTCTGAGACATGGCGTAGCCGCGTTGCCGGAAAAATTCATTTAGCTTCTCCTCTGTGGCCAGATTGTGGACGAGTCCGGTGCCGAGGGCTTCCGCGACACTTTCGCGCGTGCGATCATCCTCAGTGGGTCCGAGGCCGCCTGTTATGATGACGAGGTCGGAGCGTTTCCAGGCGTCTTTGACCGCGTTTTCGATCTCTTCCCGCTTATCGGATATCTCCTGACTCCGGGTAAGCGGAAGTCCCACATCCGAAAGGTGTTTGCCGATAAAAGTAAGGTGGTCGTTGGCGCGAAGTCCGATCAGGAGTTCATCACCAAGACAGATTAGTTCTGTCGTCCGAGAGTGAGACATAGTTAATTAAAGCACTTGAGACCATCAACTTGCGCCCCCAAAGAGAGAATGCAAGGTGGTGTATCACATTCCTATGCCTCACCCCGACCGCTCAGCGTTGAAAGAAAAGGTCCGGCTCCTGTCGCAGGGGCCCGGGGTCTACTTGATGAAAGACCGCTTCGGGGGTATTCTCTATGTGGGTAAGGCGAAGAATCTGAAGCGCCGAGTGTCGACCTATTTTCAGGCGTCGCGTCGCCAACGGTGGCAGCAGCCCAAGGTGGCCGCGATGCTCGATCTCATCGCGGACTTCGATATCATCGAGGTGAAGAACGAGAGCGAAGCGCTTCTCCTCGAAGGTAAGCTGATCAAAGAGTGGAAGCCGAAATACAACACCGACTTTGTTGACGATAAGCGCTTTCTGCTCGTTCGCGTAGACATTGAGAATCCGATCCCACGCTTCCGCCTCGTGCGCTTTAAGCAAAACGACCAATCGCTCTACTTCGGCCCTTTTGCCCACTCCGGGCTGCTGCGAAAAACACTCGCTGAACTGCGCCTGAAATATGGCATTCTTCTTCACGATGCTACGCCGAAGCGCCTCGATGATGGCAACTGGGTGCTCTACGACGACGCCCGCGCCGAGATCTATGGACATAGTAATATTGTGGATACAAAGACCTATGCTGAGCGGGTGCGCGAAGGCTGTGTCTTTCTCGAAGGAAAATCGCGCGAATGGCTGAAGGATCTGGAAGCCGAAATGCTCGAGGTTGCGGAGGACCGTCGCTACGAGCGCGCCGCCCAGCTACGCGACCTCATCGTTGCACTCAAAGGCACTATCCAGCGCACGCGCAAATTTGTCCGTGATCCGCTCAAGCCGAACGATCCGCTCGCCGTTCTTGAGAAGCTGGCTGAGCATCTCGGCTTAGAGGAACGCCCACGTAACATCGAGTGCTTCGACATCTCACACATCTCGGGTACCTTTTGTGTCGCCTCGATGGTACACTTTACAGAGGGCGTTGCCGACAAGGCGCAGTATCGCCGCTACCGCATCCGTAGTTTCGTGGGGAACGACGACTTCCGTGCGATGGAAGAGGTCGTTGGCCGCCGCTACCGCCGCTTGCATGACGAAGGCCGCGCTTTTCCACAGCTCGTTGTCATCGATGGGGGGCGCGGGCAGGTGAGCTCGGCGCTGAAAGCATTTCTGGCACAAGGCCTCGAGCCACCGCCGCTCATCGGTTTAGCGAAAAAGGAAGAGGCGCTCATTTTTTCAGACAGGCGCGAACCACTACTGCTCCCTGGGCATGAACCAGCACGGCTACTTCTCCAGCGCGTTCGCGACGAGGCCCATCGCTTTGCTAATTCCTTTAATGCTGAACTTCGCAGTGCGCGCCTGAAGGAGACTGTGCTCGATGATTTCGACGGCCTTGGCAAAGTCCGCCGAGCGGCGCTCTTGGATAAGTTTGGCAACATGGCCGCGATGCGCCGCGCGGATCAAGAGGCCCTTCAAACGGTTGAAGGGATTGGACCAAAGTTGGCCGAGCGCTTGTATGCGTTTTTGCAGGAGATCCGTTAAAATACGTATGCTAGCGAGACATTCGCCCTAGGGTTTATAAATACTTTTTAAAATCGGCCACGAGGGCTGCCTTTGTCCGTTGTATCCTTGCTCCTGGGGTCGTCTTAGTGTGCAATCAGTGCTTCAATCCTGTCCGTTGTTATGCATGAAATGATCGAAGTTAGTCCTGGGGAAAATATCGTTGAGCAAGGTGAAGATGGCTCTGGCTTCTTCGTTCTGCGCAGAGGCACCCTAGAGGTCTTCAAAGACGACGTCCTTCTCTCAGTCCTGATGTATCCTGGGACCGTGTTTGGAGAGATGAGTGATATCCTAGGGGGCGAACGCACTTGTAAGGTGCGGGCGAAGAATCCTTCAGAGATCAGTCACTACAATTTTGATTCACTCGATGAGCTCGTCCGCGAGGAACCTGAAGTGGCGGTCACGATCATCAAGACCCTTGCGAACCGACTCGACCGGACGACTCAGAAGCTGATTGATACAGCTCGGGAAAATCCACTCTGGGCAACGCGCTAGCGTGCTCTTCACGGCCAGCCTGCACCACAGGGTTTTGTAGAAATCTACTGCGAGGTGTTGCGCAGCGGGATTCAAGGCGCTTCGATAGGGCATGAAAGCATTGGTCGCTCTCACCGCCTTATTCTCGCTTACCATGTTTGCATTCGGAAAAGACCCCCTCGCGGTCGGAGCTGAGGCTCCAGCCATCAGTGTAACGATCCAGACGGGCGAAATGCTCGATTTGGCAGAAATTTACGCGGCGGGTCCGGTCTTGATCTACTTTTACCCAAAGTCCTTCACGCGTGGGTGTGATATCCAAGCCTGTAACCTTCGCGACAATGTGAGCGAAACGTCTGCGGTAGGCCTCACCGTTTTGGGCGTCAGTCGTGACGATGTAGAGAAGCAAGCTAGGTTTAAGGAGGCGTATGCACTTCCTTTCGACGTCGTAGCTGATGTGGATGGTGCTCTTGGTGAGGCATTTGGCGTCGGCTCGACGCTGGGGGTGCTTCCGCTGCACAAGCGGCAGTCGTTCCTTATTGTCGATCGCAAGGTTGCTTGGATCGATACTTCGGTATCACCTGGCTCACAGGCGGCTGATGCGATCGCTGCATTCACGGCGGCGAAGGCAAAATCTGCTTCCTGAACGGCATTTAGAGCCGATCGCAAAAGAGACGCTGTTCAGGTGGCTATTTTATTTGATTTCACCAGCAACGCCTAACACTCTTTCCCTCAATTCAGAAGAGGCGAGGCCTACATGACGATTGGCGAGAAACTAGAAGAAGCGCGTAAGCGCAAAGGAATATCGATTGGTGAGGTCGCTGACGCGACCAAGATACGGAGCGAGTATCTCGCGTCGATGGAGGACAACTCGATGGAGATTGCATTGCCGGAAATATACCGGCGAGGGTTTCTCCGGAACTACGCAATCTTCCTGAAGCTGGATCCAGATAAGATCATGACGGATTACGATGCGCAGTTTCGCGGAAGCGCTGTGATCCATCGGGAGCGTTCGTCCGCTAGCGAAGACCGCCCGGTCTATGGTCGGATGGAGCTGCCGTCTGATGAAGCCCCCGCCGCCCCGCGTCCAGAAGGCGATACGCCGGCGACTCGCCAAGAACCGCCGGCGCGTCCGACAGCCATCCTGACGGACAACACCCTGTATTTGAAAATCGCGGCAGGACTCGCGGGAGCTGCTTTAGTCGTCCTGCTCGTCTTTTTGCTCGTTTGGCTCCTAGGCAGTGGAGATTCCTCAACCGTCCAGTCGACACAGTCAAACGACCCATCGACGACTGAATCCGCCGGGCCCGCTGCGCTCAGGATCCCAGACGATCCGACGACGATGATCTTCCGAGCTGTCGGAGGAGATGTCACCCTGATCGTGGAGAATATTATCACGCGTGAGCGCCTGTTTCGTGGAATTCTCAACGAAGGAAACGTTCAGCAGGTCGAGAAAGACGGACCACTCCTGATCAAGTACTCGAGCGGTAATTTTCTTTCAATCGAGTATACAAATGGTCTGACCGTCCCTGATCTGCGTGTAGGGATGGGGCAGATTAACCTTCCTTAAGCGCTCGTCGACTGACTGCGCCGTTAGTCCACTAGAGACATGGAATGGTTTTTACTCGAGTTTTGGTTGCGTGAGTTTTCCGTTGGAACGATTTCCTTCACACCGCTTTCGCTTCTTCTTGTGATCCTGGTTTCACTCGGCCTCTTTAACGCTAATGCATTGCTCAAGCGTGTATTGAGAAAACGGATACTTCCTCGGCTGAATTTTGACCAAGGTTTGATTTGCGCCCTGACAACGCGCCGAGGCAAGGAGGCTAAAAACGGTGAGTGCTGAGAAGGCATTTACGCTTGTCTGCGGTCCGGATGATTTTCGTGTCATGCGACGCGCGGCGGAGCATTGGGCGACTTTTTCCAAGGGGATTGACGACCCCTATGCGGTAGAGATTGTTGATGGACAATCGAGCAATTTGACCGAGGCGGATGTGGCGGTTGGACGATTTATCAGCGCTGTTCAGACGATGCCGATGTTCGGTGATCGTAAAGCGGTCTGGTTCAAGAATATTTCTTTCTCTGGCGATGCCCGCCCCGGCGGGACCGAAGGAGCAAAAGAGCTCATCGCAAAAATTCAGGCGACGCTTGAGGGACTCAAAGCAGGCGAAGTCGCCGTTTTGCTTTCGGCCAGCCCCTTCAGCCGCCGGAGTAAAAAGCTCGTCGATTGGTGGAAGAAGAACGGCGCATACGAATTTCTAGAGGATAAAAATGACGGGACGGCGTCTGCGGCTGAGCTGAACCGTGAAGCAGAAAAACAGGGTGTGACGATGGCTCCCGGCTCTGCCGAAGTCCTCATGGCAAAGATCAACGGCAATCTCCGCCTTGGTCTCGAAGAAGTCCGCAAACTCGCAACTTATCTAGGGGCTGAGGGGGGGCGTATTGAAGAGCAACACATCACCGAACTCGTCCCGAATTTTGGTGAAGGCGACTTTTTTGAGACGGCAGAAGCCTTCTATAGCCTAGACCTCCAGTGGACGCTCCGAGCGATTCGGCAGCACTTCTTTGCGGGGCACGATGGGCGCCCGATGATCACCTCTTTGCAAAACCGCAATCGCCTCCTTCTACAGATCAAGGCGCTGCAAGACGCCAGAGCCTTGAGCGATCGCATCTCGAAGCCCGCGCTCGAACAAGCCGCGGCACGTTTTGGCGAGGCCTTCGAGGGCTCGACTGCAAAATCGAGCTTCAATCTGTTTTCTCAGAACCCATGGTATCTCAGCCGTCTCGCGATGCCTTTGCGACATCTCTCGCTCAAGCAATTGATGAATTTTCAAGAGGCCTTCGTTTCGGCGTTTACGGGCATTCTTGACCGTCCGAACGAGCAGGAAGCCATCATGGCCGAAGTCGCTGTCCGTTGCCTTGGCGAACAGGGCTAGCCCATGCCTGAGCTGGCAGAAGTTGAGTTTTTTCGGCGTCAATGGGCGCCTGGACACGGTGAGCGTATCGAGCGAGTAGCGTTGCACCCGAAGGCGCGGATTTTTCGGGAGGTGGACTGCATAAAGTTGAAGAAGTCGCTCACGGGTTCGGTCCTGATCGACTCCGAGGCACAGGCGAAGCAGATGCTCTTTCGCTTTAAAGCGGGGTGCCTTGGGATCCACCTTGGGATGGCGGGCAGGTTGCTCGTTGCTGATCCAGTGATGGTGCCAGATCGGCACGATCATCTCGTCCTCTACACATCAAAGCGCGCGCTCGTTTTTTCTGACTATCGTATGTTTGGAAAGGTGGAGTGGGCGTCAGGCGAGGAGCTCCCGCAGTGGTGGACAAAACTGCCGCCGCCGGTGCTTTCAGAAGCGTTCACCCGAGACGTAGTAAAGGCATTCCTGATCCGGCGGCAGCGTGCCCCGATTAAAGCGGTGCTGCTCATGCAGGAACGTTTCCCCGGCATTGGAAATTGGATGGCGGACGAAATCCTCTGGCGCGCGCGGATTCGGCCAGACTGCCTCGCTGGCCAAATAAAAGGCCAAAAGCTGAGCCAACTTTACGCCCGCATCATCGAGGTCACAGAGGACGCGATGAGAGAGATCGCAGACCAAGGTGGAGGCCATGTGCCCCAGTCACTCAACGCGCAAGTCCCAGGCCACTGGCTCTTTAACCATCGCTGGAAAGACGGCGGTTTCTGCCCGCAAACGGGCAAGCCGCTGGAGCGAGAAAAAATCGGCGGGAGAACGACCTGTTGGTCACCCGCTTGGCAGACGTGGCCGAAAGAGTAACACCACGCTTTATCCAGTGCCTCGTAGGGCACCGGCTTACGCCACTATCGCTCCAAACAACCTGCAGCCAGCCCTAGCCTGCATTCTCTAGCGCCTTGTCCACGCGAGCACTTTTGCGCGCGGAGAGCAGGAGAAGACCACCGATCGTTGCGAGAAACGCACCGCAGAATAAAAACGCCAACCGCCCTTCAATTGGATTCGGGATGAAGATGAGCAGAGCGATAAAGCCACCGTAGGCCATCGAAAGGTAGCCAAGAATCTTCGCTTGGCGGGTATCCGTCGAGCGGCCTTCATTTTCCGCCACCGTAGCTGGGGTATGCATGTTCTTGAAAAGGAGGTCTGACTCTTCTTTGCGCTCACCTTCCGTCGGCTCTTTGTAAAAGAACTTGGTAGACCAGAAGAAGAGGGAGGACAGCCCCACATTCGAGATCACAGCGGTGAGGAAGATATAGTCATTGATCTCACGAGCCGTCATCGGCACTTCGAGGTTAAAGAAGCTCTCCGCCCAGACGGGATCAAAGAAGTGCTTCACCGACCACGCGACACAGAGACCAAAAAGTGCTGTCGCCCAGCCTGACCAGTCCGGCGTGCGCTTAAAGACCATTCCCCAGAGCATCGGCACATTCAGCGGGAGTGCGATCAGGGCCGTAAACTGCAACATGAGGTCGAAGAGGCCCAGCGTTTCGTTATTACTAAACCAGACCGCTGCACTGATGATGCCGACCCCGAGCAGCGCTGTTGTCAGCTTGCTCGCGGTGAGAAGCTCCTTATCAGTGGCCTCTGGGCGCAAGACACTGTTGTAGAAATTCTTAACGATGATCCCCGCATTGCGGTTCAGACCACTGTCCATCGAGGACATCGTCGCGGCAAAAATAGCCGAGAGGAGGATACCGATCATACCTGCCGGCAGCAGCTTCAGGCCCATCGCGACATAGGCACCCTCGGCAGGATTTGAAAGCCCAGGCATCAACTCACCGAGCGTTTGCTGCCCTTCCCCTGCGACAGAAGGATAGACGATCGCCGCGACCATCGGCGGGATGAACCAAAGGATCGGCCCGATGAGGAAAAGCACCGAAGCGAGGAGGGACGCCTTGCGGGCGTTTTCCGTGTCTTTCGCCGTCAGGAAGCGATACGCATCCATGATGTTGTTCAGCGAAAGCAGCTTCTGAAGGATCATCGCGAGGACCCAGAAAACAAGGATCGTCCGGTAGTTCAGGTCATTGCCCAAGGGAGACTCTACTGGGAACTGTTCAATCAGCTGGCCCACACCACCGATATGATCGAGGGTAAAATAGGCCATGATGATCGAGATCGGCAGGATCACGAGCACCTGCATAAAGTCACTCGCGACGACTGCCCAACTACCTCCCACAAGGGAGACAAAGACCACGACCGAACCCGTCACGATGATCGTCGTCTGCAAATCGAAGCCGAAGACCGCCGCGCAAAAGACACCCAGACCGGTTAGCCAAATCCTACCCTGAACGACGTTCGTCGGAACAAACGACCAGGTGAAAACTGCTCATTGACGCGGCCAAAGCGCATCCGCATCGCCTAAATCGGCGTCAACACACGCATCTGGCGAAAAAGCGCGGCCGACCAAATGTAGTTCACAAAAAAGCCGACGGCATTACCCATAAAAATCGTCATGACCATGATTGGGCCGTGGGTGTAAGCGCTGCTCGCTGCGCCCGTAAAAGTCCACGCGCTGAAGGCCATCATGAAGGCCGAAGACCCCGTCATCCACCAAAGCATCGATCCCCCGCCGACGAAGTAGTCCTTCGTATTCGTGATGAAGGTTCGGAAGACATACCCGATCAGGACCATAAAGCCGAAATAGAGGGCGATGACGCCGTAGTCGAAATGGGAGATGGTATTGATCATAGGGGAGGTGGTGTTGAGTGAGGTGTAACTCGATCGCTGGGGGTCTAATAGTAGCTAATGCGTCAGCCTGCAGGGGCAATAATTGATAATCATTAATTGGGGTCAATAGGCGTTGGCGAGCTGTGGGCGGTTTTCTTGGTTTCGTTGCTGAATTGGCGAGTGCCAATGGCGCTTAGAGTGTAGCCTCTATACCTTATTGGGAGATAATCACTTGTTACTTCTTCAAAGAATACCGATATTTAATTGAATAAATTGTCCAGTGCACTTCTCTTACTCCTTTACCGAAATAATCCTCCAATAAATCAACGATGAAGAACCTCCTACTTTTTACCTCCCTCTTGTTCCTTGGCGGAATGTCTTACGCCGATCACCACGCTGAAGCCTGCCCTGCTGACCGTGCAAAAGCTTGCTGCGCTGAAAAAGAAGCCTGCTCGGCTGATTGTGATAAAGCATGCTGCGCTGCTAAATGTGAAAAAGAAAAAGCATGCTGCGCTGCTAAATGTGAAAAAGAAAAAGCATGCTGCGCTGCTAAATGTGAAAAAGAAAAAGCATGCTGCGCGGATAAAGCGGAATGTGCTGAAAAAGAAGCCTGTGCCGAAAAATCAGAGTGCGCTGAGAAATGAGAGTGTGCCGCAAAACCTGAGTGCGCTGAGAAATGAGAGTGTGCCGCAAAACCTGAGTGTGGCGAAGGTTGCGAAAAAGAGTGCTGAGAAGGCAGAAAGCACCGAATAGCACACTCGCTATATTCAGCTCCTAATTGAATTTCGCGCGCTGTTCCGATGGGGACAGAGCGCTTTTTTATGTCCGGAGCTCATCGGTCCGGCCGCTTATTGCTAGCGGTAGAGCCAAAAAGGGCGACTTGAGGCCTGCCATGCCTTCGCCGCTACGGCCCATTCGGTGACAAAGGTCCCGACCGGAACATCGACTCCCTGCTCACTCAAAGCGGTCCACCAAGCACTGCTACCGACGTGCTTGTTGTAGAGGTTTTGGTGCGATTCACGGGCGGCTGCGAATGGGTTTGAGTTGCTGAGTTCGCAGGCTAGCTGCATGAGGTGAAAGCTCAGTTCGGTGGGACGGAGGAGGGACCAGTTCGTTACGACGATGTAGACACCCTCGATCTGTTTCCCCCTCTGTTCGAAATTGATGACGCGGAAGGCGAGTCCAGGTATCGCTTTAGAGGTCAACTTTTTCGCGAGCACTTCAGGCCGGACACCGGGGTAGCGCAAAAGGCGAAACGGGAAGGCGGTTCCGTAGCCATGAGAGAATCGCCCAAGCTGTGTTCCGAGTCCCGCCATCGGGTAGCCGAGGACGGCTGAGAGATCAGGGATGGCGGGAGAGGTGGGCACCCACTTCAGGCCTGTCTGAGTCCAGAGCATCTGTCGGTTCCAACTTTGCATCGGGACGACGATGAGTTGTCCGCTTTCACGGATTTCGTCCGAAATTTCCATTACACCGGGCGTCCCCTTAGCGAAACGGGCGAGTTCTCCAATCGTAAGACCGTGCACGTAGGGAGTAGGGAAGGCCCCAACATAGCTCCGCCACTTGTTGTCTAGGATCGGACCATCGACCTTGAAGCCGCCGAGTGGGTTTGGACGGTCCAGCACAACAACCGTTTTTCCGGCATTGAAACAGGCTTCCATTGCGTAGCGCATACAGCTCACGTAGGTGTAGCTGCGCGTCCCAATGTCTTGCAAATCTACTACAAGCACATCGATGCGGTCGAGCATCGCGGCGGTGGGCCGGCGAAACTTTCCATAAAGGGAGTAGACGGGTAGGCCGGTCCGCGGGTCGATCTTGTCATCGACGGGGACGTCGGCTTTCTCGTCTCCATAGATGCCGTGTTCAGGCCCGAAGAGCGCGACTAGATCCACTTCCGGCGCCTGCCGCAGCACTTTAATCGAGCTCACTCCGAGACGATTGAGACCCGCTGGGTGGGTTAAAAGCCCAACGCGTTGGCCCTGCAATATGTCGAAGCGTCGTTCCTCAAGGATATCGATCCCGAGTTTGATCGGGGTGATGCCGTGGACTAGCTGAGTAAGCCAAAAAGTGACGAGGAGAAGTCGGAGTATTCGCACTAGCTCTTTACTCAGTAGTGCGAGGGCGTTTTTGGCGAGGGAAAGGAATGCGTGTTTTTCGAAGTTCGAATTCCCCTCTCGCAATGGCGTCCAAACGCTTCTGTTGAAGCCCTTGAAGGCGACCATAGGTTTTAATGAGTTCCTGTGCTCCTAGACGGTAGAGCATCGCTGATACGGTTCCGAGCAGAAGTCCAATCATCCATCCGCCAACACTTATTACAGTGAGTATGCGTGCGAGAAAGGAGAAGGAATGCCCGAAGTTAAGGGTCATTATATGGTCAAAGAGGAGCTTGAATTCGCTCGAATTCAGGTGCGGAAACGAGAAGCCGACGAGCTCAAGCGTTATCCGACCAATATGGTAGCCCGCGTAGTAGATTGGAACTGCGGTGAGCGGATTTGTGAGCATCTGCAGCCCGACAAGAATGGGAAGGTTTGCTCGGAGCTTGAGGGCGAGAAAGAATGCGATCGGAATCTGCAGCCCGTAGATCGGAGTGAAGGCGAGGAGGAATCCTGCGTAGAGAGCCGGCAGCGCTTCTGCAGTTCGGAACGACCAGAGGAAGCCGTGTTTCCGTGCTGAATTGGCAAAGCGACCCACGATTGGATAGCGATGAATCGTCGCCTTGCGCGGAAGCCAGCGGAGGATGCGTTTTACCCTCGCGATACGACCACGTCGAAGAGCGCGGAGGAACTCTTCATCATCAGTCATTAGTTCGAGGCAAAGGGGTGTGGTGCATCGTGGAAATTAGGGGTAAGGGTAATGCTTCCCTTATAGATCGGCCAGGAAGGCTTCCACTGAATGCTTTAGACGCTCCGGCGCTTCTTTAAGTGCCTGAGGGAGAGGGAGCTCGGGCGGGCTGATGGCCGTAGCACCCGCTCGGGAAGGCAACTTTTCGGCAACGTCTCTGCCCACCGCTCCCGCGAAAAGCTGGACGCGGCGGCCCGCCTTTTCTGCCATCGAAACAACCGTGCCCGGCCCTTTGCCACGCAGAGAGCTGGCGTCGAAGGCTCCTTCTCCGGTGATGACAAGGTTGGCCGAGTCGATTTTTTTGGCCAATTGCAGCCACGCCTCTACGAGCGGAAAACCTGCGACGTAGCGAGCGTCTGGTAGACTCGTGCGCAGCCCGAAGCCGATGCCGCCCGCCGCTCCACTGCCAGGCTCGGCGAGCTTCTCTTCGAAGCTTATGGGTTCGTGGGCAAAGAGACCGAGGAGGCGCAGGGCTTGCTTGCGCATGCCACGCTCAAAGCGATCGATGTCTTCCGGCTTCAAGCCTTTTTGGGGTCCGAAAGTGTGCGTCGCGCCATGTTCTCCGAGGAGAGGATTGTCCACATCACAGGCGATACGGATGGGAGGGAAGCGTCGCTCCGCATTGACCAGTCCGCCGAGCGAGGTGATCTGTGACCATTTTTCAGGTGTGATCTGCGGGACGGGTTGAAGGTCTGCCTGATAGGCTTGGAGGCTGAGCGCTTCGAGAGCGCCGAGGCCGAGGTCGTTCGTCGCACTACCGCCGATGCCAAGGAGGATGGCTGCAGCGCCCATCTCGGTGGCGTGGGCGATGAGCTCGCCGGTGCCAAAGGTAGAGGTCTGCCATGGGTCTCGCTCTTCAGGGTTGAGGAGCTCGAGTCCGCTCGCCTGAGCCATTTCAATGATCGCAAGGCGTCCTTGTTGAGGGACGTCGAGTTGTGCGACGACACTTTCCGGGAGCTCTGCTAATTCGGCCCAGCCCATTATTACATCGGTTTGTTCGAAGCGTGGACCTGCAACGGAGAGCTCTTCGATCGTTCCGCCACTGAGCTGGGTGAGGATTTCAACAAAGCCTTCACCTCCATCCGTTAGTGGAGCGACCTCAATATCTGCTGAAGGGAGGCGCTCTTCCACCGCTCTGCGCGTAATTTCGCAGGCCTCAGAGGCGGTAAGGGCATCTTTGAATTTATCGAAAGCGATGAGGACGCGCATAGAGGATAGACTCAACTCCGCCGAATGCGTCCGGTCAAGCGGCACTGACTGATAATGTTCGAGCGGCTTGAGCTTGCCTGTAGATTCTCATCTGACTCTGGTGAATGGCACATGTCCGGTGCCCTCGAACAGATGCGCAAAACCCTCAAGCTAGCCTTTCCGATGGTGATCGGAAACTTGGCTACGCAGCTGATGTACGTCGTCGATATGGCGATGGTCGGGCGAGTCGGCGTGGCAGAGCTCGCTGCGGGCACCTTTGCGACCAACGTCTTCAACATCTTTTGGTTTGTTGGCTTGGGTATTGTGACGGCGATCAGCGTCTCGGTCGGTGAGGCGCATGGGGCGGGGGATGACCAAAAAGCACGGCATGTCGTGCGCAATGGATTCTTCGTGGCGGGTTTTGCCAGCGCAGTTCTCGGCGGTGGTCTCGCAGCGATTGTCTATTGGACCGACCTATGGCACCTCGGACAACCCGAAGAAGTGATCGTTCTTGGGCGGGACTATCTGCTCCTCCTCGCGGCCTCGTCCGTGCCGCTCATGCTTTTCATTGTGCAGAAGGCTTATTGCGAATCGCGCGAACGCCCATGGGAGCCGCTTTGGTTCAATCTCGGCGCGATCGCTTTAAATGTAGTTCTAAACTGGATACTGATTTATGGAAACCTCGGAGCGCCTGCGCTGGGTCTAGTGGGCGCGGGGATCGCAACGCTGCTTTCTCGGATCATTGTTCTGATCGCCTCAACCCTTTGGATTCGTATGCGGAGCGGGATGTCGCTACGCTGGAGCCGACAGGAGTGGATGGCCTTCGACTGGGTTCAGGCGAAAGACCTTACTTTTCTAGGTATCCCCATTGGCCTGCAGATTTTCTTCGAGATCGCGGCCTTTAACTGCGCTGGTTTCATGATGGGTTGGTTGCCCAATGGCGTTGTTGCGATCGCGGCGCACTCCATCGCGCTCAACTACGCGGGCCTCGCCTTCATGGTTCCGCTAGGGGTGATGTTCGCGGCCGTCATCCGTGTGGGGCAGGCGAGAGGCGCCGGTCGCCTGGAAGAGGCACGGACGATTGGTTGGACTACGATTGCCTTGGCCGCGGTCTTCATGGCTGGAATGGCTGCAATCTATGCCTTAGGGCGGAACTGGCTGCCGCGCCTTTACCTCGACGACAGTGTTGGTACACGGGCTCCTGAGGTCCTCGCATTAGCCTCCATCCTCATGCTCTTCGCTGCTGCTCTTGCGATCGCGGATGGTGTTCAAGTGACGGCGATTGGTGTCCTGCGTGGCTACCGAGATACCAGAATACCGACCCTCCTCGCCTTTGTCGGCTACTGGCTTGGCTGCCTTCCTCTCGGCTTTTGGATGGGTTTTCGTCTCGATGGAAGTGAAGCCCTCCCCGGCCCGATCAACGCCCTCCTCCCGTACTTTCCCGAAGGCCTTGGTTGGGGAGCTCCCGGCATCTGGGCGGGTATCTGTATCAGCATGATCCCTGTTGCTGTCGCGATGTTCTTTCGCTTTCGCTATACCTCGCGTGGTGCGATCGAGCCCAGTCGGAGCAGCTAGCGTGGTTTGAGGATCGACGCGTCGGTGACGGTGCCTGTGGGGGCGCCTTCTTTTTGATTCAGGAGGTTCCCGTCAGTGTCGTAGAATTCGATCGCGACTTGGCGCTGGCTGAGTTTTTCACCGGTGAAGCGGAGGAGCATAAAGTTGCGTTGCCCGATGCGGTCGGCTTCGCCTTCAAAAATATCGTAACGCTGTGGATTTTCCTCTGCCGGGAAGCCGGGAAATGATCCGGCCGTAAGCGATGATGTAGTGATATCGTAATACGTGTAGGCTTTTCCATCGATACCAGGCTTGCCTGCCACCGCATCGCCTCCGCCAGTGAGTTCTAGCTTGCTGACTTCACCAAAGTGGACATCGCCAGTGACGAAGATGACGTTGTTGAGGTCTTCGTTCATCAGGCGGTCGAAGAGGTATTGCCATTCTTTCTCGTAGCGTGGGAGGTTGTCGCGGCGAGCAGGCGAGATGACTTGATTTCCGACACAGACGATGTGGAAGCTCGCCGGGTAAGAGCTGTGGCGTTGCCCTTCGGCCCATGCCATGAGGTTGACGAGCCAGTCGACCTGGGCTTTCCCGAGCATCTGCTTCTCGATGTATGGCGCACCCACAACCATGGCTTCAGTGCGGTAGGTGCGGTTGTCGAGAAGGTAGATGTTGGCATCCCCGTGATTGAAGTAGGAGAAGATGCCGGGGGTTTCGGGTAGGCCATAGGAGGGATTGGCGGTGAAAAGTTCGAAGGCTTCGGTTGTCGCGGCTTTGTTCCAGAAGGAGCTGCCGATGTCATTGGGTCCGAATTCATGATCATCCCAAGTGAAGTAATGCGGTGTTGTTGCGAGCAGTGGCGCGAGCTCTGGAAGGGCGCGTGAGCGCGTCCAACGGTTATAAATGCCCGGGCTTGTCGTCCAGTCGCCTTCGTTCAGATAAAGCGTATCGCCCAGCCAGATGAAGGCATCGGGGGCTTTCTCATAGATGGACTCGAAGACTTGGTAGTCGCCGCCATAAGGTATACCGTCGAGTCGGTCTTGTTGGCTCTCGGGGTCATTGACGTAAGCACAGCTTCCAAAACCTAGGGTGTAGTCGAAGGGCTTGTGCCCACCCTCGCGGTAGCGCCAGAGCTTGGGTGCCGAGAATGTGAGGGGGATGGGCTTTCCTGCTTTCGCGTGGGTCTCGCTGAAAGTGGGTGTGACCTTTTTGCCGTTGATGACGACTTCGTACCCATATGTCGCGCCAGCTATCAGGGGGCCAACAGAGATTTTCGCTACGAAGGCGTCGTCTTTAGAGGTTTGTATTAGATCCGTCACTACAACATCAGCCCTCTTCTTTGCTGAGGATGGCCAATAGCGAATCTGCGCTTCTGCAGCTTCGCTCGTTTGCAGCCAGATGATGGTTTCATACATGCCTGCTGCACCAATCATCGGGCCGGACTTGAGCTCGGCGCCGGCTGAGAGGGCATTCGTTAAAGTTGCGAGGAGTGCGAGGAGTGCGAGGAACGATTTCATGCGCCGGTGGGTCTTAAGGGGTAAGTCTTGATAATTGTTCGATAACTTCAGGAATAGAAATGATATCGATTCGATGGAATTGCCAGTTCGTTTCGTAGGTCAGGGTCTCGCCTGCTCCGAGGGCTTGATAGGCACCTTGGTTCTCGAGTTCGATGTAATTGAGCTCGGGGTTGAAGTAGAGCTCGATTTCGCCTTGGCGAGGAGCGGCTTCAGAAGGGGAGATGTCGGGGAAGCTGCGGATGATTAGGCAGTTGTCTTGAAGGTGGGCGAGCCATCCGTGAGCATCGGCGAAAAGTTTGCAGGTTGCTGTGACCTTGCGCACCGAGAGGGAACTCAGTGGACCGTGTCTCTCAATGGCGGCGGGGAAGGGCTTTTCGTCATTTTGATGGAGGTAGTAGCAGCCTGGGTCTTCGCGTTGCTTGATGAGGCGATCGTCGTCTTTGAAGGGGTCCCCAGTTGCCCAGAAGAGCTTTCCTTCGCGCGCCGCGCGCGTCACTTGCCAGTGCCGACGATTGTTGGGGTGGCGCTTGGGTGGCGCTTTCCTTCGCGCGGCGCGCGCGTCACTTGCCATGGGGCTACATATTGGGGGCGATCCCAGATGTTGGTGAGGCGGAAAGTGAAGTGGATCGCATTGCCCTTCACTTCAAAGTGCTTCTCGAGCTGAAAGCCGAATGGCTCATCGCGAGCACTCTGAATCGTCGCACTTTTCCCCGTCGCCTGAATGACAGTGTAGGGATCTTCGTCGAGTATGGCGGGCGGAGGCCAATCGAACCTTTCCTGAGGACTCGGCCAGAAAGTGTCGCCGTGAAACCCGAGGACGCGTCCCCCTTGCTCGGGTTGGATGAAGGCCTCGAGATCTCCGTCGCACAGGCGAATGGCTGGGGTCGGTTCTTTTGGCATGGATACGCGTGATCGCTCGGTGAGCGGACGAACTTGGCTGTTTGGCTACCAGATGCCTGCATCCGCGAGTGCCTTGCGCGGGTTTTCTGGCCACTCACGATTTGCGATGGGGCTCGCTGGTGCGGGGTGGATGATACGAGTGACCTTCGGTGCTTTCCCCATGCCTTCGGTGATACGGAGGAGACACTTCTCGGCGTAGTTTCCGACGCCAATCGCCCACTCAGGCTGGATAATTTCGAGGGCTTCTCGGAGGTGGGTGTCGCAGGCTTCTTCGAGCGGACGGCGGACGGCGACCGGGAGCTTATCTGGGGTAAAGTTTGCTCCGCTCTCGATCATGTAAACGAGTGGGCAGTAGTTCAGCGCGAAGTGAGTTTTGAAGCACTCTTTGGCGTTGGGGAATTGCTCGGAAAAGAGATCGATCCAGAGCCGGCGTCCGCTGACTTCGTTGCGCTTGCAGGCAAAACCTTCGATGGGCCTCTTCGGGTGAACCTTCGCTGGCTGCTTGATCGCAACCTCGATACCCATCCAGTCGCGAACCGCGGGAATAGCACCGAACGGCACACCGGTTTGCGTCATACCGTAGGGGCCTGGATTCATGCCCAGAAGGACAACCCGTCGTGGACCACCGAGGAACTTCGTGACGTAGGCTTCGTAGCCTGCCCACGCGTATTCGAGGGGATTGTAAATGTGAGTGACGGGGCCGCCTGCTGGCAGCTTTGCGACTGCCTTACTGAGCTTGCGCGTACTGGCGAGGAACGCTTTAGCGGTCGCAGAGGCTTTGCTCATCAATCTTTTACGTGTGTTCGCTGCGTGCGCGCAAGTAGGCTTCGCGGAACTCCTGATAGTCGGCTTCGCGGGTGCTCGTCGTGAGGACATGGTCAAACTTGTCCGCGGCGGCGATTTCCTTTTCGGCACTTTTCATCCGGCGGGCGATGTCCTCAGGCGTCTCGGCGGCACGGTGTAGGAGGCGCTTGTGCATCTGCTCAAGGCTCTGTGGCTTGATGAAAATCGTTGCGAGACGATCCGCGAGAAAGGTGTCACTTTTGGCGGCTTCTCGGTAAGCGGCCGCTCCCTGCACATCGATGTTGAGGAGGAGATCTTTGCCCTCTTTGAGCGGTTCTAGCACAGCGCGGCGTTCTGATCCGTAGTAGCGGGCGTGAACGCGCGCCCACTCATAGAAATCGCCGTAGGTTGCCTTGGCCTCAAATTCGAGAACACCCAAAAAGTGGTAGTCGACTCCAGCGACTTCATCCTCGCGGGGTTCACGGGTCGTCGTGGTAACAACGCGTTCGATTGTTGGGAATTCCTCCATCAGGCGGTCGCAGAGCGTCGTTTTACCGGCACCTGCGGGACCACTGATGATGATGAGTAGGCCTTGGGGTAAAGTCATTAGAGGGTGATCGAGATGAGAGTTAAACTGACCCCAGCAAGCGCTAGGAGTGACCCGATTGTCTTCGGGCGCGGAGCTGCGCCAAAGGTCCAACTAAAGAAATCGCGCATCCGGAAGGGTGAAACGCCTAACCAGATCGCAAGGACGATAAAGATATAAACGATCGCCTTGAAGTAAAGGACAGCTGGGTCATAAATCGTCCTCCCAGCTTCGAGCGCAAAGTAAGCCGCCATCAGGGTAAGAACGCAGACTCCACGTACCGCGAGGAACTCTTTCAAGGCGAAGAAACTACCGAGCCAGCCGGCACCAAAAACAGCCACGAGGATGAGGTTTGTCTTCGGGCCAAAGAGTGCGTCCTGCGGTCCAATATAATACATTTTGTAAAGGAACCAAAGCCCACCGATGCCCATCGTGATGAAGGCGGCATTCTCGCCGCGCGGAAAGGCGGTCAATCCTTTGCGCCAGCTGGGTTTGTCCAAAATAAAGCCGACCCCTAGAAGGAGGAGAATGAGGCCAGTAATGATGATAAAAGTGAATAAGCTAGGCATGGCAGAAGAGAGTCCTTCAGTTGGTCGGCTCAGCAGTGCAAAGCCAAGGGAAAATTCTCAGTGGGAGTGGGAGTGGATTTTTTTCTCACAGAGGCACGGAGGGCTTTAAAGGGAGCCGTTGATCGTTCGAGTGATGCCTTGCTTCATTAGCTCTTCACCGAAATTGAGGAGATAACCAAGTTTTAGGCCGGTGAGCTTCAGGTAAGTAAGAAGCTGTTTCTTGTGGGCCGGGTGCAGCTTCTCTACGGACTTCAATTCGATAATGACCTTACCGTTGACTATGATGTCAGCACGGAATCCTTCATCGAACGTTTCTCCGTCGTAAGTGATTTGAATGGGCTCTTGAGTCTGGACGATAAGGCCTCGCTTTTCCAATCCCCTCTCTAGCAGTTTCTCGTAAACAGATTCGAGCAACCCTGGGCCTAGGTCTCGATGCAATTGGATCGAGACCTCAACAATGATCGTACCGATTTCATTTTCATTCATCTCTGTGCCTCCGTGCCCCTGTGAGATAACTTATTCACCGCTAACTCACGCTCTTCACGAGCGCTTCATTCATCCCGGAAAGCACCAGTTCGCCTTTGAGGACGGAGATGTTGCTGTCGTCGATGCGGACGGGGACGATCTCGCCGACAAGGCGTTCATTGGCAGGGAAGATGACTTTACGGTTTCTTGGATTGCGACCCACAAAGATGCCATCGCCGCGCTTGGCGGGGCCTTCGACGAGGATGGGCTCGATCTTTCCATGACTGAGGGTGTTCCCTGCGATGGAGTGTTTTTCGAGAATCTTGAGAAGGATTTGATTGCGCTCAGCTTTCACTTCACTCGGCACGTCGTCTTCGAGCTCGGCTGATTTAGTCCCTGAGCGTGGTGAGTAGCGGAAAATGTAGGCCATCTCGAAGCGCAGCTCTTCGAAGAAGGCGCGCGTCTGCTCGAAGTCCTCTTCGGTTTCACCGGGGTAGCCGACGATGATGTCGGTCGAGAATGAGATGTCGGGATTCACCGCACGGAGCTGCTCAACGATCTCGCGGAAGCGGCGCACGGTGTAGGGGCGGCGCATCGCTTTGAGGATGCGGTCGCTGCCACTCTGAAGAGGGAGATGGACATAGGGCATGAGCTTCGGGAGCTCTCCATACGCTGCGACGAGATCCTTCTGGAAACCGCGCGGGTGGGGTGAGGTGAAGCGGATGCGCTCGAGTCCGTCGATCTCGTGGACTTTATCGATGAGCTGGACGAAGGGACTCTTGCTGTTGCGGTAGGGGATCTCTCGCATCCCGTAGCTGTTTACGATTTGCCCGAGGAGGGTGACTTCTTTTGTCCCTTTAGCAACGAGCCCTTCAACCTCCGCGCAGATCGCTTCCATCGAGCGGTAGCGCTCGCCGCCTCGGGTTTTGGGGACGATGCAAAAGCTACAGTGCATGTTACAGCCCTGCATGATACTGACAAAGGCGGAGACTTGCCGGACGTTGGCGTGGTCTTTGATCGTTTCCTCGGAGCCGGCTTCTTCTTCCAGATCGACGATCGTGCTGGGGCGCGGGCCGAGGCCATTTTGCGAGGCGACAAACTGGTCGAGCATCTCGGGCACACGGTGGAACTTTTGTGTGCCGACGAGGAGGTCGAGGTCGGGGAGCTCGTCGAGGAGGGCTTCGCCGCGATTTTGAGCCATGCAGCCCATGACGCCCACGACGAGTTCGCGGCCCTTTTTCTTATAATGGAGGAGCCGGTGGGTTTTACCGATCGCTTTTTGCTCTGCTTGGTCGCGAACGGCACAGGTGTTGAGGAGGATAATATCGGCCTCATCCTCGTCTCCGACCATTGAGTAGCCACGATCGCGCAAGAGCGAAGCCACCGCATCGCTGTCGCGCTCATTCATCTGGCACCCGTAGGTCTTAATATACACCCGGTTCATAAGAGTGTGCGGAAATTAGAAGAGGCCCTCGCGGGGTCAATGGGAAAGCGGGTTGAGGGAAGGCGATTACTAGTTTCAATCTGTCGCCAATAAGCCTGCCCGCCGCGCTCATTACCCAGTCACCACTTTCTGGATACTTCCGAAGAAACTAGCGGACGACCGAGGCGAGGTCATCGACGGCTGGTCGATTGATTCCTACACCCACTGAAAGCCAGCTCTTTGGAGCAGTTCGATGGCATCCTCAAGGCGGTCGTCGGGGACGATGAGGTAGTCAGTGTCGTGGGTTGAAATGGAGAAAACGCTGATTTGCTTCGTGGCCAGAGGCATGGTGAGGGCAGAGATGACACCGGTGAGCCCGAGGTCGATCGTCCCTTCGATATGAAACGCCCGCCAGCCCGTCGAAGCATCCATGCCCTCAGGAACACAGTCTTCGGCGAGGAAGAGGGAGAGCTCAGTGGCTGTCTTCGTAATCGAGAAGAACGGGCTTTTGAGCGCGAAGTCAGGGATAGGGTCCGACGGTTCGAGACGAACGACGGCGAGCGGGAAGTCTACGACGTGAAGGTTCATGGTATCAGCGAGGAGTGCTTATTCAGCGCTTTTCTCTACCGCTTTCCGTGCCACTTTTTTCCGCGGCGCCTTTTTAGCCGCTTTCTTCGTGGCAGCCTTTTTCGCTGTCTTCTTTTTTGGCGCGGAAGTTTTCTTTGTCGCCTTTGTGGCGGCCTTCTTCGCTGCTTTTTTGGCGCTCTTTTTGGCCGCTTTCTTCGGCTTATCTTCAGCTCTTGGAGAGCGGTCGCTTTGAGCGGGCCGCTTTTCTGATTTTACGGGATCTTTTGGCTTCGGTTGCTCGCTTTGCGCTTCGTTTGAGCGATCAAAGAATCCTGGTTTTGCTGCGCCATCCATCGGGCGTGGCTTACGTCCACGGCGACGACGGCGAGAAGGCTTCGCGTCTCCGCTGGACTGCTCGGGCGCTTCAGCGGACGAATCGGAGCGAGGCGCTTTGTCCGCCGCAGGCTTTTCTTCCCTTCGGCGACGCTCAACAGGGGCGTCACGCTTAGCATCACTGTCGCGACGGTTATCATCGCGACGCGGTTCATCGCGGCGGGTTTCTGAATTGTCGTCACTGCCTTGACCACGCCTGCGTCCGCGGCGCCTGCGGCGCCTGCGAGGGGGACTTTCTTCTCCCTCTGTTTCGGTATTTTCAGGGCTTTCTGATTCGTTCCCTGTGGCGTCCTCGGATGACTGATCGTCGTCGGCTCTCGCTTGCTTGCGGGCCCGCTTTTTGCGCGGCTGGCGTTTAGGCTGCAATTCTTGATCTTCCTCTTCCCTTTCAACGATTTCCTCCGCTTCGATGAGTTCGCGAGGAACGGTATAAGGGATCGGTTGAGGCTTTGGATACGGCAACTCGCGCATAGCGGGCAGGCCGTTCTCAGTCAGACGCTCTGGGCGGATGACCACCTCGGTGATGAGGTTGCCGCTCGTGTTAAGAACGATTTGGGCCACGGCGTCAGAAATAGCGGCAGGGTCGATCGTGCTTTTTGCTTTTTTGCCTCTTGGTTTCGGACTATCGGCCGGGCGCCAGCGGTTAGGCTCGGGTGAGATCGTCGAGAAGCTAACGCCGACGTCGCGGTATTGCTGAAAAAGCACTTCCTGCATCCATCGCAGTCCACCTGAGGTTGCGGCTCCGGCGGGTCCCCCGCGGGCGGTTTCTGGGGTAGCGGGGCTGATCGAGATGACCTTACCATGCACCTTCTGCAAGCCGGGCAAAAAGGCTCGGGCGAGTATGAGTGGGCAGAGGAGGTTGATGTTCAGGCAGCTGGCAAACTCACCGCCCGCTCCATCCGTGAAGGACTCTGCTGGGTAGAACTTGGCGTTGTTCACCAAGACACTGATCGCGGTCTCCTTTTTTAGGATCTCGCCGGCCATATGTTCGACCATGGCGGGGTCAGCTAGGTCGCAGTTGATCGGAATGAAGCCTGAGTTTTTCAGGCCGTCTTCACCGTAGCTTCCCCCAAGACCATAGACCTTAAACCCAAGGCTGAGTAATTTATTCGAAATCGCCAACCCCAAGCCGGAGGAGGCACCTGTAACGACAGCAACGTCCATATGTAAGAAAATCAACAGAGGTGGCGACTGCACGGCTTGGCCAAGAATTGGTCTTCCACGTGCGCCAGCGACTATCCTCTAAATTAAAAGAAGGCTTGGTAGCATGGCCCTTTGGAGAAAGCAAGCGGTGGCTTTGTGCTAATCACGTGGCGTTGCCTTTTATCGAGCGCTTAGGAAATCTTTCTAGCCTACTTAGATCCCCGTCGCTTCGGCCAGTTCGCGCGCGGCAGCGGCGGAAGCAGCGGCGAAACCTTCGCCTTCACCTGCATAGATGATGCCGCGGGAGCTGTTGATCAGCATGCCGTAACCGGTGGCATCGCGCCCATGCTCTAGGACGGCTTCAAGGTCACCTCCCTGAGCACCAATACCAGGGACTAGAAATGGAAGATCAGGCGCCACGGAACGCACACGGGCGAGTTCTTTTGGGTAGGTCGCTCCAAGGACCAGACCTAGGTTCCGGTTGTCGTTCCAAGCTTTAGCAGCTCTTTCAGCGACGATTTCGTAGAGCGGCCGGCCGGCGACTTCGAGGCTTTGGAGCTCGCCTGAACCAGGGTTTGAAGTGCGGCAAAGAACAAAGACGCCGTTGCTCGCATCGCTTGAAAAGGGAGCAATCGTATCACCCCCCATGTAGGGGTTTACGGTTAAAGAATCTGCACCGTAGACATGAAACGCTTCTTTCGCGTAACGGACGGCTGTGTTTCCAATATCTCCGCGCTTGGCGTCGAGGATCGTGACCTTCTCCGGGTAAGCGGTGCGGAGATACTCGAGGGTCGCCTTGAGTTCATCGAGGCGATCTTCGGCCGCGTAGTGAGCGAACTGTGGCTTGTAGGCGCAGGCGTAAGGTGCGGTGGCGTCGATGATCGCTTTGTTGAAAGCGAAAAGCGGTTGAGCGTGGTTACGCAGTACTTCGGGGACGCGCTTTAAGTCGGGGTCGAGGCCAACGCAGAGCATCGAGTTGCTCGAGGTCCAAGCCTTGCGGAGTTTGTCGGCGAAGGTCATCGATTTACCTATCAGCGTTTGAAGGCCGAGCGTTGTTGCTTACGAGGCGACGCCAAATTCCGGAACTTCTGCAGCTGGCATCATTGACTGGAGATCATTTCCAAGTGCCTGCCATTCAGGTGCGGTAGAAAATGTCCCAAGCAAATCGAGTGAGCGTTGAGCATCGTCGAGGTTACTTGCTTCCCATGCGGCATAAGCGTGGTGGAAGGCGGCTTCTGCTCGAATCGCTTCGATCGCATCAGGATTGTTGGCGAGAGCTTCAAGGCGCTCTAGACCGAGGCTGTCACCGGCGCGGAGGTAAGCCATCCCGCTGCCAAGTTTGGAGCGGTTTGCGAGGATGCTGTTGCTTTCTTCGAGCACCTCGGCGGCGTTATCGTAGTAGTTCGAGGCTTCAAGAAAGCTCTCCGCACGGTAGCTTTGGTCGGCGAGCTCGAGATAGGCGAGTCCACCCAGCGAGTGATTGTCGTGTTTCTCGGCGAATTCGAGGCGGGCTTCGTTTGAAGAGATCTGGGCGTATTGGTCGCGCAGCTTCCGTTCACCGCGGTCTTCAATATAACCGACGCTCTGTGAGCCGACAACGATGACGGCGAGGAGGGCGATGATGGCGAAGACGAAAGTGCCATTCTTCTTCCAGAAATCGTTGAAACGATCCTCGATATCCGCGTCTGGCGGGAGATCGCTCTCGAGATCAAAGTTAGTTGGCGTCGCTTGCGCGGCGGCTTCGGCAGGGGATAAAATCTTCTTTTCTTCGTCTTTCATAGGTGTGCTAAGGAAACAGCCGCGAACGCTCGCTGACGGAAGCTTGATCGTCAATGGTTTTGCGGCGGAAGCGGTATTGGAGTTCAGATGAGTGCGCGTATGTGAGCGTGCGCCTTGCCTCGGATGCAAAAAGCTGAAAGCTGAATAGAGATGATGAGCAAGTTTTCGTTGAGTGTTCGGCTGGGGCTGATCTTCACAATGACAGGAGTGGCATTCGGCATTCGGGCGCCAATCGTGATCGATGGCGAATTCGATGATTGGGCAAGTGTAGGGGTGGCTGCAACGGATGCCCTTGGCGATTCCGTCTCGGAGGTAGATTTGGGCAGACTTTGGTTATCGGATGATGATGACTACCTATATTTGAGGTTTGAGACCACGGCGGAGATCGATGCCAGTGAAAACAACGAGCTCCGGCTCTTTATCCGAGGTGAGAATGGCCAAGAATTGGAATGGCACCTCGGTGGTCGCACTGGAGTTTACCGATTTGGAGGGAGCGTCACGGCTACTTCACTGGATTACACTCAGATCGGTTTTCGACAGATGCCGACGGTTTCAACGACTGTCCTTGAAATCGGGGTAGCGCTCGACGCCGTGCCGGATGGGGTGAACCAACTCTTCAGTGGAATGAATGTGGAAGTGTGGCTGGAGGAGAGGGCAGGTGGTGATCGTTTGCCGGATGCGGGGAGTATCAGTTACGTGTTGGGGCAGGGCGCCCTGCCAGAAGAGACCGTCATCGACTTCGAGAAACATAGAACAAGCGATCTACGCATAGTGACCTACAACGTTTTGTTCGATCGCATCTTTAACCTGCTCTATGCGGATAGCTTTCGGCGGCAGATAGAAGCAGTGCGACCCGATGTTATTAATTTCCAAGAGATTTTCGGACACACTGCGGAGGAAACGCGGAGTCTAATCGAAGGATGGCTGCCCCTGGAGGAGGGTGCGCAGTGGTATGCGTCGGAGCCTTCAACAGAGTTTGGTGATACGATCACGGTGAGCCGTTTTCCGATTACTCGCTTTTGGACGCTGGATGCACTTAATTCTGGGACAGGGAATCTCGCCGTCGAACTCGATACGCGGGAGCTATTGGGCTACTACACCATAGTTATAAACGCTCACCCGCCCTGCTGCGCCAACGACAATGCTCGGCAAGTCGAGGTGGATCAAATCATTGCATTTCTACGCTCAGGTGTGACGACTGAGGTAGGCCAAGCGATCGAGCAGAACACGCCCATTATATTTGCGGGCGACATGAACTTTGTCGGACGTGCGCAACAGCCGCGTACATTGCTTGAAGGCGACATCGTCAATGAGTCGAACTTTGGAGAGGACTATGTGCCAGATTGGGACGGAAGTGCGCTAAGCAGTGTTGTTCCTCGGCACAGTGAGTCGTGGTGGCTTCACTTGGATTGACGAAGGGGCAGCAGATTTTTGGCCGGGCCATCTCGATTACTTGATCTACTCGGATAGTGTTCTGGAGCTAGCGAATTCCTACCTGGTCTATACCCCCGACATGTCCATAGAGCGACTGGCTCAGTATGCCTTGAATGCCGGCGATTCACTTGCTTCGGACCACCTTCTCTTTGTGGCTGATTTCCGAATGCGCCCCTTCGATGAAGATACAAATGAGCTTCCTGATTTTTGGGAACGGCGAGAGTTTGGAGCACTCGGAATTACCGATGGTAAGACGGACTCAGATCTCGATGGGATGAGCAACAGATCAGAATACCTCGCAGGGACAGATCCAGAGGATTCAGCATCATTCCTTTTTCTTGATCCTAGTATAATTTCTGAGACTGAAGTCGAATTACGTTGGTCTACTGAACGGGACAAGCGTTACATGTTGCAGTCCTCAACTACACTTTTGAATTGGGGCATCCGAGGAATTGAGATCGAGGGATCCGGGGAAGAGGCAATCCGCTCCGAACAAATAGGGACCGGTATAGGTGACCTATATTTCTACCGCATTCTTGTTGCAGATTGAATTAGCCGTAAGGGCTATACGCCTCTTTTAATACCAAGCCCTACGATTGCTTCAGCAGCTTGTGGTAGTGCTGGATGGGCTTCACGTCGATCTCCTTGCGGGTCATCGCTTGGAGGGCGTCAACGGTGGTGCGGGCTCCGGTGAGGGTGGAGATGATCGGGACGCCGTATTTAATCGCAGTTGTGCGGATCATATTCTCGTCCTGACGCGGGACCATGCCACTGGGCGTATTGATCACGAGGGCGATTTCACGGTTCTTCAGCAAGTCGAGGACATGCGGGCGGCCTTCGCTGATCTTGTGTACGAGGCTGACAGGGACATCGTTCGCTTTCAGCACTTTAGCAGTCCTAGAAGTGGATACGATTTCGAACCCGAGGGCAACGAAGCGGCGAGCCACATCGACGGCGATCGGCTTGTCCGCTTCCTTAACAGAGATGAAAACGGTGCCTTCTGTTGGAAGGGGTGGCCCGGCTGCGAGTTGGGCTTTGGCAAAGGCGATGCCGAGGTCTTCATCAATCCCCATGACTTCACCGGTGGAGCGCATTTCAGGCGAAAGAGTGATGGGAGCGCCCGGGAATCGAGCGAAGGGGAAAACACTTTCTTTAACTGACCAATACGGCGGCGTGACGGATTCGGTAAAGCCGAGTTCAGGGAGCGTTTGCCCGGCCATGATGAGGGCGGCGTATTTTGCGATCGGAACTCCAATAGCCTTGGAAACAAATGGTACCGTCCGGCTCGCGCGCGGGTTGACCTCGATGATGTAGAGGTCGTCGTCTTTGATCGCGAACTGGATGTTCATCAGGCCGCGAACGTTGAGCGCTTTGGCGAGGTCCTTAGTCGCTTCTTCGACTTCGCCGAGCATGCGGCGACCAAGGGTGTGTGGAGGCATGACCATGGCGGCATCGCCACTGTGCACCCCTGCAAATTCAATGTGTTCGAGCATGCCTGCGACGACGGTCAGCTCACCGTCGCTGATCGCATCAACATCGAGTTCGATCGCATCTTCGAGGAACTGATCAAGAAGGACGGGTTTGCCAGGCGCGACGTCGAAGACTTCGCGCAGGACGTTGCGCATTTCATCTTCAGAATAGACGATGAACATGCCCCGTCCGCCGAGGACGAAGCTTGGGCGAAGAAGAATTGGAAATCCAATACGCCGCGCTTCCTTGAAGGCTTCTTCTTCATTCCGAGCGATCCCGTTGATCGGCTGGCGGATGTTGAGCTTTTCGAGGATGGCTTTGAACTGCTCGCGGTCTTCCGCTGCGTCGATCATCTCAGGACTAGTGCCAATGATATTGACGCCTGCCGCTTTGAGTTCGTTTGCGAGGTTGAGCGGAGTTTGTCCACCGAACTGGACGATCGCGCCCCAGCATTTTTCCTGCGTATAAACTTCTAAAACGTCTTCGAGGGTAAGTGGCTCGAAGTAGAGGCGGTCGGAAGTGTCGTAGTCGGTCGATACGGTCTCAGGGTTGGAGTTGACCATGACCGACTCAAAGCCTGCGGCGGTGAGAGCGAAAGCCGCGTGCACGCAGCAGTAGTCAAACTCGATGCCTTGGCCGATACGGTTTGGGCCTCCGCCGAGAATCATGACCTTCTTTTTGTCGCTCGGGATCGTTTCGTTTTCGTCGCCGTAGGAGGAATAGTAATACGGAGTCTTCGCTTCAAATTCAGCCGCACAGGTGTCGACGAGCCGGTAAACCGTTTTCATCCCCGCGTCTTCGCGCTGAGTTTTTGCTTCTGCGGAGGAAAGCGTGGTCGCTTCGGCGATTTGGGGATCAGTGAAGCCAGCTTCCTTGGCGCGTTTCAGAAGTTCGGCACTAGGCGTTTTGCTTGCTTCGCGGAGTTCCTTTTCGATGTTTACGATTTGTTCGAGCTGAACAAGGAACCAGCGGTCGATGGCGCAGAGGTCGAAAATGTCGTCGACCGTCAGGCCCGCGAGAAAGGCATAGCGCAGGTGAAAGGGCCGAAGTGCGTTCGGACGGGAAAGACCTGCTTTGATTTCGTTGAGAGGCGGGAGTTCAAGGCCGCCGTGCTTGCCGCCACAGCCGAGTCCCCAAGCCCCGATTTCGAGCGAGCGGAGGGCTTTCTGGAAGGATTCTTTAAAGGTGCGGCCAATCGCCATTGCTTCGCCGACGGACTTCATCGAGCTCGTGAGGGTGTCGTCGGCGTTGGGGAACTTCTCGAAAGTGAAGCGAGGGATTTTCGTCACGACATAATCGATTGTCGGCTCGAAGCAGGCAGGGGTTTCGCGGGTGATGTCGTTCTGCAGCTCATCGAGGGAGTAGCCGACCGCTAGCTTCGCGGCGAGTTTAGCGATCGGGAAGCCGGTGGCTTTGGAAGCGAGAGCGGACGACCGGCTTACGCGCGGGTTCATCTCGATAATGATCATCCGGCCAGTGTCCGGATTGACGGAGAACTGAATGTTTGAGCCGCCGGTTTCGACACCGACTTCGCGGATACAGGCAAAGGAGGCATCGCGCATGAGCTGATACTCCTTGTCTGTGAGAGTCATTGTCGGGGCGACGGTAATCGAGTCGCCGGTGTGAACCCCCATCGGGTCGAAATTTTCGATCGAGCAGATAACGACGCACTGGTCCTTATGGTCGCGCATGATTTCCATCTCGTACTCTTTCCAGCCGAGCAGACACTCTTCGATCATGACCTCGTGCATTGGGCTGGCATCGAGCCCGCGCTGAATGAGATCTTCGAAGTCTTCGAGATTGTAAGCAACACCACCGCCGGTGCCACCCATCGTGAAGCTTGGGCGGGAGATGATTGGGAGGCCGACCTTTTTTACCGCTTCGCGGGCGTCTTCCATGTTGTTGACGATCACACTGTGGGCAACATCGAGCCCGATTTTGAGCATGGCGTCTTTGAAGAGCTCGCGGTCTTCACCTTTTTGAATCGCGTCGTAGCGCGCGCCGATCATCTCGACATTGAATTCCTCAAGGATCTTTTCCTCGTAGAGGCGGCAAGCGAGATTGAGCGCAGTCTGGCCACCGAGGGTCGGGAGAAGAGCGTCGGGGCGCTCGCGGTCGATGATCTTGCGGAGAGTGTCGACGGTGAGCGGCTCGATGTAGGTCACATCGGCAAACTCAGGGTCCGTCATAATCGTCGCCGGGTTACTGTTGACGAGGACGACGCGGTATCCCTCTTCGCGGAGAGATTTGCACGCTTGGGTGCCGCTGTAGTCGAATTCACAGGCTTGACCGATGATGATCGGGCCGGAGCCAATGATGAGAATTGTTTCAATGTCCGTGCGCTTAGGCATTGAAAGAAGGGAATAAGCGTGTGGGTGTGGGGCAGGGCAAGCGGGAAAGGAAGCTGATTTTGTGGGGATGCACCAATCTGCGTTCAAGCCCGCGATTTGAGCGGATTTGAGACCCTAAATATTTGATCTCCTAAACTTCAGATGTAGATTTTATTTTGTCCTCCCAGCTACGAATATCACCCTACGATTCCGGTGTGGCGCATTTGGCTTCGCTGGCGCGATCGAACATCGAGCCGATGAGTGGTAGCTCAAGGCGTCGGATATAGAGGATGACCGAGCTTAAGATGAGTAGAGCTAAGGCGAGCAGGCCGAGGGAAAGGTTCGAACCACTGTAGCCGATCGTTGTCATGTGACCCATCGTTGCCCCGACCATGACCCCCCATGTGAGGAGCGCGCCGTAGGCCACACTGGAAGGGATAAGAAGCAGAATGATGGCTATGAGCTCAAGAGCTCCAATGAGATAGCGACCAAAGGGTTCCATTTCTATATGGGTGAAGAGGGCAATGGACTCCTCTGCTCCGGCGAATTTGGGGTAGACTGCAAAGCCTAGAACGATCGCGGTAATGACTTGGATAATCCAACTGAGAAGAAAGTGATTTTTCATTTTGTGTCTGGGTAAGGAGATTAGTTTTAGATGTATCCAGAATTAAACAACAGCGGAAATCTCAGGCTTGAAGAACGGGTCTTCACGGACCATTCCAGCGAGGCTGCTTTGACTTGGGACGTAGAGATTATCCAGAGTCAACTCGTGTAGTGATCGTTTCCCGGTTGCGGCGAGAAGTTCAACGAGATCATGTTCAATGTGTTCGACGTAGTTTTTTATGCGGACGGCTTTTTCGCCGATGACTAGACCGCGAGTGAGTGACGGGTCATGTGTTGTGATGCCAACCGGGCAAGTGTTGTTTCCGCATTGCATCGCTTGAATGCAGCCGAGTGAAAGCATGAATCCGCGGGCGGAGTAGATGACATCAGCGCCGAGTGCGAAGGCGAGAATTTGGCTACTCGGATCAATGAGTTTCCCCGCTGCAAAGAGCTTTACCCGTTTACGCACCCCTTCTTCTATAAGGATGTGTTGCACGCCGCAGAGGGCGGGCAGAAGAGGCATTCCTACGCGATCGAGGAAGGCCCTCGGAGCGGCGCCAGTGCCGCCTTCAGAACCGTCAATCGAGATGTAGTCAGGAAAGACGTCCTGTCGCTTCATCTCTCCGATGAGTGCTTTGAATTCGTTGAGAGAACCAACGCACAGTTTAATACCGGTGGGCAGACCACCCACTTCCTGCACATGTTTGATAAAGCTGACTGTAGTGGAAAGATCCTTACATTCTGCGTGATGCGGTGGCGAGACGACGTCTTTATCTTTACTGACTCCGCGGAGCTCGGCGATTTCATCGGATATCTTTTCTTTTGGGAGAAGTCCTCCCTTTCCAGGTTTTGCACCTTGTGAGAGCTTGATCTCGATCATCTTGATCTCGGGCTTCGCCGTGAGCTCACGGAGCTTTTCTTCGTGCAGGGTGCCATCTTCATTGCGCACACCAAATTTTTCCGTGCCGAGTTGGAAGATGAGATCACAGCCTTCCATGAGGTGATATTTGGGAAACCCGCCTTCACCTGTGTTCATTGGGATTGAGGCTAGGCGTGCCTCACGGGCAAGAGCGCGGACAGCATTGCTGCCGAGCGCGCCGTAGCTCATCGCGCTGATCATAATGGGCCGGATGATGGTGTAGGCTGATTTGAGGCCTCGTTCTTCTCCCACCGTGACGCGGAAGGGTTTTAAATCGGCCTTTGAGGAAGGAAACATCGAATGCCGCACTTTGATCTCTTCGGCATCAAAGTTATGGAGCGAACCAAAAGATGCAGCCGAGTCGATGTCCTTGGCTTTACGATACACTTCAGCGCGCTGCTGACGGTTGAAAGGCCGCTCCTCAGTGTCGTTGGCGAAAAATTACTGTCGTAGTTCTGGACCAATACTTTCCATGAGGTAACGGGCCCGCCCCATGATGCCGAAGTTCTTAAGCATGGTGTGCTTGTTCTGCACTTTGCGATAGCTCAAATCGACTAGGAAGGCGAAGAACAATGCAACACTGATAAAGTGAAAATAGAATGAGATGTAGACGACGCATAGAAAAGCTAGGATCGCTAGGATGGGAATGGATAAACTAACAAAGTTCGAGAGCTTATGTAGATCGATGTGAAGGGATTTTATCATAGCAGTTGGGGGTTGTAGCTAGCACGGCTGAGCCAAGGCATCACGAAGATGAGGGGATAAAGCCAGGCAGTGAAGCCACCGAATTTATTTATTATCCATATATCAATGCAGCCGTAAAGGCTACATCTAGACGAGGGGGTTATAAGTCAGCTCCGCCCCAAAGAATGGAGTATTGCTCGCAGTGAATGATGAGCGATTGATACGCGTCCAAGCGAAGGTCATCTGGCAGCTGAATCGACACTGCGCCTTTGTAGGTTTTGAGCTCCGAGATGATGAGGGCGTCCAAGAGGGCATTCTTAGCCGAGACGTCCGCAAAAGCTTTTGGATTGAAGGCGACTTTCAAGTCTGGCGCCTTTTTCGTTTTGAAGTCTTCGCTGAAGGATAGAAAAGTGCCATCGGCCGTTTCTTCAATTTTCCAGGACCCGGCGATCTTGTATTTGCTTTTAGTCCAGGTGCCTTCGGCAAGGGTGGTGCCATAAAGTGAGGAACCGAGTAGAAAAATGGCTACAGGTAAGAGGTGAAGTGATAGGCGCATAGGAGATGTGTTTTGAATGTATCGAAGATGACGACGATTGGCCTCTTCGGGACATTTGAGCATCTACTAGCGTATTCTATTCCGCTTGAGTTTAAAAACCTTACAGCACTTGCGATGACTCGATGCGCATATCGACGCCTCGGTGAGACTTAGCGATAAGGGTGTAAATTGTCGGAATAACCAAAAGGGTGAAGAGCGTTCCGAGGGCCATCCCGGTGACGACAACAAGGCCAATACTGTTTCTCGCCGCCGCACCTGGGCCAGTCACGAGGACGAGAGGAAAGTGTCCGAGGACGGTGGCCGCAGTGGTCATGAGAACGGGGCGAAGGCGAATGCAAGAGGCCTCCCGAACCGCTTCCACCTTCGATCTGCCTTCACGCTGCAAAACGTTAGCAAACTCAACAATAAGGATCCCATTCTTAGCCACGAGGCCGATCAAGGTAATGAGGCCGACCTGCGTGTAGATATTCACTGAGGTTGTCCACCCGTCTGTCCAGTAGGGAATACCCGTGCCCGGATCCATCTTCAGAAAAGTGAAAATACTTGCGCCAAAGAAGGCGAGGGGGGCGGAGCCGAGGAGGATTACGAGGGGATCGCGATAGCTGTTGAACTGCGCCGCTAGAACCAGATAGATAAGCACCGAAGCTAAAACCATCGTTAACCAGAAAGGCACCCCGGGGTTCTTCAGCTGGCGCGATTCACCCAAATAATCGACACGGTAGCCTTCGGGGAGAGTCTCTTTTGCGATGTCTTCGAGAGTGGCGAGAGTCAGTCCGAGCGCGCGCGCAGGGCCACCTTGGATCGTGACCGCATTGAGCTGTTGCATACGCAAAAGGCTGCGGGGTTGGACGCTTTGTTCTAGGGTGGCGACTGAGCTGAGGGGAATGACACTGTTGCTCGGGCCTGAGATGTAGACGTCCTCGAGCTGAGACGGGTTGAGGCGGCCAATGCGTTCGACTTGCGGGATGACCTTGTAGCTGTAGCCCTCGATATTGAAGCGATTCACGTAGTTGCCTCCGAGCATCGACGCGAGGTCGGTGCCGATGCTCTGCATGCTCAACCCCATCGAGGCGCCCTTTTCACGGTCGATGATGACCTCAGTGAAGGGTTGATCAATTTTTGTATCGAGAAAGGCAAATTGCAGTGCTCCACGCTCCATCCCCTTGGCCATGATCTGCTGCGCGTAGCCGAGGATTTCGGCGGGCTCAGCGGTTGAAGCGATAACGAATTCGACCGGGAAGTTGCCTCCACCGGGCAAGGCAGGCGGCAGGCGGGAGAAGAGACTGACCGAGGGGATCGAATACAAGCCTTGGTCGATCTCGGGCTTTATTTCGAAAACGGAGCGCTCTCGTTGATCCCATGGCTTTAGAACGGCACCACTGAAACCACCGCTAGGATAAGTGATCTGAAAACTGAAATTTGTTTCTTCGACCCCGAAGAAACTTTCGTTAGCGGCTTTTGCGGCTGCGGAAGTGTACTCCAGTGTGGAATTCGCCGGTGTATCCAAAATGGCGAAAATGACGCCTTGGTCCTCGATGGGCGCGAGCTCCTTAGGAGAGAACATGTAGAGCGGAAAAGCCAAGAGAAAGCCTCCTGCCCATATGATCATGATAGCGAAACGATATCGCAGGGTAAGATCCAAAATATGGGTGTATCCATCGCGCAGGGCGTCGAAGACATTTGTTACTTTTCTGGAAAGCCATCCTTCTGTCGATTTTTGAGACAAGAGGACGGAGGACATCCAGGGCGAGAGGGTGATCGCGACGATGGTCGAAATCACGATAGCCCCCGTTAAAGTGAGAGCGAACTCCCTGAAAAGTGATCCTGTCAAGCCGCCTTGAAAAGCGATCGGCGCGTAGACGGCCGCCAAGGTGATGGTTGTGGCGATCACCGGACCGATGAGCTCGCGGGCCCCAACGATAGCGGCATCAAACGGAGATAGCCCTTTGCGCAAATTGCGTTCGATGTTTTCCAGAATCACGATCGCATCATCGACGACGAGTCCCACCGAGAGCACAATTGCGAGGATCGTGAGCAAGTTCAGGGTGAACCCCGAAATCTGCATTATGAAGAGAGCTCCAATCAAAGAGATCGGAATTGTCATAACCGGAACGATGACCGCTCGAGCCGAGCCGATGAAAAGGAAAATGACGATGACTACAATCGCGAGGGTCTCAATCAGGGTGCTCCGCACTTCGGTAATCGCACTGTTGATGTATTCCGTCGAGTCGTAGGCGACGCGTGCCTCCAGCCCACGCGGAAGGTCCTTTTGGATACGTTCCATCTCTGCCGATACGGCCGCGATGACATCGATCGCATTGGAATCAGGCAGCACCCAGATACCCATAAAGGTGGAAGTGCGACCAGACGCACGAACTTCGGTGGTGTAGTCTTCTGCTCCGAGGGCTACTGTGGCGACGTCACTCAATCGGATAAGTGCGCCATTGGTCTCTCGGACAACGAGCTCTTCGAATTCTTTGACCGAATTTAGGTCGGTGTTAGCGCTAAGACTCACTTGCACCATCGCGCCCTTGGTTTGGCCGATTGCGGAGAGGTAGTTGTTGCTTGAGAGCGCCTGGCGCACTTCGGCAGCGGTGACGCCAAAGGCGGCCATTTTATTCGGATCCATCCAGACCCGCATGGCAAAGTTGCGCGCTCCAAGAATCTCAGAACGCTGGACACCGGCGATCGCGGCGAGGCGAGGCTGAATCGACCGCATGAGATAGTCGGTGATCTCGTTTTGCTGCAGAATATCGGAAGTGAAACTTAGGTAGGCCGCAGCGAATTGAGAGTCGGCGGTCTCAACATTGATCGTCGGGATCTCTGCTTCGGGTGGAAGATCCCCGCGGACTTGATCGACCTTTGCACTGATTTCGGTGAGGGCGCGGTTGGCGTCAAAGTTCAACTTCAGGCGGGCGGTGATCGTCGAGAGGCCGCGTTTGCTATCAGACTTTACGTAGTCGATGCCGTCGGCAGCGGCGATGGCCTGCTCAATCGGAATAGTGATGAAGCCCCGTACGAGCTCGGCATCTGCACCGATGTAGACCGTGTTAATGACGATGGAGGCATTCTGTGTCTCGGGGTATTGCCGGACGGTGATGCTGAAATAAGCCTGTATTCCCGCGATAACGATCACGAGGTTCACGACGATCGCGAGGATCGGTCGTTTGATGAAAATATCGGTGATGTTCATTTCGCAGGGATGCGTGCTCGGGTTAGGACCTAGTTATTCTCCGGAGTCGGTTCGAGCTGTGGTTCAACGGTGCCACGCTCAGATTGGAAAATGGGCGAGCCATCTAGAAGTTTGAAGGCCCCGTCCACGACGATGCGTTCGTCACCTTCGAGTCCATCAATGATTTCGACGAAGTCTCCTCGGGTTTCGCCGAGGCGGACGATCGTTTGTTGAGAAACGAACTGGCCGTTTTCGTTCTCCTCGGCGACGTAAATGCGGTTACCCGTCGGGCTGTAGTGCACCGCCATTATAGGGACGACCACTACATCGCGCTTCACTGGCATGATAACCTCTACGCGTGTGAACATACCGGGGCGAAGGAGCTGCTCAGGATTCTCAAAGGTTGCTTGAATGAGCACGTTGCGGGTCGCACGGTCGACTTGCGGGCTGATCGCGGAGAGCTCGCCCGTGAATTCGTTGTCGGGGAAAGCATCTATCTTAGCACGAACACTGTAGCCTTCGGCGATGCGACCCAGGTTGCGCTGCGGAAGGGAAAACTCGATGAAGACGGGATCGACTGACTGGAGTACCACGACGGATTCACCTGGGTCGAGGTATTGTCCGACGCTGATCTGCCTGACCCCGAGACGCCCAGCGAAAGGTGCCTTGATCGTTTTTTGGGCCAGAATTGATTGCACGGAGAGCACGGCGGCCTCGGCTGCGCTGGCTTGGGAGCGGGCAGAGTCGAGTTCGGCTTGGGCAATCGAGCGTGTTTTGAAGAGATCTTCGGAGCGTCGCAGGGTTTTTTTGGCCAAGTCTAAGCTGGCTTCGGCTTGGGCTAGATTTGCTTTTTCGATCTCTTTGTTGAGTTCGATCAGGATATCGCCGGCTTCGACGGTGCTTCCTGCTTTGAAAAGGATTTTCTCGATGATGCCGGGAGTCTCAGGGCTGACCGTGATACCTTCTACTGAAGTGACGGTGCCGACGGCGGGTATACTGACTTCCCAGGTGGCCTCGCTCGGACTGCCGATGTTCACCGCTGTCGGAGGCATAGGTCCGCTGAAGGTCTCAACTATCGTACCGATTTGATCCTTCTTGGTGAGGCCTAAGGCAAGTGCGACGCTAACGATGATAGCTATCGCGGCGATGACAGAAAAAATCCATTTCCAGATATTCATGATGAGTATTGCTATACGCTTGGTTGCGAATCTCCGGAAGGCTTCCCTTCGATCGGAGTCGAGTCAATCGCCAGCCCAAGGAATTCGCCGATTTGGGAGGAATTTGGCTACTTTACCCGTTTTTGGCCACATGGAGGCTCATGTAAATAAGTAAGTAATATACCTTATATCTTGACAGATAAAACCGTATTTGTCTGCATGGTGTTGGTTTATGAGTTAGAAAACTGCTTCGGCAGTCAGTCTCAGTAATTTGCAAGTAATCTTGTTCTCTCTGGCCGCTCCACCGAAACGTGGGGCGGTTTTTTTATGCCCAGCGAATGCGAAATATCCTTTTGAAGACTGAGGTATCTAAATTTCGAACAGCTTAGGGACAAAGATTGGAGGGATCGGCTCCCGTCGGTCCACTACGCTCAATAATCCCATCGTCCACGTCGCGGACAGGCAGGAGCCTGTCCCTCCAGTGCCGTTCTTCAGCGTTATAGCAGACTCTTGAAAACTCAGTCGGATAGAGATTGGCGGTAGCAATAAACGATGACTGCCATGCGTTCATGTCCAACGTGGCTTGGATGCATGCTACCCTTTGGGTTACGGCGCATTCACTAAAAGTAGACATAAAGAAGGCGGGTCGCCTACCCCTAAGCGACCCGCCATTTATTTCTACTTTATCTGACCCACTATTGCAGGTCAGTTCACTACTCCTTATGTTACCCCAAAACTCCCTTACGGGACGTTTAGATGTGAGTGGTGATGTATTGTTTTATGCCCTTGGCAAGTAAAATAAGGAAGATTGATGCATTTTTTTCACGACAGTGCATTTTTTACATAAATTACGTAGCTGACGAAAATAATGCCCCTACAAGCTATCGAGGTCACGAAGGATCTCGCGGGGGCTCGATCCGTTCTCAGGGCCGACAATACCTTCGTCCTCAAGGATCTCCATGATGCGGGCGGCACGATTGTAGCCGATCTTAAGGCGTCGCTGGAGCATCGAGGTGCTTGCACGCTTTGAAGAGCGCAAGACTCCGATCGCATCGGGAACAAGGACGTCATCCCATTCGCCTTCAGCACCATTGCCTCCTTCATCAACTCCGGACTCGACGCTTCGCTGGAAGTCTTCGTCGAACGATGGCTCGCCGTTGTTCTCCACAACGTAATCGACGATACCTGAAATTTCGTCATCACCGACAAAAGCGCCTTGTGAGCGGACGAGATCCGCGCTGCCAGGGGGAAGGAAGAGCATGTCCCCTTTGCCGATTAGCTGGTCGGCTCCGCCGGTATCAAGGATTGTGCGCGAGTCGACTTTTGAGGCGACTTTGAAGGAGATGCGGCTTGGAAGGTTGGCTTTGATGACGCCAGTGATGACGTTTACGGAAGGCCTTTGGGTTGCGAGGATGAGGTGGATGCCGGCAGCACGCGCGAGCTGCGCGAGACGAGCGATGCCCGTTTCGATGTCGGCAGGAGCAACCATCATGAGGTCAGCCAGTTCGTCGACGATACAGACGACGTAGGGAAGTTTTTGAGGGATCACACCGGCGAGGTCTGGATCGCGAGGAACAGAAACGGCTGCCGCAGCGGCTGCCCGCTCTTCTGGAGTGAGGGCAGCATCGAGCTCGGCGGCACGCGCTTCAGCTTCGGCTTTTTCGCCCCGACTTTTCGCCATTTTGGCATTGAAGCCAGCGATGTTACGCACACCCAATTCAGCGAACATTTGGTAGCGCTTCTCCATCTCATTGAGCAAATATTTGAGTGCATTCGGGACCTTCTTGGGGTCCGTCACGACTGGGATCATCATGTGCGGCAACTTATTGAAGACCTGCATCTCGACGATCTTCGGATCCACCATGACAAAGCGGAGATCCTCTGGGCTACTGTGGTAGAGGAGAGACGTAATGATGGCGTTAATACACACCGTCTTGCCGGCGCCTGTGGAACCGGCGATCAGAAGGTGCGGCATTTTCGTGAGGTCGGCGATGAGGGGCTTGCCGCTCACTTCTTTGCCCAGCGCAATGGGTATCTCGGCCTTGTTGTTGGCCCAGTCTTCCGACTCGAGGAGGTCGCGGATAAAGACGGCTTGCGGATTTGCATTTGGAACCTCGATGCCGACGCAGCCTTTGCCCGGAACGGGTGCGAGAATTCGCACGCTCGTGGCCTTGAGCCCAAGGGCTAGGTTCTTGTCGAGATTTGCGATCTTTTCGACCCGAACGCCTGGTGCGGGGTAAATGTCGTAGCGCGTGATGACAGGGCCGGCGTGGACGTCACCCATGGTCACCTTGACGCCAAACTCTTCGAGGGTGCGGACGAGGTTCTCGGCGGTTTCTTGATGTGCTGCAGAGTTGTCCTCTGTCGCAACATCAGGCACTTCGGCGAGTAACTTCATCGGAGGGAAGACGTAGTCGCCTCGCTTTACTGGAAGCTGGGCGACGGCTTTTCGAGTGCGCTCGCTAGCGATGATTTTCAGGTCACCGCTGGTCGGTAGTGGGTCCGAAGCGACAGGGGCTTTTTCCTCAACCGGTGCTTCCTCGACCGGAGGTGGAGGTGTAGGAGCGGCCTTCACGGCTTTCGCTTTTTTAGATTTCTTGGTGCGTCCGAAGAAGCCTTTTTTCTCTGGAAAGGGCGTCGCGGTGCCAATTTCGACGGGTGAATCGATGGCGGTATGCTCTTGAGCCTTTGGCTCAGGGGTGGGCTCAGGCTTTTCTGCTTTGGCCTTTTCGGCCTTCGCCTTTTCGGCCTTCGATTTTTGCTTGTTGGCTTCGTTTACCTTTTTGCGCTGAGCCTGTTCTGCTTTGTTTTTTGCAGCATTTTTCTTCAACTCGTCATTTATCACACGGAGGCGCTTGGTGACGTCGCTCAGGAGATTGTCGCTTAGGAGGAAGAAGAGAGCAGCGATGGATGGGATACCAAAGACAACAATGGTGCCGACCATGTTGAGCCACTCTTGGAGGAACCCGTCGTAGATGAGGAACCCGATGTGCCCGCCCATCCCGTAGGGGTAATAGTTTGGATCGGCGGCGAGGCTTTGGCCTTCGAGAACCTCGTTTTGAAGGATCTGTGAGCCTACCGAGGTGGCGATGACCAGAAAGGAGAGGTTGAGCAGCTTCTTAAGATTTAGAACGTAAGCGTAGCTCCGAAAGAAAAGGTAGGTGAGCCAGGCGAAAGTGAGGGGGGCCCAGAGGCTTGCTAGCCCCACGTAAAGGTTGAGTTGATGGCCGACAGTGGAACCAAACCGTGCGACGATATTCGAGCCTGGATCGTCGGTGCTGAACTGTCCGGTTTGATTTGGATGATAGTCAAATAGCGCTAGGGCTAAAAGGACTGTAAAAACGAGGCAGACGAGTGCCCAAAATGGGCGCGGCCGTGCTCCACGTGGTTTGAAGGACGTTGAGTCGGTCTTGTTTTTGGATGTAGTGCGAGCCATGTAATTCGTTCTCTATCAGGTAGCTAGGTCTAGATTGAACTAGCGGAATGGGGGTTTGACGCCACATACCCCATGTCCCTGAATGTTCGGCATGGACGTCGTAGTCTTCAATCCCATTTATCAAGAGCGTGTCTGGGGAGGTCGTGGCCTCGCTGAGAGTCTAGGGAGAAAGCTTCCCTCTGAGTCAAAAATTGGCGAAAGCTGGGAAATCGTAGATCGCCCCGAGGCCAACTCGATCATTGCTTCAGGAGCGAACAAAGGGAAGACGTTGGCGGAACTGCGTTCGACGGACTCTGCGCGCCTGATGGGTCCAGACTGGGATCCCGCCCGCCCGTTTCCCATTCTTGTGAAATGGCTCGACTGTCAGGATCGCCTCAGCCTGCAAGTGCATCCGCCCGCAGAGGTAGCACCCGAGCTCGGTGGAGAGCCAAAAACGGAGAACTGGTACATCGCTGAAACAGCGCCGGACGCCGCCGTTTTGGCGGGCCTAAATCCGGGTGTGACCCGCGAAGCCTTTGGCGCTGCGATTGAAGGCGAAAAAGGTGAGCTCGAAGCTCTTGTTCCTCGGCTCAAGACCGAACCCGGTGATTCGCTTTTTGTCCACAGTGGCCGTTTGCACGCGATCGATGCAGGAAATCTAATTCTCGAAATCCAGCAAAACAGCGACACGACTTACCGCGTCTACGACTGGGGCCGCGTGGGCCTCGATGGGCAGCCGCGGCAACTCCATCTCGAGGAATCCTTGCGTTCGATTGATTTCGAAGACGCCGCACCAACCCTCGTTAAGGCTGATAGCGACGACTTTGTCTTGGCGGATAGCGACGCCTTTCGCCTTCGCCGCGTTGTTCTAGCGCCGGGAGCACACTTTGATTTCGAAGCGGGCGCTCAGCCGCGAATTGTGAGCGTCGTTGAGGGCAGCCTTTTGCTCGCAAGTGGCACTCATTTCGATCGTGGAGCTAATTTTCTGATTCCCTACGCAGCTTCGTTCCACGCTTTCACGATCGTTGAGACGGTTGTTCTCGTGACGGAAAACTTTGTCTAGGGGCTCGTTTCGGAGGTCCGGAGGGTGAGTCATCCTGTCGCTAGAGGGCCGAGGGTGGGACGGTTTTATCGCCTCACTGTCACACTTTTAGAGAAGACGTCGCGGGCTGAATATTTGAGTCCTTTGGGTTGTTGCCGCTATTTCATGCGCTTTTTGTCAATTGAAGGTTGAAAAGCATGCTCTATGCAGGATTTTACCCGCTTGGCTTTAATAATGCACAGAAGATCTACCTATGTCCGCGTCGAAACCTGAATCCGAAGTAGAACCATCAGCCCCCGAAGACACTGCTCCAGAAGAAGCCGTTGCTTCGTTTGAAGCTGAAGGTGAACAAGACGAGCAATCTAAGCTGCTTGAGCAGCTGGAAACCCTCACGGCTGAGGCCAATGGCTACCGTGACCGCGCTTTGCGCGCCGTTGCCGAGCTTGAGAATTACCGCAAGCGTGCCATTCGCGAAAAAGACGAGAGCCGTAAATACGCGAACCAGGACCTGATGGAGACGTTCCTTCCGCTCCTCGATAATTTCAGCATGGGCCTGCAGGCAGCTCAACAGCACGAAGCGGGCAAAGCATTCGCCGAAGGCTTCGCGATGGTGCTGACCCAAGTTAACGGCTGGCTCGAGAGTAATGGTATCACTTGTCTCAATCCGGTCGGTGAGGCGTTTGACCCGAATCTACACGAGTCTGTCGCACATTTAGAGCACGCGGAAATTCCTGATGGCCATGTGATCGAAGTAAACCGGGTCGGCTACAGTCTGCATGACCGACTTCTGCGTCCCGCCGTGGTTGTAGTTTCTAAGGGACCGGCGGGCACAAGCGAGGCATAGAGCATGGCAAAAGAAGATTACTACGATTTACTCAGCGTTGCGCGCGAAGCGTCCGACTCCGAAATAAAGAAGGCCTACCGCAAGAAGGCGGTTCAGTATCACCCTGACAAACACAAAGGTGACAAAGCGATGGAGGCCAAGTTTAAGGAGGTCTCCGAGGCTTACGAAGTCCTCAAGGACTCGGAGAAGCGCGCGGCCTACGATCGCTATGGACACGCTGCCTTCGAAGGCGGCGGTGGTGGCGGCGGTGGCGGCTTCCGTGGTGGTGGTGCCCATGTCGACCCATTTGATATGTTCCGCGAAGTCTTTGGCGGCGGTGGCGGTGGCGGCGGCTTTAGCGATATGTTTGGCGGCGGCGGAGGAGGTCGTGGAGGCGCTCAAGAGGGCGCTGATTTGCGCTATGACCTCCAGATCAGTCTCGTCGAAGCTTATCGAGGAAGTGAAAAAGAAATTTCTTACCGCACAGCTGCTTCCTGTGGGACTTGTGGCGGCAACGGAGCGGAGCCTGGCAGCAAGGTGGTTACGTGTGCCACCTGCGGCGGGGCGGGGCGCGTTGTGACCTCTCGCGGATTTTTCCAAATGCAGCAAACCTGTCCCAAATGTGCTGGGGCTGGCCGGATGCCGGAGAAATCATGTTCTAGTTGCCGCGGCGAAGGCCGTGTCGATGAGGACAAGAAAGTTCGACTCCGCATCCCAGCAGGGATCGATACAGGGCAGAAGCTCCGCTCGACCGGAAATGGTGAAGCCGGCGTGATGGGTGGTCCGGCGGGTGATCTCTATGTCGTTGTCCACGTCGATGAGCACAATGTGTTTAGGCGTGAGGGCGACCGCCTCTACACCGATATACCGATCAAGTTCACTCTCGCCGCCCTCGGTGGTTCGATTGAAGTGCCAACGCTTTCAAATGAAAGTGGCCTCGTCACTCTGAAGATTCCTGAAGGGACTCAGGACGGCACATCCTTTAAGCTTCGTAATCGTGGAATGCCTCTTCTTCGCGGCAATGGCCATGGCGACCAGTTTATCAAAGTTCACATCGAGGTGCCAAAAAAGCTGACCACTGAACAGCGTGAGCACCTCGAAGCCTTTGCCCTCGCCTGCGGCGACGCGGATGAACCTATTGAAGGTTCCTTTTGGGAGAAGGCAAAGAAGATCTTTGATTAGGCCACGCGAGGCGGCGGCCTGTAGTAGAAATCTTAAGTTAACCAAATACTTCTTATGCGTTTTGTCATTCTAGGATCGGGACGGGGCTCGAATGCTGAGACGCTTTTGAAAGCGTGGAAGTCAGGTGCTCTGGGAGGAGCGGAGCCCGTTGGAATCTTTTCGGATAAGCCTGACGCTCGGATTCTTGAACTCGGAGCGACGTTTGGGGTGCCAGCGGAATCGATTGATTCCGGGCCATTTAAGACAAAGTTGGATGCGGCGGCAGAAGATCGTTATGTTGCAGCTATCCGAGCAACGGGAACGGACTTGATTGTTCTCGCTGGTTTTATGCGGGTTTTGAAAGCGGGCTTTTTGGACGCGTTCCCAAAGCAGATCATCAACCTTCACCCAAGTCTTCTGCCCAGCTTCAAAGGTCTCGACGGGATCGGGCAGGCCTTTCGGTATGGGGTCAAAGTAACTGGGTGCACCGTTCATTATGTGACGGGTGAACTCGATGGCGGACCGATCATTGATCAAGAAGTCGTCCGTATTGAAGAATCGGATACAGAAGATTCACTGGCGGAAAGAATGCATGCGGCCGAGCACCGACTCCTGCCTGCGGTTGTCCGTCGCCTTGCAGAAGAACTCTAATACAATGTATCAGCTCAACCTACCCATCAGCTCTGCAGGGGCAGATGCTTTAGAAGCTTTCTTTTGCGAGGAGTATCAAGAGTTCTGGATGCTCTTTGAAAATGAGAAGCTAAAGACGCACGAGCTTCGGGGCTACTTCGCCGATGAGACGGAAGCTGCGGCACAGTTAGCGGGCCTTCGCGGAGAATTTCCTGCCTTAAATGCAGAGCCAGTGGGCAAGGAATTGGCTGACCGTGATTGGAAGGATGCTTACAAGCTACACTTTAAAGCGTGGTCGGACCGAGGCCTGCATTTTGTTCCTGAGTGGGAACGCGAGAGCTACGAGCTTCCGGCGGGCGAAGAGATCATCCTGCTCGATCCGGGCATGGCGTTCGGAACGGGCAACCACGAAACGACCCGCCTGTGTATCCATCGCTTGCTCGATGTTCGTGATCGATGGGGAGCCGATACGCTTAGAAATAAGTCGGTGGTTGATGCTGGCTGTGGCTCGGGAATTCTTGCGATCGCGGCACGAAAGGCGGGGTTCCGGGGTGAAGCCTATGCTTTCGATAATGATCAGGACTCGGTCAAAATCGCGGTTGAAAACGCTGCTCTTTGTGAAGTGCCGAATGGAATCGATTTCCAAGAGGCCGACCTCGTTAAGGGTTTGGCCGACCGCAAGGCGGATGTCGTCTTTGCCAATATTCTAGCACCTGTCCTGATCGAGTTTTCGATCCCACTGCTCGATAGCGTGGAGACTCAAGGCGTCCTCATCCTGAGTGGTATTTTGGCCCAGGAGCTCGATGAGTTGACTGCGCACTTCCAGACAGAAGCTGAGAAGCGCTGGGCGCAGACTTTTGAAGTGACGAAGCGAATCGACGGCCAATGGGGCGAAGTCAGCTTCTGGCGCAGTTAGCGGCGACTAGACCTTGGTTTTCTTAAGAAGGCCGTAAGGCACGCATAGCCGGAGCCTGATGCGGTGGAGATATTTCTGCTTTTAGTCGGGAATATTTGATTCAGCGGAAGCGTTTTTGGGATTTCAGTCTCAAAGAAGAGATCGAGTACCCCTTCAATGAGCATCCGAGCGTCCGGAGAGAAAATGGATTTCGGCTTATATTCTCGCAGGTCGACTCGACTAAAATCGAATCGGGTGGACCGGGTCGGGATGGGATACCTGCGATTCTGAATCCGAAATTTGTCTCACAAGTTGAGGCAGATGCCTACATGGCGAGTGATGACATCGTCTTAAGTATGGCGTATGAAGGTGCGACGAAAGCGTATCCCTTTCGAATAATGAATTGGCACGAGATTGTTAACGATTCGATCGGCGATGTTCATTTTGCAGCCACCTATTGTCCGCTCTGCGGTAGCGCCCTCGCATTCAATCGAATGATTAATGGGCGCCTGATGACTTTCGGGGTCTCTGGACTTCTATTTCAGGATAATGTTTTGATGTATGATCATCAGACCGAAAGTCTTTGGAATCAACTAGCCTTGCAGGCACAGACTGGGCCCATGTTTAAGACCGGCTTAGAATGGATTCCTACGGCTCAGATGCGCTATGCGTCATGGAAAGAAAAATTCCCAAACGGGGTCGTATTATCAACCGACACCGGTTTTTCGAGAAACTATAACTCAGACCCATACGCGGGTTATTTCTCAAGCGATTCCCCTTTCTTCTACGACAAAAGATTGGTTCGCCCAGATCTGCCAATCAAGTCGTGGGTATATGGAGTTGTTATCGACGATGTCGCTCGCACCTACCCACTCCAGGCGGTGGAAGATAATCCGACGATTACAGACACCGTAAACAGTGTTACGCTTTCTATCGTTTATGATTCAGAGGCTGAGCTTCTCAAGGCAGTGAGATTAGATCCCAACGAAGAGCTGCCTGCGGTGAGAAGCTTCTGGTTCGCTTGGCAGGCATTTCATCCTGAAACGACCGTCTACGGACAATGATAAGGCAGCGGCCCTAGGCCTTTTTGAGTGCCCGATGGTAGCGCTGAATCAGTCTTGCTGGTTCCTCCGCTCGAAGGATTTCAGAGACAACTACGACGGCCGCCGCTCCGGCTTCTAAGACCTCGGCGACATTACCCAGTTTTATCCCTCCGATGCAAAACCAGGGGAGGGGTGGTTGCAGGCTCGCAACGTGTTTGACCAGTTCCAGACCCACGGGCTCGTAGGTAGGCTTTGTCGGTGTCGCAAAGACAGGGCCGACCGCAAAGTAGTCGATTAGGTCGGCGTGGGCGATGGCTTCTGCCGCCTGAGCAGGGGAGTGGGTTGAGAGTCCTAAGATCCTGTCTGGCCCCAGTTGTTTGCGGGCTTCCTCTACTGGGGTGTCGTCTTGGCCAAGGTGAAGCCCAACATCGGGCTCTTCACAGGCGAGGAGGAGGTCGTCATTGAGGATGAGGGGGGTATCACTTCCTGCAAAGAGGGGCTGTATGCGATGAAGCAGTTTGCGGCGCTCATCACGCGTGGAGCCTTTTGCTCTTAGTTGAAGAAGATCTATCCCGGCCCCGAGCATCGTCTCGCAGGTCTTCTCCCAAGCGGAACTGGAGGCATCTACGTAGCCTGTGTCCAGAATACCGTACAGACGGGCAGAGGGGAGATGGAATGTCTGCATCTTTGAAGGGAGGTGTCTGTCTGGGAGGGGCTAAAGGCGCTCCGTTGTCGTCGCTTGGCCTTCAGGAAGCTCTTCGCTGTCATCCGAATCAAAACGGGGAAGACTCGCTTGGACTTCTTCTTCGCGTGGCGGCTCGATCGTGATCGTATCGCCAGAAATCTTTGTTACTCGGACGTTAATCGGGGTGACCTTGCTCGGCTCATATCCGACGTGCTGTTGCAGCGTCGTTCGGATGGCCTTCTTCAGCTCTTCTTCGACGAGCGGAAGACGGGCTTGGCCCGCGAGGTGAATAGCCACCGTGACGCGCAGTTTGCTCCCCTTTTGGTCATACTTACAGGTAGCTCGGTCGACGCCTTCGATCAGCTCGGACGCACCAATGATCAATCCCCGCAAGGTCGTGCGTGCGATCTCGAGGTTTCCTCCTTGGCTTCGTTGGAGTACAATCGGCCTGCGTGCTCGCGCGAAGCGAAACCAAACGATGACCAAGACAATGAGTCCGATCAGCGACCAGATGATCGGGTTACTGAAGTATAGAACACAAAACTGCCAGACGGGGGCTAGCGCTTCCTCTAGGTTCTCGATGAATTCCATTTAAACCAAAGCCTACGTCGTTGAAACGATTCTGAACAGCAAATTGTCAGCGTTTGCTGCGATCATTCAGACGCCTTCTACTCCCCCCGCGAGTCTTCGAGGTCGATGTAACAGGTGGGCTCGAAGCTAGGAGTACAGACGGCCAGAAAGACTAGATCGACCTTTCCGGTGTTTTCGATCGCTTGCGCGACGGTGGGAGGAATTACAACGACATCGTTGGGCCCTACCATCTGACCCTCCTCGTCGTCGCCCAGAAACATTCGTCCTTCGCCACTCTGGATGATGTAGTGCTCTGCGGTGCCATCGAGGGAGTGGAGTCGGGTGCGCACACCCGGTTTTACACGGGCTCGAGCGACGCTGAGCGCTGGGTTCTTTTTGTGGGGCAAGCATTCTAGGATGTAGCAGCCCTCGGGGAAGTAATATTCCTTTGATTCTTCAATCGTGTTAATAAATGCGTCCATGATTTGGTTTCTTAAAAGGTTATAAGTTATGCCAGGCCGTGCGAGGACGCCATCTGTTTAGTTCCTGTAAAATAGTCAGGACAATGCCGCCTGGGGGCCTCTTTTATGCGAAAGAATTGTTAAGCTACGGACCTAGAGCGACATAGGCAAAGGTTCTAAGGCTGCTTGGCGATATAAGCTCCTAATGCTAAATTTGCATCAGCCAGAAGGCACTAAGTCGGGTGGATTCACCCTAATGGAGGTGATGGTCGCGATCACCGTGATTACCCTAGTATTGGGAGGCGGTATCACGGCTCTCATCCAAGGAAATCGCATGATTTCCGACGCTCGGGACTCCACTCGTATCTCGCAGATCATTCAAAGTGAAATTGAGACGCTTCGCACGATGACTTTTTCAGATTTATCTGATCTGACGAACCCGAGTGATCCGCAGTTCATTAATTTCACTTTACTACAATTGCAGGGGCAGTTCGCCGTTGCTTACGCCGATAGATATACTCTGTGGAGAGGGGTCCTTCAAGAGGACAACAACAACGACGGCACGCTCGATCAAATAGGTGTCTTCATCTATGTCGGGTGGTGGCCTTCACATTCGAATTACTGGACCTATGAGCGCTATTATACGCGTTTCACAGAGGATGGTCTCAACGATTATTACTACAGGGCATTTTAATGAAATTCGATAGAAAAAGGGTAATCCAAAAAAGTCCTCATCACGGAAGACTGGAGGCTTTACGCTCCCAGAATTGATGTTTGCGGTCCTCATTGGCTCAGTTGCGTTGAGTATCGCAACTGGATCGATCATGGCCCTCGCGAAGGGCTCTGAGAGCCTGATCAACTACACTGAGATGAACACCCAGAGCCGAGTGGCTCTTCAGCTCATCGGCCGTCAGATTCGCTCTGCTGCGGATGTTGTTTCTGCGAGTTCCTCTACCCTGACGGTTGATTGCATCGAGGGCGATGGTAGCACGACGCGAAATGCCTATGTCTACAGTAGTACTAATAAGACCTTAACCGTGACATCAACGCCAGCAGGCGGTAGTTCAGTGAGTAATGTTCTGCTGAACGATATCAACTACCTAGCTTTCGACTACTTCACCCTTCGACACGTTACAACGACGGCTCCGCTCGAGATTAAGCATGTTCAGCTGGAGGCTGAGCTTTTGCGTAACGTCCTCGCCCAAACAAATCGTAATCATATTATTTCTGCCCGCTTCATGTTGCGAAACAAACGTGTTAGCAACCAAGCGATTTCTACCTGAGACACCTGTCGACCAAAGAAAGAAAATGAAACATTTTAGCGAAAAAAAGGGCTCCGCGCTCATCGCCAGTTTTCTCATTGCGATCCTCGTCGGATCGATTGCTGGCTTGTATCTGGAAAGTGCTCGCCAAGAATACAAGATGGCGCACCGAGCTCGGATGAACATGGAGGCGATCAACGTCGCTGAGGTCGGGGCTGAGGATGCGCTCTTTGCGATCACTACCGATGATTGGACTGGTTGGGACCGTAGGAGCAGCTGGCTATTCGAAAACGATCAGCAACATGCCTCATGGGTGGAGAGGTGAACCTCGTTGGGTCGATGTATTCGTTTCGAATGATCCGCAAGCCCCCACTATTGTCGTCGATGCGCGTATCCAGCACCGGATGGGTTCCGAGGTTTCAAATCAAATTCGAATCGATTTGAGTAGCGGCGGTCTCTTCGCCAATGGCTTAACCACACGTGATGGTGTTCGGATGAACGGGAATAAGATCGCCGTCGATAGTTACAAATCCAGCGATGGTGCTTACCATGCGACCAATAACCGCAACGACAATGGATCGGTAGCGAGCGTGAATGTCGCGGTCGACGCGGTGAATCTTCAAAATGCGGATGTGTATGGCTATGTCGCGACGGGTGGGAGTTCACCTCTTGTTGGCAATAACGGCAGTGTGACGGGAGCGGATACGCCGGGTGGGGTGAGTGTAGACCCAAACCGGGTCTCGACCGATTTCTATGCTGAGTTTCCGCCCATAAGCGCACCGGCGATGGGTGCCCCGGTTACAGTCGTGCCGACGAGCAACGGAACTCATACGCTGGCGAGTCCTGAATATGAATTAACGTCACTCACTTCGACCAGTCAGATAAATTATTCGATCTCGGGTGATGTCACGATGATCGTTAACGGTGACATCTCTGTGATGGGCGAGATTACCATTACCCCCGGATCGAGCCTAACCTCTATGTCTCGGGCGATATGGACATCGGTGGTAACGGGATAGTGAATACAAATGCGGTGCCCGCTGACGTAATCGTGTATTCAACGGCGCCGGATGATGGCAGCCAAACGATCAAGCTGAGCGGAAATGGAGCGATGTCAGCTGCCGTCTATGCGCCCTATGCAGCGATGGAGATGAAGGGTAGTGGTTCCGGTGGAACAATGCTTGGAGCTGTTATCGCGGATACGATCCTCATGACCGGCAACTTTGAATTCCATTTTGATGAATCACTCAAGGAGGTCGGATCAAGCAGCGATTTTTCGATGGAGCAATGGCGTATTCTATACGATGGCAGTGATCGCTATAACGATATTCTAGCGCTCGCCAGCACCGGCCTCTAAGGATTCCCGCTCCCGCGATCTGCCTCACTGCGTCAAACCTGCTTCATCCGCAGGTTCTCATCCAGTCGTGTGAGCGCGTCTCAGATTGAGAGATCCTATGCTCTTGGGAAATCCCCGTGGAGGGAAAATTGGTCGGGGCGACAGGATTCGAACCTGCGGCCCTCTGGTCCCAAACCAGATGCGCTACCAGACTGCGCCACACCCCGATTGACCAAAGGGGGAGATAGAGAGTTGATTGGATTTCGGAAGTCAACGGAAATGCTCGATTTTCCGCTCTCGCCTAAAGCCTTGCCGAAAGGAGACCGGTCTCTAGCGTGATTTCAAAATGGAAGATTTCGATACCGATTCGAGCGGTTTTGCAGGCGCAGACTCCAGCAGCAGTTCAAGTAAGATAGTCACGGTAGCCCTCGTGATAGCAGTCGTTGGATTGTTGATTGGGCTGGCGGGACTTTACATGGCACTAAAGGCAGGAAGTGCTCTTGAGACCTATAAAGCTGAGCTCTCTGCATCGCCGGATCCTACCGCGAACGCCCTCTCAACGCTCGAAGCTGAGACCAAGTCCAGCATCGACGACATCGAAGGCCGCCTTGGCAACATGGGGGCTTCGATCGTGAAGCTCAGCCGCCAGTCCGGTGCAGATGTCACGAAACAACTTCAAGAGATGCACGCTCAGACGCAGGGAGCCTTCAACTCTGTTTCAAGTGAGGTGAAAGCAAATCGCACGCAGTTAAACGAAGCCTCAACCAAGCTCGAGCAGCTCATCGCTCGGGTCGACGGCGGAGCAGCAGCTCGTCCCGCGTCGTCTTCATCTTCTGCTGCAACGCCTACGGTCAGTCTGCCTGAGGGCGCACAGATTCATGTCATCCAGCCGGGTGAATTCATGGCCGTCATCGCTCGTCGCTATGGCGTTTCGCTGACAAATCTAATGGCTGCTAATCCAACGGTTGAACCCCGCCGTATGATGCCAGGTGACGAACTTGTCATCCCTGCAAACTAGCATCTGACGTTCGACGGCAAACGACACATGGCCGGAGAAACGAAGAACGATGGAGGTTGGAAGAAGCTCGAAGCTGAGCAGGTAGCTGACTGCCGGGTTTTCAGTGTCGAGCGTCAACACTTCGAGCGTCTAGCGAACGGAAAGTCTGCTGATTTTTTTGTCATCCGGCCGACGAATTGGGCGGTGGCGATGGGACGCGTTCCTGATGGACGTTGGTTGGTTATCCGACAGTTCCGTTTTGGGCGAAATGAGTTTGGTTGGGAATTCCCTTCGGGTTGCGCCGAAGCCGGTGAAGATCCGATTGAGGCTGCTACGCGCGAGTTCCGTGAAGAGACGGGATACGCGGGGAAGGATCCTGTCCTGCTCGGGAACATGGCACCGAATCCGGCGATGCAGGACAATACGTGTGGCTTTGTCTTTTTTAGATCGATTGAGCTGTTTGGAGCGCCCGAGTGGGACGAACATGAGGAAATCGAGTCCTGCTTGTGGGAAGACAGCGAGCTACGGGCGGCGATCCGTGATGGTCGCATGTCACATGCGCTCATGTTGACCGCCCTATATCTCTACGATGCTTGGGCCGAAGAAGAAACCACCGGCGCCTAGTACGGCGGCCTATCGGGCTCGATACGGCTACCGAAAAAGCTTCGGCGGGATGAACCAGTCCAGTGCCCAGCGGGCTGGCGTTACTTGCGAATAGAAGCTGATCCTTTCGAACCGTGCTAGGGTGCATTTACGGTATTGGACAATCGCATCAGGTCCACCAATGAGCAAACCCGCGAGGATAGAGAGGTGTGGATTGTGCCCTACGATGAGTAGATCTTCGTTGGCTGACGCTAGGGCAGGGAGAAGGTCTGCGGCAGAGCATTCTGGAGTCAAAGCGGTGTGTGTTTCGATCTCGGAGTCGCTACCTGCTTCTTCGATTAAAATCTGGGCGGTCTCTTGCGCACGCAGATAAGGGCTGCACCACACTAGGCTGGGAAGGGGGATGCCCTGGCGCTTCAAAAGCTTGCCGAGGCTGGCAGTGTCGTCTCGCCCTTTCGGCGAGAGGGGGCGCTTTGCATCCGGATAGTTGTCAGCGGCTTCAGCATGCCGAAGGAGGTAAAGGAGCATCTGAGCAGAGAAGCAGTTCGAGGGTAAAAAGCAACGCTTCCATCCTTTTGCAGGATGGGCGCAGGAAAAAGCATTTGCCGGATTCCTGCTGCTACCCCTACCTCATTCTCAGCCTGAAAAATCCTATGAGTGAGACGACCAAGCCTGTTATCCTGACCTGTGCCCAACCTTCGGGCCTCCTGACCCTCGGCAACTATTTTGGCGCACTGAAGAATTGGGCGACGATGATCGACGACTACGAATGCTTCTTCGGTATCGTCGACATGCACTCGATCACGGTTCCCTACACGCCGGCAGACCTGCGCAAGAGCACCTACGCGACCCTCGCAATGTACATCGCTTGTGGGCTCGACCCGGAGCGCAGCCACCTTTTTGCGCAAAGCCATGTAACAGGACACACCGAGCTCGGCTGGATCCTTGGGTGTATTTGCCCTTTGGGACAGCTTGAGCGCATGACGCAGTTCAAGGATAAGTCCTCGCGCCAGGCAAAGGGGTTTATCGGCAGCGGACTGTTGACTTACCCCGTTCTGATGTCGGCAGACATTCTCCTCTACAATGCAGACCGAGTGCCCGTCGGTGAAGACCAGAAGCAGCATGTTGAGCTCTGCCGCGATCTTGCTCAGAAATTCAACTCGACTTACAGCGATACTTTCAAGGTCCCAGAAGTTTACATCCCCAAGGTCGCTGCGCGCGTCATGTCTCTTCAAGAGCCGACGCGAAAGATGTCGAAGAGTGACCCCAATCAGCAGGGATCGATCTTTCTCCTCGATCCGCCCGATGTGATTCGGAAGAAGATCAAGAGTGCAGTGACCGATTCTGGAAGTGAAGTGCGTGCCGGGCCCGATAAACCGGGAGTGACCAACCTTCTCGGAATCCTGAGCGCAGCCACGGGCAAAAGTATCCAGGATTTGGAGACAGAGTTTGAGGGCCAGCAGTATGGTCCCTTCAAGGCGGCTGTTGCTGAAGCAGTTGTGGAAATGCTCACCCCAATTCAGGCACGCTACGCCGAAGTCGCGGGTGATAAGGCATACTTGAATGAGGTGCTCAAAGCCGGTGCTGAGGCAGCTCAGAAGCGCGCATACAAAACGCTCGGAAAAGTCTACCGCAAAACTGGTTTCGTGGAACGCACCCGCTAGGGGACGATTGGCTCCCAAGTGAGGGCTGTTGCTTGCACGCTCACGACGGCATGAGGGAACATGAAATTCAGTCCTCGGATCGTCGAATAACCTTCGAGGTCACTCGAGATGTCGATGAGTATGTCGACGGAACTCTCGGGCATAAAAGTATCCGTGAAATCAGCCCAATCCTCTGTCGCAGAGTCATAGTATTGGAACTGTGCTAGGAGCGTGTTGCCATCGACAGGTTCAGTGCGAATACGAAACTTCTCGGTCGTAAGCGCATCAGAAAAGAAACCCGGTATAGCCCGAGGGTGGCGTTCATGCGGGTGGTCTACGAGGAATCCAGGATCAACGTAGAACAGCCAAAACCACGCTGCGCGTATGATTGTGTTAAGACTTATCTGTTCAAAACGATCTTCCTCACGTGTAACGTAAAGCTTTGGGTGGAGTGCACTGACATCCTCACCTGCATCTGGGTCAGTGCGCATTTCCCAGTAGAAGTTGCAGATACGGTCAGTCATCGGCAGCTCTGAATCCAGTGGTAGGACTGCCTGCGACCAGCGGGTGTCATCAACTGCAATCAGTTCCCCGTTTTGAATAAGAGTTTGCGCGTGTTCCCATCCCTCTGGATTTCTGGAAAATTGCTGTTCAAGAATGATCGTCTCTGAACTCGCATAGTGGAAAGCAGGGGCAGGTTCCGGCTCTAACCACTCGAGGAGGATGCGTCCAAAGAGTTGTTTCCCGAAGGTGTTTGCATGATAGGTGTCCCGTTTCAGATCACTGATTGTGAAGCTGGGTGAGGCGTAGTTTAGGACGGCCGTGTAGAGGTCTAAAAAGGCGACTTCCTCTTCTGTGGCGATAGTCGCGAGGTCTGTATTGTATGTGCCTTGAGGGCTATAGAAAGGCGGTCCGGTCATAATCAGGATATCGGGTGCTGAACCCCAACGGGCGATAGAGCGCGTGCGGATTTTCCCGATGAGCTCACGAAAGCTCGTGTCCCAATCAGTGAAATTGTTACTGATGCCTCCGAGCAAAACGAGATCTGGGCGTTGCTCAATCACGGCATTGTCTAGATCTAGATCCTGATCGGGCCAGTTGTAACTTATGTCATCATCCCACTTGTTGATGCCTGTCCCTTGTCCGGTTGCTGCTTGGATTTCTACACGTGTTCCCGGAAACCTGCGCTCTAGCAGAACATCAATCATAGAGTTAGCTGAATCCTGCATAAGGCTGTCGCCGACGAAAATGGCTTTAACCGGCGAACCATTTTGTAGTAATGAAAGGGTGCTATTAAGGTATTGATGACGCCCAGCGGGTGGCGTGTAGCTCAAGGATGGCATTTGAGCGAAAACCTGATCAGCCCATGCGAGGGCGTCGCCGTCGGAGACAGTGGTCACGACGACATTATCGAAATCGCTCCCTTGGCCCGATAACTCAATAGCGGTTGAGAGCGCATCTTTACTTGTTCTGGAAACAAAAACACCGTCGGCCCAACTGTTGTTTGCGGGCCAGCTTTCAGTGTCATTTTCAAGTAGCTGGCCTTGGTCAGCATGACTGGAAGGATAGCGCCCCCAATTGAGGTTCGAGTTGAAGGCCCTGCTCGCGATCCAAGCAGTTGCGCTGCCGCGATATTGAAAATCGACTCGAAAGTACTCACCTGAAGGCAGCGGTAGGGGAGGCGATTGCCAGATCTGACTCACCGGAGTCGCGAAGCCTGTGGCAGGCCAAACTTGGTTCGAAAAGGCCTCTTGCGAAGAACTCACATTCAACCACCCCAGTGGCTGTGGATCACTCTCGAAGGCTTCCCCGAGAATCCACGGTTGAGAGGTAAGGCGGTAAAATGTGGTAGGAGCCGAGCTATCCACTGGCCGCGATATCGGGCTGACCTAAAGTCACGCCGGGCTGTGGTAGCCAGTTCGCCATGTCACTCGCAGATTCTAGCCAATAAACGACGCCATCGACTCCTTGCCATTGGAGGTATGTTTCGCTCACATCCTTGTGAATACTCACCTGCGGGTCTTCTGCCCGAACCAACAAGGGAAAGACGGCCGCGACTGCGATACAGGCAAGCGTGACCGATCTTGAGAAAGCCTTATGAGAGCAAATCGAGGACATTTGAGCGACGAATGTATTATACGTCGCTGGAAGCCGAGCTGTCAAAGGCTATGGCCATCCTCATTCGGGTCCGTCGAAGCCAGTTCTCCCGCGAAGGAAATATGGACAATCCCGAGCGTCAAAAGGGAGCTGAGCGCCAAGAGGATGGCCGCAAGCAGAGGATTGATATGTCCTGCGAGGCAAGAGCCAACCGCGATGATGTTGTAGGCGATCGCAAAGCTGAGGCTGACGCGGACAGCGCGCATGCGGATTTTACTAACTCGGATTAGGTCGAGGATGCCCCGCTGGTGATGGCTCAGAATGTATAGGTCCACGTCCTCTTCGAGCGCCTCGGGCTTGCGAATCTGCGTGAGATTGCCGAAAAGGCGGTAGTTTTTCACAAAAACGCCGCGCGCTCGTAGGCGAGTGATAGCAAGCTCATCGATGAGCGGAAGGGCGAGGCTGAGGGCGCAAGGACAAGAAATGATCAATACACTGAGCGCGACGTTCCATGCACTAAAAGGATCGTGTAGTAGAAAACCCCATACGAAACCTCCGATCACAGCTAAAGCGAGGATGACGGAGAGGTAAGTCTGCAAGACGCGTTCCATCGTTTTGGAGCCGTCTGCGCTCTCCGGCGCTTTCAAGAGTTGGGCTAGAAGAGATCCGTTCCAGGGCTCGGTGACCCGTAGTCGAGCGGTTGCGCGTTCCAGCGAGGCGGCTCCAGCGGGCACGACACTGTTCTGAGGGAAGTGGCGCGGTTCGGGTTCACCCTTAATCCACTCAAGGGAAAAGTTCGCTTCTGTGCTCACCAGTTCGCCAGTGGCGGGGACTGTTTCGCCGCGAGCGATTTCGATTTCATCACCGATGGCGAGGGCTTGAGGCGGAACGCGCTCCTCTCCGAGGGGCGTAAGTCGAGTGACCGCTTTGGGTTCAGCATAGTGCCGAGCAATCTGGCTGCGAATGCAGTCCACGGCACGTTCTTGTAGCCAGCGCCCAGCAAGGATGAGAAAGGTGAAGACGCCAACAAAGTCGAAGGAGAGAAAGCGTTCCTCGCCCAAAAACCAACCGATGAGCGATCCAAGGTAGGCGAAGAGCAGACCTAGTGCGATCGGAAGGTCGATATGCATCACCCCGCGACGAAGTGCTCGCACTGCGCGGGTCATGAAGTAGCTCCCGCCCGTGACGAGACTTAGCGTCGAGAAGAGAAGAGTGAGGAGCGAAAAGAGGTTCGCCAAAGGGAAGTCGTCTTCCAGCCCGAGGTAGCGAGGAAGGGTGAAGAGCATACTATTGAGGGCAAAGGCTCCACAGAGGGCGAGGCGGGTGAGGAGCTCACGCGAGGCGCTTTGAGCGACCGTGCTTTCCGGACTCAGGAGGTAGCCGTGACGTTGCAGCTCGTTGGCCACCTCGGCGAGGCTGAGCTTTCCCGCGATCCAATGTAGACGGAGTTCGCCGCGTTGTGATTCTGCTGTCGCCCGTACTGCACCGTCGTGCCTGAGAAAGAGTTTTTCGATGAGCCAGACACAGCCAACACAAGAGATGCCCTGAAGGTGGAAACTGGCTTTAAGAACGACACCCGCTTGAGCATCCGCTTCGAGCTCGGCCTGTTTGTCACGAAGCCATTCAAAGGACTGATCGTGCATAGGAACACTGCCGACGGGTTGAACTGCCTCGCCTCTTAGATCGTAAAAGCGCTCCAGACCTTCGTCGGTGATGAGGTGGTGGACGTAGGAGCAGCCGTGGCAGCAATATCCCTCAGGCAGATGCTTGCTCGGAGAATACGGTGTCCCGCAGTGGATACAGGGCAGAGAAATTGGGTTACCTTTAGACACGGAAGGTAGAATCAATTACCGCAAAAAAGCCCAGTGCTGGTGGTATCAAAAAGGATAAGACGAATGCCGATAACACTGGCTGCGACAAGCGCCACTGCTCGTTGGACTTGATCGATTCGTTTGGGCGAGATGCGTTGCTGCCAAAAGTGGTATTGATGCTGCGCAAACCAAAGAAGCGGGAGGGTGCCCAAGCCGAATGCGAGCAGAAATTCCGCTCCCCTTAGAGGTGATTGGCTCATCAGTGCGAGACTGAGAACGAGATAAAGCGGGCCACAAGGCAGAAAGGGTGTCAGGAGCCCTGCGGCCGCGGCTGCGATCGGCTTTGGTAGTCTAAAAAACCGACGGGTGAGTTTTCCCCATAAACCGCCGACGAGCTTCGATCCGAGTCCAATTCGGTCAAAGCGGAAAGCAAGTAGTAGAAAAAAGACTACGAGGAGCCATGGCAGGTAATGTGCGGCTGAACTTTCGTAGAGTGAGGTCCAGTTCAATGCGATCATGCCGAGGCCGCCAGCGATCAGGCCTCCAATAGTAAAAGCAAGTATTCGGCTGATTTGGTAGGTGGCGGTCAGGGTAATGAAACTGACGTGTTCGCCTGGTTTGGGTGCGAGCAGGAGCGCGACTGGGCCGCACATCGCGGTGCAGTGGAGGCTACTAACTAATCCTGCGACAAAGGCTGCGCCAGCCCCGTCAATTGCGCTGAGGGACTCGATCATACGTCTTCGCGCAGGCGCTTCGCTCTTGCCCGCCAGAGTCCGAAAAGGATTCCGATAATGAGGACGGCTAGCCATAGCGCAGGAATCGCGGCAGCGTCCGGCGTGACGGGCGGATCGCCTGCTTTCTTGGGCTGCGCGAGCATGTAAACGCTGAAGTAGGCGGGAGGCGCAACGACAAGGGAAAGGAGGAGCCAGAGGCAGGTGCGCGTGAGCTGTGCTGCGGTCACTTCAAAGACATAGCCGCCGGCAAAATACGCCCCAAAGCCAAATATCCCCGTCGTTAAGACGAAGACCGGTAGCAAATAAAGAATCATGGGATGTATAAGAAGCCTTCCTCCGGCCGATGGCAATCGCGATGACGCTTGCGCCGATCTCATAAAAGGTGTTTGTTCGGGTGTCTGTCCGATGCTGCTCTTCTATAGACTTTGAAAGGTTTTCCATGAAAAATTTGATACGAATCTCCGGGGCCAGTTTTCTTCTAGGCCTTTTTGTAGGCTGCACCACGACCTATCGAGTTCAGGTCGATGCATTGGCGGCTACAGAGGCGGAGTCGCTAAAGACATTTGTATTGGAGGAGCCAATGGGCTCACAACCCGGATCGCGCCTGCGATATCAAGAGGCCTCAAATCTTATTTCCAAGACGCTGGTGGCGCGCGGTTGGTCCCTAGCGGTGGATCCAGATGAGACCGACGTCATTGTCTCATTTCAGGCAAAAGTATCTGATCCCTTAACAACGACGGAATTGCGTTCGGAGCCGCTCTACTACCGTTCGCGGGGTGGATCTCGCTCAATTTCGACGCCTGTGCGCGGCCAAAACGGCAAAATTGTGCGTTACGTCCGCACGAGTATTTATGTGCCACCCCGGCGTGAGCTCGCGGGTTACCGCAACATTGCCTATAATGTTACAGTCTATGAGAAGTCGCTGGTCTTGATTGCGCATGATACTTCGGGGAATGAGGTCTGGACGATTCAAATGCGTCTGATCGACGAGAGCTCAGATTTGAGAAAATACCTGCCCTTGTTAGCGTCGGCCGCCCTTCCTTACATTGGAGATACGACGGAAGGTGAAATCGTCGTGAAGGTGTCTGAAAAGGACGAAACGCTTGCACATGCACACCTCCGCGGGGTAGATTCGTCGCAGTAAGGATGAGCGAGTGTGTGTTTCCGAAGGCTCCAGTCGGAGACGAATGGTTCGACGTTGTCGATGAGCGAAACACCGTTGTACGCCAAGAGCTGCGTTCGATCGTCCACCGTGAAGGTCTGTTACATCGAGCAATTCACCTCTTTGTCTTCAATCAAGCAGGTGAAGTATTCTTGCAGAAGCGTTCGATGAGCAAGGACGTCGCGCCCGGCCTCTGGGACAGTTCAACTTCCGGCCATCTGGATGCGGGCGAAGGCTATGGAGCGGCGGTCGTGCGAGAGACACGCGAAGAAATCGGCATCGAGCTGAGCAGTGTGCCCACAGAGGTTCTTCGCGTCGACGCTTGTCGCGAAACTGGAAACGAATTTGTCCGCGCCTACCAAGCGGAGTCCGAAGGCCCCTTTATTCTTCACCCCGAAGAAATTGAGCGAGGCGAATGGTTCGAGTTGGGGCGCCTTGAAACCACGCTCCAAGCGCAAGAACCTGAGTTTGCGCCTTCATTTGTATATTTGTGGCGGCGCTTTTCTGATCAGAAGTAGACCTTCTCACGACTTGCGGCCAGCTCTTTGGATTCGGGCGTCAGAGTGAGTCGGCAAAAGAAGCGAGGTGTGTTCACAGGGGCTTTATTGGAGCGGTATTGCTGCAAGTTGTCTGGGAGCAATCCCTTCGATTCTGTCCATCGATCGTCATTTTCTGAAACGACAACGAGGTCTCCCGCTTGAGGATCAGCAGAAGGTTTAAAAACGGGCAGCGTCGGATTCTTCAGCGCGGCGGATTCAAAGCTTACAAGAGCAGCGACAAAGTTGTTCAGTTGTGTAGTTAGATTTTCTGACAATATTTTTTCATCACATGAAAGTTTGTGCCTCAGTTTGACCTGGTTTTCTGCCGCTAATTCTAGGTCTGCCCATTTGCGTTGAAACTGCGGCGAAAATTTCAAGAGGACCTTTTCCATCGGATCAAGCTCTGGTAGAGGTGGCTTTACTTCCGGAAGGAGAGAAATCTGATTTTGCAGATCGATACGTTTTTCGGCACTGTTTACCAGATCCTTTGCCCACCTACTTGCTTCGCAAAAGCCACAGGCCCATGAGTCCGAGCCCGGTATTAAAAGCGATATGAGCGCTGAGCGACGGAAAGATCAGCCAGTCTCCAAAACAGCCGCAATCGAGATTGAGGCCCCTGAAGTGACTCATCAGTAGTGCCCCCATAAAACTTAGGATACTAAGCCCAAGGAGCGCCGCAGCCCCCCGCCGCAGCCGCGGAATCCAGAGAGCTGCCGCCGCAACCAGCTCGAAGACGGGTAAAAATAGCGCTACGCCATAAGCGACGTTCAAGGGCAAGAGCTCGAAGGCTTTCACATCGAGATAGAAGCGTCCGGGGTCGAGTAGCTTAACAATACCCGAAAGGATGAAAAAGAAGCTTAGAAAAAACCGACAAAAGATCGTTAAGCCCCCGGTCATCTCAGGAGCTCCTTCAGGCTGTCCCCGCCGCCTTCGAGATAGTAAACGTCATCAATATCGAGATCACGGCGAAGGCGCTGAGCGACGACTTCACTCGCATGGCAGTCCTTTGCATTGCAGTAGACGATGATCGTCTGTTCGGGCGTCCACCCTTCGAGTAGGGTAAAGAAAGCGCCTTCCCAATTGTCTTCGTTGAGATGAATAGCTCCCGGCGCATGCTCACTGTCGTAGGCGGCTTTGGTGCGCGCATCGACCCAGATGATTGTATCCAGATTCTCAAGCGCTTCGAATCCAACGCGGTAGGTATCTGCCGGTGTAAGCCAAGGGGCGGAGGGAGCCTTGGGGTGGGCGAAAGCGACCAGCAAAGCTAGGATAACTGAGAGCCCGACGATCGCGCCCGATTGCTGGATAAGCCGCATGCGTGTGCTTCTTCCTTACGAGTCTTTCATTTAAAGATAGAGAGCGGAGAGCTCTGCGATGAGAAACTCTTCTGCTTCCTCTACCGTATCTACGATCTTGAATAAATCGAGATCACTCGGCGAGATGACACCCCATTCAACGAAAGCATCGAAGTTGAGAATGTCGTTCCAGAACTTCGCGCCAAAGAGGACGATCGGCATCTTCTTTGAAATCTTGCCGGTCTGAATGAGCGTCATGAGTTCAAAGAGTTCATCCATCGTCCCAAAGCCTCCGGGAAAAACGACGATGGCTTTTGCCCAATAGGCGAAGCAGTATTTGCGAACGAAAAAGTAGTGAAACTCGAAAGCTAGATCCGGCGTGACATAGGGATTGAGCCCTTGCTCGAAGGGCAGGCTAATCCCGAGGCCGATACTCGCACCCTTTGCGTTTTGGGCTCCGCGATTCGCAGCTTCCATCATTCCCGGTCCGCCACCGGTGCACGAGATGAAGCGCAATTGGGGGTTCCGCAGCGCAATCGACCACTTCGTCATTCGCGAGGAAAGTTCGACTGCAGCATCGTAGTAGGGAGCTAGCTTGAGCTGTGCTTTAGCCTTACTGATCGCGCCGGTTTCGGCTGTGGATGGGTTTGCAGGGTCTTTCAGTGCCTTTTCGAGCCCTTCGAGATTGGCCTTAGCCTCTACTTCAGGAATCGAGCGCGCGGAACCGAAGTAGACGAGGGTGTCCTGTATGTTCTCTTCTTTGAAGCGCGCCTCGGGCTCACTCATTTCGCAGAGAACACGAATATTTCGTGCTGCACCGCTGTTTAAAAAGTCATCGTTTTTGTATGCTTTTGGCGGATGTATTTCCTTCGACATTTAAGTTTACATACGCGCTTCTGAGCTTTTGCCAATCCTTCAAAGTGGGGAATTTTTTTGATAAGGCCTCGAGATGCGCGAACAGGGCGCTTTTTTGAATTGCCCGTAGGCTCGTCCGTGCGACCATAGCTAGCGTAGAGCTGCCATGAGTGAACTAGTTGAGACCCCCTCGAAGCGCCCCAAAGACCTTGCGATCGAATTAGGCGAGCTACAGCGCGAGGCAAAAGGCCTTGGGTTGCCATCGATTGTAGTGATCGAAGGCATCGACGGCAGTGGTAAGGGGCATGTCTTGAATCGGGTTCTACTTGAGCTGGATGCACGGGTTTATTCCATCCGCGCTGTCCATGCAAGTGAACGACATCTCCAAGAGCATCCGCTACTGTGGGATATGTGGAACAACCTCCCTCTCGAGGGCGATGTTCAGTTTTTTGACCGGAGTGCCTACTATCGGGTCCTTGATGCATGGGCCGAAGGCGGCTTGCCCGAAAAAACGCTCGATCAATATTGGAAAGACATTGTGAGCTTTGAGCGTAACCAAGTCGATGCGGGCACCCTCCTCATCAAGGTCTTTCTCGTGAGCTCGAAAAAAGAGCAGGCGCGCCGATTTAAGGCCCTCGAAAACAATCCAAAGACGGCTTGGCGGGTGAGGAAAAAGGACTGGCGGCGGCATGAGCAGTATGCCGCCTACCGCGCTCAAGTAGAATCGATGATGCAGTCGACGAAGCACCCCGGCGCAGAGTGGTCTGTGATCGAGACGGACGACCTGAAAAAGGGAACCCAGCGTCTCTACGAAATCCTCATCGAGAGTTTTCGCGCGGCGATAGAGAAGCGTAAGGCTTCAGAAGAAAAACAGAGTGTAAGGGATAAGTGGATACCATACACTGGCCGAGATTATCTTTCAGAGATCGACCTGACTTCGGACTTGGATCGCTCTGAGTACAAGCAAATGCTCAAGGAACGCCAGTCGGAGATGTATGAGCTTGTTCACCAGATCAATGCGCAGAAGATTCCTGTGGTACTCGTTTATTGCGGATCGGATGCTGCAGGTAAAGGGGGCTGCATTAAACGCCTCCTTCAGGGGATTGATCCCCGCAGTTTTAAAGTCATCGGTGTCGGTCCACCTTCGGAGCGAGAGCTCGCGCACCACTATCTTTGGCGCTTTTGGAAACAGCTGCCTCCGCGTGGAAGAATTACCATTTTCGACCGCTCGTGGTATGGCCGTGTGCTCGTCGAACGCGTCGAAGACTTTTGCACGAACAAGGAGTGGCAGCAGGCGTACCAGGAAATCAATGAAATGGAGGCGCAGCTCACTAATTTTGGAACAGTGATTCTAAAATTCTGGCTCCATATTGATCAGGACACCCAACTCGAGCGTTTCCGGGCAAGAGAAGAGAACCCCATTAAGCAGTGGAAGATCACTCCAGACGATTGGCGGAATCGCGAGAAGAGTCATCTCTACGATCAAGCGGTGAATGAGATGGTGGAAAATACGAACACAAAGAACGCTCCTTGGAATCTCGTTTCCTCTGTGTCGAAAATGCACGCAAGAATTCGTACCCTCGATATCACGATTGCCGCCCTGAAGGCTGCGATTAAGCGCGGCCGCATCGCCCCGATGTAGTAGATATTGGGGCTGACTAAGCCTGCTCGTCGAACTCGCTCTCAAAAAGCTCTTCGAGGTCCTTGAGCATCTCCTCAGCGCCTTCCCCGGCGACCATAAAGCGAAGGGTAGAACCTTGCCCTGCTGCGAGCATCATCAGGCCCATAATGCTTTTCCCATTCACTTGCTCATCATCTTTTTCGACATAGACCTCGGCCGCGTATTTGTTTGCGATCCGCACAATCATCGCGGCGGGACGGGCATGGAGGCCCATCTTGCTCGTTACCTTGAGATTTTTGGTGAGTTCTTCTGGCATCTGTTGCGCGTTGATTTTAGGTAAAACTGACGAATTTATCCGATGAAGGCTCCAAAATGAGGATCAATAGATAGGGAGCGAGGGAAAATATCTTTGCGCCTCTGCTTTACCCCGTGTCTTCGACAATAAAATCACTCTGAATATTCCAGAGTTTCGCGTAGTGACGGTCGAGGACGCAGAGTTCGTCATGGGTTCCTTTTTCGATGATCTTCCCATGGTCGAGCACGACGATCTGATCGGCTTTGCGCACTGTCGATAAGCGGTGCGCGATAATCAACACGGTGCGCTGCGCGGTGAGATTTTCGAGGGCAGTCTGGATTTCTTTTTCGGTTATCGTATCCACACTCGCAGTGGCTTCATCGAGTATGACGAAGGGCGGATTCTTCAAAATAACACGGGCGATGGTGAGGCGTTGCTTTTCTCCCTGGGAGAGACCAATGCCCTTTTCACCGATATTTGTATCTAGCTTGTCGGGCAGGGCTTGAACAAATTCCCACGCGCAGGCACCGCGTAGGCTTGCTTCAATCTCTTCTAGGGTAGCATTTTCTTTGGCGAGGCGCAGATTGTCTTCGACGCTTCCTTCAAAGAGGAAAGGATCTTGAGCAACGTGTCCGATTTGGGAGTGTAGCTCATGCAGGCTGAGCTCGCGCACATCGACGCCGTTGAGCAGGACTGCGCCGCTTGTCGCATCATAGGCGCGCATTGTGAGGTTTGCGACGGTACTCTTGCCCGCGCCAGTATGTCCTACGAGTGCGGTTACCTTGCCTGCAGGAAGAGTGAGCTCGAAGTCTTCAAGCACCTCTGGGCGACTGGGATACTGAAAGGTGACGTTATCGAATTTGATTTCGATCGAGCCTTCGGGCCATGGCTTGGGGTTGGTTGGCTCTTCGATATCGACGGGGGCGTCTAGGATTTCAAATACACGATCACCCGATGCCCGCCCTGCCGTGATCATATGGTTAATGCTATGGAGCTGGCTGATCGGGCCGTAGAGGAGAAAGGCGTAAAGGAGGAACGCGACAAGGTCTGGAAAACCAAAGCCTGCTTGCCCCTGGAGGATGAAGTAACCGCCGAGGCCAATGATCGCGACGAAGCCAAGATTTGTCACCATGCTCGTCGTTGGACTGTAGACCGACCAGCGAAACATCGCGCTCAAGTTTAGGTCCTTGTAGAGGTGGGCAAGCTTGTTGAATCGCGCGCCTTCGCGCGCCTGTAGGCCGAACGTCTGGATGAGGCGATTGCCCTGAATATCTTCTACGAGAAGGCTGTTCAGATCGCCGCCGGCCTCGCGCACGCGCTTCCAGACCTTTCGTGAGCCTTTGGCGTAGTAATATCCTCCGACAATGAGTAGTGGAACGGGGAGGAAAACTAGGGCCGCGAGGGTAGGGTTAAGGATGAAAAGCAGGACGGTGACACCAACGATGGTGACGATCGACCTAGAGCCCATTTCGGTGCCGTCGAGCAGGGCGCGTTCTACGCTGGCCACGTCTTCGATCACGCGGGAAGAGATGTCGCCGCTCTTGCGCTGGTCGAAAAATGAGATCGGGAGGCAGAGGAGTTTCTGATGGATATCCCGCCGCATTTCCAAGAGGACCCGTTGCTCTAGAGTATTGTTGATCGCGATCCGTAGGCCGTTGAAAACCGCGCTTCCAAAGTAGAGGAGAGCGATGATGCCGGCGCCGATCCAGAGCTGGGAGTAATTCGCCTCGGCTTCGACCTGGTTGAGCATCGAGCGCACCATCCATGGCACAGCTAACTCCATCGCCACCGTCCCGATCGCGAAGGTCAGGGTGAGGATGAAGAGCAAGCGGTGTTTGAAAAGATAGGAAGAGACGCGCCAAATTGTGTTCATGAACGGAGGTGGCCAAGTTGAGCAGGCCAGTGTCTACTCAACGCGCTCACCGCCTGCTGTCAAAGGTCAGTCTGTTTTCGTCTAGATCTGAGTTGAAAAAGAATTCGCGCTTCTGGCGGTGGGCGTTTCGATTCTTCGCCATGTCAGATCAACCCATTCAAGGATCTACTGGAGAGGTCGCTTGGTATCTTCCTTCGCCTTACCTGCCGCACGCCGCGACAGGTCTGCTCCACCTGCCGCGCTTCATCGCTAAGTGTCGGCTATCGCTCAAAGGTGGGCTGCCAAAGAGCTACCAAAAGAACTTTTGCCGTGGCTTTGATCGTTTTCTTTGCATGCATCTGGATGTCGAACCAAAGGCTGTCCTAGCCGCGGTGGAGGCTGCTGGAGACGACGATGCTGCTCTCGCCACTGCGCTTCTTGAGCTGTTTCCCGATGACGTGCAGGTGATCAAGTGGAACCGCGAAGTGGTGCAAAAAGGCATGACCGAGGCCGGGGCTGAATTCCTTGGCGACGCTCTCGCCGCGATGGGGTGCGCCAGTAAAATCGGTGAAATCAAATCCGTCTGCGATTTGATCGATTTCGACGAAGGCCGGATCCCTGGCTTCTTCACTCCACCCGAGGCATCATGAAAAGATCTACTATGACTCCAATCGTTCTGGGCATCACTTGGCTTCTCTCGCTGGGTGTCGTTTACACGATGGGACTTTTTTCAGCCTTTGCTTTCCACGCTGAACCCGGATCGGGTGCCGAATCCGGGCTGAAGTCATCTGAGCGCGAGGCGCAGGCGCTTTTTGAGCAGCTCGTCGGAGAGCCCTTGGATTGGGGCCTGCTTTACTCTTACCGGCCACAGGATCGTCACCCCGCTCAGCTCGATGCGGTGATCGTGGCGCTAGCGGCACTGCCTGATGCCGCGTCTCGCCGTGTTTTAACCGAGCGCTTTTTCCGCGTTGTTGGGGAGGTTAAGACCGCGGCTCTGGTCCAGGAGCAGGTCGGCAACGCTCGACAGCAGCCAGATGTTTTTCTAGGTCTGCTCGCGGTTTGGTATCATTCAGATCCTGCTTCTGCTCAAGGGTTTATCGAAGCAATGGTCGAGATGGGCGATGCCCCGTCAGAGTGGCTAGTCGCCTTTTAGGAGTAGCGCTTTAGCGCCTGAATGTCTCAATGTTGAGGCCTCTCTATTCTTGGCTTGTAAATGAGCCATAATGTCGCACCATACTCTCCATGCCAGCCAGTTTGCTTATTGTTGACGACGAGAAACACACCCGTGAAGGGCTCTATCTCGCGCTTGAAGACACCTATGACGTTTACCTCGCGGCGAACGCCGATGAGGCCTTCAACCTCTTCGAGTCTGAGCGCTTTGATATCGTCCTGACAGACCTTCGAATGACCGGTGAAAGCGGGATGAAGGTCATCGACAAGGTCATTGCGCTGCCTCACGCCCCCATCGTCATCATGATGACGGCCTATGGGAACGTGGAGACCGCGGTAGAAGCGATGAAGCGCGGGGCCTATGATTTTCTGACCAAGCCGGTAAACATCGAGAAGCTGGAACTGCTGATCCAGCGTGCGCTCAGATCACGCACGACCGAGAAAGTCGTCGTTGAGCTTCAGGAGCGCCTTGACCGCAAGTTTAGCTTCGAGGGTATCATTGGCGGCTCGAAGGCGCTCGAAGATGTTATCGAAAAAGTAAAGCGGGTCGCTCCGTCACGTGCCTCCGTTCTTATCGAAGGAGAAACGGGAACGGGCAAGGAGCTCATCGCTCAGTCGATCCACCAGAACAGTGACCGCAATCGCGGTCCATTTGTGCCTGTCCACGCCGCTGCGCTTTCGGCCAGTCTGCTTGAAAGCGAGCTCTTCGGACACGAGCGTGGGGCTTTTACGGGAGCGAATGAGCGTCGCATCGGTCGCTTCGAGGCGGCGGATGGTGGCACCCTCTTTCTCGATGAAATTGGCGAAATCGATGCGTCCACTCAGGTGAAGCTTCTGCGTTTTCTCGAGACCCGAAGCTTCGAACGCCTTGGCAGCACCAAGACGATCAAAGTTGATGTGCGCCTCGTCGCAGCGACGAACCGAGACCTCGTCGATATGGCGAAGAAAGGCACCTTTCGAGACGATCTCCTTTATCGGCTCAACGTCGTCACCCTCGACATGCCGCCACTGCGCGCTCGTGTTGACGACATCCCGCTTCTCGTCCGCCACTTCATCGACATCTACGCCGAGGAAAATGACACCGAGCCGCTCGAACTTGATGCCAAGGCGATGCATGCCCTCGAGCAATACCGCTGGCCGGGTAACATTCGTGAGCTGCGTAACTTCGCTGAAAACATCATCGTGATGAAGCGCGGCGGAAAGCTCACCGAGTACGATCTCGATCCCAAGTTTCTCGATCCGATGGGTAAGGTCGGTTCGGAAAATTCAAGCTTTGCTCAGAATCCGCTCTCCGTCGAAGAGAACGAAAAGCGCCTCCTGCGTAACGCCCTCGTCGAGGCAAAAGGCAACCGAACTCAGGCCGCAAAACTCCTCGGCATGTCCCGCCGCACCCTGCACCGAAAACTCGCGCAGTGGCCCGATCTCGATGTCCGCTGAGTGATGGCGCCCGTATTCGAGCACAACCTGACCTGATGCACCGCTATTCATTCAGCAAGATTACCCCACCACTACGCTATTAGGGCGGCATTGTTCTAAGTTGTTCGCTTTTAGAACGATGGGAATATGTTTCGCAAGCCGAGGGGCTTGCTCTTTTGAGACCATTTCGTGATGGGGGGGGGCGCTGAGAAAGCTCTCTTCGATCTGTGGGCAATGCGGTCCCCATCCGTAATCAGGTGGCCAGCTGTTTTGATCCGTCTTTATGAGGTGAACCGGTGCATCGAGTTTCCCAGGTTCATAGCTGGTGAAGGCGGCTGATTGGATCGATTGATAGTAAGGTGTGCGTGCTTGAGATGGGAGTGGTGAAAAACGTATCCAGAAAGGTGCTACATGACGCCAAAATGAGTTTTGGAAGTATTTCCGTTCAAACTTCACGCGGGTGATGATGCGTTCGATGAGGGTGGACAAAGAGCGGTGGCGCAGGCCGTCCTTGAGCTCTTGGCGACGCTGAAGGGTGCCTTCAGCGATGGAGGTATTGCGCAATTCAGGTGTCGCCGTATCGATCATGATGACATGCTCGATCTCGTAGCCTGCCTCGGATAGTTGTTTCGCGAGTTCGTAGGCCAGTAGCCCACCGATGCAGTAGCCTGCAAGAATGATGCGTTGGGGAGGAAGGGCACCTTTAATAAGCTCAAGTGCTTCGGCCGCCATATCGGGGAGCGTCTGATAGCTCCAGCACCGCCCGTCTTCGCCATGACCGCTCAGGCCCCAGATCGGATGGAAAGCGTCGAGGCTATGTATAACGGGGCTGAGCTCGTCGATGGTGTTACAGAAGTTGTGCCCGTGGGTGAAGAGGATGGGGGTGGCCACTGGGTCGCTACCGGAGCGGAGGCTTCGCAGCCGCTGAGGTGCCTTCTTTCGCTGAGTGCAGAAAGCGCAAAACTCACTCAGGGTCGGGTTCTCAGAGAGGCGTTCATAAGGGACTTCCAGTCCAAGGCGTTGCTTCAACTCCAAGAGCATATGGACGGCCGAGAGAGAGTCTCCGCCCAGATCCCAAAACGTATCCGTAGACGTGATCTGGGGCCCCTTGAGTACGCTCCTCCAAACATTAGCGACCTTCCGCTCTAAGGCGTTCAGTTTCGTTTTCACCGAGCCGTCAGGGGTTGTTTTCAGGTGTGCTTGGAGCGCTTTGCGATCGATCTTTCCGTTCGGAGTGAGTGGCAGCGCTTTGAGTGGGATGAAGCGGGCCGGCACCATGTAGGCTGGGAGCTCGCTAAGAAGAAACGTTTTCCAATCCTTCGGGTCAGTGTCGTTACTTTTTGGGACAACAAAGCTGACGAGGCGGGGGCTGTGTTCTCCTTCGACCAATAGCGTTTGGCTGACTTGCACATCGGAGTGCTCAGAAAGCTTTGCGTCGATTTCTCCGAGTTCGATGCGGTAGCCTCGGATTTTTACTTGGTCATCAATTCGGCCAAGGTAGCGGACACCGCCTTCGGGATTCCATTCGACGAGATCGCCCGTTCTGTAGAGTCGCCCGGGTGCCCAATCGGGAGTGACGAAGCGCTCATCGGTTAATTCGATACGGCTTAGATAACCTCGAGCGACGCCTTCACCGCCAATCCATAATTCGCCTCGCTCGTTATCAGATGCGGGTTGGCCATTGTCGCCGACGATGTGGAACTGCGTGTTGGCAATCGGGGTTCCGATTGATTCGGCCGAGTGGTCGTGGCCGAGGTGGCAAGCTGAAGACCAGACCGTCGTTTCAGTCGGGCCGTAGAGGTTCCACACTTCATCTGAAAGATTCCGGAGGCGTTCCCGTAGGGCTTCGCCGACATGTTCTCCTGTCGTTACGAGTCGCAGTGGTCGGTAGCTTGGCAATCCGACTTTTAGAAGCATTTCCCACGTGCCGGGTGTCGCTTGGATGTGAGTCGGTCGATGTTTGGAAATCAATGGGACAAGGCGCGCTGGGTCCTTAATTGATTGTTCATCGGCAATGATGACGGTTCCTCCGGTAAGGAACGCCCAAAACCAATCGGGCAGAGTGACATCAAAGGCGAAGGATCCGATGGAGAGAACGCTCTCCTTCTGACGGAGGCCTAAGCGTTCTTTCATGTCCCATACTAAGTTAACGATGTTGCGGTGTTCGATCTCGACTCCTTTGGGGAGCCCAGTTGATCCAGAGGTGTAAATGATATAGGCAAGGTCAGACGAAGTGGTGTCGTTTGGAAGCACCGACGCGTCGGAGTTTGACTCTCTTGAGATAGCTTTGGAACCCACGATTAATGGGCAAGGGAGCGTGGCCCCCTTGAAAAGCTCTTTGGTTTTTTCATCAACGATGAGTGCACGTGCACCCGCATCCTTGAGCATGAATTGTAAGCGCTCGCTTGGCAGTGCCGGATCGAGGGGCAAATAGGCCGCACCACTTCGGAGGACACCGAGAACCCATGTCGGCAAATGGAGCGAGCGATCTGCACAGACAGCTACGACATCGGAATTGCCGATTCCGTTCTGGCGGAGATTTTGAGCTAAGCGCTCAGAGGATTCGAGTAAGTGCGCATAGCTTAAAATCTCCTCTTCGTATCGAACTGCCGCCTGATCAAGGTGCTGGAGAGCATTTTCGCAGAATAGATCGTGGATACATTTATCGCGCGGGTAGTCGCTATGGGTAGAGGCGGGTGTCCGCTGGGAGGGCTGAGCTGAATTTGTCGTAGAGGTGTTTTCGGGCAACTTTATCAGGCGAGCCGCTTCGAGATTTTTATATCGGTGAAGGGCGACGGAGTGCGGTTCAAGTCCATCAGATACGCAGTGGCTTTTACTGAAACCGAGCGGGATTAGTTTTCCGCCTTCTTCGATGATGAAAGGCTCTTCGACAAGGACATCACGTGTGATCCGCGAAGAGAGATTGGGGACGATCAGCACTCGCCGTGATGAGTTGTTTGTCACCGTTGGCTTGAACTTGGATTTATATTTCAAGACCCCTTCGTTGATGTAAGGGCGCATACGAGCGAAGGACACGGACTGGGCGCCTTGCTGGATCAGAAACTCGATACTCAGCCAATAGGCTGCGGCGAGGGCACCTTGCCTTACTAGATGCGTATCCCCGTCCTTTACGCCTAGCTCCCAGAGGGCGGGTCGCCCTTGAAAGGAATCGGCGATAACCTCCCCTGCAACCCATTGTCCCTCATGCATTATTTTGAGGAGGGAGAATCCGCTGCCTTCTAATGATTTCTTGGTAAAGATGGCTGGATCATAGCGATAGGAGGGCGCATCCAAGGGATGTCTTTTTGCGACATATGGATCGCGAAATTTTCGGATGAAAGTCAGGAGATCTGCCGGCTCAGTAGTGCGCTCGATCGAGAAGGCGTTTTTCTGAATCCTTTGGATGTCCCGCTTCAAATTACTCCCCGAAAGCAACTTTTTCTCGTCGCTGAGATCGACGACGGTTTCGAGGAAAAGGGGGGTTCGGAAGACTTCGGATCCAGCGCGTTTGATGAGCGTTTCGGCCGCCCACGCGAGCGCTTGATCGAGGTGGATCAGGGTGAAATCAACCTTGGCCTCCTTGGCGATTTTCCTAAGGCGCCAGAACGGAATTTTGCCGATGGGTCGCTCCTCATCGAGCTCACTCAGGATTTTACCGATGAAGAATCTATTTTCGACCGGATGCGTCCCTCCGCATCGAAGAAAGGTGATTCTTTGACCCGTCAAGTGTCGGCCTCGGATGATCGTACAATCGGGCCGGAACGCGTTTAGGACGCTCCCGATCCGCTTTAGCAACCCCTCTTCGTCATCAAACTTCATTCGCTGTGAAGCATTCCCTGCGTCCGAAGGGTGCAATACTGATGTCGGCGGTTGTGTGGGTTCATGCGCTGAGGACTCAATGCTTTATGGGGTTCGATTTGCCTTTGAAGCTTTCAAAAAGGTTCACTCCATAAATCGACCCATCCCCCCGCTGTAATAGTTGGAATGGTGAGGGTTTCTCTAGTGTTATCCCGCCTTGGAGGTATTGCTAGGCTTTACCAAGGCACTTTTAGATGAAAAAGCCGCTGGGAAAATGAAGCCTAGAGCCAATCAAGGCGATAAGGCGTCTTTACGTTTTGCATCCATCGAGCTGACTGCACTCCTTACTATTAGTGAACATTCAATCAGCAGATTTGCACAGTGCGCTGGCGGAGCATTTTGGCTTCGAGGTTTTTCGGCCGGGGCAGGAGGAAATTGTGCAGTCGATTGCGGATGGACGTAACACAATGGCGATCATGCCGACGGGCGGGGGTAAATCACTCTGCTATCAGTTGCCCGCGCTCGTCCTTGATGGGGTGACACTGGTCATTTCGCCACTCATCGCGCTGATGAAGGATCAAGTTGATGCCCTCACCGCGCGCGGACTTCCAGCGACCTTTATCAACAGTAGTCTGCCGCCCGCAGAGCAGAACGCGCGGATCGATAGGATGCGCGATGGGGCCTATAAACTCGTTTACGTCGCTCCTGAGCGGTTTCGCCATCATCGCTTTGTCGAAGAATTAAAACGGGTCAAAATCAGCTTCGTCGCGGTCGATGAAGCGCACTGTGTATCTCAGTGGGGACATGATTTTCGTCCGGATTACCTGCGTGTTGGCGAGAGACTCGAGGCGATAGGACGCCCGCCCGTGAGTGCATTTACGGCGACGGCCACACCCGAGGTACAGGAGGATATCAAACGCTTTCTCGACCTGAAGGACCCCGCGATCTTTATCAGTGGATTTGGGCGCCCGAATCTGAATTTCGAAGTGCGCGATGTGGCGAAGAGGGCAGATAAGTTTGCCCAGTTGAGTCGCCTGATTGGACAGCAAAAAACCGGCATCATTTACTGTGCGACGCGCAAGCGGGTGGAGGAGGTCTCGAAACATCTGGCTGAGTGGGACGTCTCTCATGTCGCTTATCATGGAGGACTGGGTGATGAGCAGCGGGAAGATCTGCAGAACCAATTCATCTCGAAGCGCGTTGATGTCGCCGTCGCTACAAATGCCTTTGGGATGGGTATCGATCGAGCGGATCTACGGTTTGTCGCTCACTTCGAGCTGCCTGGGAGCGTGGAAGCATTTTATCAAGAAGCGGGCCGCGCGGGCCGCGATGGTCTGCCTTCGAAGTGTGTCTTATTTTATAACTACGCCGATCGCCGGACGCAGGATTTCTTCATCGATGGGGCAAACCCGACACCGGAATTCATCCGCAGTGTTTATGGCCAGCTCCTCGAAATAGCCGATGAAGCCAAAGAAGTGCGCCTTACGATTCAGGATCTAAGCGAGGCGGTTGGGAGCAAGAATGGCATGGCGGTGGGCGCGGCGCTCAAAACCTTGAGTGATCTCGGGGTTCTGGAGCGCTTCGACATCCCTGGTGAGCGCATGCGTGGCACTCGCCTCGTAAAGCCGGAAATATTGCCCTTTAAACTCGCGCTCGATGAAGCCGCTTTAAATGAAAAAGAGCGACGCGATCGAAGTAAACTTGACTCCATGATCGCTTTTTCAGGGGCGCTCGAATGTCGTCAAATCTGGATACGTCGCTACTTTGGTGAAGAAGATCCAGAGCCCTGTCATCATTGCGATGAGTGCAGGGCAACGACCGACGTAAAGGTGCGGGTCTTGACCGACGCCGAGACGCAGACTGCGCGCAAGCTGCTGAGTGGCATTGCGCGCATGAGTGAGCGCAGCGGTGAGGATTGGGTGCCTCGCTTTGGCAAAGGCCTTATCCTACAGATGTTGGCCGGCAGCACGGACCAGAAAATGGCGCAATTTGGACTCAATAAACTTTCGACCTACGGGATTCTTTCTCCGGAGGGACTTGCCTTTATCAGGGAGCTGTATGACGCCTGCTTGCGTGCTGGGTTTGTTATGACAACGGGCGGAAACCGTCCAATGGTCACCCTCACAACAATGGGTGGGGCGGTCATGTTTGGAAAGTTAAAGCCCGAGCTCGTCTGGCCTGTAGAGCCACGCGGGAAGAAGGCCCCCAAAAGCACCCGTTCCAGCAGTCGCAAGGCGTTTCAGTTCGATGGCGATATCGACAAGAGCCTGATCGATGCCCTGAAGGGCAAACGTGCCCAGCTCGCGAAAGCCCGTGGCAACGTGCCCGCCTACACGATTCTAACCAACCGCTCCCTCGAAGCACTCGCGATTAACCGGCCTAAAACAAAAGCCGAGGCCCAGCTCCTTCCTGGCATCGGCCCAGGCAAAGCAAAGACCGTCGGACCGACCTTTCTAAAGGTAATTGAGGTGTGGAAAGAGGGACAGGGGTAATGATGAGTTTGCGGCGATGGGACAGGTAGTGCGCGTGATGTAATGAAGCTAAGCCCTGTGATGCGGTGGCTACAGAAATGAAGCGTTGTAATGAGTTATTCATCATTCGGGTAACTCATCATTCACATTTCCTCAATATCTCGCCATATCTGGATCTAGCTGGGCTGCCCATTGGTCGATGCCGCCAGCGACGTTGACGGAATCCTTGACGCCGTGTTGAGCGAGGAAGCTGGCAACACGCAGGCTGCGAGCTCCGTGGTGACAAAGGCAGAGAATGGTCTGGTCTTTAGGCAGGCCTTCGACGGCATCCGGAATTTTGCTCATGGGGAGGAGACGACTGCCTTCGACTTGAACAATGGCGTGCTCGAAGTCTTCGCGGACGTCGAGGAGGAGGGCACCCGCGGCCTTCTCGGCGGCGGCTTCTTGGACAGAGATTTCTCGGAGTGTAGGAGGACTTTGGGACATGGTTGTTTTGTTTTCTTCGGATTCGGTCGTGCAGGACCAGTCGTAGTTAGCCGCCTCGATTTTTGTGAGGGTCGGATTTTCGCCGCAGCAAGGACATTCTGGGTCGGGCTTGAGGCGGATGCGGCGAGTCTCACCGTTGAGGGCGTCGATAATTTGGAGGCGCCCGATGAGCGGTTCGCCTGTGCCCGTGAGGACCTTGATCGCTTCCATTGCCTGCCAACTTCCGACCACGCCGCAGAGGGCACCAAAGACGCCGGCTTCCTCGCAATTTGGGACAGTGCCGGGGTCGGGCATTTTGGGAAAGAGGCAGCGGTAGCAGGGACCGCCTGCGGCTGAGTGAAAGACTGAGACCTGACCTTCGAACTGGAACACGCTGCCATAGACGAGCGGCTTCTTCGAGAGCGTCGCAGCGTCGTTGTTCATATAGCGGGTAGGAAAGTTGTCCGTGCCGTCGAGGATGAGGTCGTAGTTCGAGAAGAGCCCGACGATGTTCTCGGCGTTGACCCCAGCGGGGTGGAGTTCGAGCTGGATCGTTGGGTCGAGCGCGCGGAGGCGGTCAGCAGCGCTATCGATCTTCGCGTCTCCAATCCGAGCGTGGTCGTGAAGGACTTGGCGCTGGAGGTTGTGCCCTGCGACGGTATCGAAGTCGGCGAGACCGAGGGTGCCGACACCGGCTGCTGCGAGGTAGAGCGCAGCAGGGCTTCCGAGCCCACCCATCCCAATGAGCAGCACACGACTATCGCGCAGCGCCTGTTGCCCATCGACTCCGATTTGGGGAAGGATGATCTGGCGGCTGTAGCGGGAGAGTTCGTCGGGATTCATGGAAAACTTTAAATGATGAATGCTGAATGCTGAATGGTGAATGATGCGATTGGCGATGGGATTTTCGTGAATTCACCCTGAGGGCTGTAGGTGTTTTTCATTCATCTCTCATCATTCATTATTCAACAGTACAAAAGCGGTTTGACGCTTTGTGTAGGAGTTTCAGAGTGCGGTCATGAGTTATCCTTGGGCGAGCGTGTATGCGAAGATCACGCCGGAGCAATCGGCAAAGATGGATGAGCTGGCGACGCTCTTTCGTGAGTGGAACGAGCGGCTGAATCTTGTTTCGCGAAAGGACATCGACGCGCTTGAGGTGCACCACCTCACACACTCATTGCTCATCGCCAGTATCGTTGATTTTCCGCCCCGCATTCGTGTTCTGGATGTCGGAACGGGCGGAGGGCTGCCAGGCCTCCCGCTCGCGATCTGCTTTCCTGAGGTGCAATTTTTCCTCTGTGACTCGGTCGAAAAAAAGACCAAGGCAGTGCAGGCAATGGTTGAGGCTCTCGGGCTGAAAAATGTCTCAGTGATCAACAAGCGAGCCGAGTCGCTCGAATCGAAATGGGATTTCATTCTCGGTCGCGCGGTGAGCCCACTGCCCAAGTTCCTTGGCTGGATCACGAAGAATCTGCGCCCGGGCGGCAGCGAGGCCCTCCCTCAAGGCGTGCTATATTTGAAAGGAACCCTCTATCGTGAGGAGTTGGCAGACCTAGGCATTGAGCCTTTTCAGGTGCACGACTTAGGAGCCCTCTCGGGCAACGACTATTTCGAAGACAAATTCCTTCTTCATTTAGAAGCCGGAGCACTGCAGAAAGCCGAAGCCAAACGCTTAGCCGCGCTGCCCCCTCCGAAAAAGAAAAAGAAGAAGCGTAAGGGGCGGTTCTAGGTTTGTTCCGATTCCGTCTTAAAAGATTTCAAAATCGCTGAGATACCCTCGGTAACGTAGCGTTCGCCGAGAATAACGGCGAGGATGGCTTCCTTTAAGTAGGCGAGGCCGAGGGCCTTTTCGACGAAGGCATCCGCCCCCTGGCTATATGCGAGGTGAACGGTCTCTTCTTTCACGGTGCCGGTGAAAATGATGATTTTGATATCTCCCAGCTCTTTGCGCAGTCGGTGTAAGGCTTCAATCCCGTTTGTTCTAGGTAGCCGCATATCGAGGACAACGATATCGGGCTTAAGTTCGATCGCCTTCTCAACACCGGTCAGGCCGTCATTTTCGAAGCCTAAAAATTCGATCTCTGGGATCGTAACGGCGTAGTCTGTAAAGAGCTCGCAGAGGAGTTCTTCGTCCTCAATTAGGAATAGCCGATGTTTAGCCATGAGTCGTCGTAAGAGTGGGGAGTCGTAGAAGGCGTAGCCACCGCTCCAAGTTTTGACTACTTATTCAAGAAAAAGCGGTGTTCAGCTCTTTCCTGTTCGAGACAGGAGTGGTCGTAGAAACGGTGCTGTGGGTGAACTCTTGGCTTTTAAAAGTCCGTCTACACTTCCTTGATACAGTATCTTGCCGCCACCATCGCCGCCATTCGGTCCGATTTCGACGAGGTAATCGGCTTCGGCAATGAGGTCGAGATGGTGTTCGATAAGGATGACGGTGTGCCCTTGGTCGACGAGACGGTGAAGGAGTTCGATGAGGCGTTCACAGTCGCGCAGATGTAGGCCGATCGTGGGTTCTTCGAGAACGTATAGATTTTTGGATACGATACCGTGCTTTCGCTCGGTAAAGGTAGGCAGGCCTTTGATCAGCTCACTCACGAGTTTGAGGCGCTGAGCCTCACCGCCGGAGAGCGTAGGGCTGCTTTGCCCAAGCTCCAAGTAGCCGAGCCCGGTTTCAACCATGAGCTGCATCATGGCCTCCAAGCGGGTATGGAAGTGGAAGAACCCGACCGCCTCTTCAAAGCTCATTGCGAGGATGTCAGCGATGTTCTTTTCGTTCCAAGTCAAGTCGAGCAATTCAGCTCCGTAGCGTTTTCCTCTGCAAGCGTCACACTCGACATAGGTGTCGGGCATGAAACTCATCTCGAGCTTAATTTTTCCGGCCCCTTTACACTCTGGGCAGCGTCCGTCTTTGGTGTTGAAAGAAAAGGTGCCGGGACCAAAGCCGCGCATCTTTGCCTCAGGGATCTGGCCGAAGAACTTCCGGATCAGATCAAAGGCTCCGATGTAGGTTGCTGGTGTAGAGCGAAGTGTTTTGCCGATCGGGCTTTGGTCAACTTCGACGACGGTTCGGAAAACGTTGGCGTGTCGTAGCTCACCAAAGTCGAGACCCGGCCATGCACTCCCTTTGACGATGTCTTTCTTTAAACGGATGGCGCGCTCGACGACAGGAATGAGAAGATCGCGGATGAGGGTGGACTTACCTGCGCCGGATACGCCACAGATACCGATCAGGCGTTCCTTAGGAAGGGTGAGCTGTCCGCCCTTAAGGTTGCGCAGGCGAGGCTCCTTCAGGACGATCCACTCGTCGGCAGTGGTTTTGCGCCGAGCGCTGTATTTGGGTGGAAGCGTCCGATACTGGCCGCGTAGTGGATGTTGGATACCATTTTTGAGATAGTGTCCGGTAAGGGAGTCTTTATTCTGAATGAGCGCTTCGAGTTTCCCATTCGCAAGAATATGCCCACCATTGATCCCGGCATCAGGGCCAAGGTCGATGATGCGATCAGCATGCCGCATCGTTTCTAGATTATGCTCAACAACGAGAAGCGTATTTCCTTTCTTCTGAAGACGGGCGAGAGAGTCGAGCAGGCGGTCGTTGTCGCGGGCGTGGAGCCCAATTGAAGGCTCATCGAGGACGTAGAGAACGCCCGATAGATTTGATCCAAGTTGGGCGGCAAGCCGGATGCGTTGCGCTTCACCGCCAGAGAGGGTGATGGTTGATCGGTCGAGGGTGAGGTAGCTCAGGCCAACCTCATCCATGAATTTGAGGCGCTCTTCAATTTCGGGGCGCAGATCCTTGACGATCGCTTTGCCGCGCCGGTCGAGCTTGAGCTTGGAAAGTGTTTTGAGAAGGGCAGATGGCGCTAGACCGAGAAGCTGTGGAAGGCTGAGTTGGGTGCCGTCGTGACAATGTAAATACACTGCACTCGACTGTGGATTCAGTCGACTGCCTTTACAGACAGTGCAAGTCTTACCATCAACGAAATCGAGAGGGAGATTCTCAAACTTTTCGTCATCAAGCATCCATTGATGGAGTTGGCCATGGCCGCGACAGCTTGTGCACCAGCCTCGAGTGCTGTTCCAAGAAAAGTGCTTTGGATCAAGTTCGGGAAACGATTCTCCGGTTGTGGGGTCGGTCCGCTTCGTCGAATACCATGCGATGTTTCGCCCTTGAGCATCAGCGAGAAAGGCGGCCCCTTTGCCGAGGCGCAGGGTCTCGTCGAGGAGCTTCGAAAGGCTGATGCCTTCGCCGCGCAGGGTAGCACTGTAGGCGCTTCCTTCTTTTTCAATTTGGAGAGCGCCGACCGCGACTTCTACATCGTGCTCACTGTAGCGGTCGAGCTTCTTGAATTTTGTGACGCGGACGGGGCGCCCATCACAGCGCAAAAGATCGTAGCCGATATTTTTAGCCCAGTCCGCAATAGGCTGATGGTGGCCTTTGCGCCCGCGGATGAGCGGGGCGTAGAGGTAAAGCATCTCGCCCTTCTTAGGTGAACGTTCACCGATTGTGCTTTCGAGTTTTTTGAGTAGGGCGGAACGACTGAGGGCGATGAGGGGCTCGCCCGTTTTCGGGCTATGCTGTATCCCGATGCGCGTGTAGAGGAGACGAAGGTATTGGGCGACCTCGGTGATCGTCGCTACGGTGGACTTGCGACTTCCCCGTGTTACCCGTTGCTCGATCGCGACCGTGGGGGCGATCCCGGTGAGCGAGTCGATGTCGGGCCGAGGAAGCTGCTCGACGTATTGACGCGCCCACGGAGACATCGACTCCATGAAGCGTCGTTGCCCCTCGGCAAAAATAATGTCGAAGGCGAGAGAGGACTTTCCAGAGCCACTGACTCCGGTGACGACGGTCCATTCGCCGTGGGGGATATCAACTGAAATGTCGCGCAGGTTGTGTTGCCGGGCGCCGATGACGCTGAGCGCCGCTTTGCGTCCAAAGGATGCATGTTGAGTGATGAATGGTGACTGCGGTTCAGCGACTGCGAGGGAGCCTCCTCCCAGTTCTTCACTGAGGAAGCGTGCCGTTTCTGTATCTACGTCGAGAATGCCTTCGGGTGTTCCGGCATAAACGACCTCGCCGCCGCGGTCACCTGCTTCGGGGCCGAGCTCAATGATCCAGTCGGCGGATTTGAGCACATCCATCTGGTGTTCGATGACAGCGAGGGAATGACCTGCGTCGACGAGTCGCTGGAGAACGACGAGGAGCCGCTTAATGTCGGCGCGGTGTAAGCCGGTGGTGGGCTCATCGAGGAGAAGCAGGGCAGGCTCGCTTTCGCCGGCAAAGCGCCCGAGGAACTTCACGAGTTTGAGGCGCTGGGATTCACCACCCGAGAGCGTGTTCAGTGGCTGACCCAGTGGCAGGTAGCTCAGGCCAACGTCGGTCAATGGCCGTATGCACGCGATGATCTTGGTTTGCTTGGCGAAAAAGAGGATGGCTTCGTCGACTGAGAAGGCTAGCACGTCAGCGGCATTTTTGCCGTTCCATGTGATCTCGAGAACTTCGTCACGAAAGCGCTTTCCTTCGCAGACGGGGCAAGTGACGTAGACGTCGGCCATGAACTGCATTTCGATGCGCTCGTGCCCGAGGCCTTGGCAATGATCGCAACGACCATGGCCACTATTGAAGGAAAAATGGCTCGTGATAAGTCCGGCGGCGAGTGCGTCCTCGGTCGAAGCGAAGAGAGTCCTGATGTGATCCCACGCATCCACAAACAGAATGGGTGTCGAGCGCGGTGTCTTACTCACCGGAGTTCGGTCGACGAGAACGATTTCCCCAATTTCATTGGGTGTAGTGATTTTCCCGATACGGGCGGGTTCTTCGACCGCTTTTCCGGCACGGGCGAGGAGGCCTTGGTGGATGACGTTGTTCAGGACAGTGGATTTTCCAGAGCCGCTGACTCCACTGAGAGCGACGAAGCGTCCGAGTGGAAAATGCAGGTCGATGCCTGTAAGATTGTGTTTGTGGACGTCTTTGAAATTAAGCGCTGGGGTAGCGTTTCGTCCCTTCAGTTTGACCGGGCGCCGTTGTGATGGGAGCTCAATCTGCTCGCGACCGCTGAGGTAGGCACCGGTGAGCGAGGCCTTGTTTTTGAGCATTTTGCTGACGGGCCCTTGAAAAATGATTTCGCCGCCCTCGTTCCCAGGTCGCGGGCCGATTTCGAGGATTTCGTCAGCGGCGTGCATGACTGATTCATCGTGCTCGACGACGACGACGGTATTTCCGGCAGCAGTGAGTTGGCGGAGAATGCCGATGAGGCGATTGATGTCACGGGCGTGGAGGCCAACAGAGGGCTCATCAAGAACGAAGAGGGTGTCGACGAGCGCGGTGCCAAGGCAGGCGGTGAGATTGACGCGTTGGGTTTCGCCACCGGAAAGCGTGCGTGAGCTGCGATTGAGGGTGAGGTAGCCAAGGCCGACTTGATCGAGGTAATGGAGACGGGAGCGGATGGCGCCGGTGGCGACGGCAAGACCTCGGTCGGTGGTATCTTCGACCGATTTTTCAGCTTCGAAGAGGGCGAGGAGATCGCGGACAGGGAGTTCGTAGAGATCGGGGAGGCGGTGGCCCTTCCAGCGCCAGTTGAGGGCGTCGGGTTTGAGCCGCGTTCCTTTGCATTCAGGGCATGAAACGTAGGCGCGGTACTTTGAGAGAAAGACGCGGACGTGCATCTTGTAGGTGTTGTTTTCGAGCCACTTGAAAAAGCGGCGAACGCCATACCAGCCCTTCGGCCATTTTTTCGATTTGTCCGTATCGTAGCCGGGCTCTCCATCATAGACGAAGCGCTGATGGGCCTTCCGCATTTTTCCGAAAGGGATATCGGTCGGTATGTTGTGCTTCTTACAGGCGCGAAGCAGGTCGCGTAGGCTTTCTGAATAGACCGCCCCTTGGAAGGCTCGGATAGCGCCGTCGACGAGACTGAGGCTGCGGTCAGGAATGACGAGATTGTCGTCGATTTCTATTACACGACCAAAGCCGCGGCAGGCGGAGCAAGCACCCACTGGGGAGTTGAAGGAAAAGAGGTTCGGCGTGGCGGGCTCGTAACGCACATCGCTGCCGGGCAGGTGGAGGCCTTCGGCGTAGTGGTCGAGGGTCTCGGCGCCGTTTGCGCTCAGTAGATAGATCTGACCTTGTCCGAAATGCAGTGACGCGGTCGCAGCTTCGATGAAGCGGGTGCGGTTCTTCGGAGTCAGCTTGAGACGATCCTGGATGACGAAAATGCTGCCCTCAGCGGCGAGGCTGGCGGGGTCGAGGCCATCGAGGCGGGCTAGTTTTTCCGCTGCGACGATGCGGCTGTAGCCTTGATTGGAAAGGGGCTCAAGGAGCTCGGCCCATGACATTTTTTCTGGGCGCTTGAGGCGAAAGGCGAGGAGGACGCCTTTGCTCGGGAAAGCTATGCGGGCCTTGGTCCAGATCGAGGCAGGGTTGTCGTCTTCTATTTTTTCGCCGGTCTCAGGGTCGAAGAGTTCAGCGACGTGGCTGAACCAGACTTTGTAGTAGTCGGTCAGCTCGGTCATCGTGCCGACGGTGGAGCGGGAGGTGCGAACGGTGTTGCTTTGCTCGATCGCGATGGAGGGGCGAATGTTCTCAATCGAGTCGACCTGAGGCCGGTCGAGCATGTCCATAAACTGACGGGCGTAGGGAGAGAACGTCTCGACGTAGCGCCGCTGTCCCTCGGCGTGGAGGGTCTCGAAAACGAGGGAAGACTTTCCTGCACCCGAGAGCCCTGTCACGACAACGAGCTTCCCGAGAGGGAGATCGAGGTCGAAGTTCTTGAGGTTGTTCTGGCGAACGCCGCGGAGGCGGATGTGTGTTGGAGCGGTGGTCGACATGCGAATCGTCGACTCTCAATGGCTTTCCAGAATTTCGCAAACGGGAGTTTTAACGAATACGATATTTAGCGTCTAAGGCTCGGCGATGTCACCGATGGGTTCTGCCTCAGGATTTCCGGGACCCCAGAGGATGATCGCAGGAACATCGTTGGTGACCTCGGACCTGATCGTCACGGTGAAGTTCGCTGGGCTGAAGTTCGCGTCCTGATCATGCGTCACGACGATACTGAAGTCGTTGGCTGAGTCTACTGGCAGATCGCCGAACTTGATCGGTTCGCCCGTGCTGCTGTCTTGTGCCCAGAGCTCGTAGATAGCGCTATTTGGAAGGTCGGGCATGTTGTAAAAGTTGACGACGCCCTCTTGCAGGTCGTTACGCCAGACGGCGACGGCTGACGGTGCAGGCAAAATGGTGTCAGGGTCGGCTAATCTACCTAGAGCGGCACCGGGAGCCGCACCTAAACCGTCTGTAAAATCACCGGCGAACGCAGCTTCATTTGGCGGGAGGAGCGCATCGAAGTCAGCTTGGGTGAAGGGAGAGCGATCGGCGGCCATCGCAAGGAGCGTGATCTGGGCTTTCCCATCGACGGGGAGGAAGAAGGCGTCGAGTTGAGAAAGCATCTGGGCGTGATCGGCATCGGCTGATTGGGCGTTGGCGTGCGCGGCGGAGAGGGCCTGCTGGAGAGTTTCAACTTGAGCTTGGCGCTGGCTGAGGGCGGTTTCGAGCGTCTGAACGCGGGAGCCCTCAGCGCCCGTTTCTCCGGAGCTGGTCGTCGTGTTTGAGGGCGTCGAACCGCGATCGCTCGAAGCTTCTGAGCCCGTCGTGGATGGGTTCGAGGCGATTGCATTTCCTCTTCTGCTGGTGCCTTCTTGGAAGGATAGAACGAGCCAGAAGAGATTGAGGGCGAGGAAGAGAAGCGCTGCGACCTGCCAAATACGGAGGGTGAAAATTGAGATGACGGGGGCGGTCTTTTGCTGGCTGACCTGTGCTTCGATGTTTTCCCAGACACGACCTTTGGGCGTAAGTGGGGTGATCTCATGGTCGGCCCATGAGGTGAGTTCGTCGCTTGTTTGACGAAGGCTAGGATCGGAAAGCGTCTCCCCAGATTTAGCGGGAAGCTCGCCGAGGAGGTAGCGCAGATCGTCGTTGTCTGGTTCGGAGTTAGGCATTTGAGGTGCCTCCTTTCGTATTGAGTCGCTGGAGGCTGCGGCGGATATCGGATTTCACGGTGCCGAGCGGGGTGTTTTTCAGGTTGGCGATTTCGGCGTGAGTGTAGCCTTCAAAGAAAGCGAGTTCGAGTGTTTCGCGCTGCCGGGGTGAGAGCGCTTTCAGTCGGCGGAGGGCAGGATGGTTTTCGCGATCGGTGTCAGAGGGGAGATCGAATTCGACGCCTTTATCGTAGGTTTCGTCGAACGGGGTGGAAGTGAGGTGAGCTTGACCGCGAAGGCGACGCAGGCGGTCGATAGCGCGACTGCGGGTGATGAGAAAGAGCCAAGTCTTGACTGAGCTACGCTTGGGATTGAAGCGGGAGGCGCTTTTCCAGACTTGGACGAAGGTGTCTTGGAGGACTTCTTCGGCTTCCGGGCGGCGCTCAAGAATGCGGTAGGCGAGTCCCATGAGCTGGGGTGCGAAGGCGTCATAGAGTTCGCGAAAGGCAGATGCGTCGCCGGAGGCTACCTTTTGGAGGCAGCTTTCAGGGGATGAGTGAGCCTGCGTTGGAGCCATGGGGGTCAGGAGCAAAAGCGCCGACGTTATTTTTTACGGTCTAAAACGGGGATGGAAAGCGGATTCGTTTCTTTAACAATTTTACGGCAAAAAACACTGCCTGGATGCACAATCTTCGAAAGGGGACTCTTCTTTACGATACCCTTGGGGAGCGCGCGTCATGCAGCGGATTTTTCACGAGGCTGAAATCAGTCTCCAACCTCGCCCCAGCCTTTCATCGCGCAGCCGGGCATGTCGCCAGATGGTCGGGTCACGCTGAGCTTTGCGCGGAGGTGGGATCCGACAGTTGTCTACGTGGTACAAGTTACAGGTGATCTGGGCTCCACCTGGGTCGATGCGGCCCGCTTGAGCCAAGGAGACAATGTTTGGTTGATCGAGGCGGTGGGCATCGATGTCAGTGAGTCAGGCTCGGATGGTCGCCGCGAAGTAGTTGTGACGGATTGTCACCGACCGATAGCGAACGCCCCTCGCTACATGCGTCTAGTCGTCGAGTAAGCCTTTTATTCAAGCGACCCGGATGGGTTGAGGTCTTTGATGCATTGGGAGTTTTTCTTGCTCAGGGCTGATTCTATCGCCAAGGCTTGTCCTTACATTCTTTAGAATCAGTGCCCCATGAAATTTAATCGCGTTTTCCTCGGCCTCTTCGTTTTTTCAACTTGGACGTCTGCTAATGTCCGCCTTGTAGGTTCCGACTTGCTCGGTGAAGTCTTGAAACCGTCAATCGAGGCTGAAGCCGCGCGTCGTGACTGGGACTTGCAGATCGACTTCGGTGGTTGATCTCACCGCGCGGTCTTATGCGTTGGAAGTGCACCGTTGCCTACGAGGGATCCAGCTTTGATGGCTGGCAGGCGCAGCGAAGCGGGAATACAGTCCAGCAGGTTCTCGAAAAACGGCTGAGCTTTCTCTTCGATCGAGCAGTCAGAATTCAGGGCTCTGGACGAACAGACAGCGGAGTGCATGCCCGCGGTCAGGTCTTTCATTTCGATGGTGACTGGAGCCACGGCCCGACCGATCTAATCAATGCTCTGAAGACGGGCATCCCAGAGACGATTCGAGTCTACGAGGCGGAGATCGTTGAGGATGCTTTTCATGCGCGTTTTTCGACGATCGGGAAATGCTACATCTATCGTTTTTATGAAGGTGACGCCTTGCCCTTTGAAACCCGTTATTGCCTTTCCTTAGGGAAACGACGCGTCGACCTCGAAGCGATGAATGCGGCCGCGCAGGTGCTGATCGGTAAGCACGATTTCACCGCTTTTGGTGCCAATGGCCGAGATGATAAGCCGCGTGACCCGGTGAAGGACCTGAGAGTCCTTGAGGTCACGCGCGAGGGACCTCGCCTGACGCTGCGAACCGAGGGAAGCGGCTACTTATACAAGATGGTTCGTCGCCTTGCTGGTTGCCTTCTCGACGTCGGTTTGGGCAAATTGTCGGTCGACGAGGTCGCTGCTATCCGCGCGTCCGCGAAGCCGAGTAGGGTAATCGTCACCGCGCCCGCTCGGGGGCTTTCGCTAGAGTGGGTGAAGTATGATTGAGCCTTTGCGGCAGGGCTTTCGGCGGACGCTTGATGTCGTCTTTCCCTGCGACTGCGAGCACTGCGGTGAAATTGTCCCAGAGGCAGCGCGTTGGAAGTTTCTCTGCGAGAATTGCGCCGACCGCATTGATTGGATACGAGGCCCAGTTTGCGAGATCTGCGGGCACCCGTATCCCGGTATTGGAGCTGGGCAGGCGTGCGAACACTGCGAGGCGTTGGAGCCCGTCTTTACCTCTGGTCGCTGCGCAGTTTTGGTTCCAGTGCCACTGCATCGAACGCGCGAGCGGGAACGTGGGTTCAACCAGAGTGTTGTCCTTGCCCGCGCACTAGCGAAAACGCTTCCGGTTGCAGGGATCGAAAACCTTCTTTTGCGCCGTCGAAGGACGGGCACCCAGACGCGCTTGCCTAGAGCTGATCGGATGAAAAACGTCCGCGGAGCGTTTGCCCTTTCGCCTGAGGCTGTGGTGAGAGCGGATTTGACATACGTTGTTGTAGACGATGTTTTTACGACTGGTTCTACAATGAACGAATGTTGTCGCGTCCTGCGAAATGCTGGAGCCAAATCTCTCAAAGTTCTGGCATTTGCTCACGGCTAGTCCTTTTAGAATCACCCAATTTTCCCACAAACCATGGCCTTTTTCTCGAAACCGAAATATTCCACGATCGCACCCAGCCGGAAGAAAGACATTCCGAAGGATCTCTACACTCAGGATCCGAAGAACGGCGGCCTTGTTTACACCAAGGAGCTCGAAAAGAATCTGATGGTGTCTCCGGCGAGTGGTCACCACTTCCCGATCGATGCCCCCCACCGGATCGAGTCGCTCATCGATGAAGGCACGTGGGAGGAGTTCGATGCGGGAATTTCCGCGGTCGATAGCCTCGAATTTAAGGATCACAAAGCCTACGCAGATCGCCTCGAAGTCTATAAAAAGAAGACCGGCCTAAAAGAGGCGGTGATCTGCGGAGTAGGTAAAATGGAGGGCTTGGAAGTTTCACTCGCCGTCATGGACTTTCGCTTCGGTGGCGCATCGATGGGTGTAGCCGTCGGGGAGAAGATTACCCGCGCGATTGAGCGTGGTTTGGAACTCGGGTGCCCCGTCATTATCATTTCCGCCTCAGGGGGCGCGCGTATGCAGGAGGGAATCTACAGCCTGATGCAAATGGCCAAGACGAGTGCAGCACTGGCGCGCCTCGCCGATGCTAACCTGCCCTATATTTCGATTCTTACCCACCCGACGACCGGTGGCGTCACTGCTAGCTTCGCGACGCTTGGCGACCTCAACATCGCAGAGCCAGAGGCCCTTATCTGTTTTGCCGGTCCCCGCGTGATCAAGGAAGGCACCAACGAAGAGCTGCCTGCTGGTTTCCAACGCGCAGAGTTCCTCCTTGGTCGAGGACTTATCGACCAGATCGTTCATCGTCACGACTTGCGCGAGCGCGTCATTGGCTTTTTGAAGGCGTTCATGGCGAATCGCGCCAGCGCCTAGCTCGCCTCCGCGCCCGATGACCAAGAACGAGCGGGTCGACTATGTTCTTAGTGAGCTGGTCCGCCGTTATCCGGATCCGCCCATCCCGCTCGATCACAGCGATACGTATTCGCTCCTCGTCGCCGTTTTACTCTCTGCTCAGTGCACTGATGCACGCGTAAATCTTGTCACGCCTAAGCTGTGGGCGCTCGCGAACAACCCGGCTGAGATGGCTAGCAATCCGGTAGAGGCCATCCTTGAAATCGTCCGGCCCTGTGGGCTTGGCCCGCAAAAAGCAAAGGCGATTAAGGGGCTTTCGGAGATCCTCATCGAAGAGCACGACGGCGAGGTTCCCGCGAACCTCGAAGAACTCGAAAAGCTTCCCGGAGTGGGGCACAAAACAGCCCAAGTTGTCGTGGCGCAGGCCTTCAGGGAGCCCTCCTTTCCGGTTGATACGCACATCCATCGCCTCGCTCAGCGCTGGGGATTGAGCAGCGGAAGATCGGTTGCTCAGACGGAGAAAGATCTCAAACGCCTCTTTCCGCGTGAGTCGTGGAACGCTCTCCATCTTCAGATGATCTACTACGGACGTGAAGACTGTTACGCCCGCCGTGTGTGCGATGGGACGGAGGCCGCCTGTGCGTTTTGCCGCACTTTGAATGCAGGCCGAAAAACTGCCCGAAAGACGAATAAGGCGTAGGGCATTTAGCGACGCTCTCTCGTTTAGAGTTTGAGGTAGGACGAATCGCTTGATCAGATAGATGGACTCCTACCATGATTAGATTAACGAGCCCTCTCCTCTTTTTGGGCCTTTGCATTCCCGCATTTGCCCCAGCTTCGAACGAAACTTTGCCGAGTTCCTATATTGAATTCGGCCAAATGGCTGAAGAGCTTGTAGCGCCTCTCGTCCCGCTAATGGATGAGACACGCTCGAACTTTGAGCTCGTTGGTCTACCCAGTGACCACGGCCTAATGGCAGATGAACTCGACGCCTTCGATTTTGATGAACATATCGATAGCGCCGTAAGCACTTACACTGAGAAGGAAAAGAGTCAGTAGTAGGCAAGCTTTCATGTTCACGATTAAAGCCTGTTGAGAGAGCACTGTAAAGCATCCAACTCCTAGGGAAAACCACCTTGGGAGCGGGCCAATTTGGCTCAGCCATCAGTCTCGTCCTAAGGCAGTTTATCGGTTTCAAGAAGCCTGTTTGACAAAGCTGGATGGGCGCTTCGTTCTGAGTGCCTTATGCTAGGTTGGGAGCTGTTTGACCGTTATGAGGGTCGTCGTGTGCAAGAGCCGATCTATGGCGAGAAATGGCTGCGCTGGGCTTATGAGAAAAAGCTCGGACGGCTGACGACGCAGGCACTGGCGTCACGGGCATTCTTTAGCCGGTGGTATGGCAGGAAGATGGGGAAGCCCTCTTCGGCCAAGCTTATCGAGGGCTTCGTCAAAGAGTTTGGGATCGATATGAGCGAAGCGCGCAAGGCGGTGGACGAGTTCACGAGCTTCAACGACTTCTTCACCCGTCAGCTTAAACCGGAGGTTCGGCCCTTGCCGATCAGCCCGGATACGATCGCCTTTCCCGCTGATGGCCGCCACCGCCTCGTCCCAGATCTCAAAAAGCCGAGCAAGGTCTGGGCAAAAAACGAACCGTTTACCTTAGCGACCTTGATGGGCCCGCTCACCTTTGGGGGCGGGCGAGACCTACTCAAGGGCGATGCCGTGATATCGCGTCTAGCGCCGATCGACTATCATCGTTTTCACTTCCCTTGGTCGGGTAAAATCGTGGCGCAGGCTACGCTGGAAGGACCCCTTTACTCGGTGCATCCGATCGCGCTTAAGCACAACATCCGCTACCTTCTATCGAATAAGCGCACTGTTACGGTGATGGAAGATCCGAGGCTGGGCACATGGGCGATGATCGAGATTGGCGCGACGAATGTCGGCAGTATCAATCAAACCGCAGCTGAAGGTGTCGCAGCGAAGATTGGAGACGAGAAAGGCTATTTCGCTTTTGGCGGCTCATGTGTAGTGACAGTATTTCCGCACAAAGCGGTGGAGTTTTCGGAAGACCTGAAGGCAGCTTCGGCGGACGGGATTGAACTCTACGGCAAGATGGGTGATGTTATGGGGTATTTACAAACCCCTACGATCTAGTTTTACTCCCTTCATCGTTAGAGTAGCTTAGAGCCATGTCACCCCCTCAAACCCCTTGAGTATGAAGGCAGCGAGCATTGCCTTGCGGATGGTCGATTTTCTAAAGCGCTCTCCGCCTTTTGAATTTCTGGACGAAGCCGACTTAGTGGAGCTGGCAGGAACTGGACGTGTAAAGCTGCACGAAATCGACGAGGTCATCTTTACAAACGGCCAACCTCGGGATTGCTTCGGCTTGGGCAATTAACGGAGCCTTACCATCCGCCGGAGGAATGAAAGGGGCTTATTTTCTAGGAGAAAATTTGTTTTTGATACGGCTCAGTCCGATCTACAGCCTACATATTCTATCATGAAAAAACGCTACGTTGTAATCATGGCTGGAGGTCGCGGAGAGCGGTTTTGGCCACAAAGTCGCCTCGCTCGTCCTAAGCACCTCCTCCCGATTGTCGGTGATAAGCCGATGCTGACTCAGACTGTCGAAAGACTGGGGGCTCTCGTGCCGCCAGAACGCGTTTTGATCATCACGAATTCTGAGCAAGCTGAAGCGGTCAAAGAAGTCTGCCCGATGCTTCCTGCGGAGAATGTCATTGCCGAGCCGATTGGCCGCGATACGGCAGCGGCGGTCGGCCTTGCGACGCTCCTCGTCAAGCATCGCGATCCCGATGCCTGCTTTGCGATGCTGCCGGCCGATGCTGTGATTCATGATGCGGAGGGTTTTCAACGCATTTTAGGTGCAGCTTTTGCCGCTGCTGAGGCAGAGGACGCTCTTGTCACAATTGGTATTAAGCCAACGTATCCAGCAACTGGGTACGGATACATCCAGAAATCGGAGACGATTGGTGAAGCGGGTGGCGAACCCGTTCATGCAATTGCCCAATTTAAGGAAAAGCCCGATCAGGCGACAGCTGAGAGCTACGTTGCCTCAGGTGACTTCTACTGGAATGCGGGAATGTTTTTCTGGCGGGTGCCGGTAATCAGCGAATGCTTCGAAAACTTTACCCCGTCTCTATGGGAAGCTCTCCAGGCGATTGATAAAGGTCTGGAGGCTGGGGAGGCGCTCGACGGATTGCTGGCGACCCATTATTCGACCCTTGAGAAAATCTCGGTTGATTATGCCATTATGGAGAAAGCGAAGACGGTTCGAGTGGTCGAATCGGCTTTTGATTGGGATGACGTTGGTGAGTGGCCTGCGGTTGCACGGCATTACCCTGCTGATGATGCAGGAAACGTCGTTCGCGGGTTGGCTTCTCTTCTCGATGCAGAGGGTAATATTGTCCTGTCCGAAAGCGGCCACACCGTCGCACTTATCGGGGTGAAGGACCTTATCGTTGTGCAAACCCCTGATGCCACCCTCGTCTGTCCGAAGGATCAGGCTCAAGAGATCAAGAAACTGGTCAAAGGGCTCTCGTCGGACGATGCAACGAAGCACCTGACTTAGGAGTTTTGTAATGGGACGCTTTCTAGGCATCGACTACGGTGAGAAACGCATCGGGCTCGCTTTCGGTGATGAGCTCGGCATGGCCTATCCGATCGAGCCCGCGACACAGCATGACGAAGCCGCAAGACTAAGCGGGATCGCTGAGGTCGTTAAGCGTCGCCGCGTAGAAGCGATTGTAGTGGGTTATCCCTACAATATGAACGGTAGCGTCGGCTTTAAGGCTCGCGAGGTGGACGAGTTCATCTTACGGCTGGAAGCTGTAGTCGATTTGCCGATACATCGGATGGATGAAAGACTGACGACTATCGCGGTTCAGCAGGGAATGGAAGAGACCGGTCGGAAGGGTAAACGCGATCGAAAGGTGCGGGCGTCAGGAGAAATTGACTCCCGTGCGGCAGCATTGATTTTGCAGGACTATCTTGACGCGAACGGATTGTCGGCTACGACGCTTCCCGACGAACCGCTAGAAGAGGATTAGGACTCTGCAGCGGAGCTCTATTGCCTTATCAAATACATCCACGCACCGTTTTGCTTAACGGCTGACTCTGGGAGATATACAAAGGTATTGAAGTCGAATGAGTAGACCCAAGGGGCAAAGAGGATACTGAGCCAACCGATAAAATCACCCGTATCGCCGAAATTTCCATCACTGATAGGGAACCCTGCCCAGGTGGCCCCTGTTGAAATTTCTAACCAATCAATCTTTACCCCAGTGCCACTGCTTTGGAGTTCGAGCGTTTGCTCGCCCGCAGGTAAATCGAGATCAAAGTCCACATCACGCGTCTCACCCAACAACGTGCTGGAGATGGCCGCTATTTGGGTGCCTCCCAAGAGCCCAATCGTTAAGTTAGTCTCGATGAATGCGTGCACTGTTTGGGCCCCTATAGTGTGTACCTTGATCTTGTAGGTGTCTGCTGAAGGAACATCGACTTGGTAAGTGGCTGAGGATGCTCCTCGGGTCGGAGCATTCAGAGCTCCCATGCCTTCTACGGTGTCCGCAATCTCGATCGACATGTTGTCTCTTGTAATGTAATCCTCCGCTGGGATTTGTGATGGAACAGCGTAGTAATAATCTGGATCGTAAGTTGGGTAATTGAGATAGAGCTCACCGGTCGGACTCAAGGTATCAGACCGTGAATTCAGTAAGCTAAAGAGTGAATTCTGGGGATACCAATCACCCTTAAACCAAGCGTAGCGAGCGACCTTGGGTGAGTGTTCTAAAAAATCGAGCGTCTTGACGATGTATTCACGCATCTCGCCGAGTTCCGACGCTGCAGCGAATGCGAACTCTGTAACCCATACCGGTTCGCCCGTCCGCTCAAACATCGTGTCGACCCAGAATTGAATCTCATTATTTGAGTAGGAGTGTAAGGAGAGAGCATCGGCCCCATTGTTACCAACGTAGAAATCATAGGCATCGAGAAAGGATTGGGCAGTCGTGTACGTGACCATCTGCTGCTGAATCGGATCAAAGGCCGTGATCGAATCTTCGGTTGGTCCACCGAGTGCCATGTGTGGACCGATGATCGGAATGTTGAAAGCGGAGAGCGTTGTTTTTACTTCGCTGAGCCAAGCGGCCGATCTCTCCGGAGTAACAAATGAGCCGAGTGGCGTGATGTAGTTGGGCTCATTTAGAAAGAAGATCGCGGAGGGAGTCGCACCACCTTCTAGGTATGAAAGAACGCTAGCGAGGGTGCCTGCATTGTCTCCCCAAACCATGGGGATGAATTCGATCTCCCCATTCAAATCGAGATTGTTCGGACTTTTTCCCCAGTTGTAGATCCAGGAGATGCCTGGCTCGAAGTTGGCAACCTGCGCACTGTTAAGCGTATTTGCACTCACGCCGCGCTTCCAACTTTTCTCAGGCGAAGCCGAGAGCGTCGCGGCAGATATTAGAGCAATCGCACTCAGTTTCAGTACAGTGGAGAGCAGGGGTGGGGTATTCATCATTTAAAGCTGTCACAAAAGACTGATAACGCAAATGCTAATAATGCATAATTATGCAGGATTCTAGCTGCGCAGGGTAAATTGCGTTTTCATTGTTCTGCTTTGCAGAATGGTGGGCCCTCTCGGATTTGAACCGAGGACCAAGGGATTATGAGTCCCGTGCTCTAACCACTGAGCTAAGGGCCCTTTGGGAAATACGGGAGAAGTTGGCGATTTGAAAAGGGGAGGTCAATGACGCGTCTGCTTTTGTTTAAGACGAATCTCGCTCGTTCAGAGTGGTGTCCTGAACTAGGCCATGGGTGCGGATGTATGGATTGCCTGCTGAGTCGACGATGCGCTCCCCTTTAATCTGAAAAACCCTGGCGAGACAGGCTTGGTCGAAGATGTCCGCGGGCACCCCTTGTGCGTAGACCGAGGCCTCGTGGAGCACGGTGACTCTGCTGGCGTATTGGAGTGCGAGATTGAGATCGTGTAGCACGGCGACGACAGCATGCCCAGCGTCCGCTTTTTCGCGGGCTAAGCCTAAGGTCAGATGCTGATGTGCGATATCGAGGTGGTTGATCGGTTCGTCGAGAAGGAGCAGGCCTTGCTTTGGGTCCTTGGTGTTGAGCTGGGCTAGGACGCGTGCCAACTGGACCCGCTGTTTTTCGCCCCGACTAAGCTCTGGGTAGATGCGGTGGGCAAAGTGCTCGAGGTCGAGCGCCTTCAGCGCAGCATCGATGGCCGCGAGATTTTCACTGTGTGAGGTGGTGGCAAGAAAAGGACTGCGGCCCATGAGGACGACTTCGCGAACACTGAAGTCGAAGTCTAGACGAGGCGATTGGGTCAGGACGGATCGGTGCTGAGCCAACTCGGCACTTGGGTAGTCTCCGAGGCGTTTCCCTTTTAGTTGTATATGACCACTCAGTGGCGATAGCTCACCGGCAAGGAGGCGAAGCAAAGTTGTTTTACCGCAGCCATTAGGTCCGACGATCGCTTCAAACTCACCGCCGGAAATTGCCCAGTCGACGTTCTCTAGAACCGACTTTTTACGGCCTGAGTAGGCAAAACAAAGTGCGTTCGCTTCAATCATTTGAGTTTGTTTTTTGGCGAAGCAAAACGAGGAAAAAAGGCGCACCTGCGAGCGCTGTTAAAACCCCAATCGGAAGGATGCCGGGCGCCACAATGGTGCGGGCAATGGTATCGGCGATGAGGATGAGAATAGCACCTCCGGTGGCGGAGGCAGCGATGAGCTTTCGATGGTCGGGGCCGACAACGCGGCGTGCAAAGTGTGGAACGATGAGTCCCACAAAGCCGATCGTGCCGACGAGTGCCACGGTCGTTCCAGCAAGGGCGGCACAGATGGTGATGATATGCCGCGTCGTGCGATCGGGAACCCCAAGATGAAAGGCCTCGGCTTCCCCGAGGAGTAGAAGGTTTAGAGACCGTGCAAAGGAGGGGAGGGCAACGGCAGCTGGAAGGATGATGACAAATCCAATTCCAAGCTCCATCCACGTAAGACGTTCGAGGCTTCCGAGACTCCAGAAAATAAAGCTACGGAGGTCCTCCGAGCTCGCCAATCCGTAGATGGCCAAGCCAATGACGGCCCCGGTGAGCGCATTGATCGCAACCCCCACGAGAAGGAGCGTTGTCACTGAAGTGCGCCCGTGTGACGTCGCCAGTCGGTAAATGAGCAGGGCTACGCAAATGGCTCCGATCAGCGCACCTCCCGGGACGGCGAATCGACTGAGCAAAAGTGGAAGGGTGGGCAGCATCCCGATGCCAAGGATACCAAAGAGCGCTCCGAGCGCTCCGCCACTGGTGACTCCAATCAGTGCTGGGTCGGCGAGCGGATTGCGAAAGAGGCCTTGCGTGGCAGCGCCCGCGCTCGCAAGGGCAGCACCAACCAGCATACCGCCTAGAACACGAGGGAGGCGTAGGTTCCAGACGACCGCAGCTTCAGCGCTCGTGTGCGCGCCCACATCCCCGAGATCCAGTAGCGGCCTGAGTAGGATCGCGATCATCTGGACTGGCCCGATGGAGAGTGATCCAGCCATCAAGTTGAGCCCCGCAGCCCCCAGTAATCCGAGAGCTAAAATGCCCCAAGTCCACGGTCTTGCTTTGCCCCTAACAATTGTCCCCACCCCTACCGCAGTAGCTAAATGGCAGCAGACTGTCAATAAAGGGCCTCAGCAAAGTTGCCCAGCCAAGCGCTGCAATTGATTGGGCTCGGACGCTAGATTACCGATGATTGAATAGTTGCCACTTGTCCTTTGCCCACCAAATTTTCGAGTCTGATGTTAATCGCCTCCCGAGTTATTCTTTGCCTTATCTGTGCCGCGATTCTCGGCGGATGCCAACTGCCTGAAGTCGTAGAAATACGAAAACTTCCAAACGCGGAGAGAACGGCTGTTCCGGTGTCTCCACGAGAAGTGATGGAGGAGCCAGTAGCAGCTCAACCAGTAGTATCAGAAGAAGTTTTGCCGGAAGTCGTTGAGGAGCCTGTTGAATGTGATGTCCTCGTAGTTGAGGTCATCGTATTCAAAGAACTGAGCGAAGGCGGCGTTGGCTTCGATGCCGAAGGTCGCGAAATTGAAGTCTTTCGTCAGTGCTCCGCGAAGTGATCCTTGTATAATCGTATCTGCTACGTCGCTCGAATTTCCGAAGATGCTACTGTCGTGCGACAGCGAAACTGAGGCACTGCGAGAAGAGTCGAAGTCTTCCCAGAAGTCCTGGTATTGGCCGAGCAATGGCAAGGCAGCGCATGGAAAAATGAAAAGAGTCACGAGGCCTCAAAAGGCTTTCGTTGGGCGAACCAACCAAGGGAGCATGCTTATTCAGCATAGAAATTGAGTTGGAACTGCAACTTCAAATTTCCCTCTTCCCCGCCGGCGACAAGACGATGGGGTGTTGTTAGGCTGTCTCGATCTCGGTGAGAAAGGCGGCTTTATCCTCAGCACGGGAAAAGGCTGTCCCGGCGACAAGGGTGTCTACGCCTGCTGCTTTACAAAGCGGGGCGGTTTTTAAATCAACCCCACCATCGACTTCGAGGCGAAAGGGCTGCCCGATTTCTGCACGGCGCTTCGATAGTTTCTCCATCGTTCCGAGCGTGTCAGAAATAAATGCCTGCCCGCCAAAGCCCGGCCAGACAGTCATAACAAGCACAAGGTCGATGTCGTCGAGGTAGGGAAAAGCGGCTTCGGCGTCTGTCCCTGGATTGAGTGCAACGCCTGTCTTGAGCCCGGCCTCTTTGATTTTTTTCAGCGTCCCAGCGACGTCATAGTCGGGCTCGACGTGAATCGTAATACCGTCAGCACCCGCATCGATAAACGCGTCGATGTATTTGTCAGGGCGACTGAGCATGAGGTGGACATCGAAAAAGAGGTCCGCGTTGCTTCCCCGTAGTGACTTCACCGTGGCGGGTCCAAAGCTGAGGTTGGGCACAAAGTGACCGTCCATGATGTCGAGGTGGAGCCACTGAACATCGGTGGTCTCAATAACGCGAAGTGCAGAGACAAGGTTGGCGTGGTCGCCCGCGAGTATTGATGGAGCAAGGACGGGGGTGTGAGGACTTTTCAAACTCATGTAGGTTAAGAAGAGATTTCGAGTAGCCAGCTGCCGAGACTGAGGAAGATAAAGAATCCACCTGTATCCGTAATAGCGGTGAGAAGGATACTGGAGCTCTGGGCGGGATCACGACGGATACTGCTGAGAAAAATGGGCACGAACGCTCCCGCCAAACCTGCGGTTAGCGTATTTAGAACCATCGCAAAGAGGACAACGAGGCTGAGCAGTCCACGTTCGGGAAAGGTTGGTGAAAGGAGGAAAACGGCGCCTGCAGCGAAGCAACCAACGAGGGTGCCGTTGATCAGGCCGATCGCCATTTGCTTTATAATCACGCGCCGCCCTTCGCCCTTCTGAACCTGACCGAGAGCGAGGCTTCTAATCGCTACAGCGAGCGCTTGTTGGCCGCTATTACCGCCCACGCCTGCGATGATCGGCATCAGTGCAGCAAGGATTGGAAGGGCACTGATCTCATCCTGATAAAGATAGACGACAAAGGCGGCAACGAATGCTGTTCCTAGGTTTACAAAGAGCCACGGCTGGCGCTTGCGCACGCTGTAGAGCACGTCGTCATGGACCGTCTCATCGCCGCCCGCACCCGCCATGATAAGGATATCCTCCGTCGCTTCTTCCTGAACGACGTCCAAAATATCATCGTGAGTGATGATGCCGAGAAGGTGATTCCCCTCATCGACGACCGCCATATCGAGCAGGTTGTGTTCCGCCATCCGCTGGGCGACATCTTCTTGGTCCATGTCTGCATGGGCCACGCTTCGGATGTTCGTGCGCATGATGTCTGCGAGCCGCTGTTGAGGCTGTGCCTGAATCAGCTTGCGCAATGACACGGTGCCGAGGAAGCGATTTTCGCCATCAACTACGTAGACATAGTGCAGATCCTCGTGATTCTCCGCGATTTTGCGGATTTCAGTGATCGCCCGATCGATCGTCATGTCCTGCAGGACGAGATCGAGATCAGTCGTCATCAGGCCCCCGGCTGTCTCCGGATCGTAAGTCAGGAGGGTCTCAATCGCCTCGCGATCTACGTCGTCGAGCGTGTCCATTAGGCGCTCGCGATCATCGTCTGCCATTTCGGCGACAATGTCGGCGGCATCATCCGGATCGAAATTATCTAGAATGCGCGTCGCGCGTTGCTCCCGGATTGAAGAGAGAATCTCCGCCGCTGATTCGTCGTCCGTCTCTGAGAGGATGTCCGAAACGCGCTCGACGCTTAGCTGGCGCAGGAGATCGCGTGCTTCGTCGAGATCGATGCGCTCAAGGAGCTGCGCGATGCTGAAGTCCGAAGTTTCCTTGAGGCGAGCCGGGTCGAGTTTATCGAGCGCTTCGCGCGGCCAGTGCAGGAGCTCATCGATCGTGTAGGCGTCGATCAATGGCTGGCCATCTGGCGGAGTGTTTGGACGGGGCGTGTGCTTGATCATCAGTCGTTACCAGTTTGGTATTTGCCCGAGGGTCTGTCCCATCCAATGGGCCTAAGTTGGTCGCCGGGCGCAACTCTGAATACGCTCTCTAATACCAAATCTAAAATTTCGCCGAGGCTTCGTAGGCCTGCCCAGCCTTCACTTGGGTGATGGAGCGTTCGGGGAGGGTGAGCGCCGAGAGGTGTCCACCGTAGACACAACCAGTGTCGAGGCCGATCGAATCACGCATTTTGTATATCTCCCTCCGCGGGGTGTGGCCATAGATCACGAACTCAGGGCCTTCCCAGCTCTCGGCCCAATAGCGCACGTCAGGTGCTTTCGTCCGTTTGCATGCCTCGTTGTTTTCGTCGATTGTCTGAATGCGCGTAATGATTTCCTCGCCTTGTTTGCGCCATGGAATACCGGGGAGAAAGCCGCCGTGCACAACGATCGCATTGTGTTCAGGCAGTTCGATGTGCAGTGGCATGGCCTCGAGGTATGCCCAATCGGCCTCGGTGAGTTTAAGGGCCGTCTTGATGTCTTTCAGTCGCTGTGTTTTGAAGTTTTCGCCCTGGCGGTAGCGTAGGAGCCGGATTTCGTGATTCCCTAAGACGCATTCTGCCTTCAATTCACGTGCCCGTTTAAGCACTGCGATCGTCGCCGGACCTTTGTTGACTAGATCACCAGCGAAGATGAGGCGGTCTTTTGGTCCAAGCGAAAGCTTTTTGAGGAGACGATCCAGTTCTTCGATACATCCGTGGACATCTCCTATGATGACTGTGCGCTGTGACATAAATTTCGATTGCGACGGAGTCCGTCGTCCTGCGTATGCTCTAGGGTCGGGTTTATCCGGCAATGGGAAAAATGGGAATATCGATCAGAAGAGTGGCAAAGCAGTCGACCGTCTCCGGAGTGGCGTTTGCTGAAGACGAAGAAGTTGAGTGCATTCTTTATCGGGGAGAAGAGGGTGTTCTGGAAAGGGCTGATCTGCGCGAAGAAGAACGTTCGGACTGGACGGCGCCGGGGCCTGTCTTTTGTCGCTGGCGTCACCGATTCAAGCCGGCGTCGGATTCCGATGAAAATCGTCGATCACTTGCGACGGCGGAAGAAATCTTTCTCGGCCTGATCGAAGAAGTAAAATCGACCGAAGGTGATGAGCCGGGATCAATGAAGCGGGAGCGCCTCGTTTTCCTTAATCTCATCACGGTCATGCTCGAGCGCCGGCGTGTGCTTAAGCCGCTCGCGAATCGGCGTGGTCATTACCGGTATATGCCGGAAAAGCGGGACCTCGTAGTCCCGTTGATTGATTTGGAGCCTTTAGAGATTGCAGGGCTCCTTTCGGAAATCGACGCGCTCCTGTAGGGGAGGCTGGCGTAGCCAGAGCTAGACCTTTTCGCTCGTTTCCTGCTCAGGCGTGTTTGCGGGCTGCGTATTGGCTGCCGGCTTATTTACGACCGGCTTTTCTGGTTTTGACGGATCTACCGTATCCATTGCTTCCTGGAAGTCTTCCTGCACCTCTTGAGTCGCCTTTTTGAACTCTTTCATCGACTTGCCCAAGCCGCGTGCGAGTTCAGGAAGCCGCTTCGCACCAAAGAAAAGCAGCACGATGAGGAACACGACGAGAAGTTCCGGAGCGCCTATGCCTTGAATGAATGCGATGGGTGTAGTGGGCGTGATCATAAGAAGAAACTTATTAACAACGGCTTGATTGTAAATCAGCAAATGCCGGATCGATCGACTGTGCTAGGTGTGTTCAAAATTCTTTAATTGTTTATCTTAAATCGCAAATAGGTTAGATAGATACGCATCTTTGATTCGGCGTGTAGTGTGTATTTTACAATTTCATCAGGGATTCACGGTAAAATAAGATGAAAGACGACTTAAGAGCGGGAGCAGAAGAGCCGAAATATCTAGTAATATCGTGGCAACTCTTGTTCCAGTCGAAAAGAAGATCTCAACCGAAGTGAAGGTTCTGATCCTAGATGGTGATTCGGCGCTCATGCGCTCGCTTCAGCGTACTCACCCAGATCTCGCCGATGAATGGGATTTTCGCGTCGTTGGGAGCTCAGCCGAGGGACTCAGTCTTCTGGATTCGTTTTCTGCCGATGTCGTCATCTCGGACTTCAATATTTCCTCAGAGCAGACCGGGCTCGAAGCGCTCGAGATGATTGCTGAGAAAGATCCTTCGACGATCCGAATATTAACGGCAGACCAAGCCGATCGCCGGATGGCAGTTTCAGCTGCATCAGCGGCCCATCAGTTTATCTCGAAGAATAGTCCTCCGGCGGAATTTCTCGAAGCGATCAACCGCGCCCTTAATCTGCGCAATATTGTCTCTTCGCCTAGTCTGCGTTCACTCGTAGGCGGCATCAAGAGCCTGCCGAGCCTGCCATCACTTTATCTCGATATCACCCGCGAGCTGCGATCGAAGGACCCGAACGTCGAGGCTCTTGTCAAATCGATCGAAATGGACCCAGCGATCGCGGCAAAGGTTCTACAGCTCGTAAACTCCGGTTTCTTTGGCCTCCCGAATAAGATCGCTGACGTCGGTGAAGCGAGCCGCCTACTGGGTATTGAAATACTTCAATCCCTTGTGCTCCTTTCGGGCGTTTTCTCGCAGTTCGAGCAGCAAGGGGGCATTTTCCTTTCGATCCATAGCTATTGGAAGCACTCGCTAGCAGTGGGTCGCCTATCGCAGGCTGTTGTCCGCTTTCTGCCCAACGGAGACGCCTTCCGCCAGGAAACTTTCACCGCAGGGCTTCTCCATGATATTGGGGACCTCATTCTCAGCGTCTATCGCCACCGCGAACACGTCCAGGCGAACCAAATCGCATCGAGTGAAGGGTTGCCTCGGCACAGGGTAGAGCGGCAGCTTATGGGAGCTTCCCACGCTGAGGCTGGTGCCTATCTGCTTAACCTTTGGGGGCTTCCGAGTACCACCGTCGAAGCCGTTGCTTTGCACCACGATCCGATGAAGAGCCCTTGCGAGTCCGCGAGCGTTCTCACCGCCGTGCACCTTGCCAATGCGCTTGAGCATGAGCGTAAATCAGGGGGCCGCGTGCCTGCTGGAAGCACCTTTGATCGCAAATACCTTAAGAAGCTGGGCCTCGAAGATAAGATCGATGCTCAATCTTCAGAAGAAAATCTGCCTGCCGTAGCGCACGGTGCCTTGCGCTTGATCTGCTATTTGCTCGTAAGGCGCTGCCTAAGCATCTCCACCGATTTTCGCGGGTGAATGAGAAAGCGGCGTCCGTCTTCGGAGGTTTCTGTTCCAAGTCTGATCAGACTGATCACTTCGCGCGGAGTCAGGCTTGGATCAAGGGCGATGAGCTTGCCCGCGAGATTGGCCACATTGGGCGAGGCCATCGAGGTGCCAGAGTAGGCTAGGGTGCGGCCACCCGGGACGTAACTTTCGACTTCAAAGCCATTGGCATGGGCACTGATGTTTTTCCCGTAGCTAGTGAAACTCGTTTCATCACCGGCCTGATCGACTGCGCCTACGACCATGACATTCGGCAGCTCGATTGAAGAGGGGATGACCTTGTTGAAATCCACGTCGCCATCGGAATTTCCGGCAGCGGCGATGAAGAGAATCTCAGGCGCGCTTGCCATCGCCTCGTAGAGTGCGTCGTAACCGATTTCAAAGAGCACGCGTGAGATCTCTGCGCGCTGCTCGGGATCATCGCCGATTCCATTGGCCTCCAAGGCGTGTTCAAAGCCTGCCTGCGAGCCACCCCAGCTCATATTTACGACGCGCACTCCAGCCTCCTTAAAATATGCGATCGTCTTTCCGGCCTCGGCGGCACCGCGAATGGCTTCGGCGAGAGTGGGTTCCTCAGGGATCACGGTGTGCCCGAAGGTGATGCGGGTGCTCAGGATCTGGGCTGCTGGGTTTCCGGCTGCGGTGATGCCCGCAACGTGGGTTCCATGAGTGTAGTTGCCATAGAGCCCGATGCGTTCTTGGAACGCTTTCACTTCGTCGCGCTCAAGCGTGGACATTGTTTTTGCGGTCGCCTGAGCGTATTCAGAATCAACCGCTGCCCCGAGATCGATCAGACCCTTGGTGAAATCGAGATTCTCTGGATAGGCGGCGAGTTCCTCCTCGCTAAGAGGGTAGAGGCTGCCGACCGCACGACGGCTGTTGAGATCCCAAGAAGGGCCGTAGAGGTCATCGACAAAGCCATTGCCATCGCTGTCAGTGCCATCGACGACTTCGGCTGAATTGACCCACATCTGGCCTAGTGGAAGAAAGATGTCGGCATCCACACCGCTGTCCCAGACCGCGATGACGACCGGACTGAGCTCTTCTTCGCTCGAAAGATCGACCCTGCGGGCGATCCAGATGTCAGCCTTCTCAACGCGGTTAGCAGCAATGTAGGCACTAGTAATCTCAAACGTCTTTTCGGCCAACGGAAGAATTTGTGTGACCATGTATTTGATCGACGCGAGCTGGTAGACATCGCCGAGCGAAAGGGTCCCGTTTTGGTCGACGCTTACCTGCATGCTGCTCTCCAGCGAGCCATAGTAGAGGTTCTTCGAAACGTAGCGAAAAGCGCCATTGGTCTGCTCGATACTGTCTTGGACGATCTCCCATGGCAGCTGATCGACTGCCGGCGTGTAGCGCTCGGCAAAGGCAGCCGTGACGCCCTCTGCGCCTGGCTTCAATTTGTCTTCAATATAGGCTCGCAAAAGGGCCTCGGAAATAAGGCCCGAAGTCAGTTTCTCCGCAGGCTTATCTTGAAGGGCACGAATCTCGAGCAGAAGGTTCAGTCCAGCTTCATGGTCGCCGTCGAGAATCCTGAAGGTGCGCAGCATTTGGGTATAACGCCGGACAGTCGCCTGGTCTTGGATATCAAAACGGTCGAGTTGAGCCTCAATCTCGGTCTGAGCCTCATCGAGAAAACTCCCAAGGGCATCCTCATCCTCGATCAAATCGAGAACCTTGCCTTCAAAAGGGTAGGCGATGCGGGGTAGTTGATCAGCCTCCGTGATGAGGACCTTGCTTTGGAGCCCTCCTGCGGTGGCGAAAATGAGGACTGAGAACGCTATGGCTCTAATCGGGCTAGTGCGGATGTTCGGGAACATAGAGATGAACTTGAGCTGGTCAGTCTATTCGGCAATCCATTTGCTTTTCATTTTGGAGCACTCAATCTCAAACCGTTGAATTTTTTTAGCTGGCGCAGCGCTTTCTTTGTTTCGCTCCTCTCCCTTTGGGTGATGGGGGCGCAGGCGCGCATCTCGAATGTCGAGACAGGTGATCAGTATCAAGTTTTCCATTACGCAAATGGAACTGAGCCGGAGGGCGTTGATCCGCACATCGTCACCGGTGTGAGCGAGAATAACATCATCTCGGCGCTTTTTGAGGGGCTCGTCGGTATCCATCCGAGAACGATTGCGCCGCTCGCCGATAGCAGTGCAGAGCATTGGGAAATTTCACCGGACGGTTTAACCTACACTTTTTATCTGCGTCCCGATGCGACGTGGAGCAATGGAGATCCGGTCAGAGCGAGTGACTACGAATACGCCTATCATCGGATGCTGAATCCGAAAATGGCGGCCAAATATGCCTACTTGCTCTACCTCATGGACAACGCCGAAGCCTACAACCGTAGCTTTCTCGGGCGCATTCTTTTTGGCAAAGACCAAGCGTTTCCGGTGCTCTGGGCCGACTTAGCGTGCGTCGATTTTCGACCGAATCCGACCTCGGAGAATCCGCTCAATTCCAAAGGACTTGATCAGCTGAGTCTCGAAGAGCTTGAGCAACTAGGCAGTGGCGAGCTCGCCTTTGACTGGCCTGCGGCGCTCCTCGCATCCACTAGGGAACAGATCTTAAAGCGCTTTGTTCAATTTCGCAGAGAACCCTATGATTTGTGGGAAGCAGCCAGTGTGGGGGTCATCGCTGAAAGTGATTTTGTCCTTCGTATCGAGCTAGAGAAACCGGCCGCATACTTTCTTGGGATGCTTGCGCACTACTCTTGGTATCCTGTTCATCCACCCACGATTGAAAAGCATGGGGGTATAACGCAGCGAGATTCGCCTTGGACTCGTCCGGAGAACATTGTCACGAACGGCCCCTATCGCCTCAAAGATTGGCAGATCAATCGACATCTTCACGTCGTAAAGCGCGATGACTATTGGGACGCTGAAGCGATGCGCCTTCGCGAGATCTACTTCTACCCGATCGATAACGTCGAGACCGAGCAGCGCGCTTTTCGGGATGGATATGTGCATGTCACCAGCACAATTCCAGCGCACCGTATCGAATTTAACCGAAAGCACTATCCGAATAACCAGCGTTTCGATGCGTATTTGGGAGTCTACTACTACCGCTTGAATGTGTCACCGCCTGAAGCGGGATCAGGATCGGATCAGTTGGAGATACGGAGGGCGATGAGTGATAAACGAGTGCGACAGGCCTTGGCCTACTCGATCGACCGAGAGGCGATTGTAGGGTTCCTCGGTGGCGGACAGCTGCCCGCCTACAGTTTCGTGCCGCCAGATACCGCAGGCTACGATTCGAGGCACAAGGTGGCGTATGATCCTGAGCGCGCCCGTGAGCTCTTGGTCGAGGCAGACTATCCGGGTGGTGAGGGATTCCCCGAGCTCAAGCTGCTTTACAACACATCCGAAGGGCACAAACGCATCGCCGAGATCATTCAGCAGATGTGGAAAGACGAGCTCGGCATTGAAATCATACTCGAAAATCAGGAGTGGAAGGTCTTCCTCGATAGTTTAAATCGGATAGAGTTCGATATCGGACGCGCTGGTTGGGTTGGCGACTATCTCGATCCGAGCACGTTCTTAGATCTTTGGTTGAGCACTAGTGGCAATAACTCGACGGGATTTGAGAACGCAGAGTACGATCGCCTGATGGATCGGGCTGCGCGGAGTTTTGATCCGGAGGAACGAATGGAGCTCTTCCAGCAGGCGGAGGCGGTGCTGCTCGATGAGCTCCCTGTCCTTCCGATCTACTACTACGTTTCTTCAAAGCTGATTCGTGAGAGTGTGCAGGGCTGGTATCCAAACCTGCTCGACCGCCATCCCTACAAGTACGTTTACCTCGAACCGCTTGAATAGATGCTCGGATTCTTTCTCAGAAGGCTTCTTCAGGCCATTCCGGTTCTTCTCGTGATCCACTTCGCGACCTTTTTTCTCGTTCGCAGCGCGCCGGGCGGGCCTTTCGATGATGAGAAGGCAGCCCCCGCAGAGGTGATCGAGGAGCTTAATGCTTACTACGGCTTGAATGAGCCTTTGCTTGTTCAATATGGTCGGAATTTGGCGAATCTACTGCAGGGAGACCTTGGGCCCTCGTTTAAGTATCCTGGCAGAACGGTGAATGAACTCATTGCGGCTGGATTCCCGGTTTCGTTGGAACTCGCAATGTGGTCGCTAGTCGTTGCCTTGGGCTTCGGCTTGCCCGTCGGTATCTTTGCCGCGATGCGGCGGAATACCTTGCTCGATTATATTCCGATGAGCTTGGCGATGGTGGGGATTTGCCTCCCGACCTTTGTCATGGGCCCACTCCTGATCCTCATTTTTTCACTCACCTTGAGCTGGCTTAACCCGATCGGGTGGGTCTACGCCGCCGACCGTATCCTGCCTGCGGCGACGCTGGGGCTCTTCTACGCCGCCTACGTTGCCCGGCTAACGCGTGGGGGCATGCTAGAAGTTCTTGATCAGGACTACATTCTGACCGCACGAGCTAAGGGTTTGAAGGAATCTACCGTTGTCCTGCGTCATGCCCTTATCGGAGGTATCCAGCCTGTCATTACGTTTATGGGTCCAGCATTGGCAGGGCTGGTGACCGGCTCTTTTGTCATTGAGACGATTTTCTTCATCCCCGGACTTGGCCGGTTTTTTATCAACAGTGCCTTCAATCGGGACTACACCGTCGTGATGGGGACCGTCCTCGTTTACGCCGTTCTCATTGTTCTGCTTAATCTGCTCGTCGACCTACTTCAGGCATGGCTTAACCCGCGTCTTCGCTCACAACTCTGATGCCTACGCCTCCCACAGAGATCGAGCTTGGAGCGTCCCTATGGAAGGACGCTTGGTTGCGCTTGCGCCAAAATCGCATGGCACTCGGAAGTGGAGTGGTGCTGCTCGGATTGGTTCTCTCTGCTTTGATCGGGCCGCTTTTGTCTCCTTATGGCTTCGCCGATGGAAATCTAGGCCTCGGAGCCACGCGGCCGATGGAACGGATCATTGAGCGGGCGCATCTGTCAGTCGTCGATCATCCCTCGAATGGGCAGCTCGGGTTCAGCCATTTTGTATCAGAATTAGGTGATAAGGTTTCGCTCGATAGACTTTTTCCCGAAATTTCAAACCAAGTAAGGAGTGAGCTTACGGCCGCCGGTTCCCCCTTAGTTCAATTGGGTTTGGCCGACCTCGGCTTTACTTTCACTGACTCAGAGACACTGGGCGCTCAACTCTCTCAATCCACACTGACTGAGGCTGAGTTAAGACTGACGGATTTAGGCACCGCGATTTATGATTTGGATAGCGAGGAACGTGTCGTCCTGCGTTCCGCTCTCGATGAAATTCGTTCGATCGTGCGTAGCGCTTTTGCGAGTGCATCAAAGCCGCTAGAAGAAGTCCTTGAAGGTGATCCGCTCTCCTTGGAGGGCATGGGAGTGCCCCTCATCTACACTTTGAGTGGCGAGCGTCACTGGTTTGGTACCGATGAGCTCGGGAGGGATCTTCTCGTGCGCGTCCTCGTTGGAGGGAGAGTTTCCCTAGGGGTCGGTGTCGTGGCTGCGCTGGTTGCGCTCATCATTGGGGTTCTCTACGGGTCGATCAGTGGCTACGTCGGTGGGGCAGTGGACAACCTTATGATGCGAATCGTCGATATCCTCTATTCGCTGCCCTTTACGATTTTTGTCATCCTTCTCATGACCGTTTTTGAGCGGAGTCTTTGGTTGCTCTTCCTCGCCATTGGTGCGGTTGAATGGCTTACGATGGCGCGGGTGGTACGAGCGCAAGTGCTCACTCTAAAAGGACAAGAATTCCTTGAAGCGGCCCGCATGCTCGGGCTTCCATTCTGGAAGATTGTCCTGCGGTATTTAATTCCCAATACGCTTGGGCCCGTGATCGTCCTCGCAACGCTGACGATTCCGGCAGTGATGCTTCTGGAAAGTGTCTTGTCGTTTCTGGGCCTCGGTGTGCAAGCCCCCCTCAGCTCTTGGGGCTCTCTCATTAGCGAAGGCGCCGATCGGATGGATGTATATCCCTGGACGCTGATATTTCCTGCCGTCTTCTTCTCCCTAACACTCTTTTGCCTAAGCTTTCTCGGTGATGGGCTGCGCGATGCCATCGATCCGAAAACGAGTAAAAACTAGCCCTCATGCCACTCCTCGACGTCAAAGACCTCAGCGTTCGCTTTCACACCCGTGATGGTGTGGTGCGTGCCGTTGAAGAGGTTTCGTTCGCCTTGGAGCGAGGCGAGACGCTTGGGATCGTGGGTGAGTCTGGCTCGGGGAAGTCTGTCACTGGCCGGGCGCTCCTAGGGCTCGTTCCCAAGCCAGTTGGGCGCATCGAATCCGGCACGGCCGAGTTTGATGGGGTTGACCTCCTATCCTTATCCGAAGCTTCCTTTCGTTCGATCCGAGGTCGCCGAATTGGGATGATCTTTCAGGATCCGATGACCTCGCTGAATCCGTATTTGAAAGTAGGGATGCAACTAGTGGAGCCGCTGCGAATCCATCAAGGATTAGGAAAAAAGGAGGCTTGGGAGCGTGGGGTTGAGGCCCTCGAAAATGTGGGCGTGACTGAAGCCGCTCAACGTATCCATTTTTACCCACACCAGTTCTCTGGCGGGATGCGTCAGCGCGTCATGATTGCAATGACTCTGATCTCAGACCCTGAGCTCATTATTGCTGATGAGCCAACGACGGCTCTCGACGTGACGGTACAGGCCCAGATCCTCGACCTCCTTCAGGCCCGGCAACAGGCAAAGAATGCTGCGATGCTTTTGATTACGCATGATCTTGGAGTCGTCGCGGGCAGATGTGATCGCGTTCTCGTCATGTATGCAGGGCAAGTGATGGAAATGGGAACAGTTGATGAGATATTCGAAAATCCGCAGCATCCCTACACGATCGCCCTTCAGCGTTCGATTCCGTCTCGGGGAGAAAAGGGACAACGGCTCTATGCCCTGCCGGGATTGCCTCCGGATGTCTCGAAACCGATTTTGGGCGATCCTTTCGCGCTTCGTGAAGGATTAAGCAATGGCGGGCGCTGGCTCGAAGAACGTCCGCCGCTTGTGCAACATTCGCCGACGCATTGGGCGCGCTCCTCTGATGTTGTGCTCTCAAAAGGAATGGAGGTTGCACGTGGCTGAACCTGCTCCGCTTCTCGAACTAGAGAATCTTCGCAAGGTCTTTCCGATCAAGGAGGGAACCCTGCTCCGTAAAACGGTCGCTGAAGTCCGAGCGGTCGACGGCGTTTCACTGCAGATTCAGGAAGGTGAGATTCTTGGTCTCGTCGGTGAGTCCGGCTGCGGTAAGTCGACCCTCTCGCGGACCTTACTCCAGCTAGAAAAAGCGACGAGCGGACGGGTGCTTTTTGAGGGCAAAGACCTCGGCGCTTTGTCGCGTGAACAATTGCGTGCAGCGCGTCCTGAATTTCAAATGATCTTCCAAGATCCCTACGCTTCGCTCAACCCGCGTATGACAGTATTGGATACGCTCGCGGAGGCAGTGGCGTTACGTCATCCATGCAAAGGTGAAGCAATGCGGCAGCGCGTCGCTGAGCTCATGCGCACAGTTGGGCTAAACCCATTTCAGATGCGGAAGTATCCGCACGAGTTCTCTGGAGGCCAGCGCCAACGCGTTGCGATTGCCCGCGCCCTCGCACCTGAACCGAAACTCATTGTTGCGGACGAACCAGTCTCGGCCCTCGACGTCTCGATTCAGTCGCAGATACTCAATCTTTTGAGCGAGCTCGTCGCGCAGCGAGATCTGACGATGCTCTTTATTTCCCATGATCTCTCAGTCGTCAAATACCTCGCTGACCGCATCGCCGTGATGTATCTTGGTCGCATTGTCGAACTTGGCGATGCAACTGAAGTCATGGGAAACCCACTACACCCGTATACGCAGGCCCTTATCAGCGCGATCCCTGTCGCTGACCCAGCAACTGAGCGCAGTCGAAAACGCCTCGTTCTAGAAGGCGATCCACCGTCGCCGATCCACCGTAAAGGCACTCCAGAGCCACCAAGTACTCCGCTCAGCGAAGCAAGCCCCAAGCATTGGGTGGCTGACCCAGAAGCTTTCTTGGCTGCGCGCAAGTTGAAGCCAGGACTTATCTAGTCGGGCTTAACCTTCGTGCCTGATGGAGACTAGCTGCCGACGAAAAGCACTTTTCCGAGGCGTGTTTCGTCATTTTCCTCGAGAGCTATTTTGTAGTCTGAAAGTGGATACTTGGCTGCGACGTGTGTGTCGATGATGCCCTCTTTTGCCAGGTTGAAAAGACTGTCGAACATGATCTGGACACGCGTGTCGAGATTATCCCGATACCAGCGATCCATCCAAAAACCCTTGAGGGTGATGTCGTTGAAAATGAGCTGCCGGGTGGGGAAGCGAATGGCATCAAAGGTCATTGCTCCGATCGTGACTTGAGTGCCGCCGGCTCCAAGGCTCTTGAGCTGGCGAAGTGCACTCTCTCCACCGATGGAGTTGATTGCGAGGATAGGCCGCTCGTTTCCGAGCAGACTAGAAAGATCCTTCACAAAGCCACTCTCTTCGGTCACGACGACATCGCCACCGAGTTCTTTGAGAGGGCCGATCCACTTTTCGTTGCGAACAACATTCAGGGTCCGGAGCTCGAGGTGACGTGCCATCTGGACCACATTGAGCCCGACGGCGGAATTGGCCGCGTTTTGAATCACCCACGAACCTTTTGGTAAGTTTGCGTCGCGGAGAATACGCCACGCTGTTGGCGGGTTTACCATCGTCGTTGCGGCGAATTCGATCGAGAGATCTGCTGGGACTTGTCGAAGACCAGCTGCCGGCACGACAGCGGCGGTCTGCCAGGTTCCAGCTTCGCCAGGAAAAATGACGCGCGAACCGACTGTGAGCGTTGAAACTTCGTCTCCAACCTCGATCACTTCACCGACCCCTTCGCGTCCGCCAATGGCTGGGAGCGCTTTGTTCTCACCATATTTTCCTAGGATCATGCCATAGTCCGAGGGGTTGATCGGTGCGGCGAGCATGCGGAGTTTGACCTCGGTGGCTCCGATAGCCGGGAGCGCATTTTCTTCTAGATGAAGGACGTCTGCAGGGCTTCCGTAGGCTCGGTAGGTAAGACTGTTCGTCAGATTCAAGACACCTAAACTCTTTTCATGCCAACGGGTCCGCAAGGGGAAATATTTCTTCGCAGGCTTGCGATTGAAAGAGCTCCCTTCAGCCTTGTTCACCCTAGCGGGTGAGCACATTATCCGCTCTTTGATTTTTGATTGATGAGATCCCAGCTCAGAACTGCCGCCATTATCGTTCTCTACTTGTCGCCCATGGCCCCGGCTGTTTTCGGGCAAGGAGTTCAGCGATACACCCTTGAGGATGCTCTTCAGCGAGCGCCGAAGGCAAACTTCGACCTCTTGCTCAGCGCGGAGCAGATCGAGACTTCGGTACAGGCCCAGCGTCGCGCGCGGGCGGATTTGCTTCCTCAGGTGACAGCGGATGCGTCGCAGACGAGGTCACAGAACTACTTTAATTTCGGAAGCGGGACTAGCGTAGCCACCGTCAATAGCTTCTCTGCCCTTCTTCGTGCGCGGCTTTCAATTTTCGATTTTAACACCCATTCAGATTATCGGGTGGCGAAGTTTAACACCGAGATCGCGCGCCTCGAACTCGACCAGACCGCCGAAGACATCCGCCAGGCGATCGCACAACTTTTTTTCGACCACCAGCGCAACTTGCGTCAGGCGGCTGCCATACGCTCTCAGATCGAACGCGACCAGACACTCTTTGATATCGCTTCCCGCCGCCTCGAAGCAGGTTCAGCAACTCAGCTCGATGCCACCCGCGCCGAGGTCAGGCTAGCTGCTAGTGAACTCAGCTTGATCCAGCTCGAAACTCAAATCTTCCAGTCTGAAACAAACTTCAAGCGTGCCCTCGATTTGGATTTTGACCGGCCCTTAGAACTTGCTGCGGTGGATTTGGATATGAGCGCTCTGCTCGATTTTGACTACGGTCGTTTTGAGCGCGTGCTCCAGAGTCGCCCAGAAGTGGTTACAGAAACGCGCCGCCTCGAGCGTAACCGCTTAGCCAAGAAGGCGGCCGATTACCAGTGGTTACCTAGTGTAGAGCTGAGTGGCGCCTATGGCCGAGCGGCAGATGTTTTCGACGACCCCTTTGAAGAAATCTGGTCTGTTGGCGTGACCGTCTCGGTGCCGATCTTCGAAGGTTTCCGCCTCGATGCGAATCAAGCTGAAGCGGCGAGTGCGGTCCGAGGCCAGACGATCGCGCTTGCTTCGATCGAGAAGCAAATTGAGGCAGAATATCGCGTCGCGATCAATCAAGTCGCCACGGCCGTAAAAAGCATAGCGCTAGCCCGTCGGCAGGTAACTCTCGCTGAGCTAGAACTCGAGCTTGCCCAAAATCGCTTTGAAGAGGGTGTCGCAAACAACAGCGAAGTTGTCGAAGCACAGGCCAGTTTGGCCACCGCCGAAGATGGTCTCGTTGCGGCCGAGTATCAATATCAGCTCACTCGCCTCGCGCTCGCTCGCGCTGAGGGTGATGTTCTTTCGTTGGTTCGATGAGTGGACCTATAACGGTTTCGCAAGTGCGTCTTGTCCTTGCTTCAGGTTCCCCGCGGCGGCGCGATCTCATTACGGAGATGGGTTATGCCGCTGATCTATTACCCGCTGATGTCGATGAATGGAACGCGACTGACGAGGGTCCGACCGAAGTCGTCTTGCACAATGCTCGCCTGAAGGCTGGCTGGGCAGCGGAGCGGCGGCCTGCCCAACCTGTCCTCGGATCGGATACAGTTGTGGCGCTGGGGGATGAGTTGCTCCATAAGCCGGCCGATTTGGCCGAGGCCTGCTCGATGCTTCTACGGCTCGCGGGGCAGACCCACGTCGTGCACACGGCGGTTTCGCTGCAATGGCGTGAGCAGGGTGTAGAGGAGAACTTCGTCGAGACGAGTCGGGTTGTTTTCAAGGCTTTCGATGCTGCGGTGGCCGAGCGTTATTTCGAAATCGTCGATCCGCTCGATAAGGCTGGCGCTTATGGTATCCAGCATGAGGCCGGGCGGGACCTAATCCTCGATCACTGGGAGGGCTCAGTGGACAATATTATGGGGCTGCCGACCGAATGCCTCGCCGCGACTTTTGAACGCCTCGGCTGGGCGAAGCGCCTTACACGTCACAAGGCAATTTAGCTGCCGCCCTCATGTCCGCTTCGCCCCCATCCCAACCCCAATCTTTCCCTGCTGATCCCAGTAGAGCAGGCTCGGCGATGGAACTTTTGCGTGACGAGCCGATGGATCGGGATGCCTCCATTCTCGCCGCCGTCGCAATCGTTTTTGTAGGTTTTCTTTCTCAGGCGGTGCTTCCCCTCAGTCTACCCAAGGTCAAGTCGGTCGGGGTTCCTCCGGCTGAAACATTGACTCTGCAGTTGTTGCCTCGATTGGAAGAAAACCCGGAAGAGAGCTATGTGCGCGCTGCGCCAGATGGTATCGACGGTATTCCGCCCGAGACTCTGAACATTGCCGACCGCGATCAAATCGCTGCACAGGAAGGGGTCACCGCCCTCTCGGCAGATGAATCGCCCGCGATGGCCGGTGATATGCCGAACGCGATTCAACTCGTGCAGGGCAACCCGTTCCAGTCTTCAGAGCCAGTCGCACCGCCGCCCTCACCGCAAAGCCCCGCCCTAGAACCTGCGCAACCACAGATGCCGGCACCAGCGAACTTGCAAGAGGTGCCACCGCCGGAGGCATTGGATTTAGAGCCGGAGGCAGCCGAAGGCCTCTTCGCCCGCGAAAATCCAGACGAGAATATCGAGCTCGTCGAGGAGACTGAGCCGGTCGAAGACCTCCAGCCGACGGAGATAACAAGCGATCTCGACGGTACCGGTCAGTCCTTTGAATTCTCTCCACCGCGCCCACAGAGCCAGCCGTCCAACGCACAGGAACGCCGCGAAACGCCTCGCCTCGCTCTGGATAATGCACACAGCCCGCTGCGACAGTCTGAGCTCGGTGTCCAACGCATCGGTCGCACCTCATGGAAAGCTCGATACAGCGAGTTCAGCGTTTATTGGGAGCGCGTGCGTGAGGTGATCGAGCAGAAGTGGAACACGCTCTTGGCAAACGCGAATCGTTCCCTCTCCTACACCGGCGAGCGTATCACTTTTGAGATTATTATCCACCGAGACGGGACCCTGGTGGAGTTAAATATCCTGCACTCTGGCGTGAGTCGCTTTGAGGAGTTCCTCGCGACAGATTCGATTCAGGGAACGGCCCCTTACTTCAAGTGGACTCCCGAGATGATTGCGCAGATGGGGGATCAAACCGAATATGTCTTCACCTTTATTTATCCAAAACGTGAACAGTGGTAATCAACTGCCGCTCGGTCGCGGCGTCAGGGTGCTGAAGTCGCATCCATCGGGCCTTCTCGCTTTAGCCAAGCCATCCGGCGTGCGATCGCACCCGAATGACGAAAAGGTAGACCCGAAGGCACTGCTCAAGCTGCCCTACAATCATAAGATGCAATTCTTTGAAGGAGAGGGCATTGTTTGGCATCTTCTCCATCGCCTTGATGCTCCGACTTCGGGGGTCATCCTTTTGACCAGCTCGGAGGTTCAGGCTGCTGAGCTTCGGCAACTTTTTGCCGAGCGAAAGGTAAAGAAAACTTACTACGCAATTGTAATTGGAAAAACGAAAACGCGTGAAGATATCTGGAGAGATCGATTAAAGACAGATCATACCCGAGGGGAACGTGTTCGGACTGAACGAGGGGGTGGTGCAACGGCAGTGGCTGCAATGCGTTCCCTCCGTTTTTCGGTTAAACCTCCAGTATTGAGTCTCCTTGAGCTCAAGCCGGAAACGGGGCGTACGCATCAGCTCCGAATTCAATGCTCTCAGCGCCGGGTTCCCATCTTGGGAGATGCCACGTATGGCGACTTTGCATCCAATCGCCGCTACGCTCGGGAAAGTGGAAAAAAGAGACTCTTTCTGCATGCCGCTCAACTGCAGTTTCCACTCGAGGGAGCCCCCGAAGGAGTATTTAAAGTGGAGGACCCGCTTCCGGAAAGCTTCGTTAACGTTCTCCCGCCTACTGAACATCGTTCAAGTCGATAGTTTTTACGCTCGCCCGAACACTCTCTCAAGCGGTACCACTTTACGATGATATCAATGACTGGTTTTGGCCGAGGCACCGCCTCTGGAGATGGCTATTCCGTAACCGTCGAGGTACAGTCGGTCAACCGGCGTAACCTCGAGACAACCTTTTCTATCCCGAAAGAGTGGTCGTCGCTCGAACCTGCAATGGTGGAGGCGGTGAAGAAAGCAGCCCAGCGCGGCCGCGTTCACACCTCGCTAAATGTTCAAGCGGCGGGTGAATCGAAAGGGTTGACCTGGAACGAGGCTGAAGTGCGTGCGTCACTCAGCCGTTTTGGTGCATTGGCCGATGAAGTAGGCTCCTCATGGCCGCCACAGGCTGATGTCCTCCTGCGGATGATTTTGGCATTACAGGGGAATAGTTCGATCGCCGACCCTGAGTCAGCAGCACCAGTCATTGAGGAAGCTCTTGCTGAAGCACTGGGAGGCTTTGTCGCAATGCGTGCAACTGAAGGGCAATCGCTTGCTGACGATCTGTGTCAGCGCCTCGATATCTTGCAGTCGCTTCTTAAGAAGATTGTCGAAGTCGCGCCGCGTCGGGTTGAGGATTATCGCGAGCAGCTCATGGCTCGCTTGCGTATGACCGAACTTGAGATCGACTTGAGTGACGAGCGCGTCTTGAAAGAAATCGCGATATTTGCCGATCGCTGTGATGTGGCAGAAGAGCAAACACGTCTCGAAAGCCATCTGTCCCAGTTTATGGATACGATTAAAAAGGATGAAACGACGCCTATCGGGCGTAAGTTGGAATTCATTCTGCAGGAAATTCTTCGGGAATTTAACACCATCGGATCCAAATCAAATAACCTTGAGATCACTAAACAGGTGATTGAAGCGAAAAACGAGATCGAGCGCATCCGCGAGCAGATCCAAAACGCTGAGTAGCCTGTTTCTTCTAAGATGTGTAAATTGCGAGCAGTCCTGGTCTTATTCGTCTGCGCTCTGGGCTTGAGCGCGCAGGACGCTTTGGAAGGGTCGTGGGTCGATTATGCGGTCGAAGGTAAGCTAACGAAAATTGATGCTGAACTCGCGCCTACGCTGCGGGAGGGCATGGTCTTTTCCGCCATCTATAGCGTCGCGATTGATGCTGATGCGGTCGATCTCGATGAAGCGGCTTCACGCGCCCGCTACTTTGATGTTGTTGATGATGTCGAGGTGTCGATCGATTTGAACTATGTGCTCGTCTATGATGCAGCGACGGGTTTGGGCGACCGCTCGATAGAGCTGACACGAGCGGGCGGTGACCTCGAGTTTGAACAGGATCTCTACTCAATTTTACTTCCACTCAAAGGAGAATCCATTGGCGAAGAAGGTTGGACCGCGCGCTGGCTTCAACTTTGGTTTTACGGTGAAGAGGGCAAGATGCTTGCCTCTACGGATTTGCAGGCCCCACCGAATGAATTTCGGACGGGGTGGTGGCGTATCACATTTTGGAATACAGAGGGTTCTCGTTCTGTCTTAGCCGAAGGGATGGTCGAGGCCGCTGGCGAAGCTGGCGCACCTTTAAGTCCTAGTGAGCAGATTGCGCAGCTTGAAAATGCGGTCGTGCGGCTGGGTAATCAGCTCGAATCACAGCTTTCCGCGAACGTGACTCTTGGGGCGGAGCTTGATCGAGCTCGAACAAGGATTGAAGGGCTGCAACAGATCGTCGATGTGATTGTCGAGGAGCGGCGCATTTTGCAGGATAAATACGATCTACTGAAACTGGATAAGCCCAAAGCTGCTCCGGAGCTCGTGGAAGAGGTTGCGACGCTTGAGGCGGATCTCGCGCTTTGGGAAGAGAAGGAGCTGTCGTGGAAGGACGAGAATCAAGCCTTGGGCGAGGCGTTGGCTTCGGCTGAAGCAGACTACAGCAGCCTAGCGGCACAGTTAGTCGAAATTGAAGACCAGTTGAATACTTCAGCGCCAGCGCCTCAAATTGAGAGCGAAACGGTTGAAGCGGTTGCCGAGCCTGAGCCTATTGTTATCGACATCGAGCCTGTCGTTGAGGCGCCCAAAGCTAAGCGCAAAACGCCCGAAAGAAAGCAACGTTCAGTCTTTCGACGCCCGGGTAAATTTCGTCGCTAGAATAGATGGATACCGCTTTGAAACACCGCGTTAATGCGGCCCGTATCGCTGTAAAGAATCAGGTCGCATTTTTCCGTGAGCAGTTCGGTCAGGTAGCGAGTGAGTGGAAAGTCGATGACACCCGCGTGACGTTTGCCGACTTTGCGATATCCGAAAATGTCTCTGCCGAGCTCCGGCGCTATTTCGCAAAAGACGACTTCTGCTCTGAAGAATCTAATCCCGCGGATGAAGTTCTGTCCTTAAAAAGTAAATACGCTTGGGTCATTGATCCAATTGATGGAACGAATAATTTTGCACTCGGCATTCCGGCCTGTGCGATCTCCCTTGCGATTATAAAAAATGGTGAGCCCATCTATGGTTTTGTCTATGACTTCGGAGGCGATCGCTTGATCGAAGGCGGGGAGGGTGAAGGCGTTTTAATCAATCAGCGCCGCTATCAGCCGAAGGAGAGGGAATTCACAGAGAAGGAGGGGGTTGTTGGGATTCATTTTCCTCTCAAGCCTGATGTGCTTGAGAAGCTATCTCCTATGCTCTCCAAGTATCGCGTTCGTAGCATGGGAAGTGGCACCTTGATTATGGTCTACGCCGCGCTGGGACTTCTCGATGGTGCGATTGATTACAAGGTCAAGGTCTGGGACATTGCGGCGGCGTGTGCGCTGATAAAAGCGACAGGCCGGACAGTACACTTTATCGACGACAATCCATTCCCGATGTCTGAGTTCCATGTTAATTCGCCCCTCTTGCCCTATTTTGCGGGGAGTGATGGTTTTAGTCGCTTTACCGAAGAGCTCCTAGCTTAGGAAAAACCACGATTTTGCGGGGTCTGCAGATAGGAAATCAAAGTTTTTTGGCTTTTTACGAATATTTCGGTCGTTCCCGCGTTGTAGAGAATAGAGCCGAATGAACGTCTCTAAAAATCTATTACGATGCCATCATATCAACGTATACTCCTGAGCGCACTGTTGCTCTCTTTGGGCTTTCTTCATCTCCCTGCGCAAACCGAGCAGGAGAGAGAACCAACTGATCTGGCGCCTGCACTTGATTCGCCAGAGCCGGAGGTGACCGATGGCCCCGTGATTAAGCTAGCGCTACTTCTAGATACGTCGAACAGCATGGACGGTCTGATCAATCAGGCACGTTCGCGCATATGGAATATTGTTAATGAAATGGGGAAAGCGCGGGTGGATGGCCAGTTGCCTCAGCTTCAAGTTGCGTTGTTTCATTACGGGAATGATCGGCTTTCAAAGAAGACAGACTTTGTTGAATTGCGTTGCCCATTTACGACAGATTTAGACATTGTTTCGGAGCAACTGTTTGGTCTGTCAACGAACGGGGGCTCGGAATTCTGCGGAGCGGTGATTAGTGAGGCAGTGCAACGTCTGGACTGGGGGCAGACAAGGGATGGCCCTGCTTTGAGAGTCGTAGTGATCGCAGGAAACGAGCCTTTTAATCAAGGAACAGAGCCTTATGTAGAGAGTATCACTCGAGCTCAAGGGCTCGATATTCGAGTGAATACGCTTTTTTGCGGAGATAAGAACGCGGGTCGAAATACGCTCTGGGCAGATGGTGCCAAACTTGGAAAAGGCTACTACGCCGCGATTGATCAGAACGAGGTGATTGAGGAAATCGATACGCCTTTTGATGACGCCATCTTTCGACTGAACAAAACCTTGGATGGAACGTATCTTGGATACGGTCAAAAGGGGAAGAAGGCACTTAGGAGACAAGCTGAGCAGGATTCATTCAATGAGGAATTGAGCTTTTCTGCTGGGTTGAGTCGAGCGAATGTTAAAGCGAGTGCAAACTATGAGGCCGCTTCCTGGGATCTCGTTTCTGCGCATGAAAATGGCAGCGTTGATCTCGATGAGCTAGAGGACAAGGATCTGCCTGATGAGTTGCTGAAATTGAGCGGTGAGAAACGGAAGGAACAACTAGAACTTTTGGCTGAAGAGCGGAAGAAGTCCGCCGCTGAGATTCAAGAGCTCTCCTTGAAGAGGACGGCGTTCATTGCTGAAACCCGGCGAGGTGCAGCTGAGACAGGCCAAGCCCTCGATGATGCGTTGATCGGAGCGCTGCGAGAGCAGGCACAGTCGCTCGGGTTTGTCTTCTCCGACTAGTCGAAAATCACCGGTTGGCAGGAGCCTGGATTGACGATGCGTGCCTTGGGAAGGGCTTCGGCCAGTTCTTGGCGGAACCACTCGCGGGCATCATCGTCACCATGAGTGAGGATGATGTTGTTTGGTTTTACGGATACAGCGAATTCAAGGAGCTCCTCGCGGTCAGCGTGGGAGCTAAGGTCGAATTGATGGACCCCAGCCCGAAGCGTCTTTTTAAAATCGATGTCTTCGAAGAGAACATCGTCGCCGTTTTTCGCGGCTAGAATATCTCCACCGGGCGCTTCTGGATCACAGTAGCCGACGAAGCAGATCGCATTGCGTCCATCACCGATGAGAGCAGCGGCAGCGGTATAGCTGGCTGTATGGGGCATGACCATTCCGCTCGAAAGGAGGTAAATACCTGCTTTGCGTGGTGAACGGCCGGGGCGAAGGTTGTCTGGAACCTTTTCTGCGCCGAGACTTTTGATGATGTCGCGGTTAAAGTGTAGTTGCTTATGTGTGCGGGAGATTTCGTCGAAATAGTCGCAGAGATCGATGCCGAGGCCGCTCATGAAAAACGGGCACCGAGGAAGCTCGCCGCGCTTAACGGCGTCGTGGAGGACGGAGAGGAGCTCTTGCATCCGACCAAAGGCAAAGACGGGGATGAGGACGGATCCGCCTTGATCGAGAGTCTTACGCATGACTGCGATCAGCCGCTTGATCTCGGTCGAGCGGTTTTGACCCTCGGGGCGTGGCTTGCCACCCCGTGTTGTTTCAAGAATGAGGGTGTCAACGGGATCGCGCGGGAGTTGCGCGCCACCGAGAATACGTTGGTTCTCAAATAGAACGTCACCAGAAATAAATACACGCCGATGACCGTATTCGAGTGTGACGGAAGCGGCGCCGGGGACATGTCCTGCGGGCTGTAAGGTTACTGCCAACCGCTCTCCTTTTTGACCACTGAAGAACCTTGGCTGACTGAACTCTAGGCTAAACGTGCGGTGCTTCATCTGGTTGATTTCGCCTCGGGTGAAGAGCGGGTAGTCTTTGATCCCTTTCTCCTCACGCTGTCGATTCATCACGTTGTAGGAATTTCTCAGCATACGCGGGGCGAGCTTTTCGGAAGGCTTGCTGAGGAGAAGCAGGGCCTTCGGGTGCTCTCGCATAAGAACGGGAAGGCTGCCGACGTGGTCGAGGTGACAATGGGTAAGGATGATGAGATCGATCGGCGCTTCGTGGCTGGCTCGATAATTCGGCATCGCTTCGACCCCTGTCATTTTGGGGTGGAGGCCGGCATCGATCGCAATGCGGTAATTTCCAAGCTCGATCAACATGCAGCTTGAGCCGATGCCGCCATGGCGATTGAGGTCAGTTACCTTAAGCATGCATTAATGATGAATCTTGAATGATGAGTGATGAATGTAGGGTGCGGGTGGGAGAGTGTAGTGCTATTCTTATACATTTCTATTCATCATTCCTCAACCACCTGCGACGATACGGACAATCTCTAGGCGGTCGCCATCCTTTAGAACCGCAGCGCGCGCTTCACTGGGTGTAAGGGCTTCACCATTGCACTCGACGACGACGCGTTCGAGAGCGAGCGAGCGGTCGCGAACAAAGCTGTCGAGTGTGCTGCCCTCAGGGAGGTCGTAGGATTCGCTGTTAGCGGTTATCCGCATAGTTCGACTTCGGTGGTTTTTGAGCTGACGAGGCTGGCGTCAAAATCTTTCCAGACGGGTTCATAGCCTTGCTCGCGAATCATCTCAGCGATGGTGCGAGGAGAGCGTTCGTCGGCGATGTGGAACTGTTCGCCCTCTTGAGTAGGCTTCGTCTGCTGCCAAGTATTTTCGTCATAGGTTTTATAGCCGCCCGGCTCGGTCGAACTGCCGGCGCTCATCGAGGTTGTTCCGAGGCGGACGAGACCATTGCGCAGGCCTGGGTGCTCGCGGGTCGAAACGACGACGGCCGCGGTCGGAAGGAAGAGGCGGAAGGCGCAGATGGCTTGAACAAGTTCCCGGTCGTGCATGTGGAAGGCGTCCTCAGGAGACCAGCCGCCCGCTGCGGGGCGCATCCTCGGCAGGCTGAGGGAGAGCGAGGCTTTCCAGCAGTGTTTCAACAGGTGCCGTGCGTGAGCAGCGGTCGAAAGCGCCTCGAAGCGCCAGTCTTGTAGTCCAAAGAGAGGTCCAATGCCGAGCCGACGAAAGCCAGCGGCGTAGGCGCGCTCGGGTGTATCCATTCTCCAGAAAAAATTCTTCTTCGGGCCGGCGGGATGCAGGTCACGGTAGGTGTGCTCGTCGTAGCTTTCTTGATAGCAGATGAGACCTTCTGCGCCTGCTTCGACCATCATGCGATAGGGAGCGGTTTCGAGGGGGCCGAGTTCTAGGGCGACACTCGGAATAAAGGGCAGAATCTCCTCGATGACTTCGCTGACGTAGCCTTTGGAAACGTATTTGGGGTGCTCGCCGGCGACGAGGAGAATGGAGCGGAAACCTTGGCGGGCGAGGCGTCGTGCTTCATCCGCTACTTCGGCGACATCGAGGGTGACGCGTGGGATGTCGTTGTTACGCGAAAAGCCGCAGTATTTGCAGATGTTGATGCACTCATTGCTCAGATAGAGCGGGGCAAAGAGGCGGATGGTTTTGCCGAAATGCCGTTGGGTGATGCGCTGAGAGAGGGCGGCGAGTTCCTCGAGCCGACGGCTCGCGACAGGCGAGAGGAGTGCGGCAAAGTCGTTCAGATCGCGGGCATGACCCTGAGCGAGAATACGGTCGAGCTGGGCATCGGTCGCTGTGTGCGAAACCGCCGCGAGTTCGCGCAGGGGAAGGTCTGGAAACTGTTCCGAGAAGTTCATTCAAGAAAGGTCGTGAGCGGGCTGCTCGCTTTCGCTTTTTCCGAAGTCGCTCCGAGGCCTATCTCGTAGGCGGCACGTCCCGCTTCGACGGCGGTGGCAAAGGCGCGAGCCATGCGGGCGGGATCTGGCGCAATCGCGATAGCGGTGTTCACGAGGACAGCATCGGCTCCGAGCTCCATCGCAGCGGCGGCGTGGCTGGGGGCACCGATCCCGGCGTCAACAACGACGGGGACGCGGGCTTGCTCGATGATGATTCGGAGCTGTGCGGCGGTTTCGAGCCCCTTGTTCGAGCCGATCGGTGAGCCGAGCGGCATCACGGTGGCGCAGCCGACGTCTTGAAGGCGAGCGGCGAGCACGGGGTCAGCGTTAATGTAAGGGAGGACAGTCCAGCCTTCAGCGACGAGGATTTCGGCGGCTTTGAGCGTTTCGATCGGGTCGGGGAGGAGGTAATTTGGGTCGGGATGGATCTCGAGTTTCACCCACTTAGGAAGACCGGCCGCTTCGGAGAGGCGCGCGATGCGCACAGCTTCTTCGGCGTCCATTGCCCCAGCGGTGTTCGGAAGGATCAGAAATCGATCCGAATCTAGAAAGTCGAGAATATCGGCAAATTCATCTGGCCCGTTCAGGCTGGCGCGCTTGAGCGCGACGGTGACGAGCTCGCTGCCGGAAGCATCGCAGGCGGTGCGCATGCTCTCGTTGGAAGAGAACTTACCTGTTCCTAAAAGCAGACGACTGCTGAACGTGCGGTCGCCGATTTGGAGTGGCTGGGTATGGAGCCCCGTAGACATAAGGGATAAATGTGGGAGGCGGGTGCATGCCCCGCAAGTGACAAGTCCAATGGCAGGGTGAAAATCACCCCCGAGCCCTTAGGAGGCTTTACGGCTTAGCGAATTTTCGTTTCAGGATTAGGGCATGTTCGCTTATCGTCCCATCGCTCTTCTCGCCGCAGGCTTCATCAGCCTCCTTATCTCTGGCTGCACCAGCCCGACCTTCACCCGCCCAGAGCGGACGGGTATCGAGCAGCTCCTTCTGAGCACCGCGGTGGACAATGCACTGGCGAAAATAGTCCTTGTTGAGCTCGAAGGTGAAAAGGTCTTTGTCGACGATTCGTATTTGGATTCTTACGACGTAAATTACGTCAAGGGAGCCATCCGAGCGAAGCTGAGCGATAGCGGGGTCATCCTCGTAGCAACGGCGGAAGAAGCGGATGTCGTTGTTGAGCCGCGCTGTGGCGGATTAGGTGTTGATCCTTCAAAGTCCCTTCTGGGTATTCCATCCCTTCCGATTCCAGTTGTCGGAACAACCGTAACGGAAACCCCCGAGCTAGTCATCTACGGCAAAGAGGCGATGGATTCGCTCACAACGATAGCGATTCTAGCCTACGACCGGAAGGGTAAGCAGATCCTCTCAACCAAACCCTCGATCGGAAAATCCTACTTTCATAACTACAAGTTCCTCCTTCTCGTCCACATCAACTTCACTGACATCAAGGCGCGCGAGGATTACTAGAGGCGTCTTCTTCTCAGTACGAGTGTGAAAGATAAGAGGCCAAGCAATCCAACTTGAGAAGATGGCTCAGGTATTGAAGCAATTGGCGAATAGGCAGATAAGACTCTCACCCAGTCGCCGGGTGAACCTGTAAACCAGCTGAAATCAAGATCACTGCCATTGAATGTGGTGGTGTCTCCGCTTTCGATCCCTCTAAGCGTGAAGTCATTATAATTGACCCCAGGCAGGCCAAGGAAATCTGAATCAAAGAGGTTCTGGTCCGCGGTTAGAACAGCGAATACTTGAGCATCTAGTTGGATTGTTCCAGACACTCGAGTTGCGGATCCGTTGCCCGGATCCCATTGAAAGTAGTGACTCGATACAACGGTTCCAGCCTTGAGGACGTAGCCTCCACTTACGGCTTCAACAAAGCTAGCATTTTGATCAAAAACCCGATCCACCTTGATGTCAGAAATTAGGGTATGGTTTTGAATTTCGTTCCATGCTAGCAAAATCCCATCGTTTGGGTTTTGGGTAACTGGGTTCGGCGGGGTCGTAGTGATAATGGCAGAATTGGCTCCTGATATATTATTAAGAGCGAAGATGGTTCCAAAAACGGATGAGCTCGATACTAAGAGTCCTAAGATTGAAACAGTGAGAGTTTTGAGACAGGCAGATTTAGACATTAGGGGAAACTGCCTATACCTGACTAGGCATTTTGTCAAGGAAGACACTATTGATGTGGAGGCCTCTATTCAGTTTGCGCTTAATATAGGACAGCTCGTGCAAGTCGCTTCACTAGGCGATGAAATTGCAGCTTTCGCCTTGCCTTCGGTGTGACGTAAACGTGACAACGTTCCGGTGGAAAAACGCGCGCTCCTCTCCGTCAGTGATAAGACTGGTATTGTTGATTTCGCCACCGCTCTCGTAGAGCAGCATGGCTACTCGCTTCTGAGCACAGGCGGCACCGCTCGTGTCCTCCGTGAAGCGGGTTTGGAGGTCAAAGATGTGAGCGAGTACACCGGCTTTCCAGAGATGATGGATGGGCGAGTGAAGACGCTCCATCCGGCGGTACACGGTGGTCTGCTCGCCCTGCGCGACAATCCTGAGCACATGGCAAAAGCCACTGAGCACGGTATCGGGATGATCGATCTCGTGGTGGTGAACCTTTATCCCTTTGAGGAGACGATTCGGAAGCCCTTTGTGAAGCTCAGTGAGGCGATCGAGCAGATCGATATCGGTGGTCCCTCGATGCTTCGCAGCGCGGCAAAGAACCACCGCTTCGTCACGGTCGTGACCGACCCCGAGGACTACGCGTCGGTACTCGAAGCGACGGGCGACGATGACAAACTGTTGGCTCTCCGTCGGAAGCTTGCGGTGAAAGTCTTTGTTCGCACGAGCACTTACGATGGCGCGATCGCGAAATACCTCGGCGACCAGATGGACGAGGGTGAGCCCGACCTCGCTGCGCTGCGTGGCTTGCCGCCTAAGATAGAGATTGAGCTGCCGAAGGCAAAAGACCTGCGCTACGGGGAGAACCCGCATCAAAGCGCGGCGCTCTACGGTCGCTTCTTCGAGGTCTTCGAGCAACTCCAAGGCAAGGAGCTAAGCTTTAACAACATCATCGATATTTCGGCCGCGACCTATCTCATCGGTGAATTCGAACGTCCGACAGTCGGCATTCTCAAGCACACCAACCCGTGTGGTGTAGCGAGTGCAGATGACCTTTGCACCGCATGGGATCGCGCCTTTGCGACGGATAAGCAGGCCCCTTTTGGTGGCATCATCGTAGTCAACCAGACGGTCGACGGGGAGCTGGCGAATAAGATCCGCGAGATTTTCTGCGAGGTCATCATCGCCCCTTTCTTCACCGATGAAGCGCGAGCACTCTTTGCCAAGCGTAAGAACCTCCGCCTCATGATCGCGAAGGACGGTGTCGGTGCAGAAAGCCTGAAAGATTTCCGTTCTGCTGTCGGTGGCATCCTCGTCCAAGACCGCGACCAAAAGCGCCTCAAGCCGACCGATGCCAAAGTCGTGACCGAACGTGCTCCGACCCCGGAGGAATGGCGCTCGATGTTCTTCGGTTGGAGCGTGTGCAAACACGTCAAGAGTAACGCCATCGTCTACGCTGGTGACGAACGCACGGTCGGGATTGGAGCAGGCCAGATGTCACGCGTTGACGCCTCGAAGATCGCCGTCTGGAAAGCAGGCGAAGCGAAGCTCGACCTTGCGGGCTCAGCTGTTTGCTCAGATGCCTTTTTCCCTTTTTCCGACGGCCTCATCGCTGCGGCAGAGGCCGGTGCAACATGCGCTATCCAGCCGGGTGGTTCCGTTCGCGACGAAGAAGTCATCGCAGCAGCCAACGAGCGCGGCATGGCGATGGTCTTCACCGGCTTCCGCCACTTCAGGCACTAAGATTTAGTTTAGCGGCCTAGCACACTCTTTAGCCGTTGCTGGAAGGTGCTGGTTTCATCCGCTTGGCTATTGAGCTCAGCGAGCTCGGCTTCGAGTTTGGCAATCGTTGCCTTGGCTTCATCGAGCTCGGCCTTGAGGGCGTTGTTCTTCTCGTAGACCTGAGACTGGAGGTTATCGATCGGGTCGTTGCCGGGATCGCCTTTGCCGGTCGCGGTTTGGAAATGGGCTTTGCCCCACGCGAGGCAGGCGGTGAATTTTTGCGTGAGCTCGGCGAGTTCAGCATGGGCTTTATGGTAGCCGGCGTGACTGATCTCGCATTGACGGTAGAGCTCAATGCGCTCGCTTTCGAGCGTCTGCCATACAGCTGGAAGGTGCCAGATATGCGATTTCTTGAGTGTATCCGTAATCTCATTACCCGCGATGACGAGGTAGCCGTCGATCGCCGGAGTGTCGCTTTCGTTTGGCAAGGTAATGGAGGTCGAGGCGGTTGCGACTTGATCGCCTGACTGAAATTCCGCGGCGATCGAGAAGCGTTGCTCGATGACATGCACTTGAGCGAAGGACCCGCCGATCAGTTCTTCGAGAGAAGCCTTCGTAAAGTGCTGAAAGTGGAAAGGGTTGTCGCGGTCCTGGTCGACTTCACCGGGAACAGAAAGGAGGAGGAGGCCATTGCTTTTCAGTGCTTGCCGCAGGCGCTGAACAAAGGTCTCTGGCTCGCGCAGATGTTCGAGCGTTTCGAAGCTGCAGATGACGTCCCATGGACCTTCGCTGGCCCAGGCGCCTTTTTCTAGGTCAGCGGCGAGGTAGTTGATCGCGGGGTGATCGTAGCGAGCATGCGCGCGCTCTAGGGTGCCTGCGTCGAGATCAGCCGCGGTGACCTTGGCAGCGCCTGCTTCGGCGAGAATACGCGCTCCAAAACCGATCCCACAGGCGGCGTCGAGGACCTCTTTACCCGCGACGACTTGGCTGGCGATGTAGTAACGCGCGAGGTGATCGACGGTGAAAGGCGAGAGGCGATCTAGTGGGTCGACGCGTTCATCGACATCGGCGCGCTCGGGTATGATGGGAGTTTCGTCGGACATGGTGGGACGGGATCAGGCGTCAGGGTGGGCGAGCTTGCGGGTCTGAAAATTTCGCTGCGGCATCGCCGAGTTACCCCAGAACTGAGCGTGTCCGCTGATTGTGATACGGGCGGCGTCCCAGATGACATCGAAGTCGGTCCACTCGGTGTCGGTGAGGTTCTCTGATGCGCCTACCAAGAGAAGGTAGGTGCCGGGCGGCATCATGAGGGAGACCTCAAAAGTCGCGACAAGCTCTTCGCCGCGATCGAGGGGTTGGATGTCTTCCTCTTCGACGTAGAAAGAGTGAAAGCCGCCGAAGAGCACGCCGCGCTTGTCGCGGAATCCAAAGCCGAGGTGATGGCGCGCGACATCATGGTTTGCGCGGAGGCGCACCTGAACCTTGAGCCAGTCGCCGACTTGGTGGGCAGCTTCGAGGCGCGGTTGGGTGGCTACGGCGCAGATTTCGAGGACTTGATCACCGGTGCGTTGGCTTGTCTCGAGGGTGACGTTCTCCCAGCCCTCTTCATCGATGACTTCCATCGGGGTTGATGGGGATGCGGTGGAAGTGTCGGTTTCGTCTTCGGGCTCATCCTTGTTCTCGGTCTTGGCCTCCGAGAGAATTTGCCCCTTCGTCATGATACCGCGCTGGGCGCGATAGTAGGCGTTGACGGCATCGCGGATGGGGGCTTCGCAGATGGTGCGGCCTTTTTCGAGAACGATGCCACGTTGGCAGAGTTTCATGACTGACCCGATGTCGTGCGAGACGCAGAGAAAGATGCGCCCTTTAGCGATAAAGTCTTCGATCCAGCGTAGGCACTTGGCCTGAAAAAAGGCGTCACCGACCGACAGCGCTTCGTCGATGATGAGGATGTCAGGATCGATCATCGTATTGAGCGCGAAGCTCAACCGCATCTTCATTCCAGTGGAGTAGGTCGAGACAGGTTCGTCGAAGAACTCACCGATATCCGCAAAGCTGAGGATGTCATCCATCCGTTCGTCCAGTGCGGCTGGAGACAAGCCATACATCGCGGCGCGGAGCTTGAGGTTGTTGCGCCCGGTGAACTGCTCGTTGAAGCCGCTTCCGAGTTCGAGAATAGAGGCGACTTTGCCATCGAGCTGAAAGCTTCCGCTGGACGGCGAGAGGACGCCAGCGAGGAGGGAGAGCAGGGTGCTCTTTCCGGATCCATTGCGCCCGAGGATCGCGACGGACTCGCCGGGGACGATTTTTGTGCTGAAAGGGTGAAGCACAGTGATGCTGTGACCTTTCGTCGATGAGGTCAGGCGCTCCCCGAATCTCTTAATGAAAGGGGTTTTCGCGAGGCGGAGGGCGTGGCCGAGCCGATACGAGGGACCCGCATGGAGGACGTATTGCTTGGTGAGTTGATCGCAGACGATAGAGGCCATGGGGAGGTAGCGAAGATTCGTTCTCCCGCCCTTACTCAGGCAAGCTTTTACGAGATTGACCTTTAGACGTTTGATCTAGCGGATGGAGTTTCGTGCGATGGCTCGACACACTCTGGATGTGCTTCCGCCAACCCCTCTATTGCGATCATGCAGCAGCGCCTCACACCGTCCCTCATCCTGGCTCTCACCTTTCGCCACCTCCAGGAACAGACCCAGAATAGTTTCCTCGGATGGGTGTGGCTGATTATCGGCCCCCTCGTTCAGCTTGGCATCTATACCGTCGTTTTTGGGGTCATTTTTAACCGTAGCTTTGGTGTCGTGGATGGCGAAACGACTTGGCACTACGCGCTTGGGGTCTTCATCGGAATGATGCTTGTGCAGACGATTACAGAGCCGATGGGGATCGCGCCGGGTCTCCTCACCAGTCAGTCGAACTTGGTCAAAAAGAACGCGCTGCCGCTCATCGTCATTCCTTTGGCGCATACCATCTCGAGTTTTTTGAAGCTGAGTCTTACCCTGGCAGCCTGGAGCATCGGGGTGATCATTCTTCAGCCCAGTGAAGCCTACGTGCTCCTGCTTTTGCCTGTCTTGATTTTGCCGCTTTTTCTCATCGCGCTAGGGATGAATGCAGGGATCTCGGCGGTATCGGTCTATGTTGGAGACTTTGGGCAAGCGATCCGGATGCTGTCGCAGATTGTATTCTGGTCCAGCGGGGTCTTTTACAGCCGATCAGAGGTTGAGGCCTACCCGCAGATTTGGGCTTTCATGCGGTGGAATCCACTCCTCCACGTCATTGAAGAATCTCGCCGGGTCTTGCTCTGGGGCGTATCGCTCGATTTTGGATTCTACATTTTCAGCCTCATTTTTGGGATTGTGCTGTGTTTTGTTGGGGTCGTGGTGTTTGGGTGGCTGAAGCGAGGGTTTGCTGACTTTGTCTAGTGTAGGAGCAGCTGACAGGCGGGCCTCGTTTTTCTTCGCGATCAGCCTTGTAAATCACCCGCTTATGGGGGTTAATACTCATATAATGTTGAGACACGTTGCTAACCATGGATGACCTTTCCACCCAGATGGATATCCTTGAGCAGCTTCCTCGTGGCGTCATCGTCCTCGAAACTGACTCATCGATTCGGCGTGTAAACCTGCGGGCGTCGGAGCTCCTGAGCCTTAGCTACGGCATAAAAATCCATCCCGGCGACAGCCTCATAGACATCGTTGATGATTCTGAGCGCGACCGGTGGTTGAAAATTTTGCGCCCAGCCTTCAGTGGGAATGACACGCAGGGCGAGGTTCGCCGTGAGCTCGACGACGGCACGACCCAGGTGCTTCGCCTCGATGCCCAGCTTCTACGCGGTGAAGGCGAAGTGAAACAGGTCGTCCTCATCGTCGAAGATGTCTCTGCCCGACGGCTCTACGAAAATGAGCTGCTCAGCATGCACAGTGAGCTGCGGGAATCGACCCGCACTCGCGACACGATTCTATCCATCATCGGGCACGACCTACGTTCGCCTATCTCGCAGCTCAATGCGCTCATGTACATGCTGCGCTACTCGCCCGATGAGCTCGATAAGGCGAAGATGAACGAGTATGCTGGAACCTTGGAGGAATCCACCCGACACCTCAGCGACACCCTCAACAACCTGCTCGGTTGGTCGAGTGTCCATCGCGACGGCATCCAGCCAAAGTTCCATAAAGTGGATCTCGTTCCGGTCGCGGAAGAAGCCCTCGGGCTTTTGCAACTCGATGCGGCGCGCAAGGAGGTTACACTCATCCACGAGCCCCCAGCCGAACTCTTTGTTACGACGGATCGCGACCTCATGGCCTATGTTGTTCGCAACCTTGTCGCCAATGCGATCAAGTTTTCGTCCGTCGGAGGAACCGTCCGAGTAGAACATCGCTTAGAGGATGGGTGTTATTACCTCGGTGTCATCGACCGCGGTGTCGGGATGCAAAGTAGACAAATCGAAAAGGTGCTCATGGGCGAACAGCTCGAATCCACTACGGGCACGCTTGGAGAAAAAGGGGTGGGGCTCGGCCTCTCCCTCACGAGAGAATTTGTCGCGATGCTCAAGGGTGAGATCGCGATCGATAGTCTTCCTGGCGAAGGCACCACCGTGCGCGTTCGCTTGCCGAACTCGGACGACGAGGGTGAATCACAGGCTACTCAAAAATTGCTCTAGAGCCTTGATCTGCTGCGCGGCAGGCTCATCGTGGCGTTTATGACTACCGGAACCCCTCCCGCCCAAGTTGGTCTCATTATGGGCAGTCTCTCAGATTGGCAGACGATGAAAGCGGCGGCCGAAATCCTCGAAGCGCTGGGCATCGCCTTTGAGAAGCGCATTGTAAGCGCTCACCGTACGCCTGAGCTCCTCTGCGATTACGCCAAAACTGCGGCCCACCGCGGCCTCAAAGTCATTATCGCCGGTGCTGGCGGCGCGGCCCACCTCCCCGGCATGACAGCGAGCATGACGCTCATACCTGTCCTCGGAGTGCCCGTAGAGTCCCGAGCTTTGAAGGGGATGGATTCGCTCCTTTCGATCGTGCAAATGCCCGGCGGCATTCCCGTCCCCACCTTTGCAATCGGTTCTGCCGGAGCCAAAAACGCCGGCCTCACTGCTGCTGCTATTCTAGCCCTCAACGATGCCGCCTTGAACGAAAAGCTCGCTGCTTGGCGGGCGACTCAAACTGAAACTGTTCTGGGCGCTGACCTCCCAGACTTGCCCGCTAGTGAGTAACGCAGCCGCTCAACCTTTACCGATGCTTCCGCCCGGTGCGACGATTGGAATGCTCGGCGGCGGTCAACTTGGTCGCATGAGTCTGCTCGCTGGTCGGAAACTGGGATACCACTTTGTCGTTCTCGATCCCGGTGGACAGGCAGCCCCAGCAGCCTCGGTTGCGGACGCTGTGATCGCGGCTCCCTTTGACGACAAGGCGGCGCTCGACGAGCTCGCCCGCCGCACTGATCGCATAACCCTCGAATTTGAAAACATCCCGAAAGGAACGCTGGCCCATCTTGAGCAGACCGTTGCGGTGTGCCCTGGGCGATCAGTGCTTGAAGTCTGTCAGCACCGCCTGAAAGAGAAATCCTTTCTGCGCGATAACGGCTTCCCCTGTGTTCCTTTCGCTTCCATCTCTTCGGTTGATGAGCTGCGCGCCGCCGTTGCTGAGCTGGGATTCCCGAGCGTGCTCAAGACCGCCGACTCTGGCTACGACGGCAAAGGCCAGATCAAGCTTTCCGAGTCAACCGACCTTGCCGACGCCTGGACCAAACTTGGAGAAGTTCCCTGCGTCCTCGAAAAATGGATCACCTTCGAGAATGAATTTTCCGTCGTCTGCGCACGCAATACAGCGGGTGAAGAGCAGGCATATCCGGTTTTTGAGAACGAGCATTGTAACCATATCCTGGATACAACGATTTGGCCCGCTCGTATCTGCCCAGATCTCGAGGCCGAAGCACAGGCCCTCGCTCTCGCGATCACTCGCGAGCTGCAAGCCGTCGGCCTGATCACGGTTGAGCTCTTCCTCACTCAGGGTGGCAAATGGATTGTCAACGAGCTCGCTCCGCGTCCACACAACAGCGGACACGTCACCCTCGACGCCGCCGTCACGAGTCAGTTTGAGCAGCACATCCGCGCTGTGGCGGGGCTGCCGCTGGGCGCACCGGATGCGCTTTCTGCCGCCGTGATGGTAAATCTGCTCGGCGATCGCTGGCCTGCCGGCGGTCAACCAGACTGGAAGGTGCTGCTCGAAGAACCGCGAGCAAAGCTACATCTCTACGGGAAGGCTGAGGCTCGACCCGGACGTAAGATGGGACATTTTACCATGCTCGCCCCCGAGCTGCCTGATGCACTTGAGAAAGCGAAAAGCCTAGATAAGTCGCTGACGCTCTAAAGTGTATTTAGATATTAGATACACAAACTTCTATGACTACTCATCCCTTTTTGTCGACCGCCCTTGAGGCGCCGTGGACCGATCTCTCACCCGAGCACATCGTGCCGGATATGGACGCAGCGATTGTTCGCGCCGAAGCTGAGATATCTCAGCTCGTTGCGCAGCCCCTCGATGCAGTGACCTATGCCTCGACCTTCGCCACCTTTGAGACACTCGTTGATCAGGTCTCCAATGCGTGGGGTCTCATTTCGCACCTAGAGTCGGTCGATAACACGGAAGCCTTTCGCGCTGCCTTCAAGATCGCCCAGCCGAAGGTGACGCGCTTTTTCTCCGGCCTACCGCTCAATGCTGAGATCTGGAAGGTGCTCAAGGCCTTTGGTGAGAGCTCCGCTGTCAGTCAGCTCTTGCCGGTCCAGCAGCGCTTCGTCGAAGAGACGATGAATGACTTTCGCGAATCCGGCGCTGATCTCCCGGATGCAAAGAAAGACCGCCTCATGGCGATTGCCGAGGAGCTGGCGAAGATCACGACTCAATACGGCGAAAATCATCTCGATACGCTCAATGCCTTCGAGCTTGTGGTGGAAGATGAAGCGCGCCTCGCGGGTCTGCCTGAAAGCGCCCGCGCCGCTGCCCTCCAGGAAGCAAAAGAGAAAAAGCTGGGGACAGACGATCAACCAGTCTGGCGTTTTACGCTCCAAGCGCCGTCTTTTATGCCCGTCATGCGCTACGCGGAAGACCGCGAACTGCGTCGCGACATCCTCAACGCTTACTACGCCCTTGCGACCGAAGCACCGCATGCGAATGAGCCTTTGATCTGGGACATTCTTCGCCTCCGACAGGAGCAGGCAGAGATCCTCGGCATGGCTAATTTTGCTGACCATGTGCTCTCTCGCCGGATGGCAAAAAACGGCAAGGCAGCCCTCGCCTTCGAAGAAGATTTGCACAGCCGCATCGCACCGCGGTTTCGCGATGAGTGTGATGAGCTGCAAGAATTTAAGGCGAAGTCAGGCGACAACTCGCCCATGGAAGCGTGGGACGTCGGCTACTGGTCGGAGAAATTGCGGATGGCAGAGTGCTCCTTCGACGAGGAGAGCTTGCGCCCCTATTTTCAGGTCAACCGGGTCATCGAAGGACTCTTCTCCCTCACTGAGGAACTCTTCGGGGTCCGCGTTGTCGAGCGCACAGGCGATGCAAAACCGCCCGTCTGGCATCCCGATGTGCAGGCCTTCGATATTTTTGATTCTAAGACGAATCGCCACTGCGGTCTCTTTTACACCGACTGGTTTCCACGTGAGACAAAACGCAGTGGTGCTTGGATGACACCGATGCGCTCCGAGAGTGGTGACAAGCCTTGCCTCGGGGCGATGGCGGGTAACATGACCCGACCACTCGGTGATCAGCCAGCCCTTCTCCTCCATGGTGAAGTTGAGACCGTCTTTCATGAGTTCGGCCATCTCCTCCATCACCTCTTGAGCGAAGTTGAAGTCGCGTCCCTCGGTGGGACCGATGTTGCTTGGGATTTTGTCGAACTGCCTTCGCAGATTCTAGAAAACTGGTGCTGGGAACGCGTCAGCCTCGACCGCTTCGCACGTCACCACGAAACAGGTGAACCGATTCCAGAAGAGATTTTCAAAAACCTCCTCAAGACAAAGACCTTTCGAAGCGCGAGCTTCATGGTCCGCCAGCTCGCCTTCGGACGGACCGACCTGATGCTCCATCTCAATGCGACCCAGCTCCTCGCCGAAAAGCCTTCGCTCGAAGATTGGTGGCGCGATTTAAATGCCGAGTATCTCACTCCGTTAGCCAGCCAACCACGGAGCAACCTCCGCACCTTCGGACACCTCTTCAGTGATGCCGTTGGATACGCCGCAGGTTACTACAGCTACATGTGGGCCGACGTCCTCGCCTCCGATGCCTTCTCCCGCTTCGAAGCTGATGGCGTGATGAATTCGGAGACCGGCCACGCCTTCCGCGAATCCATCCTCTCCAAAGGAAACAGCGCTCCCCCCGAAGAACTCTTCCGCAACTTCATGGGCAGAAATCCCGATCCCGAAGCACTGCTCAAAGCCCGCGGGCTGGCTTAGCGGGGAAGACTTGGCTTCTGTGTCGTGAAAATGGGATACGCTGTTTTGGGAAACCTTTATATTATACGTATGACGCCTATTGTGCCCAAGGCTGGCGCACCTAGGGACACACTGGCGCAGGGGAGGCAATGGCTTCGCTCGGCTGTTCTCTGATTCTGAACGCTCGGGACATTCACGTCATCAGATGGTTTATGCGGCTTCGCTTGAGGCGTTAAGGAAGTTTAAATCGGAACGAAGCGCTTGTGCGTGGGCCGGCATTTGATTTGCTCTAGGAAGGCACTTCTAACACAACCACACCTATGCTACTTTTCATTCTAGTTATTGCATTCACGATGATCATTGGACTTTGGGCGCAGAATCGCGTGCAGGGGGCCTATGGTAAGTGGTCGAAATATTCCGCACGCAGTGGAATCACGGGTCGCGAAGCGGCTGAATATGTGATGCGTTCCGCGGGGGTTGAAGGGGTGCAAATCACTTCGACGCGCGGGCACCTCACCGACCACTACAACCCGGTGACGAAGAACCTCGTACTCAGCGAAGAGAATTACCACGGCCACAGTCTCGCTGCCCTCGGCGTCGCGGCGCACGAAGCGGGCCACGCCATCCAGCACGCGCAAGGCTACTCAGCCTTGAAGGCGCGCATGGCACTCGTGCCTGTCGTTGGGATCGCGAACAACCTCCTCATGGTGATGATGTTCGGTGGCTTCTTTCTCGGAATGACGGGACTGACGATCCTGGGCGTTGTCGCCTACGGCGCGATCACGCTCTTCAACCTCGTGACGTTGCCGGTAGAGTTTGATGCCTCGAAGCGCGCTAAACTTGCCCTCGTCGGTACCGGCATTTTGAGCCCAGATGAGCGCAAGGGTGTCGACGAGACACTCGATGCTGCTGGGTGGACCTATGTCGCTGCCTTCGTCAGCTCGCTCGCGTGGCTGCTCTACTTCCTCGCAGCAAGCCGCGACTAAGCGCCGGACTGCTTTTCACCACGAAGGACACGAAGAGCTAAGGCTCTGGGCTGAGGCTCTGTAAAATTCACCACAGAGGACACAGAGGCGAAAGTTCTGTAAGTTTAACCACGGATGGACACGGATGTTCTTAGGCTCTGTAGAGTTGGAACCACAAAATGCACATAAACTCTGTGCTCTCTGTGTCCTCTGTGGTAAATCTAGATTGAAGAAGCTCTGGCTTTTGTTCTGTGCTACTACTGGATGAAGATCGGTTTGCCGGCGGCCCAGACGTCGTAGGCGAGGGGGAGGTCGGGATTTCCACGGGTCATCTTGAGAGTGCCTCCGGCGGCTTTGACGAGGGCGAGGCCTGCGGCGACATCCCAGAGGCGAATGTTCGATTCGTAGTAGGCATCCACTTGCCCGCTGGCGACCATCGCAATGGCGAGGGCAGCGGTGCCGACCATGCGGACTTTCTTGTACGGGGCGATGAGCTCGACGAACTGGGTCATCGATGTGGCGTCGCGATTCATCCCAATCGGAAAGCCGGTGCAGAGTCCGGCGTTGCTGAGACTGTCGGCCCATTCAGGGGTATGTGTTTCGCCATTGATGGTGAAGGGCTCAACGGAGCTGCCTTTGAAGAGGCGGTCATTGTTAAAGTCGTAGATAACGCCGAAGAGGGGCTCTTCGCCACGCATCAGTCCGATGCTGACGGCGCAGAGCGGGTTGCCACGGAGGTAGTTGAAAGTGCCATCGAGCGGGTCGACGACCCAGACGAGTTCGCCACGGTCGATCAGTCCACTGTCGCCCCCGAGTTCTTCGCCATAGACGGGGATGTCGGAAGCTTTACCGAGCATCTTGCGGATGAGCTCTTCGGCGGCTGAATCGGCGGCGAGTTTCACATCGCGTTGATCGGAAAAGGTGACTTCGCGGAGGCTTTTGCCTTCATCGCGGAGGATTTGGCCGGCGGCGCGAGCAGCGTCTTCAGCGAGTTTTCCGAGAGCGATGAGGTCGGGAGTGTCCATGCCGTTCACGTTTTGCGGGATGCCTATCTAGGGCAACGGCGAAATTGTTTAGAAGACTCTAACTCTTCAGTAAGGACGCATTCAGGCCTTCGAGAATCGCATGGAGGGTCTGGAGGTGAGGCATCTCGACCCCGACGCTGGCGCCTTGGCGCAAAGGCTCGCCCCAGATCGCTTCGACTTCGATCGGGCGCTTGGCCCGCCAGTCAACGAGCGAGGAGGGTGGATAGGCTCCCAGCTTATCGGTGAAGCCAATTTGTTTTTCGGTAAAGGAACTTTCGATCGGAAAGCCGAGGGCATTGGCGGCGGTCACGAGTTCATTCATGAGGGCCGTGCTGAGTTCACGGAGGGCCGGTGTGCCTACGATGTGGTCGGTGGTGTGTCCACCAGTCGCAACGGTCAGCCCATTGAAGGGCACGTTCCACATCAGTTTTCGCCAAAGGGCTTCGCCGAGGCTTTCGAGACTGCGCGTCTTGAGCCCGCTGTCTTTAAGCATCGTGGCGATGGCATCGACATCATCCATCGTCGCATGAGCGCCTGCGCCGACTTGGATCGAACCTCCACCGGGGACATAGCTGACGAGCCGACCAGGTGCTTCGCGGTCGACCCCGATCTGGCAGAGCCCTCCAAGGACTTTATTCTGCGGAAAAAGCGCACTCAATCGCTCTACATTGCCGAGGCCATTCTGAATCGTGAGGAGTTGAGTGTGTTCTCCGACGAGGGGCGGAAGCAACTGTGCGAGGCTCTCGTTCTGAGTCGTCTTCAGCGCTACGATGACGAGGTCGACGTGTCCGATCTCGCTGGGCGATTGAAAGATCTTCGGCGCAGGGACAGTGAAGTCTTCGGCATCGACGAGTCGGACATGGAATCCGTGCTGCTTCAGTGCGTCGTAGTCGCGGCGAACGAGAAAGCGAACCGAGTTGTTGTCTTTGGCGAGGTGCGCTCCGACATAGCCGCCGAGAGCTCCCGTTCCAACGATAGCGATCGTTCCTACGTCACTCATGCCTACCCTTGTTTGCGCCGAACGACGGTGTTGATCGGGCTCGGATGTTTGTCCGGGTAGTCGAGGGTGTAGTGGAGACCTCGGCTTTCTTTACGCTGCATCGCGCTGAGGACGATGAGGTCTGCGATCTCGACGAGGTTACGCAGCTCGAGGAGCGAGGGCTCGACCTTAAAGTTCCGGTAGTAGTCTTCGATTTCGCGCTTGAGGTGCTTGATACGCGTCTGGGCGCGACGGAGGCGCTTCGTTGTCCGCACGATGCCAACATAGTCCCACATCGCCCGTTTGAGTTCCTCGTTGTTGTGAGCGATGACGACGCGCTCATCACTGTCCTGAAGATCTCCATCCACCCATGTAGGGAGATTTTTAATACGTGGTGCAGCGGTTTTTAAGTGTTTGTCGATACTGCGCGCAGCGCGGTTTGCGAGGACGACGGCTTCAAGTAGACTGTTGCTCGCGAGGCGATTCGCACCATGGAGCCCGGAGCAGCTGACTTCGCCGCAGGCATAGAGGCCAGGAATTTCGGTCGCCCCATCGAGATTGATTTTCACACCTCCGCAGAGGTAGTGCATGGCGGGCACGACGGGGATTTTGTCTGTCGCCATGTTGAGACCCTGTTTGGCGCAGGCTTTAAAGATGTTGGGGAAGATGTCTTTGAGCTCTTCTTCGCTGCGATGAGTGATGTCGAGCCAGACGTGCGGGCTACCCGATTTCTTCATCTGACTGTCAATCGCGCGGGCAACGATATCGCGGGGAGCGAGCTCTTTGCGTTCGTCGTAGCGATCCATGAAGGTCTCGCCAGCGAAATTGCGAAGGATCGCTCCTTCTCCGCGAACCGCCTCACTGATGAGGAAACGTGAGCCGTCGGGTGAATAGAGGGCGGTAGGATGAAACTGGATACACTCTAGGTTTCGAATCTCTGCTCCGGCGCGGTAGGCCATCGCGAGCCCGTCGCCCGTTGCGATGGCAGGGTTTGTCGTGTAAGGGTAGATCTGACCCACGCCGCCGGTTGCGAGGAGAACAGCCGGCGCGGAGAACGTCTCGACGTTGCCCGAGACGCGATTGAGGGCGTAGAGTCCGACGACGCCTTCGGCGTCACTGCTGACCGGAAAGCCACCGAGGGCGAGCTTTCGGCTCGTTATGAGGTCGATCGCGAGGGTGTGCTCGAAAAGTGTGATGTTGCGGGAAGCCTCGATGCCAGCGAGGAGAGCATTCTCAATCGCCCGCCCAGTGATGTCTTTAACGTGAAGAATGCGCCGCTTGGAGTGGCCGCCTTCGCGGTGGAGCGAGACGCGCCCGTCGTCGAGCTGGGAGAACTCAACCCCGAGATCGATCAGTTCCTGGACGCGCTCTGGGGCCTCGCCGATGATGGCACGAACGACGGTTTCGTCACAGAGCCCGTCACCCGCAGTGAGGGTGTCATTGACGTGAAGCTCGAAGTCATCACTGGAAGAAGTGACGGCCGCGATGCCTCCCTGGGCGTAGTTTGTATTACTTTCGGCGCGGTTCTTCTTAGTCAAGATAGCGACTTTGTGACCTTGGGCTGCGACCTTGAGGGCGAAGCTTAAGCCGGCAATACCGCTACCGATAACCAGGACATCAAATTGATGCTGCATGGGATTAGAGTGCCACTCATTGGGGTCGGGTCGAGGGGAAATCTTGGTCACACCGGCCGGCTCTATTTACTTGTTAGGTGGCCCTTTACAAGGCATCTTATCTCCTCCTTAGTGGCGCCTGAAAACTTCGATGAATCAAGTGAAACCCCAAATTTTGTGCTGGCAAATCTGCGATGCGGTCCACCTCGACCCATCGACGGGGAAGCACTACTTGCTCGGTTGTTTTTCAAATATTCAAGCCCGTGAGTTTCCGGCCAAACACCCACGCATGGTTTGGTTTTTGACCCTTTCGGATGTCCCGGAGGGCGAGCACAACCTCCGGATTTCCTTTGGCCCAAATGTGGCGGAGGTGGAGCAGGTCGTAGAGCGCACCTTTTCTTCCGAAAGCCCGCTGCATAAAATTAATATCATTAACGAAATGCATAACATGGAGCTGTCCCGAGCAGGGATGTATGCCGTTGTTATTGAAGTGAATGATGAACCGATTTTAGTCACCAACCTTGGTGTGAACTAAGACCAATTTCCCAAAAATGACGAAGACACATTCAATTGATCTGATCGGCGTAGGTTCGCCGATCGTAGATTCCCTAGCGAAGATCGACGAAGCCTTCCTCTCCGGCGTAGACGGTGAAAAAGGTGGCATGGTGCTCGTCGATGAAGGGGAGATGGCTACGCTTCTGAAGCAAGTGACTTGCGCACTGGAGGAGGCTCCGGGCGGAGCAGCTGGGAACACTGCCTTTGCTGTGGCCCGCCTTGGTCTGCGAACGGCCTTCCTCGGTAAAGTAGGGAACGATGCCTCAGCTCAACTTTACTCTGGACGCTTTGCTTCGGTCGGCGGAGACGGGAGTCGCCTTATTCACGGAGACATGGCCAACGGTCGCTGCCTCTCACTCATCACCCCAGATGGTGCCCGAACGATGCGCACCTACCTCGGCGCGGCGGCGACCCTGCGGCCCGATGAAATCACTCCAGCAGCTTTCGAAGGCTGCCGACATGCCCACATCGAGGGGTATTTGCTTTTTAATGACGATTTGATGCAGGCGATTCTCGATGCAGCAAGTCAAGCGCAGTGCACGATCAGTCTTGATTTGGGATCATTTGAAGTTGTCCGTGCCTGCCGCGGGCGGTTGGAAGGCATCCTGCGCGAATACGTCGACATCGTGCTTGCGAATGAAGAAGAGGCCGCCGCTCTGATCGGCGAAGATATGGGCCATACGGAAATGGCCGAGGCGCTGGGCGGATACTGCCCGATTTCGGTCCTGAAAGTGGGTGCCGAGGGCGCTTTGATCCATGATGAGCAAAAAGTCCTTCACCGGATCGCTCCGGTTCCGGCCTCGAAGGTGGTTGATACGACGGCAGCGGGTGACCTCTGGGCGGCTGGGTTTTTGCACAGCTGGCTGAAAGGGCGTGATCTTGCGACATGCGGGCACCACGGTTCCTTCCTCGCGGCAGAGGTCGTGCAGCTTGTTGGTACGATTCTCCCCATAGATCGCTGGGTCGAAGTCGTTGCCGAGCTCGATGCGGCTCCTGATCCTGACGCGAGCTGAGTTCTTATTCGCGCTTGATTGCTCCCGTCCGAATGAGCAGTTTGGACGGTTCATGGAGACTGCAGTTAACCAGACCGAAAGTGAGATCAAGGACAGTGTCCTAGCGATGGGCGTGGAAGCGTTGCGTGCTTCACGAAAGCTTGCCGCTATCCCGACTGAAACGAAGAACGCCGCACTCCTGACGCTCGCTGAGTTGATTCTTTCGGAGCAAGCTTCACTGCAAACCGCCAATGAGAAGGATCTCAAAGCGGGCCGTGAAAACGATTTGAGCTCAGCCATGCTCGATCGCCTTGCGCTGACGCCGAAACGCATCGAGGGCATGGTCGAAGGCATTCGCCAAATCGCGAACCTGCCTGACCCAGTGGGGGCCTTGCTCAATACGTACGATCACCCAAAAGGCTTTAAAATCCATAAGCGTCGTGTGCCGATCGGCGTGATTGGGATTATCTACGAGTCCCGTCCAAACGTGACAATTGATTGCGCTGCGCTCTGCCTGAAGAGCGGCAACGCAACAATTCTGCGCGGGGGGAAAGAAGCGATTCATAGTAATCGTGCTCTGGCTGCATTGATTGCGCAGGCGTTGGTTGATCACGATTTGCCCGAGGGCGCTGTTCAGCTCATCCCGACAACGGACCGAGCGGCTACGCGCGCCTTGCTCGACCTCGATGAATATGTCCACTGCCTGATTCCAAGGGGCGGCGAAGGGCTTGTTCGCTTTGTCGGAGAGAACGCAAAAATGCCTGTGCTGAAACACTACGACGGAATTTGTAGTGTGTATGTCGATACAAAGGCAGACCTCGAAATGGCCAGCTCGATCATTTTTAACGCAAAGGTGCAGCGGCCAGGTGTGTGTAACGCGGCTGAAAACCTTGTCGTGCACCGAGATGTCCTCGCGTCGCATTTGCCAGCCATGGCGAAGCGTCTCGTCGAAGCCGGTGTTGAGCTAAGGGCGGATGCTGAAGCAAAAAGCTGCCTCGAAGCGCATGGAATTGCCGTTTCCGCCGCGACCGACGAAGACTTCCGCACCGAGTATCTCGAGCCCATCCTTTCTATCCGCACCGCGGAGTCAATTGACGCCGCGATCGACTTTATCAACACCAATGGTTCAGGGCACAGTGATGCGATCGTGACGGCTGATGCCGCGGCCGCGAAGCGTTTCCAAGATACGATCGACTCAGCGACGGTGTATTGGAATGTCTCTACACGCTTTACTGATGGATTTGAGTTTGGCCTAGGAGCCGAGATTGGTATCTCAACGGATCGTATGCATGCGCGCGGCCCGGTCGGATTAGAGGAATTGACGAGTTATAAATACATCATCGAAGGCCACGGCGAAATTCGATGAGCGAAGAGGGTCACTTAATCGCCTCGTGGGACGATGTCCGCGAAGTATGGCTAAAGTGGCCTGAGTTCTTCGAAGGCCCTGCCCTGGACCGCGCCCGAGAGGGCACCGTTGCGTTGGCCAGTTGCCTTGATGAGCTCACGGATGAACAGAAGAGTTTTTTGCGCATTCGTATCTTTACCGCCACGGCCGAAGGAGAGCGTTCTGCGCGTGTCGCCCTCAGTGCGTGCAGCACGGTTGATATCTATGGGGCGAAAGCCCATCGATTTTTCAACGGACGTGAGCCTCTTTTGTATTGGAAGTCCGGGCGTCGCGGCTCGGTCATTGCGGGTCCGGATTTGCGGGAACGTCTATTCAAAGATCTCGAGAAGATCTATCGCCGGGACGGCCTGCGCACGGCTCCGACGTCCATCGCCTTCGAGCGCGGTGCGATCGAGACCGATGGTGAAGGAACCGCCCTTGTTACGCGTGAAAACTGGCTCAGACCGGGCTGGAATATGAATTTTGATGTGAACCGGCTGCGTGAGATTTTACGCGAAGACCTCGGTATTGAGCGACTGATCTGGATCGATCGGGGACTGCCGGACGACCCTACGAATGGGCAGGTGCATCGAGTGGCGCGATTCATTGCTCCGGGTAAAGTGGCGGTGATGGAGAGCTCTGAGGGCTCAAGCGAATATCGCGGAGTCCTTAAGGCGGTGATGCAGAGTCTAAAAGGTCAGCTGGATGCGACGGGCCGTCCGTTAGAATTGTTTCCTATCCCTGCCCCAAGGGTAGGCCCTCGGCGTGCAGTGGAGGCTCAAGGAATCAGTCACTTAGGCTACCTCCAGTGTAACAAAAGCGTAGTGGTTCCTGAATACGAAGGTGGCGACCGTGCGCAGCTCACACATGCATTTCAATTAGCCTTTCCTGACAAAGATTTACGTTTCATCAAGGCCCCGGTTGCAATGGGGCTTGGAGGCTCTCTTCATGCCATGAGTCTGACTTTTCCTCGCTTTGATCGAAGCTAGTGTGATGAATTTACGGATACAGAAATGAATTCCACGCAACGCTTAGAGCAGTATTCCAGCAGGGTCGAGTGGGACGACATCGATTCTAATTGGGTGAAAGAATTGATCAAAAGAGCACGCGCTGAAGATATGAGCGGAGCTGGGTTTAAGGCTGATCCTATCACAACTTTTGATGTGAGTTCGGAGCTGCTTGATCCAAAGGCCAAAGGCCGGGCTAGGTTGATCGCGCGCCAAGAAATGTCGGTCTGCGGCATGCCTTTGATCCCGCTCATTTCGGCGATTTATGGCGACAACTTTACCGCCCGGAATTCGGTCAAGGATGGTGCTCGCCTGAGGCAGGGTGAGGTTCTCGGAGTGCTTGAAGGCACGGTGAGTGCGATGCTGTCAGCGGAGCGCGTCGTCTTGAATTTCCTTCAACGTCTCTCAGGAGTGGCGACGGAGACGCATCGCTATGTCGAGGCCCTCGGTCCTGTGCCGACGCGGTTACTTGATACGCGTAAGACAACCCCTGGCTGGCGCGCTTTGGAAAAATATGCGGTTGCGACAGGTGGCGGTTGGAACCATCGCCTTGGTCTCTACGACCGGGTGATGCTTAAGGACAATCACTTGGCCGTCGGCGGGTTTAGCGGGGAAGCTCTTGCCGACCTCGTTAAGAAGGCGAAGGGCACGTATCCAAAGCTAGGGATTGAAGTCGAAGTCGATGCGCTTGAGCAAATCCCGCCTGTTTTGGCTGCTGGAGCGGATGTCATCATGCTCGATAATTTTGATGATGAATCCCTCGTCGAGGCAATCGCATTGATCGATGGGAAAGCAGCAACGGAGGCGAGCGGGGGCATTACGATTGAGCGGCTCCCGCGGCTCGCATCTCTTGGGCTAGATTTTATCTCAACCGGGGCGACAGTGCATCAGGCAGCATGGGTGGATATCGGTTTGGATTGGGAGCGTTCGGCGAATGACTGAAGACTCGGAGCGCCCGCCGACGCATGAGCATTTGCTGACTTTACTCTTGGACGCGACGGGGGATTTCGTTGCAGGGCGGGTGCTTGAAGATCGCCTTAAAGTGTCTCGTCCTGCGATCCACCAGATCGTGGAAAAACTGCGCGGTTTGGGCTTCGAAATCGAAGCGCGTCGTCATTCGGGTTATAGGCTGTTGAGAGAACCCTTGGTGTCTTCCGCACTGCTCTATGATGCTTATCAACCGCTCGTCTTGGGTGCGCCCAAGGTGTATTATTTCGAAGAGATTGATAGCACAAACAGTGCTGCTGAGCGCCTGCTGTCGGAGGGTAGTCCGACGCCCTTTGTTGTCGTAGCAGGAAGCCAGACGGCTGGGCGAGGGCGACTCGGACGGCGCTGGCACAGTCCTAGCGGGGGTGATCTTTATGCGAGCTTTGCCTTCCATCCCCGCCGCCCGCCCCGCGATATGCCATCGATCACGCTGTGGTTTGGCCTAGCAATTGCGCAGTTTTTAAAGGCTGAGCTGGGGTTGGATGTGAAGGTGAAATGGCCCAACGATCTCATTCTCGATGAACGCAAGCTCGCCGGTATGTTGACCGAGGCGCGCGTTGATGCGGATCAGATTCGGGATCTTGTCTTTGGCATTGGTTTGAATGTCTTGAGTGATCCTGAGGAATGGCCGCCTGAGGTTCGGGCGGTTGCGACGAGCCTACGTCGCGCCGGAGCCGAAGGGCTCATTGAGTGGCGTCATCGTTTTCTGGTCCGCCTCTTTGCCGCTGTCTGTCGGGCTTATAATACTTTCATGTCTGGGACCGCGCTGGAGGAGCTGGTTCAGCACTGGCCAGAATTTGACGCATTGTGTGGGCGCACGGTCGAAGTTCATTCACCCAAAGAAGCTAGGACCGGCGTCGTCGAGGGGATCGATCGAGAAGGCCAGCTCTGCTTGCGGATGCCGGATGGTGGTCTGGAATCCTTTTTTGCCGGAGAGGTTACAATTGGCAGTGGTAAAGTGAAAAAAGGCGATTGACGCCTCACGGGCAGATTGCCTTCATCCGCTGCTTTCTCTTTGGGAAACGAGGGCGAGATAGCTCAGTTGGTAGAGCAGAGGATTGAAAATCCTTGTGTCCCCGGTTCAAACCCGGGTCTCGCCACCACTTAAGATACCTGTTGGGTATACGAGATGGATACTCCGGTTTGGCTCGACGCCGAGGGACTTGAAAAGTGGCAACCTCTCTTTGATGCCGCGCTCGCAGCGCGCGCTAAAGCCTATGCACCCTACTCATCTTTCATGGTCGGAGCTGCTATCATGACTGGGGATGGGGCGATTTTTACTGGAGCCAACTACGAGAGCGCTTCCTATGGGCTGACCCTTTGTGCGGAGCGCGCTGCCCTCTGTGCCGCTCAGTCGGCTGAGGCCGTTCCAGCGATCACTGCGATTGCGATTTGCGCGAAGCCAGAGGGTTCAAATTTTGCACCCGAGGCTGATGTCGTGCGTCCATGCGGAGCCTGTCGTCAGTGGATTTTTGAAGCCTCGAAGCGCGCGGGGCGTGACATCCAAGTGCTCTGCGGTGATGCAGATTTCTCGAAGGTCATAGTGACGAGCGCGGAGCAGCTTTTGCCCGATGGCTTTAGTCTTTAGGGTTGAAGAGGAAAGACTCGCTCTTCGGATCAATTCGTTCTCCGATGTCGGCCCTATTTTTTGATCATGAGCAAAGTACTGATTATTGGAGCTGGAGGCGTGGGCCGCGTGGTCGCGCATAAATGTGCGCAGGATACGGAAACGTTCTCCGAAATTATTTTAGCTAGTCGGCGACAATCGAGTTGCGATAGCATCGCAGCAGAGCTCTCTCGTCCGATTCAGACCACTCAGGTAGATGCGGATAATGTAGAGGAGACGACGGCACTGCTGAAGAAGCATCAGCCCGATCTCGTGATCAATGTCGCGCTGCCGTATCAGGATCTACACATCATGGACGCCTGTCTCGCTGCAGGAGTGAACTACCTCGATACGGCGAACTACGAGCCACGCGACGAGGCAAAATTTGAGTATCACTGGCAGTGGGCCTATCAGGATCGTTTCAAGGAGGCGGGGCTCATGGCGCTGCTCGGATGTGGCTTTGATCCTGGCGTGACGAACGTTTTTACCGCCCACGCCAAAAAGCACCACTTCGATCAGATCGAGACGCTCGACATTATCGACTGCAACGCGGGCGACCACGGCCAACACTTTGCGACGAATTTTAATCCAGAGATCAACATCCGCGAGGTCACCGCGAATGGTCGCTTTTGGCAGGAGGGTGCTTGGCAGGAAACCGGGCCGCTCGAGGTGCATCGCACCTTTGATTTTCCGGAGGGGATCGGTCCGAAAGAAATCTACCTCATGTATCACGAGGAGATGGAATCGCTTTCGAAGAATCTACCCGAGATCAAGCGCATGCGCTTTTGGATGACCTTCGGGGAGCAGTATCTGACGCATTTACGCGTTTTAGAAAACGTCGGTATGACGCGGATCGATCCGGTAATGCACAATGGTGTAGAGATTATTCCACTACAGTTTCTGAAGTCTGTTCTCCCGAACCCAGGTGATCTCGGGAAGACGACAAAAGGCAAAACTTGCATTGGCTGTGTCGTAGATGGAATCAAAGATGGGGCGCAGAAAATCTATTACATCTATAACATTTGCGATCATGAGCAGTGCTTCGAAGAAACAAACTCACAGGGCGTTTCCTATACGACGGGTGTTCCCGCGATGATCGGTGCGAAAATGATGCTGAACGGCCAGTGGAAAGGGGAAGGGGTCTTCAATGTTGAAGAATTCGATCCCGATCCCTTCATGGCCGAGCTCAACAAGCGAGGACTTCCTTGGATCGAAACGGTTTTGGAGAAGAAGCCAGAACCGATCGTGGGGTAACGGGTTTCCTCAGAATCCTAATCATAATGTTAATCCTAATCAAATAGTCTCATGGCCTTCTCCCACGAAAAGCTTTTGGCATACAGGAATTCGATTGAATTTGTTGGTTGGGTTTCGCAACTACTAGATGAACTTACACCTGGGATAGCTGTTAAGAACCAACTCGATCGTGCTTCTACAAGTGTGCCGCTCAATTTGGCAGAGGGGAACGCCAAGTTTTATCCCAAAGATCGCTCAAAGTACTTTCAGATTGCTTCAAGTTCAGCTTTTGAATGTGCGGCGTGCCTGGATGTTATTGTCGCAAGAGGCTTCCTGTCGCCTGAACGTGTTGGCGAGGGTAAGGAACAATTAGGCACTATTGTAAGTCTGCTCCTTGGCCTTATCAGAAAAAACGGAGGGACTTCAGTGCAAGAGGAGCAGGAAATCTATGGTGCAGGATTGTCTGTAGATGAAGGGCAAGAGAGGGATTCAGGTTTAGTTGATGATTAGGATTAGGATTGGGATTAAGATTAAGATTAAGATTGGGATTGGGGTTATGAGGAGGAAGGAAGATAGTTAATGGATCATTTAGTTAAATACGACCCCAAGCTCCCCGGCGATCTGCCATCGCCCTGCTATGTGGTTGATCTTGAGCGGTTGCGCTCGAATTTAGAGCTTCTCCGAGAGGTGCAGGAAGCAAGCGGGGCAAAGATCCTTCTGGCGCTCAAAGGCTTCGCGATGCATGCGACCTTTCCGCTTCTTCGTGAGTATTTAGCGGGTGTCACGGCGAGCGGGCCGCACGAGGCTCAACTAGGGCACGATTTTTTCCGCAAAGAGGTCCATGTCTACGCAACTGCTTTTTCAGAGGCAGATATCGAGGCGGTTCTGCCGATTGCGCATCAGGTCTCTTTTAACTCCGTTGGTCAGTGGGAGCGATTTCGAGAGCGTATCCAGAATTCAGGACAGACTCTTTCCCTTGGGTTGCGGGTGAACCCCGAGTATTCGGAAGTCGAAGTGGAGCTTTATAATCCGTGCGCGGCGGGATCGCGCCTCGGGATTCGGAGAGCTGATCTCGAGGGGCACAATTTGAGCGGGATCGAGGGGCTCCACTTTCATACCCTGTGTGAGCAAGGGGCAGGCACGCTCGCCCGGACTTTGGAGCATTTTGAGGCTAAGTTCGGCGAGTTCTTGCCTGAGATGAAATGGGTGAATTTTGGTGGAGGTCATCACATCACGGCGCCGAAGTACGACCGCGAACATCTTGTCAGTTTAATCAAGCGTTTCCGCCATAAGTGGCCCCACCTACAGGTGTATCTGGAGCCAGGCGAAGCGATTGGAATCAATACCGGTGTCCTTGCTTCTACGGTGTTGGATGTTGTCCCGTCACCGGAGGGGCCTATCGCGATCCTCGACATTTCCGCGACCTGCCACATGCCAGATGTGCTTGAGATGCCTTATCGCCCAGAGATCGTGGATGCGTCCCTCCCCGGAGAACGGGTGTGGGACTGTCGATTGGGTGGGCTGAGCTGCCTCGCCGGCGATATGATCGGGGCATACAGTTTCGATCGACCGCTAAAGATCGGTGACCGCGTTGTATTTCGCGATATGGCGCACTACACGATGGTCAAGACAACGACCTTTAACGGTATTCAGCATCCTCACTTAGCGACTTGGAATCCGACGAACCGTGATTTCAAAGTCGTGCGGAGATACGGATACTCGGACTATCGGGATCGATTATCCTGAGTTGGAATACGCCTAATTCTTAGGTGCCTCAATCGGTCGATGATTGATTCCTGCTTGCGCTTGGGAGGTGGGCTTGGCGTTGTTTCATTTTCCCAAGAACACTATGGCTAAACCCAAACGCACAGCGATTACGCCCACGAGGGCAGAGAATTACCCAGAATGGTATCAGCAGGTAGTGAAAGCTGCTGACCTTGCGGAAAACTCGCCGGTGCGCGGGTGTATGGTGATCAAGCCGTGGGGCTACACGATCTGGGAAAACATGCAGCGCGATCTCGATCAGCGCTTCAAGGATACGGGCCATGTGAACGCCTATTTTCCGCTCTTTATTCCGGTGAGCTATCTAGAAAAAGAAGCTCAACACGTCGACGGCTTTGCCAAGGAGTGTGCCGTTGTTACGCACTCGCGCCTCGAGGCGGATGAGACTGGCAAACTGGTCCCAGCTTCGCCGCTGGAGGAGCCACTGATCGTGCGGCCTACGTCGGAGACAATCATTGGCGAGATGTATGCGAAGTGGGTCCAGAGCTATCGTGACCTGCCGATTCTCATCAACCAATGGGCGAATGTTGTCCGTTGGGAAATGCGCACACGGCTCTTTTTGCGCACGGCGGAATTTCTCTGGCAAGAGGGACACACGGCCCACGCCACCCGCGAGGAAGCGCTCGAAGAAACCCGTAAAATGTTGGAGGTCTACGCAGACTTCGCTGAGAGCTCGATGGCGATGCCAGTGCTCACGGGTGAGAAGACGGAGGGAGAACGTTTCCCTGGAGCCGTTTCGACCTACTGTATCGAGGCGATGATGCAGGATCGGAAGGCGTTGCAGGCAGGAACCTCTCACTTCCTAGGACAGAATTTCGCGAAGGCTTCGGGGATTGAGTTTCAAACCGAAGAGGGTGGGCTAGAGCATGCTTGGACGACGTCTTGGGGCGTGTCGACGCGGCTTGTTGGTGGCCTTGTTATGACGCATAGTGACGACGACGGTTTGGTTCTCCCGCCGAAGCTCGCACCAGCTCAAATTGTGATTTTGCCCGTTCTGAACAAGGAGGAATTCCGCACTAAGATCCTCGACTACTGCGTGGAACTGAAAGCGGCTTTGCGTGGTATCATCTGGAATGGTCGTCCGCTCGAAGTCATCCTCGATGACCGTGATTTGCGCGGTGGCGATAAGATGTGGGGTTGGGTGAAGAAGGGTGTGCCGATTCGGCTGGAAGTCGGACCTCGAGATCTGGCTGACGATAAGCTTTTCATGGCCCGTCGGGATACCGGTGAGAAGGCAGGCATCCCACGTGGTGAGTTTTTGGAACGCGTCGGAGGAATCCTCGATGACATGCAGAGCGGTCTTTTAGAGCGGGCTAAAGCGCATCGTGAGGCACATTCATCCGTGATAGATTCAGAGGCTGACTTTCGCGCCTACTTCACTCCTGAGAATGCTAACAAGCCAGAGATACATGGTGGCTTTGCCTATGCGCACTTTAATGGCGATCCGGTGCTTGAGAAGCGCCTGAGTGAGGAACTCAAGGTGACGATTCGCTGTGTGCCTTTTGAGAAAGATCCGCAGCCTGGTAAGTGTATTTTTACAGGCGAACCGAGCGCGCAGCGCGTCGTGTTTGCCAAGTCTTATTAAGAGGCTTCCTGCCGGTTCTGAGCCTTCTCTATTTCGAATCACAAAAAACCCCCGAATGTTTAGTTCGGGGGTTTTGTATAAATTAACTTCGGCCTGTTTACTTCGCGTTCGCAGCGGAGGGCGGTGGCGATGAGGGTGGTTTAAGACCTTCAGGTAATGCCGGGGGAGGGTCTGGAGGAGGACCTGGGGGAGCAACCATCGGAGGGCCGCTTGGCATTACGGAGGGATCAAAGCCTGCGGGCAGGCTAGCCTTCTTCGGAGCCTTGAAAACCCTCGACAGAGAGACATCGAAAATCAAAGCCTCGCCTGGCTCCACGTCAGCTCCACTGGGAGGACTCTCTCCGAAAGCGAACTCACTCGGTATATACAATATTACGCGCCCACCTTCCCCGATGAGTTGGATGCCTTCAATCAGTCCCGGTAAAGTCTTCGGGGTGGGGCGGATCCTAATCGTCGTGTTTTCGGCGACGTCAAAGTGGCTCAAGTCCATGTGTGAGGCGTCAAAGTTGATCGTGGCGCTGTCATCAATTAAAGGTAGTAGCTCCTGATTCCCGGCCTCGATGATTTCGTAGAGTAGGCCAGATTCCGTTTCCATTAGGTTCTTCTCAGCCTTTAGCACTGCAAGAGCCTCGCTGCCGATTACCGTGTTCTTGGCATTAACCTCATTCTGGTAGGCCTTGCGACGGGTCACGAAGAGATCACGAATAGCGGTTGCCCGTTCGTTGTAGTCGTCGGGTTGAGGCGTCCCTGTAGCTTGATCGCGCATGCCCTTGAGGACGAGTTCGAGCTCTTTTTCGGATAATCCGATCTCAAGATCGATTTGCGAAGCCATGACATACCCCATGCTATACATGAGGGTGTCGGCGTCGTATTCTGGTTTGGCTTCAGCTTCTTCGCTGGGCACCTGACCTGTTAACTGAATGGCTCCCAGGGGCAGGAGCAGCAGTCCGAAACGCGTGTTTATGAAGGGGGTATTTCATTAAGATAGGATGTGTTATGCTTTTAAAAGACCGTCAACGGCGAACAATGTTCAATTTACCGTTTGTTCTGTTGTACGCTCGGTCAATTCTTTGGGCTTTTCAACAGGCGAATCTTGTAAAAAGAAAGAGCCGCTCCTTTCGGAACGGCTCTTTGGGCAATGACACTGTCAAATCATGCCCTATCTCTGTCTATACTGTATACTTATTGTCTTTGGCCTATCGCTTGCCAGAAACTAAGCTCTAATTTATCGGCTCTGTCTACCGATGTACAGGAATGTAGCTAAGCTCGTTACAATGTCACGTATTTATTTAAATATTTTTTATAATTCAAATTTCTGCTGGTTGGCGTGCAAACCGCATAATCAGTTCATTTGCGAGTGCTAACGGTTTTAGGTCCTGAATACTCCGCACCTGTAAGAGGGCTGCCGGGATGACTAGTGAGGCTTCTTCAGCTAGCCTACTAGGGTCTATCTTGACCGATCGGTCATCTGAAGCTTCTTTGAATGCAGAGTAGAGATAGGCGGTGTTTCTACTATAGTAGTTTCTTACGCGCTCGCGGATAATTTCATCTTCCGGGCCAAGTTCACTACCGAGGGTGCACATGAGGCAGCCGGGATAGATCCCATGCGCAGATTTGAACGCCTTCTGGCGATCCGCGATGATTTGGAAATAGGTCTGAATACGATTCAGTGGCTTGATCTCGGGCGAGAATGCCGGCGCGAGGAGATGGTCTCTAAGCGTATCCCACTCGGCATTTAAGCAGGCGACTATGAGGGACTGTTTGGATGGATAATAGTGGTAAAAGCTACCTTTGTTGATACCGGCAACTTTGCACAAGTGATCCACGCCGACTGCTCGGGCACCATAGCGGGCAAACTCGATCGTCGCATTTTCGAGCAGTTTGATTTTTGTGCTTTGGAGTTTAACCATCAATCAACTACGGTCGACCTCGAATGAGTTATTCTATTTCGAATGCGGCGACTTTGCCCTTAATGACTGTTCTGTCAAACGATCAAAAATCAGTCGATGGGTGAGCGAGGACGGCTAGACTTTGACCGAAATGCTTTCAGCCAGCGTGCTTCTTGTTTGGCGAAAGCGGTAATATGCTGCCGGAGCGCCTCGGCTTTCCCTTCTTTATCTAAGCCCGCGAGCTCGACCTCGATAGTTTTGCGTTGAGGTGGTGCGAGGCTGAGCCAGTAGCGTTTGAAAGTTTTGACTTCGGGCGGTGAGAGCTCAGCGGCGAGGTCCCCGATTTTATCTCCGGTGTTTTCGAGATCGAGTTGAGCGCGCTTGAGGTTCTCTCGGAGTCGGGTGCGCTCAGCCTCGTCGAGGCCTTCAATCACGAGGATGGTCTTGCGAATATTCTCGAGCTTCTCGGGCGAGAGTTCGAGAAATTCGCTGAGGAGTTTCAGATGCTCCATAAGCGGGGCACTGTCTGGTGTCTCTGATGGAGGAGGGGTCGGCGGTGGTGCCTTGGGCCTGGCAGCGGCGAGCTCTTCGGAAGTTGGAAGGTTAGGTGGGGGGGTCGCCGCTTCTGCGGTAGGTGCGGAGGCGGAGCTAGTGGCCAAAAACACCATCGAAATGGCAATGATGGATAGGTGTTGAAATCGTTTCATCGGCGTTCGGAAACGAGGGTAAGGAGGGGCGCTTCGTCGAGTAGCCAACGTGTATTTTGAGGGAGCCCGTCAGCGAGCGCTAGGAGCATGGCAATTTCCTCATCGATCGGGTTTGTCTCAACGACTGCAGCTTGTACGGCGTTTGTCGGCGTGGTGTCAGTGCCTGTCGGAAGGACAAACGCAACCGCGAGGCAGGCCGCGAGGAGAGCTGCTGTCTGAGCAAAGCCTCGCCAGTTAATCACTTGGGCCGTCTCGGAGGTGTAAGACAGCGCGAGCGTCTCCTCTGCAAACGTCTTTCGCGGACCTACAGGCCATGCCCGCAGAAGCGTTTCAAGGGTCTCTTCTAACCGGTCTGAATCCTCTGCCCCAGTGGCCTTGTCATGATCGATCCGCTTGAAAATCTCTGCCGTGAGATCCCTACGCGGCTCGAGCTTAGGTTTGAGCTGTCTATCAAGCGGATCTATGGAATCGGTCATCGGGTGAGTGGGGTCACTATAGTTAAACCGTAGAATTAAGAACTTGTTTCAAATGTTGGCGGGCTCGGAAAATCCACGTTTTAACCGCGCTTTCGCTTGAGCTCATGACCGCGGCGATTTCGGCGTAGCTCAGCTCTTGTTGTTTGAGGAGCAAGATGGCGGTGCGCTGGTTTTCGGGAAGGTCCTTGAGTCCGTTTTGGAAAATCTCCTCCAACTCATTCAGCTTCCGTTCCGTATCGCCGGCGTCGACCGCATGCAGGCCGTGCGGGTCAGTCGCATCGGCAGGTCTTCGCTTTGACTTCTCGTAATCATTAATCAGCAGCCGCCGTGCGATGTGAAAGATATAGGTGCTGAATTTCGCCGTGGGCTGGTAGCGTTCAGCGGCACGAAAAAGCCTGATGAAGACTGTCTGAGTCAGATCCTCGGCACGCCCGTAGTCTTGTGTAGAGCGGTAAAAGAAGTTTAGCATTGGCGTCTGCCAGCGCTCGATAAGCAGGGCTAGGCTTTTCTCTTCGCCGCGTCCGACCCGGAGCATGAGTTCTTCGTCTTCTAGTGTGCTTTGGGGGTCGGTCATTTCCGGAGCTTTTGAGCTAATCTGCATGCAGATTCCATCAAGTAAACCGCTTTCGAGGGTGAAGGTTTCGCGTCCACGACCTGAGAGAAAAGACCGCAGTTTAGCTCGGCACAAGGGTAGAGCGCTGAGGAGGCATTGCCCGCTTGGCTCATCTAGGATTTCGATGCTTTCTCTACAGTCATCTAAACGGATGCAGGCGAACGCTACGGAGTGCCTGCCGATGGTGTTGTGGATAACCTGAAAGGGCATTCCTAAGCCCCCGTCTATCAGTGGTTTGGCTTTCGCTTTCAGGGTGAATAGAAAGGGGCAAAACTATTAACATCTCACCCTTGTCGAACCCACTCTGTTTTGCTTTTCTTTAGCTAGGCTCATCACCGGATTGACGAATCTTTTCTAATTGTTTGAAAACCCATTGACACTACATCTAGTGTCTTGTCTTTGTAGTGCGCACCACATCTAGTGGGTGTCGAAAACGAAGCCCACAAAAGCCTCCATTCGCCTGCGTCCCCTTACCCTGCCTTTTTAATCCTTTCGATCGTCTTCGTTTTCATGGAAACAACCACCTACAAAATAGGGGGAAAAACCTTTGTTCTAGATAGTGCTAAGGCTGAACAAGCCTTTGCGGCCAAGAGCGTAATCAATGGTCGTGATACGATGTTTTTTAACATCCTCCCGCTTAAGTATAACTGGGCTTACGAGCATTACCAAGCGATGAAGGCTAACCATTGGGAGCCGGAGGACATTCCGATGCAAAAAGACGTCGAGCAGTGGCGCGACACGACGGGCGAGATAGCTGACATCGATCGCTGGATCATCCGTATGGCGATCGGTTATTTCAGCGCTGCGGAAGGTATCGTCGGCGACAATGTTTTGCACGTGACCCGAGAGGTCGTAACGGCACCCGAGCTCAAGCTCGTATTGGGTCGTCATGCCCATGAGGAGAATATCCACGCTGACAGCCTCGTTTACATGCTCTCCAGCCTCGGCATCAATCCCCACGACTGTGAGGCGATGTTTGAAGACGTAGAGACGATCAAGCGGAAGGCCAACTTCGTCGTGTCCAATTCCCGCGCAATGCGCCGCGACCTCGACCTCACCAAGCTCGAAAACAAGCAGGCGCTCGCGAAGAACATTTTTATCTTCGGCCAAGTGATGGAAGGCACCCAGTTCTACGGTCTTTTTGGCATGGTTCTTAGCCTCTATCGTCAGAACAAGTTCCCGGGTATTGGGCAGATGTTCCGCTACACTTTGCGGGACGAATCCAACCACATCTCGGTTTTCAAACACCTCTTCTTGGACCTCATCGAGGAAAATGGAGATATCTGGACCCCTGAGTTCCAAAGTGACCTCGTCGATACGATGAAAGAAGGGGTGGCACTTGAGAAAGCCTTCATTGCGGACTGCTTGCCGGTCAACGCACTTGGACTGAGCAAAGACGAATTTTCCCAATACATTGATTTCATCGCCGACCGTCGCCTCGAAAGCGTGGGTCTCCTCCCAATCAGTCCAGGAGTGAAAAATCCACTTCCATGGTTGGCAGAAATGATGGACATCAAGAAGGAACAAAACTTTTTCGAAGGCCGGGTTACTGAGTATCAAAAGACCAGCGCACTCGAAGCCGTGGATGACGACGAGCTCTAGGATTTGTCACCACTTTATAGCCACCTGAGTCCACTCAGCGTTTTTGTGTCCGGCCCCCGATTTTAGATCGGGCAAGTTCGTTGCCCCCTATGGTGCCCTTTTGGGGTCCATCCATTGTCTTATTGCTACCCCTCCTCGCTTCTTAACCTGCTTAAAGATTAGATTATGTCCGCTGCCATGCGCCCAACAATTTTGAACCACCAACCTTACGACGAAGACCTTGCGCTCAAGCGCTACGCCTCCATGCCCGCGGAATCGAAACCTCGTTTCGATTGGGCAGATGTGATCGGCTCGGAAGAGCTCGCCTCCAGCCCCTCTGAAAACATCAAAGTGGATACCGAAGGCAACGTCCGGAGCTTTAATGCGACCGAGGTTGCTGAAGTTGTTGGTGCCGCCCTGACGAACCTCATCCTCTCTCGCGACGAAGACGAAGGTCAGATTTACTCAGACAAAAACCGGGCCTTTGTCTCAGACGTGGCGCGTGCTGTTTACAATCGCCTCCGTTCTCTCACCGATGCGGGACAGCCCCTCACCCTGAGCAATCGGGAGATTAATCTCCTCATCGAAAAAACACTCATTGAGAACAACGCGCACGATGTAGCGAGAAGTCTCCTCCTCCTCCGTCATGCTGACCGCGACCCAGCTGTTCTTCCGCTTAACGTAAGAATCATTCGCCGCAACAACCACGAGGTCGACTGGGATCCGAACAAGGTCGAAGTTGCGGTGCGCAAAGCCTTCCTCACTCATGGTATCGACTCCGAGCCAGCCGTCTCGATCGCCAATGCTGTGACCGAGCGCGTTCGCGCGCTTAACTCTGTGCGTATCCATATCGAAGACGTTCAGGATCTCGTTCAGGAAGAGCTCATGCGTCAGGCTCAGTTCAAAGTTGCCGAGGCCTACATTCTTTACCGCGCCCACCGCCGTCATCTCCGCGCCCAAGATGCGCTCGATAATCTTGCTGATGACCGGCAGGAGAGCATGACCCTGATCACCAAGGAAGACGGCTCGACCGAGTTTTGGGACGGTGTCGACCTCAAGCGTCGGATCGAATACGCCATCATTGGTCTCGAACTTAATCTCACGGTTGAAGAAATCGAAGCCGAGCTGCGCCGCTCTATTTTCAGTGAGATGAATGAAAGCGATCTCGACCGCACAATCATCCTCAATGCCAAGAGCTTGATCGAACGTGACGCGGACTTTGCTAAATTTGCCGGCCGCATCCTCCTCACCTACATATATGAAGAGGTGCTCGATTGGGACGTCGTCAAAGATGGCATCGGGAAAATCAAAGAGTGCCACCAGCGCGCCTTTAAAAAATACCTTCAACGTGGAGTTGAAATTGATCGCCTCAACCCCGAGCTGCTCAAGCGCTACGATTTCGATCGTCTCGCCGATGCCCTCGATCCGGGCGCAGACTGGGACTTCGATTACCTTGGCGTGCAGACGCTCTATGATCGCTACCTCATCGTGGACAAAACGGCGAAGTCAAACCGTCGTCTTGAGGTGCCCCAGTTTTTCTGGATGCGTGTCGCGATGGGGCTCTTTCTCCGCGAGGAAAAGGATGCGGGAAGCTGGGTCATCAAGCTCTACAACCTCTACAAGGGTCGCCGTTTCTGTTCTAGCACACCGACGCTCTTCAATTCCGGCACGACTCACAGCCAGCTCTCCAGCTGCTATCTCTACAAGATCGACGACAGCATCGAGAGCATCATGCACCGCGGAATCGCAGAGAATGCGTTCCTGAGTAAGTGGGCGGGTGGTCTGGGTGGCTCATGGACATCGGTTCGTGGCACGGGCAGTTACATTAAAGGCACCAACGGCGAAAGCCAGGGGGTCGTCCCGTTCCTCAAAATGCACAACGACCAGCTCGTTGCCGTCAACCAAGGTGGCAAGCGCCGTGGCTCCGGCTGTGCGTATCTGGAAACTTGGCACAACGACCTCATCGATTTCCTCGACCTCCGGAAAAACACCGGAGACGACCGCCGTCGTACTCACGATATGAATACGGCCAATTGGATTCCAGACCTCTTTATGAAGCGGATGGAATCGCGTGGTGAATGGTCATTCTTCCGTAGTAACGAAGTGCCCGACCTACACGACCTCTACGGCCAAGCCTTCGAAAAGCGCTACGAGGAATACGAGCAGATGGCCGAAGACGGAAAGATCTGGAGCCAAAAGACACCTGCGATCGATCTTTGGAAGAAGATGCTTAAGATGCTCTTCGAGACCGGTCACCCGTGGATCACCTTTAAGGATCCTTGCAACATCCGTAGCCCACAGGATCACACGGGTGTCATTCACAGTTCGAATCTCTGCACTGAGATCACGCTCAACACTGGAGAAGACGAAACTGCCGTCTGTAACCTCGGCTCCGTCGTCCTCGAAAACCACCTTAAGGCTGACGGTGAGATCGACCGCGATAAATTGCGCGAAACGATCCGCATCGCGGTGCGGGCGCTCGACAACGTGATCGACATCAACTTCTACCCAACCGAACCAGCGAAGACAGCAAACAGCCGTCACCGCCCCGTTGGGCTCGGCATCATGGGTCTGCAAAATGCCCTCTTCAAGCGCGGCACCTCTTTCGCAAGCGATGAGGCCGTCGAATTCAATGACGAATTCATGGAGGCGATTGCCTACTACGCCTACGAGGCTTCGAGTGACCTCGCTGGTGAGCGCGGCACCTATCAGACCTACGAAGGGTCCAAATGGTCCCGTGGTCTCCTACCGCCAGATACACTCGAGCTTCTCGAAAAAGAGCGTGGTGTTAAAGTCGAAGTGGCCCGAGGGGGTCAGATGGACTGGCAGAAGGTTCGCGACAAAATTGCCAAGCAAGGCATGCGCAACTCCAACGTGCTCGCCATCGCTCCGACCGCGACGATCTCAAACATCATGGGATCAAGCCCATGCATCGAGCCGACCTACAAAAACCTCTTTGTGAAGAGCAACCTCAGCGGTGAATTCATCGTCCTGAATGCCTACCTCGTGAAAGAGCTCAAGCAGCGCCAGCTCTGGACGGATGATATCCGTGACGCGCTCAAATACTTCGATGGTGATCTCACTAAGATCGACGGTATTCCGGACGACATTCGTGCCCGGTATCAGACGTCCTTCGAGGTTGATTTTGAGTGGGTTATTCGAGCGGCCGCTCGTCGCCAAAAGTGGATCGATCAATCACAGTCGGTCAATCTGTGGCTCGCGACACCGAACCTCAAGGCCCTCAGCCACATGTATCGTGCAGCGTGGCGCCAAGGTTTGAAGACGACCTACTACCTGCGCACACTCGGGGCCTCTAATATTGAGAAGGCAACCGTCTCGCTGAAGAAGGAAGGTGAAGTCTCTGGAGCAAAACGCGAATACACCGAAGCAGAGGTGAAGGCCTGCTCGATTGAAGCGATGCGCAACGGCGAAGAGTGTGAGGCCTGCCAGTAGTCGCCTACGATTTCTGCGATAAGTAAGTTGCTTCGGCAACCTGTTGTTCACTGCCCCGGGCTTAGTTGCCCGGGGCTTTTTCATGAGTGCATTTCTAGGACAGCTTTTTTGACCGCGTCTTGAACTCTACGAGCTTATTCAATGCGGCTTTTTCCGGCGTTCCTTCGAGGCAGTCAGTCGGTATCCAAAAGTAGACGTTTTTCTGGGTGTAGACGAGAATGCCGTCGGGTGTGATAATACTTTGAAGAATTGAGGTCCAACTGATCTGGGCTGCAGATTCGCCAATTTCTTGCACGATGCGTTCTTCGGAAACAGTCCACCTCAAGGTTTTTCCGAGATCAGGAGAACTCCGGATGCTTTTGAGAAACTGACTACCGAGCATTCGCTTTCTGAGCAGGCAGTAGCCGCCGTAGACCATGAGCAAACCTCCGAGGGCAAAATTAACGGTGGCATAGGCGAGTCCGATCACCACCGCGAGGGCTCCGCCGATCGTCCACCAGTGTTGAAGCATCCTGTATTTTTTCCAATGCCAGTTCTGGGCACGGGTCATTTCCGGTTCTGAGTAAACCGTTTCGATGACAAACATCGGTGTTCTTTCGTCAGCCGGTATAGGCTCTATTTCCAATCAGGCTGCGCTGATTCGGCGTAGCGCTTGAGCGCATGTTCCATACAGCCAGCAGGATCTTCTGGGGCAGCGCCGACGACGCGAGCTGGGACACCGACAACAGTGGTGTGGGCGGGGACGTTGGCTAGGACGACACTACCAGCCCCGACCTTAGCGCATTCGCCAACCTCGATGTTCCCGAGTAGCTTGGCACCGGCACCGATGAGGACTCCGCGGCGCACTTTCGGATGCCGCTCACCGCGGGCTTTACCGGTTCCTCCCAGCGTCACTTCGTGGAGCATCGAGACGTGGTCCTCGACGATGGCGGTTTCGCCGATGACGATGCCCGTCGCATGGTCCAAGAGGATGCCTGAGCCGATCTGGGCCGCTGGATGGATATCGACGCCGAAGACTTGGGAGATGCTGCTTTGGAGGTAGCGCGCCAGAGATCGGCGATCACTTTTCCAAAGAGAGTGCGCAACGCGGTAGGCCGTAAGCGCCTGGAAACCCTTGTAATGGAGAAACGGGGAAAGGAAACCGCGGGCAGCTGGATCTCGGTCATTGATCGCGAGAATATCGCGGCGAGCGCATTCTGTGATCGTCGAATCTGCCGCGAGGACGTCATCGAAAAGCGAATGCAGTTCAGGCTCGCTGATGGCGTTGTGGCCCAACTTATGCGAGATACGGTGCGCCAAAGCGGCCTCGAGGCTGCTTTGGCTGAGGATGTTTTCGTTCAACAGCTTCTCAAGCACCGGCTCTTGGGCTGCTGCTTCTTTGGCTTCGTTGAACAATTGCTCCCAGACAGGGTCTTTCATGATCGTAACGATGCGCGGATTCGCCCGGCTGGCAATGCTGGAGGCAAAATCAAAGCGTTTCAGTTGCCTGTCGCCAGTTTGTGCCCATATTGTTCAGATTCACGCGTTACCGCATATTATGAAAAAACTAACGTATGCTTTGAGCACCGCGCTCTTTCTCGCCTTGGCCTCGATAGCCACGGCTATTTCGGTCGGTGAACCGGCCCCTGATTTTACCCTCAAAACGCCTACTGGTGAAGAAGTCAGTCTTTCCTCGCTGAAGGGTGACTATGTCGTCCTCGAGTGGGTCAACCCAGGCTGCCCCTTTGTGAAGAAATTCTACAATGCGGGTGCGATGCAGGCCTTCCAAGAAGAAGCGCAGGCGATGGGAGTGAAATGGCTTTCGATCAACTCTACGAATCCGGATCATCGCGAATACCTCGATGCAGATGCATCGATTGCTTACTACGCTGAGAAAAACGTCAACTCGACGTGGCTTCTCGATGAGGATGGATCAGCGGGTAAAGCATACAGCGCCCGCACGACGCCTCACTGCTTCATCATAGATCCCGAAGGGAACGTCGTCTACGCAGGTGCCATCGATGACAAAAAGTCGGCCGATCCGGCAGATATCGCGACCGCGACGAATTACGTCATGACGGCTCTCGCCTCGACGATGGCGGGCGAAGCAGTCGCTGAGGATCGCACGCGCCCCTATGGGTGTTCGGTGAAGTACTAGTCGCTCAGCTCTACATATTCTTTCGGCCCGTTCTCTCGAATGAGATCGGGCCTTTTTTTTGAGCTGAGCATTTAGCCCTGGGCGTTGAGATCAAAGCGTTGCACATCCCAGCTTTCAGGGAGCGGTTCCTTTTCTAGGATATGCTTTGCAAGGGCATCCGCGCAGGGTGGCCCGTAGATGGCTCCGTGAGAACCGAGAGCACTGAAGATGTGGTAGTGTGCGTTCTCTGGTAGGGCTCCAAGGACGGGTTGGAAGTCTTGAACAATCGGGCGAATGCCGACTTGGGGCTTGGAAAGCTCAAAAGGCACGTCGATCCAACGCCTGAGTTTCTTCGCGAGCTGGTCTAAGGCGCTGGCTTCAGGTGGGGCTTCGAAGTTATCCCATGAGTAGGTCGCTCCGGCTCTCCAGCTGCCATCGGGCAAGGGTTGCAGCCAGCCACCACCGTTCCATATCTGGCGAGCAGGTCCTGGCCCTTGAAAATCAATCGCTGCAACTTCGCCCCGTGCGCATTTCCACGGCAGGTTTTGCCAGCGCGGGTCGGTGCTGCAGCGCCATCCGCGGCAGTCGACGATGATTTCAGCGCGCTCCTGTAGCTCCTTGGCATCAACAAAGGTAAAAGCATTTGAAGAGTGGGATAATGCAGTGAGCTTTGGGACATCGAACCAGCCTGCTCGTAGGGTAGTGAAGCTGCCGTGAGGATCGCTGAAGGATCCTTTATAAGTGCTGGGAGGCAATACAGGGCCTTGCCACTGGGTGCCGTTCAAACGCAAGTATGAGCGCTGCTCGGGCTTTTCGATTAGACGAATGAGAGGCAACTCATGCCAGAGGGTGGCGCTTAGTATTTCTTCTAACTCCGAAAATGTATCGAGGATAGAGGTGTAGTGAGTTTTGAGGACTGGATTGAGATTATACTTACGTCCCGCGAGGGGGTTGATGATGCCTGGAGCCATTGCAGAGGCGGCATTATCCATCGTTACGTCGCTAAGAAAGCAACGGCCCCCGCGCTTCTGGATTGCTTGCGCGAGGAGGATGCCTGACAAGCCTGCCCCCAAGATACCGATCTCTGCCATTGTTGTAGAAGCTGACAGGCTGGAAGGGCTTTGCCGAGCTTAGAGAGGCGGGAGTTATTGATTCGTGACACGCATCCGTAGGCAGCTGAAATCATTCGGGTCAAGGGAGACACGGGCGGTCCACTTGTTTGTTGTCGTTTCAACCTCACTGGGGGACAGGGGGATCCAAGTTGAGCCAGTATCTACCGAGGTCTCAAAGACTATTTGGGTTTCGCTCATCGCTGCATTGAGAAGCTCTTCATCGGAAGCTGTCAGGGCGGTCCATTCACCTGTGCCAGCGCGCGCATTTACCTGAGATAGCCAGCTCTCGGGTTTGAATCGGCTGTAGCGCTGTTCGAAGCCGACGCACCAGCGGACAGTGCGGCCGACCAATTCAACCGCCTGGCGTTCGGTCGCTCCGGCAATCTGGATGTCCCAGCGCGTCCCCATCGAAGGGAAACCCCAGCGGTAGCCAAAGCTGGTTGGTTTGAGTTTAATTCGCGCGGTGCTCATTTGTATCGATGGAATGGGTACGGCTAAAATACCCACTGTCCTCCAAGGGTGAAAATATTGGCTTTGCTGTATGCGCTGTCGGGAGTGATGTCATCGAGGCCGCTGAGAGTATAGCGTTCATAGCTCAAATCGATGGCGAGGCCATCGATGATTTCGTAGCGGAGCTTGATCCCGAGATTGATTGTTTCCATCTCAGAGAGTCGGTGATCGGAGGAGTAGTGAGGCCCTGGACCTTGTCCGGGTTCGATCAGACTGGGATCAAAATTCACGCCGGTGAGTGAAGTCATATAGAAGTCGGCGGCGGATTGCCTCAAGTAGCGCCCCCATAGCTCTAGGGAAAATTGTGATCCAAATCTTGATACAATTTGAGGTCTACGGTGTGGGTGTTGATGTCCCATTCGTCCGTTGAATAGCGGTAGGAGGCTTCAACGGTGGCCCCGATTTCATCTAGGCGATGGTTGAGCTGCCCATAGAGAATCCAACGCTCGCGCTCATCGGGACGGTTCCCTTTGTAGATCCGCGTTGAAAAACGACCGGGCCGGATTTCGACGACTTGCTGGATGCTTTTATAGGGATCGTTGAGAAAGCCATTCGCGTTGGAGTAAGCGAGGTTGAGGCCGAAGGTCGTACGCTTGTTGAGAACCTGTGAAAAACTCAAGATGGCATCGTGCGTTTTCTTTTTGTATGTCGCGGCGAATGGAAAGATCTGGTCCGCGGTGTAGGCATAACCGAGCCCGACGGTGGTATTCTTTTTATTCAAGCTGCGGCTAATGTTGAGGGCCCCACCCGTAGAGGAGTAGTCATCTTCTTTACTCCGGCTGAGACTACTGCTGTAAGTCCATTCATCGACCTCGAGGCTGACATGGAGGGTGATGGCGCGACGGATGTCAGAAAGTTCTTCGGTTGGGACTTCGCTACTGCCGTCCTCGGGTAACAGGCCTGTTGGAGTCGCGCCGGAAATCGTGTTGTAGACCGTTTCGGCCGAGACGATCCAATTTTCCCCGAGGCGACCTTCAATGAGGTTGTAGAGGGAATTGACCTCAATTCGCCCGTTTTCTTCGGCGTAGTGCTGTGCCTTGAAGGCAGTGCTGCCTTCCGCGTGTAGGAGACCTGAATGGACGCTTAGACTGAGAGCAAGCGGAAGGGCGCAGGGGGGGGCTTCATAGTCTAAGTGACGCAATTTCGATGTTCTCAGGCAAGAGTGGCGGAGTAGGGAACAATCTGGCTGGAGCATCTTTATGTCTAGATAGAGCGCAGCAGCTTCTAAAGATTCAAAAATAATTAATGATTAACTATAAGTTTTGATCACATAGACGGAAAATTTGCCTTTTCTTCACCGGCCACTTCGTTCGAGCTCTTCATCATTATGGCAGGCCCAACAGAAGAAAACTTCAACGACTACAAAAAGGCTGAGACAAAGGCGCTTGAGATCCTTCGTGAAATGAAGGGCACGAGTGCGAAGTCAGTCGACATCGAGCTAGCACTGCTTGTCGCCGTCTTCGAACTACACAAAGGCCGTATTCCAGCAGAAACCGTCGCTAAAATCGTGCACGGTCATCTGGAGACGCTGATCCCCTTTTACAGTGCACCGCCCGCAATCGATAATTGAAGCGAGAATCTAAACGGCGCGCGTGAGTTCTTCGCCTAGGTGCAGTCCACTCAGGGCGGCTGCTTCTACTCGGCTGCCGCCGAAGCCATCACCGCACATGCCGAGGCAGATGGACTCATCGAGGAGATAGTTTTTACGGAAGGGCTTTTTCTCGAAGTAGATTCGCTTAGGCTCGCTGTAGCCCCATTGGTGCGCCGTTGCGGTAATCGCATCTGATTTTAGAAATGGTCGGGCAGCCTTTAAAATAAGAGGAATGCGAACATCGTCTGGTGTATCCCAGTATTTTTCTGCGAAGGCTGCGGAGCTGTTGATCGTGAGCGTCCCTGCAGTCTTCGAGATCCCCTTGGCGTTGTTGTCACCTAGCCAGCGCAGTGCACCTAGATTAAGATCCATCGCGCCGGGGTTTGGCAGACCGGCAGGGCCTGACAGATATGCCATGACGCTGATGCACTTGGTGTACTCAATTTTGGCGAGCTCTTCTTCGTCGTCGTAGTCGAGGTCGACATTGGATCCGTCGATGAGGGCGCGCGACTGGGGAACTGGCGCGGTCATGATAAGGAAGTCACCTTTGTGGTGAATCGACTTACCACCACCATATGGCTGAGTTGTGACCTTCCAGCCGCTTTTTCTGAAATTAATTTGGGACACCGTTTCGGAAGAACGGATGTCGAGGCCTTGGGCGAGATAGGCTGGGAGGTTGGCCATGCCGCCTTTGCCGATATAACGCATATTGCCGAGTGGGCCTTTGTACCACGGGCTGACGGCGCCTGCCGCTAGCCAACCTTCGACAACGTTGCGAAAGAGTTTGTCCCGCGTGGTGATAAATTGAGCGCCGTGATCGAAGGTGCCGTCTGTGTGCTCCTTTGTAGACACGCGCCCGCCAGGGCGTCGCCCCTTGTCGATTACGGTGACTTTCACGCCGTGGCTCTGGAGATGTTTGGCGACGAGGAGGCCGCTGATCCCAGCTCCGATAACGAGACAATGTTCAATGGAGTACATAAATTTCTAACTTATACTTAAGAATGAGCCCCACTAAGTGAGGCGGCGAGACTGAATGTCAGTTCCGTGAACTGCCCTTCATCTAGCTAGTGGCGCAGCATCAAATGATAATATCGAGATGTCAAAGCACGAGGTAGCTCGCCGCGATTTGTCTAGATAGCAAAACACACCGACGACTGCCGGTGTGTTTTGAAAAGTCTGACGAGAGTAAGCGGCGCTTAAGCAAACTTCATCTTTTTGATGATTTCGGATCCGTAGATCTCTTTCATCTTTTTCTGGCGGAGATCGACAGCGAGCTTGAAGGCTTTGTCCTCCCCATACTTGCGGATCGAGAAACTAGTGCACTTTTGCACGCCAGGCTCTGGACGCCAGCTTACAGAGTAGCACTCATTGATCGCGCCGCTTGGACCTTTCTTGGCCGTGCGGCAGACACCGAGGACACCGGTGTTGTTGCGAGAGTCGCGGTAGACGATGCGGCGCGCGCGTGGCTTTTGGGGAATTTTTTCGAGCTCGTCGTGAAGCTCGTCTCGGTATTCGCGAGCGAGTGCTTGAGCCTTACGTTTGCCACCAGATTTCAAATCACTGAAAAGTCGTGAGTAAGTTTTGCCGTTTCTATAGCCACGGACAAACCAGCCGTGAGTTGAGCCGGAATCAATTCGGCTGATCCCTTTATCTTTTTTTGATTTAGCCATTCTACTAAGGAGGGGGAGAGTTAAAAGGTGTTTTTTGGTCAAATGATTCTAATGGCATTAATGTGCCATTATGTCGGGATTCCCAGACGTTAATAATTATTATTAGCCTATCCCTTGGCAACGCAATAAGAGTCTTTAGTCTTTTGATTGGCTAGACGGATGCAGTTTTGGTCAGTGACCGTCGTTTAGGCGGTGACGCAATTATGCATTACTTTTGCATCACGGTTCTAAAAAGTAAGCAGTATCATTAAGTAATGGGAGTGGTTATGCATCTTTTGAGCTTGGTTAGAAATTCCAAGCTGTTTTCGAGGTGAGCGCAGTGCCCGGCATTTGGAAGCTCTCCTGACTTAAACTTTTTGCAAACAGCGGCAAGCGAGTGCCCGATAGCGCGGAATTTGATATCCTCTGCCCCAAAGAGATAAAGGATGGGGTATTGAATGGATTTCAAGCTATCCCAGAGTGGTGCCATGGTGCCTGTTCCGGCCTCTTCGAGGCAGCGAGCGAGTCCCTCTGCTGACTGACGGCGTCGCCTTGTTTTTAGTCCATCAAGGTAGGGTTGTGGTATTGAGCACTGGGAGCGAATGAGTGGCTTCAATTCCCACTCTTCAGCAAATGCCACCGATCCGATTTCGCGGATATGCAGTGCGAGCTCGTGATCTGCGCATCTGCGCTGCTGACGCTCACTTTCATCAATGATGCCGGGATGTGCGCCGATAAGCGTGAGGCTGGCGATGGGTGCCCCTTGGGTTGCAAGCGTGAGGGCGAGTCGTCCCCCCATGGAATATCCAAGAAGGTGAGGCTCTAGCTTTTGGGATTCAAGAAAACGGCTAAGCACATCCGCCATAGCATTTAAGCTGCATTCCGCGCGCGGCAACACCCCCGTGTCGCCATGCCCAGGAAGATCAGGGGCAATCCAGCAGGTATCTGCTGGCGCCTCTGGGTGCTCAGAGAGTTGGCGAAAGTCGCAGCCGCTGCCCGTAAAGCCGTGTAAGGCGAGGATCGGGCGAGTGGTAGGGGTGAGTGGAGCAGAGTGATGAAACGTCCAACCTTCGAAAGACGTTTTCAACCAATCATTCTCCATCCAAATGCCTCGATAGAACTAAACTGTGATCGACTTGATCGCCTGCTTTTCGAGTGGGCGGTCACCACCGTCCGTTTCGATGCCGTCGAGGGTCTCTACGTTGTCGTAGCCTTCAGTCACTTCACCAAAAATGGTGTGGTTGCCGTTCAACCATGGAGTTGCGGCGGTCGTGATGAAGAATTGGCTGCCGTTCGTTCCGGGCCCAGAGTTGGCCATTGCGAGCAGGCCTGGCTTGCTGAAAGTGAGATCCTTGTGGCACTCGTCCTGAAAGGGCTTTCCCCAGATTGATTCACCGCCGCGGCCGCTTGCTGTCGGGTCGCCGCCCTGAATCATAAAGGAAGGAATGATACGGTGAAACTGGACGCCGTCGTAGTAGCCGTTGCGTGCGTGCGTGACAAAGTTTTCAACCGTTTTTGGAGCGCGATCGGGGTAGAGCTTAAAGGTGATCGCACCTTGAGTGGTTTCCATCGTGAGGGTTTCTGCTGGTTCGTAATCGCTCATGACCTTGATGGATGCTGTCGGATGAGGCTGGGTCAACCTTCGATCACAATCTGTTTCGTATGAAGCGAGGTGAAAAGCCGTTTCATAGATTCGGCTGCATGGCCCAATTTCTTCGCGTGTATTTGCTGATTTAGGTCATCGTAATAGACTTGCCTTCGGAACACATCTAAAATCAGTTCGCACCTATTATGTCAGGCGATACAACCAAGCCTCTTCACAAAAACGAGTCGATCAAAGTCGAGAGTAACTTCCTCCGTGGAACGATCCTTGAGGGTTTGGCGAATACGCTTTCGGGCACCATTTCTGCGGATGATGCTCAGCTAACCAAGTTCCACGGCACCTACGTGCAGGATGATCGCGATCAACGTAGTGAGCGCCGGAAAAAGCGCCTCGATAAGGCCTACAGCTTTATGATCCGCGTCCGCGTTCCAGGGGGTGTTTCAACCTCGGCCCAATGGCTCGAAATGGATCGCTTGAGCGACACTTTTGCGAACGGCACGCTAAAGCTGACGACGCGTCAGGCCTTTCAGTTTCACGGCGTTTTGAAGCACAACCTTAAGCAGACGATGAAGGAGATTAACGACAGTCTGCTTGATACGATCGCGGCCTGCGGTGACGTGAATCGTAACGTGATGTGCAATCCGAACCCTTACCAGAGCGCAGCGCATGCCACGGCTCAGGAGCTGTCGGAAGCGCTCAGTGCGCACCTCACTCCGCAGACTGGCGCTTACCGCGAGATCTGGCTCGATGGGGAAAAGGTTGCTGGCGGCGAAGAAGTAGAGCCGATCTACGGCAAGACTTACCTGCCCCGGAAATTTAAAATTGTCGTCGCGGTACCGCCGAGCAATGACGTCGATATCTACGCCCACGATTTGGGTTACATCACCATCCTGAAGGACGACAAAGTCATCGGCTACAACGTCACCGTCGGTGGCGGAATGGGAACGACGCATGGTAATGCTGAGACGCACCCGCGCCTTGCCGATATGGTTGGTTTCTGCACGCCCGAAGATGCGGTCGCACTCGCGGAGGCGGTTGTAACAACCCAGCGCGATTTTGGTGATCGGACCAACCGCGCGCATGCTCGCCTCAAATATACGATCAAAGATCGCGGGATCGACTGGTTCCGAGGTGAAGTTGAGAAGCGCCTCGGCAAGAAGCTTCAAGAGCCAGCCGAATTTAAATTTGACCACACCGGAGACCGCTATGGCTGGGTCGAGGGTGCGGACAAGAAGTGGCACCTCACGCTCTTTATCCAAAGTGGTCGTGTCCTCGATACGCCCGACTTCCAGATGAAAACGGGTCTGCGCGAGATCGCTAAGGTGCACAAAGGCGACTTCCGCCTGACTTGTAATCAGAATCTGATCATCGGTGGTGTTGCAGCAAAAGACAAAGACCGCATCCAAGCGATGGCAGAGGAATTTGGCCTTCTGCGCGGCCTCGAGAGCGGTGGTCTACGGCGCAACTCGATGGCCTGTGTGGCGCTTCCGACCTGTGGCTTGGCACTCGCTGAATCTGAACGCTATCTGCCAGAACTCGTGACCGAAATCGAAGCGGAGTTGACGAAGCTGGGCTTGCGCGACGACGAAATCGTCATCCGCATGACGGGCTGTCCAAACGGCTGCGCCCGTCCCTTCATTGCCGAGATCGGTCTAGTGGGCAAAGCGCCTGGCAAATACAACCTTTACCTCGGAGCTGCCTTCGATGGCTCACGCCTCGCTCGTCTTCACACCATGAGCGTTCCGGTGGCCAAGATTATCCCGATCCTTCAACCCTTCCTCGCTCGCTACAAAGAGGAACGCGAAAGCGGTGAGCACTTCGGTGATTTCTGCATGCGTGTCGGTATCGTTGAGCCTTGGGACGAGAGCATGAATTACCACGAGCCCATCGCTGGAAAAGCATAGGCAAACACATCGGGTATCGTTTTATCGAAAACCCTCAGCGCCGATCGGTGCTGAGGGTTTTTTGCTAAATGCCAGCGGCAAAGGGCTGAATGCTTTCAACTACAGAATTTAAATCTGCCAGTCAGCATCTCCACTGAGCTCGTGCAGTCCACACTCGCGCTTAGCTCCGCCAAAGCGCGTCTCCTCGGCCGACTTGCCGGGAGTGAGCTTCTCGGTACTGTGCCAGTCGCCGATACTCACATAACCCTGCTCCCAGAGTGGATGGTAGGGTAGGTCGTTTTCGGTCAAATATTTGTAGATCGCACGGTCGTCCCAGTCGAGGATGGGGTGGAACTTCCAAGTGCGATTCTGCTTTTCCAGAAAGTCTAAGTCTTGGCGCGTGCTTGCTTGGGAGCGTCGCAGCCCAGACATCCATGCCTTCGCGCCGAGTTCGCCGATCGCTCGGTTCATCGGTTCGACCTTGTTCTCCCGGTTGTAGGCTTCGAGCGCTTGCAGATCGCTTTCCCAGCGCTTGCCATGCAATGCCTCTTGGCGCGCAGCAGACATGAGGGGATGATACACCTTCAGGTTTATGCTGAGGCGCTCTGTGAGTTCTTCGGCAAACTTGTAGGTCTCAGGAAAGTGGTAGCCGGTATCGACCCAGATGACAGGTGTCTCGGGGGCGGCCTCGCTGACGAGGTGAATCATGACGGCTGCTTGAACACCGAAACTCGTTGAGAGGACAAGCCCGTCGCCGAACACCTCGAAGCCCCAGCGAACCCGCTCGGCAGGGTGCATGGCCGCTAACCTTTGGTTTTGCGCAACCAAAGTTTCGTCCGTCAGGGTGTGTGCTGAAGCCTTCATTTGCCTTAATCTTAGGTTTTTAGGGTTAAATACAATAATAAAAGATTTGCGTCTCTAAGAGAGCCGCTTTCTGTCTGTTTTATGCCCGTTTTGGGAAAAGTTTTTTTAGTTGGGGCAGGCCCGGGGGATCCGGAGCTGGTCACTCTAAAGGCTGCGCGCCTTATTCGCAGCTGCGATGCGATCGTCTACGACTATCTGGCTGCGCCTGAGTTGCTGGAATGGACGAAGCCAGGTTGCCAGCAGATTTGCGTCGGAAAACGACCAGGATTTCACAGCCTTCCTCAGGAACAGATACAAGAGCGCCTCGTTGAACTCGCGCGCGCAGGTCTTGAAGTTGTGCGGCTAAAGGGAGGCGATCCCTTTATTTTTGGTCGAGGAGGCGAGGAGGCGAGTGCGCTTATTAAAGCAGGGGTTTCTTTTGAGATTGTCCCGGGAATTACCGCAGCGATTGGCTGCGCGGCTTATGCGGGGATTCCGTTGAGTCATCGAGCTGCGACCGGAGCGATCACCTTTATCAGTGGTCATGAAATGCCGGACAAAGCCTCTGAATTGGCAATTAATTGGCCCGAACACGCCCGCAGTGGAGCGACACTCGTCCTCTATATGGCGATGGGGCGTTTGCCGGAGATTGCCGGACGTTTGATCGCCGAAGGGCGCGACCCTGAGACGCCGGCTGCGGTCGTGCAACGAGGGACGACTGCAAAACAGCGCATCCTCACAACCTGCCTGAAAGCCTTAGCCCAAGACGTTGAGAAAGAGGGATTTGGTCCGCCATCGGTCGTCATTATTGGCAGTGTTGCAGCCTATGCCGAGGAGCTAGCTTGGTTTGGTGATTCGAGAGACCGCCCTCAAGTCTGACGGCTGAAATTCGCTTGCCTCGGCGGGTTTCCGAAGTTCCCTGATCTCATGCAACTTACTTTCGAGAAACGGGTAGCTATAGTAACGGGCGCGAGTCGCGGCATTGGACGTGCGATCGCCGAAGATCTCGCCGCCGAGGGCGTTCACGTCGTTTGTGTCGCTCGATCGGACGCCTCCAGCGGGGCCGCTGCCGATACGATCAATGCGAGCGGGGGTTCAGCGGAAGGACTGGCCCTCGATATCTCTGACCGCGCCGCGGCAACTGCGGCGGTTGAGGGGGTTATCGCTAAGCACGGAAAGATCGATATTCTCGTCAATAATGCCGGTATAACGCGCGATAACATGTTTATCCGCATGAAAGACGAAGAGTGGGATGAGGTCATCGCAACGAATCTTTCTAGCTCCTTCGCGCTATGTCAGGCGGCGAGTAAAAATATGGCACGGAATCGTTGGGGTCGCATCATCAACATCACGTCCGTCATCGGTCTCATGGGTAATGCGGGCCAGGCAAATTATGCCGCTGCGAAGGCTGGAATGATTGGATTAACCAAGTCGATCGCTCGTGAATTCGCAAAAAGGCAACTCACCGCCAACGCCGTTGCTCCAGGTTTTATTGAGACGGATATGACCTCCGATTTGGGCGACAGCGTGAAAGAAACCATCCTTGGAAGTATTCCCCTACGCCGCATGGGTACGGTTCGTGATATATCCCGCATGGTTACTTACCTAGCGTCTGAAGAGGCCGGATACATTACTGGGCAGACTTTTACCGTTGACGGCGGTATAGTCATGTGAGTTTTCTCCTATCTTAATATAACCTTTAGAACCAAAAAATCATGGCAGATAAGAGTATTGAAGACCGCATCAAGGAGATCATCGTTAACCAGCTGAACGTTAACGAAGATCAAGTAACAGCAGGAGCATCATTCATTGACGATTTAGGTGCAGATTCCCTCGATACGGTTGAGCTCATCATGGCCTTTGAAGAAGAATTCAGCGACGAAATCGAAGGGGAAATCCCTGAGAGCGACGCTGAAAAGCTTCAAACTGTCGGAGCTGTTGTTTCCTACATCACAGACAAATCCGGAAGCTAGGCTCTCCAGAAGTCCCCTTTTCTAAAGCCCCGTGAAAGCGGAGCTTTTTTTTTGCCATTGAATCAGTGGTTTTACCCTCCAACCTTCTTTGTTCATGGCTCATAGCACACGCATCGTAGTCACTGGCATGGGAGCCATCACCCCCTTAGGCATCGGTGTCGATACTTACTGGGAAGGGCTTATTGCTGGTCGATCAGGTATCTCCATCGTCACACACTTCGATGTCGAAGGATTGCCATGCCAGATCGGGGCACAGGTCGATGGCTTCGAAGCAGGTGACTACATGGACCTTAAAGATGCGAAGCGCTACGATCGCTGCACGCAGTTCGCAGTCGCCGCCTCCCGGGCCGCCTGGGCTCAGGCTGGATTGGAAGGCAACGGCATCGATCCCGACCGTGTTGGCTGCATCGTCGGTTCGGGCATTGGAGGCATCGCTAGTCTAGAAGAGCAGGCGAGGAAGATGTACGACAAGGGCCCGCGACGCATTTCGCCCTTCTTAATACCACAATTTATCGCAAACATGCCTTCGGGTGTCGTCGCGATCGAGCTCGATGCGAAGGGCCCGAACATGGGCATCATCAGTGCCTGCGCGACCGCGACGCATGCTTTGGGCGATTCGATTCGAATTCTCCGAGCAGGTGAAGCTGACGTCATGATCGCCGGTGGAACCGAAGCGAGCATTACACCGCTTACCTTTGCTGGATTCACAAATATGAAGGCGATGACGACCGGGTTCAATGACCGGCCCGAAGCTGGCAGCCGACCCTTCGACGCCTTACGTAATGGCTTTGTTATGGGTGAGGGAGCCGGCGTCTTGATTTTAGAGACACTTGAGCATGCCACCGCCCGTGGTGCCACGATTCTGGCTGAGCTCGCTGGGCATGGTGCCACCTGTGATGCTAATCACATTACGTCACCCACACCCGATGGTGATGGGCTCGCTCGCAGTCTTCGTCGCGCGCTCAACGACAGCGGAGTAGCCCCTTCGGATGTCGATTATGTGAATGCTCACGGGACCTCGACACCGCTGAACGACAAAACGGAAACCGTCGCGATGAAGAACGTCTTTGGAGATCATGCTTCAAAGCTCCACATCAGTTCGACCAAGTCGATGACAGGTCACCTTCTCGGGGCAACCGGTGGTATCGAAGCTATTGCCTGCATGAAAGCGTTGGAAACAGGTATTGTTCCACCGACGATCAACTACGAGAACCCCGATCCAGATTGTGATCTCAACTACACTCCGAATGTTGCCGCGAAAGGTGACATCAAAGTGGCCGCGAGTAACAATTTAGGCTTTGGAGGTCAGAATGCCTCGGTTGTTTTTCGACGCTGGGAAGCGTAGTAGAAAATTGAATCAGTTCCCGAGTGCCCGCCAAAGGACGATCCAAAATGGAATCGTAATGAGGCTCGCCGCGTAGCCTGTAAGAAGAACGGTCCCAGTTCGCCGGAGATTTCCACCATAGGATCGCACTTGAACGATGAGGTTCGTCGCCTGTGGAGAGGTGCCTTGAAGCAATAGCATAAAAGCCAGGATGGGTAGCGTCTCCCGAATTCCAGTAGCTTGAAGGACCGTAATGATGACCGCGGGCAGGATAACGAGTTTGAGTAGAGTGGCCTTGAAGGCTGCGCTGCCGTCTTCAGCCCAGTGCAGCTTGATCATGCTTAAGCTCGCACCGAGGACAACGAATGCTGCGGGCACGGCAACCGTGCCGAGCATTTCGATCGATTTGTCTACAGGGGTCGGTATCCAATCGCGGGCACTGGTTAAAACAAAAGTGATCGCGAGGATGTTAGCGCACAGGGGAGGAGTAATGAGTTGCCGCCACTGAAAAGGTTCCGATTTCTGCTTTGAGATGAGCCATTTACCCACGGACCAAAGGAGGGGACTGTGACCTAAGACATAAAGGAAACAATAGGTTGAGAAGAGCGTCTCTTGCTCTGGAACGAGTAGCTGCCCGAGCGCGATGATAAGGTAGCCTGCATTGTGAAGAAAGCCGAGCGCGAGAAGGTCGGGTTCTTTCCGCCAACGTTTTCGAAATACAACCGACGATAGGAGTCCGCCAAAAATGAGAACGACGACCGCGGTGAGCGGAATGCCCCACCAGAGCGGCATCGCCTCAGGGTCGAGCCCCTTGGTTATCTTGTCGAATATCAGACAGGGAAGGAAGAGATAGATGATCCCACTCGATAGTGCGCCGGAGGCGGCCTCGGTTAAGATGTCTTTTTTCGCCAGAAATGCACTGACGGCGACAATGATGGCTAGAGGTGAAACTGCATATAGAACGGCTATGAATTCGCTAAACATCGTCAGCCTCCATCGCATACCGCGGTTGTCTTCGAGTCAACCGACTAGCCGTTGTGATCCTCTTTGTCGTGAGAACCTCTTACACTCCTATACGGCCGCCTGAAAATTGGTACTCAGGGCGGGACTTGAACCCGCACGCCCGAAGGCACTGGCACCTGAAGCCAGCGTGTCTGCCAATTTCACCACCTGAGCAAAAATGTTTTCCTCTAATCGACGGGGTCGCTTAGAGAAGAGGGAAGAAAAAGGAGGAACGTCTTCTGTGCGTCAAGTGCACACATTCAGTTAGCTCTGATACGAGGTGTTTTTCTAAATGCGGAAGAGCAGGACTGGAGGGACAGGCTCCTGCCTGTCCGCGTTGTGGCTCTGATGTGGACCGGCGGGAGTCGGTCCCTCCATGCATAATCACAAGACTGATCGAACCTTCGTGCTAGTTCTTTCTACGCGAAACTATAACGGAACGCCGAGTTGTTCGAGGACACGCTGGAGGTCATCGTTGCCGAAGTAATCGATCACGATCTGCCCTTTTTTGGCGCCGTGTTTGACTTGGACTTGAGTTTTGAGGGTCTGGGAAAGACGCTTTTGCACATCGGCAAGGGCCGCCTCTTCGGAGGGGGAGAGGCCATTGATTCTTCGCCGTGGATTTTTGCTTTGGCTGCGCTTGTTTTGAATCAAACGTTCAGCTTCACGCACACTCATTTGCCGCTCGATGATTTGGCGTGCGACCATGATTTGTTCGTCGGCTTGATCGAGGCCGAGAAGGATCTTGGCGTGGCCGACGGAGAGAATCCGTTGGGATACAAACTGTTGAATTTCGCGTGGCAGCTGGAGAAGGCGCAGGCTGTTCGCGATCGAAGCCCGGGCTTTGCCGAGGCGTTCGGAGACAGCTTCTTGCGTAAGCCCGAAGTCGGACATAAGCCGTGCATAGCCTTCGGACTCTTCGAGTGGATTGAGGTTTTCGCGCTGAAGATTCTCAATCAACGACATGACCGCACTGGAGGTGTCGTTGGCCTCGATAATGCTGATCGGGATGCGCTTCATGCGCAGCTTCTGGCAAGCGCGCCAGCGGCGTTCCCCAGCGATGAGTTCAAAGTGATTTCCGACTTCGCGAACGACGATTGGCTGTAGTAGACCTTCACTACGGATACTTTCGGCCAGTTCGCTCAGGCTTTTTTCGGTGAAGACTTTGCGAGGTTGATGAGGGTTAGCAACGATCATGCTGATCGCTACCTCGCGGAGATTTCCTTTCTCCTTTGGGGTCTCGACGCGGGTTTGCTTGGCGGCAGGCGCGGCGCGCTTCTTCGGCACCGGTCTTTTGGCTGCAGCTTTCTTTGCTTTTTTGGCCGGAGGCGTTTTAGCAGAGGCTTTCTTAGGGGCTGGCTTTGAGGTGCCTCCGCCTGCGATGAGGCTGTCGAGGCCGCGGCCAAGTCGCGTTTTAGGTTTCGCCATGGGGGTCTAGTCTTGTTGTGGGATGAAAATCTGTTGTCCGGGGTAAATCAGCTCCCCGGCTATCTTATTTGCGTTCTGGATCCATTCAATTTTGGAAGCGTTCTCGCGGGCAATTTTTCCGAGTGAATCACCGCTTTTGACGGTGTAGCTGATGCCTGCTTTGGGAAAGTTGTTATTGAAACGTGGAGCGGTTGTGAGCTCGGGGGCAGCGGCGACCGATTTCGACATCGCTAGGAGCGCCTTCTGGGTTTGAGCCGCGAGGTCATCGATTTGTGAGCCAACTTCTTCGAGCGTTGAGCGCTGGTTAGAAGCGAGAGAGGCTTCGAGGTCGGCGACCAAGCCAGTAAGTCGACTGTTCAGCTGCGTCAGAGTGACATTCTGGCTGGCGCTGCTCGCGACTTCCTCGCTGACGGTGGCGCGCAGGCTATTGTTCTCGCGAGCCATGGCTTCGAGTTCGAGGCGAAGGCTTCCAACGGTTTGGCTAAGGATACGAATGTCCTGTTCAAGGTTAGCCACACGAACCGTGAGGCTATTTGGCTGCGCCTGAGCGAGGCTGGCAAGGAAAAGGGCGAGAAGTGGAACGAAGCTCCGAAACATGGTGCGCAAGGATGAAGGCGACGGGATTCGGGTCAATGTTACACAATGCTTTCCTTGTCTTCGTCTCCGGGGCGCCATTCCCACGGGAAAGCTTTTAGGGCGACCAATGGTGCCATTGGCTTGGATGCGATCACTGTGCCACTTTCGAGAGGAAACCCGAGGAGGAATTCCTTCGCTGGAAGCAGTCTACCGCCCGGCCTTTGGAGGGCAGTGAGGCGCAGTGCGCCGTCACCGCAGGCAAGAGTCACTTCGCTCTCTTCGCAGACTAAGGTGCCGACTGGCTGATCCGCCTCGCGAACCACCACGGCCGAACCTATCTTCAAAATAGTGCCTTTGTATTCAAAGACGGAGCCAGGCCAGGGTCGAAACGCGCGGATGCGTTGTTCAAGGGAGGCTGCGGTTTGATTGAAGTCTAGTTGGGCGTCTTCCTTGAAGATGCGGCGGCAGTAGGTGACGTCTCCGGCGGCCTGTTCTGTCCATTGCGCCGAATGATCAAGGACACTGGGTAAGGCGCGTTTGATAAGTCCGACGGAGGCCACTGCGATCTCCTCGATGAGGCTGCTGGCGGTCGTGGTTGGCGTGATCGAGATCTCTTCTTGGGCGCAAAAGGGACCGGCATCGAGTGCGGGGACGATGCGCATCAGGCTCACCCCGGTCTTTTCTTCGCCGCTCGCGATGGCGGTATGGATGGGCGATGCTCCCCGCAACCTCGGCAGAAGAGAGGCGTGAAGGTTAAAGGTCCCGATTGAAGGGGTGTCGATCAGGCTAGCCTTGAGGATTTGGCCATAGGCCATGACGAGGATCAGGTCGACCTCGTTGGTAGCGAGCCAGTTTTCATTCTCTAGACCGCAACGGGCAGGCTGGTGGACGATAAGGTTTTCTTCTGTCGCCCACTCTTTAATCGCGTTCGCTTGAAGCTTTTGACCACGCCCTTTGGGGCGGTCGGGCTGAGTGAAGACCCCGACGAGTTCAATCGCCGGAAGGCTTTCCGGTAGGCTCTTGAGAAAGGGCAGGGCGATCGGGTCGGAACCCATAAAGACCGTGCGTATGTGTTTTTGGGACACGCGGCGTTTTCCTTGCTTTAGCGCTTTTTGTCTTGGTTTGGATAGCGGACGGTCTTGCCGCGTAGGTCGAAGCGGATAGGGCAGCCATTGAGCTCGAACTCCTTGATGAATGCCTTCTCGAGATAGCGTCTATAGGGCTCTTCCAACTTGGTTGCTCGATTACAGAAGACTCGGAAGATGTATGGGAAATTACCCGTTTGGGTCGTGTAGTAGACTTTGAAACGTTTTCCTTTGAGCATCTTTGCGCTTCGCGCGGCGAGGAGCCTTTCGAAGAGCTGATTGATTTTTGGCGTGGGCAATTGCTTCGTCGCAGTGCGACGGACTGCTCGGGCAGCACTCAAAAGGATGGTTAGATTCATTTCCGTCAGTGCGGAAACAAAGACAATTGGGCTCGCGGGAAGAAAGAAAAACTCTTTCCGCACCGATTCTTCGAAATCTTTCTGAAAATCGTGCAGGCTTTCGTATCCATCGACCGGATGCTCGCGGAAGCGCTTCACTGCGATGTCCCATTTATTTATGACAATGACTAGGCATTTGCCTTGTTCCAGAACCTCTCCAGCAAGAGCTTTGTCGGCGCGGGTTACACCGATTTCGGCATCGAGGACAAGAAGCACGATTTCGGCATGCTCGATCGCTCTACGGGAACGAACGGCAGAGAAATACTCGACCGAGTGGCTGACTTTCCCACGGTGGCGAATCCCTGCTGTATCAATGAGTTTGAATGGCCAAACTTCTCCCCCATCGCGCATATAGTCGAGATCGAGCGAGATGGCATCGCGCGTTGTGCCTGGGACCTCGCTGACGATGAGGCGATCGTTTTTGAGAAACTTATTGATCAGGCTGGATTTACCAACATTCGGACGCCCGACCACCGCGGTTGGAATGCGATGCTCAGATTCTCCCGATTCATCGACGATTGGTTTGGGGCCAAGGTAGTCAGCGATAACCTGACGAACATCCGCTTCACCGCGGCCATGTTCAGCCGAAACCGGGACGCCATCTCCAAGGCCGAGTTCGGCAAATTCGATCGCACGATGTTCTTCGTCGGGGCCGTCGACCTTGTTGACGATGAGCTGAACGGGTTTACCCGAGGCGCGTAGTCGCTCAGCGATGATCTCATCAAGGGATGTTTTACCCTCTCGTCCATCGACGACGAAGCAAATGAAGTCGGCAGCCTCGACCGCGAACCAAACCTGCTCTTCGGCCGCACCAATTAACTTTTGGTGGTCCATATCGACAACGAGACCGATGCCTCCTGTATCGAGGAGGGTGTAGTCTTGGTCCACGACGGTGGAATTGACGTCACGCGTCACCCCGGCCTGATCGTGCACGATTGCGATCCGCCGCTTAGCGAGACGATTGAAGAGGCGGCTTTTCCCGACATTTGGGCGGCCAACCAGAGCAATAGTGCGATTTTGTGTCATTTTGAGGGGGTGGCAAAGCTGATTACTTAGCCTTTTAACGACCCGACAAAGCGATCAACGCGCTCGCAAGCGAGTTGAATCTTTTCATAGCTCGTAGAGAAACTAGCGCGAAGGAAGCCTTCGCCGTGTGATCCAAAGGCTGTTCCGGGGACCATTGCTACGTCTTGCTCGTCCAAGAGCCGCTTGGCGAATGCCATTTGGTCCAGGCCGGTGCCCGCGATACTTGGGAAAGTATAGAAGGTCGCTTGAGGAAGGTGGCAGGGTAGGCCGATCTCGTTGAATCGTCGAACGAGGAAGTCTCGGCGGCGTTTATAGGACTCTCGCATCATCGCGACGGACTCATCGCTATTTTTGAGCGCTTCAATCCCCGCTTCTTGCGTAAAGATGGGCACGCTCATGATGGCGTATTGATGAACCTTCATCATCGCTTCGATGATCGCGTTTGGAGCACAGGCGTAGCCGATCCTGAAGCCCGTCATCGCAAATGCCTTTGAAACGCCGTGAAGAAAGATCGTTCGATCGCGCATTCCAGGGAACGAAGCAATACTGGTATGGGTTCCCTCATAGGTCAGTTCCGCATAAATCTCATCACTGATCACGAGGAGATCTTTTTCGATGCAGAACTTTGCGATTTGTTCGAGGCGCTCAGCTTCGATTACGCCGCCGGTTGGATTTGTCGGAAAATTGAGGACGAGTACCTTCGTGCCGGTCTCCCAAGCGGCCTCGAGGTCCGAGAGCTTGAGGGCAAAAGCTTCCTCAGCTCTGGTTCCTACGGGTATGGGAACGCCTCCCGCGAGCGTGATCGAGGGCATATAGCTGACGTAGCAAGGTTCGTGGTAGAGCACTTTGTCGCCAGGATTGAGCACAGCGCGGAAGGCCGTATCCATCGTTTCACTCACTCCGATACCGATGAGACATTCCGTTTCTGGGTGGTAAGAGAGGCCAAAAATGCGCTCGACGTAGCTCGTCACGGCTTTGCGGAAAGCGAGCAGGCCTAAATTGTCCGTGTACGAAGTACGCCCCTTTTCGAGTGAAAAGATCGCTGCTTCTCGGATATTCCACGGTGTGGCGAAGTCGGGTTCGCCGATTCCGAGTGAAATTGCTTCAGGGCGCTGCTGAACAAGAGCAAAAAAGTCTCGAATGCCCGAGCGCGGGAGGGTGCTGACGTGATCAGCGACCCAGCGGGAGGTTTCCTGTGTCATGGGGATCTAGGTTAAGGGCTGACAGCAGGGCGTTCGATCGTGTCGCCTTCAGTGGCGATTAGGAACCCGCTCTCTTTGTAGCTGCGTAGCATGAATCGCGTGGCCGTCGATTGAACAACACCGAGGGTGGCTAGTTTTTCTGCGACAAATGTAGCCACGCTGAGAAGATTTGGACCTGTGACCACAACCATGAGGTCGTATCCACCGCTCATCAGATAACAGGTCTCAACGTTCTCAAATCGGGCAATGCGTTCGGCGATGTGATTAAAGCCACCCTCGCGTTCCGGCGTGATTGAAACTTCGATCAGAGCACGGACCTTTTCGCTCCCAATCGTGTTGGGGTTCAAGACAGGGCGCCATCCGAGGAGCTTGCCGTCGGCTTGCAGTGTCGCCATCGCCGCCTCTACTTCAGCCTCAGTGGCACCAAGAATTCTGGCTATCTGCTGGGTCGAGATAGCTTTGCCTTCAAGAAGGAGGGGGAGGACTTTATCAATCATAAGGAGCAGGATCATAGTTATAGATTTTGCCTCTGCACGCCAAAAAAGAAGTTCATTTTCTAAGGGCATTGGAATGCTTAGAGAGAAATATTTAGACCTTTTGGATTAAAGATAGTTCGAATTAATTTACCGTTTTGGTGGCTGTAGTAATATCAGAATATTGGATACCATTGAGGGCTGAATTGAGTCGTATTTGAATGCCGACTACGCACTAAGGTGAAGAAATATGCATAAAAGTAATGAAATTTATTTACATTTATGTGTAGATGTCTTCTATCGTTCCGAATTAAGTAATTCGAAACCTCATACCAAAACAGTATTATGGCGAAGAAAACATCACTACCCTCAGCCCCGTTCAGCTTCGAAGTTGAACAAAAGGTATTCAAAGATCTCGAAAGTCTCCGTAAGAAACTCGGCGGTCCATCGCTGCGTGCTCTTATAGAGATTGCCTTGACCCAACTCGAAGGAAACGAGGCTGTTCAGCCGCGTGACAAGCGTCACCAAGTTTCTGTACGCCTAGCTCCTCGTGCTCGAACACTCATGCAAAAGATCGCTAAAAAGCGTTCTGCTAGTGCAGGTGAGGTTGTTCGCGTTGCTTTGGCAAAGCTCGTTAGAAACCCTCCAAAAGAAGTTGATGCTTCACTCACTAAAAAGGACGTTATGGCAAAGAAGAGCAAAAAGAAGGCTACTAAAAAAGTAGCCAAGAAAAAGACTATTAAGAAGACAGTCAAAAAGACCGTCGCGAAAAAGGCTGCGTCGAAGAAGCCAGCTAAGGCTGCCAAGAAGAAGGTAGCGAAGAAGCCAGCTAAGAAAGCCGCCAAGAAAAAGGCAGCAAAGAAGCCAGCTAAGAAAGCCGCCAAGAAAAAGGTAGCGAAGAAGCCAGCTAAGAAAGCCGCCAAGAAGAAGGTAGCGAAGAAGCCAGCTAAGAAAGCCGCCAAGAAGAAGGTAGCGAAGAAGCCAGCTAAGAAAGCCGCCAAGAAGAAGGTAGCGAAGAAGCCAGCTAAGAAAGCCGCCAAGAAAAAGGTAGCGAAGAAGCCTGCTAAGAAAGCCGCCAAGAAGAAGGTAGCGAAGAAGCCAGCTAAGAAAGCCGCCA
>CAWVVV010000001.1:0-556587 GCA_963933835.1 uncultured Puniceicoccaceae bacterium | reverse complement strand
CGAAGAAGCCAGCTAAGAAAGCCGCCAAGAAAAAGGTAGCGAAGAAGCCTGCTAAAAAAGCACCTGCTAAGAAGAAAACTGCTAAAAAAGGCGCTAAGAAGCGTAAGTAGTCAGTCTTAGAGTACACTAATTTCTAGAGCGGGAAGCCATTGTGCTTTCCGCTCTTTTTTTGTCTGCGGACCTAGCGCTTCCGGCTTTTACCTTGGTTGTAGCGCGCCTTCTTGCCACGTTTTGACGGCTTATCACCACGCAAGTGGTCGATTTGGTCTCGGAGCATTGCTGCTCTTTCAAACTTTAGATCCCTGGCTGCCGCGAGCATCTCCTCTTCGAGCTCAGCGAGCACTGTAGCGACATCTTCATCCCCTCTAGCTTCAGCGATGCTGATTGGATCTGCCGTCTTCTTTTGTCCGTAGTAGAGGCTTTGTTGTAGGCCGCGCTGTACCCCTTTCGGCGTGATTCCATGCTCTTTGTTGTGCGCAAGCTGTTTAACTCGACGGGATTGGGTGATATCAATCGTTTCTTGAATAGATTTTGTGATCACATCGGCGTAGAGCAGAACGCGCCCCTTCTCGTGGCGAGCGGCCCGCCCCGATGTCTGGACGAGGCTGGTCGTGCTTCTCAGGAAGCCTTCCTTGTCGGCATCAAGAATCGCGACGACGGCTACTTCAGGAAGATCGAGTCCTTCGCGCAGGAGATTGACTCCAATGAGAACATGGAACTCACCTGCACGGAGTTTGCGAAGGATCTCTACGCGCTCAATCGCGTCGATATCGCTGTGGAGGTATTCCACTTTGATCGATCGTTCGCGAAGGTAGGTTGCGAGATCTTCTGACATCCGCTTTGTCAACGTGGTCACGAGGACGCGTTCGCCGTTCTTCACTGCCGCCTGCGATTCGGTAATAAGATCTTCTACCTGCCCCTTAATTGGACGTATTTCGAGGGTGGGGTCGAGTAGGCCGGTGGGCCTAATGACTTGTTCAGCGACAACGTCCGATAGTTCTATCTCGGTCTTCGCCGGAGTGGCGGAAACGAAGAGCGTTTGCCCAGTTATTTCGCTGAATTCCTCGCTTTTTAAGGGGCGATTATCGAGTGCACTAGGCAGCCGAAAGCCGAAGTCGACGAGGCGCTCTTTGCGCGAACGGTCACCCTTATACATAGCACCGATCTGCGGTAAAGTAACATGACTTTCATCGAGAATGATCAGGTAGTCGTCGGGAAAGAAGTCGAGAAGACAGAAGGGACGTTCCCCCGGACGGCGTCCCGAAAGATGGCGTGAGTAGTTCTCGATTCCCTGGCAAAACCCCATCTCTCGCAGCATTTCGAGATCGTATTGGGTTCGCATTCGAATGCGCTGGGCTTCGAGCAGGCGGCCGGTGCTCTCGAACTCTGCAACGCGCTCTTCCATCTCCTTCGTGATCTTACTGATGGATTGGTCGATCTTTGCTTTGGGAGTGATGAACTGGTTAGCGGGGTAGAGGTGAAAGTGCTCAAAGTTGGCACCGGTTTCACCCGTGAGCGGGTCAAGTTCGCGAATCGACTCCACTTCATCACCCCAGAACTCCACCCGAATGGCGCTTTCCATGTAAGCGGGGAAGACGTCGACGGTTTCCCCCCGCACGCGAAAACACCCGCGGGCAAACTTGATGTCATTGCGCTCGTAAAGATTCTCTACGAGTCGGCCGAGAAAGCTATCCCTTCCAATATCAGCCCCGATTTGGATCGGAATCATCATCTCCTTGAAGTCGTCCGGAGAGCCCAAGCCATAGATACAGCTCACACTCGCTACGACGACAACATCGCGTCGTGAGATGAGTGCACTCGTAGCAGAAATTCTCAGCCGCTCGATATCATCATTAATCGATGAGTCCTTCTCGATAAATGTATCCGTCGCGGGGATGTAGGCTTCAGGCTGGTAGTAATCGTAGTAAGATACGAAATATTCGACCGCGTTTTCGGGAAAGAAGGCTTTGAACTCGCTGAAGAGCTGCGCTGCGAGCGTCTTGTTATGCGACATTACAAGGGTAGGGCGTTGCAGCTGGGAGATGACATTCGCCATCGTAAACGTCTTGCCACTACCCGTGACACCAAGGAGCGTTTGGTATTTATTACCTGCCTTAAGCGAGCGTACAAGGTCTTCGATTGCGGTGGGTTGATCACCCGTCGGCTTGTAATCGGAATGTAGCTTAAAGTCCATTACGCGGGATGCTCAACGCGCGTGTCGTCGTCTTCAAATACGCTGCGATCGAGTTCGCCTTCACTCTTCGCTACGATGCAGGAGACAGCGCAGTCGCCGGTGACGTTGACCGCGGTGCGGATCATATCGAGGAGGCGATCGATTCCGATGATAAGTCCAATGCCTGCGACAGGCAGACCGACTTGCTGGAGCACCATCGCGAGCATGATTAAGCCAACTCCTGGGACGCCTGCCGTGCCAATCGAAGCGAGGGTGGCAGTTAGAATGACGGTGAGGAGCTGCCCCACGCTGAGATCGATGCCGTAAACCTGCGCGATAAAGATCGTCGCGACGCCTTGCATGATCGCAGTGCCGTCCATGTTGATCGTTGCTCCGAGAGGAATGGAGAAGGATGCGACGGACTTATTGACGCCGAGGCGCTGCTCAACCGTTCGCAGGCTGATCGGAATGGTCGCGTTACTCGAGGCGGTGGAAAAGGCGAAGAGCTGCACCTCACGCATGTTCTTGAGAAAGGTGACCGGGCTCAGCCCACTGAGGAGCTTGAGGATCGTCGGGTAGGTCACCGCGGCGTGGAAGATGAGAACCGCTATTACGAGAACGAAGTATTTGAGTAGTGGGACGAAGGCACTGAAGCCTTCAGTCGCAAAAGTGCGCGCGATGAGCGCGAAGACGCCGTAGGGCGCGACTTGCATGACGATCCAGACAAGCTTCATCACGATTTCGTTGAGATCGTTGACGAAGCTGAGAATGCGTCGCCCTGCCTCGCCAGCCATTGTGATTGAAAGGCCGATCAGGACAGCAAAGACGATGATAGGGAGCATATTTCCCGAGGCCATCGCATCAAAAACGTTCTTCGGAATGATGTTGATAAAGACCTGCACGAGCGGCGGGGCTTCTTTCGCGGTGAAGCTGATCGTGTCGTCCTGAGGGAAGCCCGCTCCGGGCTTGAAGATCAAGGCCGCGCCCATTGCAAAGGAGATCGCGAGCGCGGTGGTGAAGAGGTAAAGTATCAGTGTCTTGAGCCCGATGCGTCCAACCTTGGCGATGTCTTCCATCGCAGCGGTTCCGCTGATGAGCGAGACGAGGACAAGGGGGATGACGATGACCTGCAGGAGGTTCACGAAGCCACGTCCGACGAACTGAAAGATTCCGTTGGTTAGCCAATCACTGATGAGAGCCTGCCCTGAGTCACCCACAGCGTGGGTCGAGATGAGTTTTAGTAAAACCCCGATCGCAATCCCTGCGACCATACCGATCAGTATGCGGATCGTGAGTTTCTTGCCGGAGTCGTCTTTGATTTGATCAGTAGTCATGGTGTTGGGGCGGGGATGGAGGTCGGTTTGCTGGGGTAAGAACTACGACTTACGAAGGTGAGCGCAAAGCATTCATCCTCTTTGACGATCAGTGAAGACTGAAAATCAGGTCTAGAGTTCGAACTCGGTAACGATGGCTAATTCTTTTTCCTTTGCTGAGAGGGGAGTCGGGCCTACGCTGTTCCCACAAAATCCATGATTATTAAACCTCGTATCCGCGGCTTCGTATGCATCACGGCACATCCCGAAGGTTGTGCTGCTCACGTCAAAGAACAGATTGCCCACGTGCAATCGAATGGTCCGATCAAGGATGGCCCGAAAAAGGTCCTGATTCTCGGCGCATCGACCGGCTATGGATTGGCTTCGCGGATCACCGCCGCTTTCGGTTCAGGAGCTTCGACTCTGGGAGTGTTCTTCGAGCGCCCCTCCTCGAATGGCAAACCTGCCTCCGCTGGCTGGTATAATTCCGTCGCCGTAGAAGAAGAGGCGAAGGCAGCGGGTCTCTACGCGAAGTCTTTGAATGGAGACGCCTTCTCCGATGAGATGAAGGCGAAAGTTGTTGAGACAATTAAAGAGGGAATGGGACAAGTTGATCTCGTTGTTTACAGTCTCGCTTCTCCGCGCCGGACCGATCCGGTCTCGGGCGAAACTTACCGCAGCTCGCTCAAGCCCGTCGGCGAATCTTTTACCGCGAACAACCTCGATACAGACAAAAAGAGTGTTTCGCCGATCACGATCGAGCCTGCGACCGAAGACGACATCCTCCAGACTGCGAAGGTCATGGGCGGGGAAGACTGGGAGCGTTGGATCGATGTGCTCGAAGCTGGCGGTGTTTTGGCCGAAGGCGCGACGACCTGTGCATACGACTACATTGGACCTCAAGTCACTTGGCCCGTCTACCACCACGGCACAATTGGTGCCGCGAAGAACCACCTCCGCGAAACCGCTGCGAAGATCGATGCGCGTCTAAAGGTCAACCGTGGCCGTGCCTTCGTTTCAGTGAACAAGGCTGTTGTTACCCAAGCGAGCTCGGCGATTCCGGTCGTTCCGCTCTATATTTCGATCCTCTTCAAAATCATGAAGAAGATGGATATCCACGAAGACTGTATCCAACAAATAGATCGCCTCTTTCGTGAGCAGCTCTACGGCGACGGGTATTTGAAATTTGATGACATGGGCCGCGTCCGTGTTGACGATTGGGAAATGCGCGAAGACGTGCAAGCAGCGGTCACCGAAATTTGGCCAAAGGTCACGACCGAAACGATCGACGACTACACCGACTTCGACGGCTACCAAGAAAACTTCCTCAAGCTCTTCGGTTTCGGCCTCCCCGGCGTCGACTACGCCGCCGAGACAGAACCCGAGCGCGATTTGCTGGGGTAGCTCAATTAGGGATGGCTAACCACGAAGAGCTCGAAGGACACGAAGAAAAGAACTTTGAGCCTATTTCCCGTCGTGTGATTGGTTGTGCCATTGAGGTGCATAGAGTGTTAGGGCCCGGGCTTCTTGAGTCGTCTTATCAAAGCTGTTTAAGTCGGGAGCTTGAGCTTTGTGGTATTGAACATGAGATTGAAGCTGGGTTACCGATTACATATAAAGGTGTTACTTTGGATTGCGGCTATCGAGTCGATATCTTGGTCGGTCGAGAGTTAATCCTCGAACTCAAGAGCGTGAAGAAAGTTGATCCTATTCATGAGGCTCAACTCCTCACTTATATGAAATTATCCGGTATTCGATTAGGATTCATTCTCAATTTTAATTTATCGAAACTCAAAGATGGTATGAAACGCTATGTCCTTTAGATAGTGATTCTTCGTGTCCTTCGTGCTCTTCGTGGTAATCAATCTTTAACCAAAAACGCCGCCTTCCATTACGGAGGGCGGCGTTTCTTTTAAATCAAACGACTGCTGTGTTTGGTTGGACTACGGGGTCCAGACCTTGAGCAGTGTATCAGCGATCTCACTCGGTGTTGGGGAGACGGCGATGTTGGCGGCTTCGAGGGCGGCTATCTTGGAAGCAGCGTCTCCGGAACCGCCACTGACGATCGCACCGGCGTGGCCCATGCGGCGTCCTGGAGGCGCGGTTGTTCCCGCGATGAAGGCGGCGACGGGCTTCGTGACGTTGTCCTTGATGTAGGCAGCAGCTTCTTCTTCTGCAGTGCCACCGATTTCACCAATCATGATGATGGCATCTGTATCTGGATCTTCGTTGAACATGCGGACGGCGTCGATGTGGCTGGTGCCATTGATAGGGTCACCACCGATGCCGATGCAGGTGCTTTGGCCCTGTCCGCGAACGGTGAGCTGGTAAACAGCTTCGTATGTCAACGTGCCGGAGCGGCTGACAACGCCGACGCGTCCTGGTTTTGCGATGTAGCTCGGCATGATGCCAATGTTACATTCGCCGGGCGTCATGATGCCCGGGCAGTTCGGCCCGATAAGGCGTGTCTTCGACTTCCTGAGGGCGTCTTTGACGATCGCCATGTCGCGAACCGGAATGCCTTCGGTGATGCAAAGGATGAGCTCGATTCCGGCATCGATCGCTTCGAGGATGCCATCGGCAGCGAACGGTGGCGGCACGAAGATGACGCTGGTATTCGCGCCGTGTTCGGTGACGGCTTCTTTAACTGTATTAAGAATCGGAATACCTGGGGCGAAGCTTCCGCCGCCTTTTCCAGGTGTGACGGCCGCAACATAGTTGGTGCCGTATTCGATGTTTTTATTTGCGTGCTGGCTACCGAAATTACCGGTGATACCTTGGCCGACGACGCGTGTTTCTTTTCCTACGAGGACTGACATTTTAAATTTTCTCCGCGTTTCGGGTTAGTTTTTAATGGCTGCGACTTCAGCGACGATTTTCTCGGCGGCATCCGCGAGGCTATCTCCAGAGGTCAGCTTCAGGCCGCTTGCAGCGAGGAGCTTTTTACCTTCTTCGACTTCGTTGCCTTCGAGGCGAACAACGAGAGGAACCGTGATCTCAACGTTTTTCGCGGCTGCGATGACGCCTTTCGCGATAACCGCGCAACTCATGATCCCACCGAAGATATTCACGAGGATACCTTCGACCTTCGGGTCGCTTAGGATAATTTTAAAGGCTTCCGTGACCGCGGCTTCATTTGCACCACCACCGACATCGAGGAAGTTGGCTGGGCTGCCGCCGAAGTGCTTGATGATGTCCATCGTCGACATCGCAAGGCCGGCACCGTTGACGAGGCAGGCGATGTTTCCGTCGAGGGCGATGTAGCTTAAGCCGTGTTTGCCGGCTTCGATTTCCTTCGGGTCTTCCTCAGCGAGGTCGCGGAGGGCGAGGATATCGGGCTGGCGGTAGAGGGCGTTGCTGTCGAAGCCGACTTTGGCGTCGAGTGCTTCGATGTTCCCCTCGGGAGTGGTGATGAGCGGGTTGATCTCAACCATCGCGCTGTCTTTCTCCCAGTAGAACTTGTAGAGGCCGTTGATGATCTTCGAAAAGGTCTTTTGCTGCGCCTTGTCTGTGAACCCGAGGCCGAAAGCAAGCGTGCGCACGTGGTGTGGCATGATGCCAGCGGCGGGATCGACGAGAACAGAGATGATTTTCTCCGGGGTCTCTTCGGCGACGGCTTCGATGTCTACGCCGCCTTCAGTCGAGGCGATGATGACGGTCTGGCTCGTCGCGCGATCCAGTGTCATGGAAAGGTAATACTCGTGCTCAATGTCGCGGGGCTCCGTGAAATAGACCGTCTGCACTTTGCGACCAGCAGGACCGGTCTGGTGCGTGACGAGCGTGTTGCCGAGCATCTTGCCTGCGAGCTCTTTGGCTTCTTCGCGAGTTTGAGCGAATTTAACGCCGCCCTTGAAGCCGTCTGTGAAGGTGCCTTTGCCGCGTCCACCAGCGTGAATCTGGCTTTTGACGACGACAGGGCCGTCTTCTAACTCTGCTAATGCAGCGTCGACTTGATCTAGGCTGGTAACCGCTACGCCTTTCGCGACCGGTATCCCATATTGCGCAAAAAGTTCTTTTGCTTGGTATTCGTGAATGTTCATGGAGAGCTCTTGAGACGAGTGCTGATGCTAAAGGAGGCGTCTGAACTCCCACTGTTCAATCATTTATTGTTATAATGAATGAGTCCGAGCAGCAACAGGTGGAAGTAGTCATGATAATGCAGCGGAGATCGCTGCTTTTTGGAGCTCACAAATTTCGCCGATGCCTTTGCGGGCAAGGGCGATAAGGGCGGTGAGTTCGTCGTCGCTGAAGGTCGCTTCTTCGCCGGCCGATTGCAGTTCTACGAAGCGTCCGCCACCGGTCATGACGACGTTGGCATCGACTGAGGCGTCGCGGTCTTCAACGTAGCAAAGGTCGAGCATCGGCGAGCCTTCGACGACGCCTACGCTAGTGGCTGCGACGAGATCAGTAAAGGGACTCTCGGCGAGGTCGCCTGCGGCGATGGCTTTCTGGATCGCGATCTCGACAGCGACGTAGGCGCCAGAAATAGCGGCGGTGCGTGTGCCCCCATCGGCTTGAAGCACATCGCAGTCGATCCAGAGGGTGTGGCCGGGGAGTTTTTTGAGGTCGGCGACGGCGCGCAGGCTTCGCCCGATGAGGCGTTGAATTTCGATCGTGCGGCCATCGGCCTTGCCTCGAGTGATGTCGCGGGCTTTGCGGTCGAGGGTCGAGTAGGGGAGCATGGAATACTCGGCGGTCATCCAGCCACCTTGAACGCCTTGGTCGCGCATCCAGCGAGGAACGCGTTTTTCGAGGGTTGCGGCGCAGATAACCTGCGTGTTACCACAACTGATAAGCACTGAGCCGCTCGCATTCGGCGCGATGCCTGGCTGCATTTTGATCGGCCGGAGAGCGTCGAGCGTGCGCCCGTCTTGACGAGGGTGGTGGGTGGTGTCTGACATTGGAATGTAGGGTGCGGTAGCTGTTGTAGTGATGGCAAGGGTTGCTAGCTTTAAGCTCCGGTTTCACACACTTTCGCTCCATATGTGTAAAAGCGGTTTCCAAACGGTCGATGCTTGCAAAAATTGTTCGGCTTCCGATAAGTAGGTGCAGAACCTTTCGGTCGATCAAATCACAACATAGATGAAGAACTTAACTGTCTCCTTAGCATTCGTTTTAACAGCGGTTTCTGTGCACGCACAGAGCTACGACTTTATGAGTGCATTGAAGAGCGTTAAGTATGTGCAAAGAGGAGCGAACGTCGTGGTTGTCGATCCACGGCCAGCGGATAACGTCTATGGGGGCGACACTCACGAATTCTATTTCGATTATAACAGTGCTTCCCAGTATTATCAGGTAGTTCGATATATCCACTTAATAAGGCCAGACTATCGATCGGGATCATATATGACTTCCATCCCCCGTTGATCCATGAATAGCCCCCTAAAATTTCGCCTCCTAGCGGCTTCCCTGTATCTAGTTTCAAGCTCGGTTGCTTTGACGCCGAAGGGCGGACCGACGTCTTTTGGACTGAAAACGTTGAAATCTGCCTGAGGGGTCTATTAACCCTACTCATAATTTATGAGTATAAACCTTTCAGACCCAGAAGCGAACGGCCAGGCGAAGGACGGCTTCGACGCCATTCCTCAAGACATTCTAGACCGCCTAACTCGGGTAGATATGCCCAAGGTCAAGGGCATCGGCCCGACAGACGAGACGATGGAAATAGGCGAGCTCACCGTTCCAGTCTACAAGTGCGAAGCGCTGGTGCTGGGAACAGGTGCCGCAGGGATGCGCGCAGTGGTTGAGATGCATCGTCGCGGCGTCGATGTGCTGGCCGCGAGCACAGGGCTTTTCTCTGGGACATCGGCCTGTTCCGGCTCAGACAAGCAAACGCTTTACACCGCCAGCACCGACTACAAGGGCGATAACTTTCTGAACTACGCGAAGGGTCTCTGTGGAGGCGGGGCGATGAATTTCTCGACCGCATACGTCGAGGCGGTCGGATCAATTGATGCTCTAGGTGGGCTTCAATTCATGGGCTTGCCGCTCCCTTGCGATGATCAAGGTGCGATTCTTCGTTACCAGACGGACCACGATGAAGCTGGTCGCGCAACAAGCTGTGGCCCGCGCACGTCGAAGCTGATGGTGAAGGTTCTCTTTGATGAAGCCCTAACCCTCGGAGTGCGCATTCTCCCAAGCTGTAGTGGCATACGCGTTGTTAAAGAAACCGTTGATGGCCGCGAACGCGTCTGTGGAGTCATCGCGCTGCACCGTCCAGAAACTCGGAATCCGTATGGCCTTATCTTCATCCAGTGCGAAGACCTCGTTATTGCGATGGGTGGACCGGGTGAGCTTTACCGTGATAGTGTGTATCCACATCACTGCTACGGTGGACTAGGAATCGCACTCGAAGCGGGCTTAGGTCTGTGCAACGTGACCGAAAGCCAGTTTGGCATCGGCACTCCTCGCACTTCTTTCCCTTGGAATCTTTCGGGGACCTACGTGCAGGTGATGCCTCGCGTTTACTCGCTCGATGCCGAAGGAAACGAACACCACTTCCTTGCCGATTATTACCGCACGACGCGCGAGATGGTATCGAATACCTTCCGAAAAGGGTACCAGTGGCCCTACCACTCGACGCGCATGCTCGACTATGGTTCGAGCCTATTTGATCTTGCGGTCTATCTTGAGTACCAAGCTGGACGCACTGTCCATCTAGACTTCCTGCGCAATCCCGAGCCGGTAAATGAAGGTGAAGAATTTTCACTCGATGACCTCGATCCGGATGTGAGGTCGTATTTGGAAAACAATGAAGCCTTATTCGAATTGCCGATTGATCGCTTGAAGCGGATGAATCCACTCGCGATCGAACTCTACAAGATGCATGGCACCGACGTGACGAAGGAACCGCTCGAATGTGCGATGAACAACCAACACATGAATGGCGGCATCCTCATCGATGACTGGGGCCGGACAACGCTTTCAGGCTGTTATTCAGTCGGCGAGGCTGCGGGCAGTCACGGTGTGACACGTCCCGGTGGTGCGGCGCTCAACTCAGGTCAGGTCTTCGGCAAGCGTGTTGCCGTTGCGATCAAGCGATCACGCCTCAATCGGCCTAAATTTAAGCCGAGTGATGATGCGATCTCCTCGGCATTGTCCGCCACCTTGAAGGAAGCGGATTCTTTTGTGGGTAATGAAGGCGGATTAAAAATCAATGCCGTGAAGACCGAAATCCAGGCGCGCATGAGTGAGAATGCTGGCATCATCTGTACCGCCAAAGCAGTGAACGATGCACTTGAAGAGGCTAAGGCATTGCATGCGACGGTCGCGGACAAAGGGCTCACGGTGTCATCTCCCGCTCAAGTCGCCCAAGGTTTCCGCTGGAGACAAATGGCAGCAGCATCAGAAGCTGTTTTGACTGTTCTCGACTACTACATCGCAAACGGTGGCGGAAGTCGTGGAGCACGGGCGATATGCTCCGACGAAGGCACGCAATGCCCAGAGGGTCGTAATATTGATCTTAGCCGCTTCCGTTTCATTGAGGAGCAGGGAAAAGATAAATCCGAGAAGCTTGTTGTAAGTTCCAAGGGAGATGAGTTTGTCATCGAGACAATACCCGTCGATCTGACGCCAGAAGTTGAACGTGAGTTCTTCGAAAAAGGCTGGGGCCCATACCTGATCAAGGAGGGGTAGACCCTTAGGCAATTATGGCGGTCTGCGTCTCCGTCACCTCGTAGATCAATTCCTCGCCGGACAAGTAGTGCTCCAGTTCCTCAAGCATGCAGTGGCCCATGCGGTGGCATTCTTTATCAATGGAACCCGCAATGTGTGGAGTCAGAATTACATTCGGGAGGGTGTGGAGCTTAGAGTCCGCGGCCGGTGGCTCAGGCCATGTGACATCGAGTAGAGCAGTGAGATCAGTCCGTTTTTCGAGCGCGGCGATCAACTCTGGTTCGTTGACCACGGCACCACGAGCGGTGTTTATCAAGGTCGCGTTGCTTGGCATAGACTCGATGAGATCGCCAGTGATCATGCCTGCCGTAGAATCGAGCCAAGGAGTATGTAATGAGACGACTTGAGATCGTTGAAAGACTTCCATAAGGCTAACTTTTTCGACGCCGATTTGAATAGCATCATCGTCGCTGAGATAGGGGTCATAGGTGATGAAACACAGGTCGGTGTGTTCTAAGCGTTTGAGGATTAGGCGAGAAATCGCGCCCATCGAAACGAGCCCTGCTGTTGTCTGAAACGCGCCGGGGCCACTCAATCCTTTCGCAGTGAAATCTTTACGCTCTCGGGTGAGCTGAGCGCAGCGAAAGAACTGCTTGAGCGAGAGGTGAATGAGTGAAGTCGTGAACTCGGCAACGGGAATAGCATTCATCGCTGCGGCACTGTAAACACGGATGCCACGCTTCCAAAATTCAGGAGTGACGAAATATTTGATCGTTCCAGCACCATAGAATACAGCTTCAATCTTCGGAAACTTCGAAAGTAGTGAAGAATCAAATACGGAGCTCCCCAGCTCGATAAGATGATTTCGACATTTGCACCGAGTTCGGGGCCAGCATCAAGGTCGGCGACGGCGTAGGTCTTTGCTGAAAGATCGAGGATCGAGCGCAACTGATCAACCGTCTCCGAATCGAAGACCCGCTCGATGTTCCGCTTGAATTTGTCGTCACTGACTAGAAAAATGGCTGTTTTAGGCATGGGAGGAAAAGGATGAATGTTGAATACTGAGTGATGAATAAGGGGCTATTTGCAGGCGGTTTTCTTGTTCATCATTCGTGTAACGCATCATTCATCTTTATTAGGCTTAGGTTCGGTCCACTTGTCGTGTTCTTTGATCAGGTCGGTGAGGGCTTCGACGGCTTCAGTCGCGGGGATGTGAAATTTGACGCACTCTTTGCCAACATATAAATTAATTTTTCCAGGTGCACCACCGACGTAGCCGAAGTCTGCATCTGCCATTTCACCGGGGCCGTTAACAATGCAGCCCATCACGGCGATTGTAACCCCTTTGAGGTGACCCGTAGCGGCGCGGATGCGCTGGGTTGTGCTTTGTAGATCGAAGAGTGTGCGCCCACAGCTCGGACAGGCGACGAACTCCGTCTTAGTAGAGCGTGCGCGTGCGCCTTGAAGAATATTGTAAGTAAGTGTAACCGCTTGTTGAGGATCTTTCACTGTCTCGACGCTGACAATATCGCCGATGCCGTCGCAAAGAAGCGCACCCGTGAGGATGCTTGCTTCTAGCAGTTGATCGCCAAAGTAGGGCTTGGCGGCTGGATTGCTGCCTGGGGTATTGCGTATCCAGATGGGAGAAGTGAGACCAATAGCGTCGATCGTCTCGGTGAATTGTCGATAGCGTCCCAAACTATGGATACGGTCGATAGCATGGCGGGCATCGAATGTGAAGATAAGGCGCTCGCTCGGGGCGCCAGAGAGGACGGCTGAAAGTTCGGAGATGACTTCTGGTGTCGTGTCGAGGGCTAGGACGAGGTCATGCTCCGTGACGTAGCGGATGAGGTCTCCAAGAAGCTGAGTATTCTCGGATGTGGGCGCAATAAGGAGCGCATCGCGCGTTTTCCCTGCCCAAGGTGTAGGCAGTAGTTCGCGGGCATCGTCGTTGCTCAGTTGCCAGATGATGAAATCGACTCGGGTGCGGTAGCTGCCTGTGAGTTGACTGATTTGCGAAAGTCCACCGTGGAATCGCGTATCGATCAGAAGTCCTTCAATCTTCGCGTCTCCAAGCTTCTTTTGTAAGTCTGAAAGATCGATGATGTCGCGAGCCTGATAGACGACCCGCGGTGGCTCAAGAGGTCCAATTGTCGATTTCTCTCCGAGTGTGATCGATTCTACTCTGCGTTGTTGATAGGTGTAAGGATCGATTGGGTCCGGCGCTGTGCGCGGCGCGCTGTCTAGCCACATTGCCATCGCTTTGTCCGCGAGATCACGGGCGACGGGTAGTTCGTGGACAGGATCTTCGGTAAGTGAAACACGAATGGTGTCGCCGAGCCCATCATTGAGCAGGCTTCCAATGCCGATAGCACTTTTGATCCGAGCGTCGTCACCATCGCCAGCCTCCGTCACCCCAAGGTGAAGAGGGTAATGCATGTCCTCAGCCAACATCTTTGAGACGATGAGGCGATAGGCCTGAATCATGACCTTCGGATTACTGGCCTTCATCGAGAGGACGATGCTGTGGAAATTGTGACTCCCGGCGATGCGTAGAAACTCTAAGGCGCTCTCAGCCATGCCAAGCGGTGAATCGCCGTAGCGGTTCATGATTCGGTCGCTCAGGCTGCCATGGTTTGTGCCGATGCGCATTGCGCGCCCTAGCTCTTTGCAGCGCAGGACAATTGGAGAGAAGGCTTCGTGGAGGCGCTCGATCTCTTCATCGTATTGAGAATCTGAATACTCGCGTTGAGCGAATTTCTTTTTGTCGGCGTAGTTGCCTGGATTGATCCGAACTTTCTCGACCCACTTTGCGGCCTCCATCGCGGCGGAGGGAAGAAAGTGAATGTCCGCTACGAGGGGGATGTCTCCAAAACCAGCAGAACTGAATTGTTCGCGAATGCCTTCGAGTGCTTCAGCCGCTTTGACGTTTTGCGCGGTAACGCGGATGATCTCGCAACCGGCTTCGGCGAGCTGGATAGACTGTTTGACTGTAGCCTCAATGTCCAAAGTCGGGGTTGTCGTCATCGACTGGATACGTATCGGATTTCCCCCTCCGATTCCGACACTGCCAATCTGAACGGCACGCGCGTCGCGGCGAATTGTCGTGAAACGTGAGCTGCAGTAAGGAGACGTCATTTGAATGATGAATTTTGAATGATGAGTGATGAATGAGTGCTCACGGGATAGTGGAAACATTCACCATTCTCGTAATTAATCATTCATCATTTGATGCTGTTGTAGCTGGGAAACTGATTTCGAAAGGCTCGGATGTCGCAGCTGCTTCAGGCTCATCGCTGATCCCTTGGCCGATCCGACGAACATCGAAATAGGTGATGTAGACGACCATCCCGAGGAGGCAGATCGCCATGCCGTTTTGGAGTGCGATGATGACCCTCGCTGGGACGGGTTTACCAATGAGCTTTTGTATCGTGGCGATGACGATGTGACCGCCGTCAAGAATTGGGAGAGGGAGTAGATTGACGACTGCTAGGTTCACGTTGATCAGGACCACGAGATAGAGAAGCATCAGAAAACCTTGCTCGGCGGTGATTTTGAGGGCGTTTAGAATTCCGACAGGGCCATTTAGGTTACGAAGGCCGACATTACTGCTGGGGCTCAGGAGGGCATCGAGAGTCCGATAGGTGAGTGTGACGATGTTCCAGACCTGCTTGTGGGGAGGGATCTTGTTGTCGGTGGAAAATGTAGTAAAAAACCTGACACCGATCATCGGCGCCATATCACCAGCGGCACTAACAGGAATCGTTATGGGGACGATCGGCATTTCCAATGTAAGCTCGCCCCGCTTTATCGTCATGATGAATTGCTCGTCAGGATTTTTCTGAACTTGGCTGATAAGACCTGACCGGTTGTAAATCGCCTCACCATTGATTGCGATGATTTCGTCGTCGCTCTGCAGGCCTGCTTGCTCCGCCGGACTATTAGTATATGCATAATCCACAACGACGGGATCCTGTGTCATGATTCCGACTTGGCGGATTTTTTCGAGGCCACCAACGGTGGGGATGATGGATGCGGATTGTTGCTCTCCGTCGCGGAGATACTCGACCAAGACTCGCGGGTTACCGCTTTCATCACGGTCGCTGCCCATGAGGATGCTTGTAAAGATGTCGTCGAAGTTGGCTACGGTGCGCCCATCGACAGATTGAATGTCGTCCCCGGGCCGGAGCCCAGCGGCGTAGGCTGGACCGGGAATTGTGATGTCATCCTCCGTCGTGATTTCTTCGGCGACATACCCGAGAACGGTTGAGTCCTGCCACGCTTCACGCGGGATCCCTGTTTGCCATAGGATGGTCCCGAGGCAGAAAGCGAAGATGACGTTGAAGACGGCGCCGGCGACAGCCACGACGACTTTATCTGTCCATGAGAGTTTGGGAAGCGCCGCTGCGTCATCGTCTGGAGTCCCTTCGACAACTTTCATGTCTGTCATTTGCGGGAGCATGACATAGCCGCCGAGAGGGATGGCGGAGAGACGCCACTCGACGCCGTGCTTATCAGTCCATCCGAAGACGCGCGGTCCCATGCCGATGGAGAAGCGCTCAATCTTTAGTCCGCGCCATCGAGCGGCGAGGTAGTGTCCCATTTCGTGAATGAAGATGGAGAAACTGAAGAAAAAGAAGGCGAGGAGGAGACCCCATGGGCTGAGGATGACTTCGCGGAGGGCGTTAAGAAATTCCATAATTTGAAAGAAGGTTTTCGGCGTGGACGCGGACAGCGTCTTCGGCGGCGGTGAGCGTTTCTAGGTCTTTAGGAAGATCGGTCGAAACGCTGCTGAGAACATTGGAAATGAGCTCAGGAATGGCAAGGAAAGGGACTTCTTTGCGCAGGAAAGCGTTCACCGCGACTTCATTTGCAGTGCTGAAAATGGCGGCGGAAAAGTCATCGGCTGCCATCGCTTGGCGCGCGAGGTGAAGACATGGGAAGCGTTTTTCGTCGGGTGGGCTGAAATCGAGCTGAAGCGCTTGGGTGAAATCGATTGTCTCGAGGACGCCAGGGGCGCGATCCGGATAGAGCAGAATGTGCTGGATCGCGAAAGTCATCGAGGGAGGCGAGAGCTGAGCGAGGATCGACCCATCGCAAAACTCAACCATACTGTGGACGAGACTTTGAGGGTGAATGACGGCATCGATTTGATCGGATCGGACATCGAAGAGCCAGCGTGCTTCGATCATCTCTAGGCCTTTGTTTGCCATCGTAGCCGTATCGACAGTCACCTTTGGCCCCATCGACCAGTTTGGATGGCGGAGGGCTTCCTCGGGTGTGACGTCTTTGAATTTCTCCAGAGGCATCTCACGTAGCGCACCACCGGAAGCGGTGAGGAGGAGGCGACGAATGAGGCGTGAATCGGGGTTGCCTTCGAGGCACTGAAAGAGGGCGTTGTGCTCGCTGTCGATGGGGTAAACGCGTGCGCCACTTTTGCGAGCGGCTGCCATGACAAGGTGGCCGCCGATGACGAGTGTTTCCTTGTTCGCAAGGGCGATATCTTTTCCCGCCGCGAGGGCGGCGAGAGTTGGTCGCAAAGCGACGGTGCCGGTCGTGGCGACGAGGACAATATCGGCTTCGGGTAAAGTGGCGAGCCGCTCAAGTCCAGCGAGCCCCTCTTCACTATAGAGGCTGGTCTCGCGCACACCAAACTCGTTCGCAATGTCTGCGAGCGCTGCCTTCTGGCGGCCAGCGGCGATCCCGACGAGCTCTAGTCGATCGGGATGCTGGCGAATGACCTTTAGGGTGCTTTCACCGATTGATCCGGTTGCGCCAAGGAGGACGATGCGTCGGGGGGTAGGCATTTTAGAATGATGAGTGATGAGTGATGAATTTTGAATGACGGCATTGCATACGGCTTGAGTTAATCATCATTCGGGTAATGCATCATTCATCATTGAAATAGGTGGATTTGCGAACGGGTGACCGGTCCCGCGCTAGCTAACAATCGGGGCAAGGAGGGCGTAGCCGATCGGGGCAGCGAGGAGCATGGAGTCGGTGAGGTCGAACGCACCACCGATGCCTGGGATGAACTTGCCCGAGTCCTTCACCTTCGCTTCGCGTTTGATCGCGCTCTCAAAGAGATCTGCAGACATCGCGGCAATCGCGAGGGGGATAGCGATCAGGCCAGCGGCGAGGGGGCTCAGGCTATCCGGAAAGAGGCTGGGGAGGAAGGCAACGGTGCCCGCGCCGACAATGCAGGAACTGATGACGCCGCCGATGGCACCTTCTCGAGTTTTATTTGGGCTGAGGTTGGGCGCAAGGGGGGTTTTCCCAATTGCCATACCAGTGAGGAGTGCGCCGACGTCGGAGAATTTAGCAACGCCTGCTATCCAAATCGTGAGCGCTACACCTTGGGGGAGGAGGATTGTGCTAGTGAAAAACCCGAGGAGAAAAGGTCCCATCGTGATGCCGAAAATGGTGGCACCGATGCGCTGGAAGCTCCGTTTGTCGAGCGGTTCGAAAAGATGCGCAATAACGCTGCCTCCTACGCAGAGGGCGAGAAGGGTGCCGAAAGAAAAACCAAGCGCTGGCCCGTAATAGGCTCCGAGGCTGAGGAAGAGACCGAGGCTGAGGCCAGTCTTATGAGAGGACTCAATTCCCATGCGCCCGAGGAGCTGGTAGATCTCCATCTGAGTAAGGAATACCGCAAATACGATGAGGTAGACGGCGCCTGCGGGTCCAAAAACCCACGGCAGGCCAATCGTTAATAGCCATAGAATGGCAAAGCTAAGTATGCGTTGTTTCATCGTTGTGTGGTGAGGCGTTCGTTTTTCACCTGTTCACCGGTTTTTCCGTGGCGGCGCTCACGTTGTCGATAGGATTGAATCGCTGCCGCCAGATCTTCGACGCCGAACTCGGGCCAAAACTTCTCTGGAAAGAGATACTCAGCGTAAGCCGACTGAAGGAGCAGAAAATTGCTGATGCGCTGCTCGCCTGAAGTGCGGATAACGAGATCGGGGTCAGGAAGGTCTGCAGTGTAGAGATGGCTCGCGAAGGTTTCCCAATCGATCTTCTCGGGATCTACATCGCCCCGCTGACAGGCGAGGGCATAGCTCTTTACGGCGTCGACGACTTCGGTTCGAGAGCCGTAGTTGAGAGCGAGCGAGAGGTTCGAATCAGTGAAGTGGGCGGTGTCAGCGAGCGTTTGTTCGAGCTGCTTGCGAACGCGGCCCGGCATTTCTTCTAGCCGCCCGAGGACTCGGAGCCGGATTCCATTTTCTAGGAGGTTGCCTCGTTGTTTTTTTAGAAACTGCTCGAGCAGGTGCATCAGTGCCTCGACCTCGAGCCGAGGGCGGTTCCAGTTTTCGGCCGAAAAGGCGTAAAGAGTTAGAAAAGGCACGTTTAGGTCGCGGCAAGCGTTGACGATATTCTCGACGTTGCGGACGCCGGCGCGGTGTCCTTCGTTGCGCGCGAGGCCTTGTTTCTGCGCCCAACGACCATTGCCGTCCATGATGATGGCGACGTGCTTGGGATTCGGTCCTGTGTTTGCGTCTGGATTTTGACCCACGGTGGTTAAGTCGGAAGGACAGCGGGGCTGGAATCGAGCATAAAAGAATCAGTTCACTGAATCTTCATAGAGCCTTCAGCTAGCCTTCACGTTTGGTCTTCTTGCCAAAGCTCGGAGCGGGCAAAAATTGAGGTATTGCTAGAGCTCCTTCAATTCGGTCTCAGGTAAGGGCTGAGTGAGGCCCTTTGGGGTGAAGAGGCTGGGCTCAAGGGCGAGTCCGATGCGGGCGGCGTTAACGACTAGGCGGGTCCGGTCGCGGGTTTCGAGGTCAACGAGATCAAGGCGCCGGATCATCCATTGTTCATCGACTTTTTTTACGCTTCGAACGTCGAGGCGTCGAAGGGCGTTGCCGGTGCTGTCGAGGGTTTCGGTGCGAACAGCGACGTTAAAGTTAGCATCGACCGCGACACGAACGCCACCGATGGATTCAGCGACAGGGTCGTCGAGAGGAGGATAGAGGAGGAAAAAGTGGACTTCGCGACCTCGAAAGCGGCGGGTGCCCTCGTAGGCGTAGTCTGGCCAGTCGAGGAAGGGCATCATGAGGTCGAAGGGACTGAAGGTGAGCCCAGGGAGGAGAGGCTCAAAGAGGCTCTGGCTGAGGACGTCTTTGACCGTGGGTTCGTTCTCTCGGAGGTCGATTCTTGATAGGGCGGGGGCTGGCCGGCTCCACTGGAGGTATTTCAACACGGCCGTATCTGAGCCTTCGGGAATGAGGTCGATGCGTGTGCGCAGGCTTGGGCTGGCGTAGCCGGACAAAGTGCCGTCATAGCTGAAGCTGTCACCCCGGTAGGGCTCGTGAACGAGCGTGATCGAAAAAATGAAGTCCCCTCCGACGCGGAAGTCACGAAATTGCTCGATTACGCGCTTACCCTCGGTGGCATCGAGTTGGGTAGGGTTGCGGATCGACGGTGGCAGTCTCTTCGGTTGCGCAATGAGATCACCGGCGATAGCTGCCAGGAGAAGGATTAGAACTGGGAATCGGATCGACATCGTGAGGGCACAAAAAACCCGCCATGAGTTTGTCTCAGGCGGGTGGTAAAAGGTTCAATCGGACAGAAGTGCTAGTTCTGCTGTGACGGTGGTCCCGGAGTCTTTACTGGGTCGACCTGTTCGGCAGCGTCCTCAACTGCACCGACGACTTCCTCAGTCTTGGAGTCAACCGTAACGGAGATGTCAGCCGCAGCGGCTTGCGCGTCCTCAATAAGACTTGGGTCGCCTGCTGTGTCCGGAGCTTCGATACCTGCGCTCTCTTCCGTAGCGAACTCAGGAAGGGTGAGTGCCTCTGCTTCATCTGGCGTGCTATCAACGAGATAGAGCGCGTAGAGGAGGAGGGCGAAGACGAAGAATGTGATGCCTGACCACTTCGTCGCGCGAGTTAACACGTTGGTCGTTTCCGCACCAAAAGTTGATTCCGTTACACCACCACCAAAGGCGGCACCCATACCAGCATTGGCGTTTGGACGCTGCATAAGAACGACCAAACACATGAACAGTGTTACGAGGATGAGAACGAAAGTAAGAAAAGTTATGAAGATACCGAGCATGGCGATGTCTTGAGGAAAACGGGCCACTGTGCCTAGCTGGACAAGGACTTCAAGCACTGAATGAGTTTCCTTACGGGTATTCTGGAAAGGTTCGGAGTTTTATCTCGAAACTGTCGTCTTCGAATCGAAGGAGATAAGGATCATTCTCCAGGTTTCGGAGGTCGAATTTAGTGATCTCCTCTTCATCTTCTTGGTCGTCGTCTTCGGACTGACTCTCGATGATCAGTCCCGGATCATCGGGGCCATCAGCCGCGTCGAAAATCTGGCTAACGCGGCGCGCTTCAGGGAATAGAAACTCGCTCACAGCATCGACTTTACCGTCTGCTTTGAGGTATTCAATCCGCGTCGGGACGGCCATTTTCTTGAGTTCGTCGATGTAGCCCTGAACCCATTTTTTGCTCACATCGGAGCGATTTCCGAGGAGGAAGACATCGCTGAAGTGAAGGCACAGTTCGTAGTAGGCCTTGAGCTGAGGCTGCTCGCAGAGCAGCCCGCAATCGACGACGGTAAAGATACGGGCGAGCTCAAACTTTGTGGCCTGAAGAGCACCGGCAACGGCTTCGAGAAAAGGGCGTGGGTCTTCGCTCGGTGAGCAGAGGAGAAAGATCGCCTCATTGTCGCTTGCTTTGGCAGGAAGGGCTAAAGTGCCTCCGTCGCCAAACGCCCAGGATGCTGCACTGTCGGTTGTAGACGGGCTAGTCTCGGGAAAATAGATCGCGGCGGTTGCAGGATTTTCGAGGCCGTGCTGGCACAAGTAGTTCGCGAGGTCGCGCTGGGCATTGAGTTGAGATCCGAGGATGAGGTAGAGTGCAGTCACGGCTTCGAAAGGTTACTTACCTTAGGTCAATCTGGAGAAATCAAAGGATTCGTTTTGTGCTTTCTGGCGCATCCAGTGATCTAGCAGGACAAGCGAGGCCATCGCCTCGACGATCGGGACAGCGCGCGGGAGGACGCAGGGGTCATGGCGTCCTTTGCCTTTCAACTCAATTTCATCACCGGCTTTGTTTACCGTGTTTTGGGTCTGCATGATCGTTGCGGTTGGCTTGAATGCGACGCGGAAGTAGATCTCTTCACCATTGCTGATTCCGCCCTGGACACCGCCTGAACGATTTGTGGCGGTGCGGATTTTATCACCTTCTTTGATGAAGGCATCATTGTGCTCAGCGCCCGTGAGGTAGGTTCCAGCGAACCCGCTGCCAACTTCAAAGCCTTTGGTCGCTGGGAGCGAAAGCATCGCCTTGCCAAGATCTGCTTCTAAGCGATCAAAGACGGGCACTCCGAGCCCGACGGGAGTATTGCGAATGATACAACGAACAACGCCTCCAACACTGTTGCCTTCATTGCGCATCGCTTTGATGCGCTCAATCATACGTTCCGCAGTAGCGGGATGAGGGCAACGAACGGCATTTGCCTCAATCGTAGCGAGGCTGATCTCGCCCGAGAAATCCTCCGGCATAGCAATGTCTTGAATACGCTCGATGTAAGCGACGATCTCGATTGAGCCAGCGAGTTTGAGGATTTTGCGAGCGATTGCACCCGCAGCAACGCGCCCGATGGTCTCTCTCGCGCTCGAACGACCACCACCTTCAGCCATGCGTCGGCCGAATTTAGACTCGTAGGTGTAGTCTGCGTGGCTTGGGCGGAAAGCGAGTTTCATCTCGTCATACGCGCCCGGGCGATGGTCCTTGTTTTGGATATTCATCGCTATCGGTGTCCCGAGCGTCACGCCGTCATTCACTCCACTGAGAATGGTGACCGCGTCGGCCTCTTTCCTCGGAGTTGTGATGTCGCTTTGTCCGGGCCGCCGCCGATCGAGCTCAAATTGAATTTCTTCTGCCGTGATCGGAAGTCCTGGAGGGCAGCCGTCTAGGACCACGCCAACCCCGCCACCGTGGCTTTCGCCCCAGGTAGATATCCGAAAGAGTGTGCCAAAACTATTACCCATAGGAGAACAAGGGAATCGATCGCTCCATTCGGTGCAAGTTCTGAGCTTCGGATTGAGCAAATCAGTGCTCAAAAGCGCGCGAAAAGGTAAAAGTAATTTGCCAGCTGGCAGGAAGCACGTTGGATGAAGTTCTTATGCTTAGCCTCTGGCGTGCCCTCAGTCTGATTACCCTCTGTTGTGCTGTTGCGACAGCTCTGTCTGCGCAAACCGCTCCTTTAAAGACGATTGAGGAAGTATTGGCCGCCTTCCTTGAGGAAAACGGGGGCGAAGAGGGTGTAAATCAAGTGCGTTCGATCCGAGCTCGTGGGTCGATCACAATGAATGGAGAGAAGCGAGCGCTCACTCTGCTCAGAAAGCGCCCAAACCTAAAACGGATTACAGTGCATTTGGGCGATATGCGAATCCATCGCGGGTTCGATGGTGAGAACAGCTGGCGCATGCTCGAAGCCACAGATGGACGTAAGCAGGTGACGATTCTTGAGGGGGAGGAAAAAGAGCGCTTTGAATATGATCAGTCCATCTTTGGGCTACTTTTTTTGACGGCAGAAGATGGTGTTGAGCACAAACTTAACGGAGTTGAATATGTAGGTCGTATTCCTGCCTACGTTATAGAGTCGACTTATCTTGGCGACATGCGTCGTGCATACTTGGATTCGAGGACGCTTCGTGTCTTGAAATTCGAATACAAAACGGACTCAGATGGAGAGACTTCTGTCGTCGAAAAACTCAGCGATTATACGCGAGCAGGTAGAGTCTGGGTAGCGCGGAGGAGTGAACGATTTACGGATGGAGAGCCAAGTGGTTTTGTTGAGCTCGAGCGTATCGAAATCAATAATGGCGTCTTCGAGACGATCTTTAGTGTCCCACAGGTAGACTGATTGGATGAAGATCAGGAGTCTGGGCAAGGGGCTCAATCTGCCACAATGGCTCGCTTGGATGAGTCTCAGCGTATTGGCATGTGTCGCATTGGCGTATGTGATTCTTCACTACGCAGACTATCTGGCTAAGCAATGGGCTGAAGCAGCACTGTCCGAGCATGGGATCGAGTCTGAGATAGACATTCGTTGGGTTGGCCTCTCTGGAGCTGATATCGAGTCCATTGCTTTGAGGGGCGAAGGGTTTGATGCGCTTGCTGAAGATGTCTCGATGCGCTGGCGACCCCTTGAATTGGCCGATGACCGGCTGGATTCAGTTGAGATCGGGCAACTTTCGATGGCGTTCGATCTATCTGCTGAGAGCTATTTTTCGCGTTTGAATAAGACACCCAAAGGACCGCGTCTGTCTTTGCGAACAATCCATGGTTCATTTTTGCCCGTCGATTTCTCGCCATCCGTCGTATTGCCCGAGTCTGGTTGGCTTGAGCAGTGGTGGGCGTTTCCGCTAGACCGTCTTCTCGCTCACAATGTAGAGGTTGGAATCGATTTTGGAGATCATTCGATGGGCATGGACATCGAGTTGGACTTGTCGACCGTCGATGATCGTCGCCGTCTGAGTACGATGGGAAGTGGTGTCGATTTTGACTTTCAGTTTTTGCTTAATGACGAATCATCGACCCCCAAATGGCAGACGCAACTGTCATGGTCGGGACGACATCTCCTTGATGTTTGGGAGCAGATCTTGCCCGCACAACATGAGTATAGCGTGGAAACTAGATTGGGTCAGTGGCTTGATGACTGGGAGGCTTCGACGCTAGAATTAGAAGCACTGGTTGAGGGAGAAGGTTCTGATATCTCGGCGTATTCAGTATTGCTTGAGCAGGGCCCTTTTTGGGCACGCTCAGAAAAGGGTATTGAATTCCAGACGAATGGCCTTAGCGCAGGTGTCACACAGGAAGATAACCGTATCAAGCAGGCCGAAGTTGTAGTTGATTTTGAATACATCAGTTTCCTAGGTGGGCAAACGCGTCCGATGAAAGCGAGTGTATCAGGCGTCGATGGAAATCCGCTGCATATCGAGATGCCATCGGTCCGTTGGTCTCGAGCAGGCGAGATGGAGGTCGATTTTGCGATGCGGGCGTTCTTAAACCCAGAGGACAAGACAGCCGAAATCCAACTGTCTGTTCTGAAGGCCGCTTGGGGCAAGTGGTCGGTAAAACCGTTTCGCTGGTTTATGAGCCAGTCCGCTGGTGCTCTGTCTGGTCGGTTGAGTGCAATTGCGATCGAGCGTTTTCCGGATTGGATGCTCGCAAATGCCCGCTTCGATGAATCGCAAGAAGGTGTTTACACATACTCCGCGGATTTAGAATTCGTCTCAGAATCTCTGCGTTTATTGAGCCTTAATGGTAGCTTGAATAATCACTCGGATGCGTCTTTTGCGTGCGCCGCTGAAATTAGAGATACTGACGGCCTTCTCATCGGGTCGATTGAAAGTCAGATGGACGACGCTGGGCTGGAATTTGAGGGTGGAGGTCAATACTCACTGGACCAACTACGGCAGCACTTGCGCCCTTTATACTCCGATGCCGAAAGTGTTGTAGCGGAAGGGAAGCTTGAGTGGAGCGTAGCTGGGAAACCGCACCGCTTTTTCCCCTTCCAAGCTGAGGTGGGCCTAAAATTTGACGACTTGAATGTGCGTCTGGGAAAGGGAAACTGGCACTTAAGCGGGCTGTCATCGGCATTGAGCTTCCGAGCGGTTGGGCCGTTCCCCGCATCCAGCGGTGTGCAAGAAATCCGGATTGGAAAGATAACGAGCGGTCAGGACGCGATTGACGACGTTCTGATTCAGTTCGACTGGCTGACGCGTGATCAGCTGAAAGTGCTAAAAATCGAAGGCAATTGGATGGGTGGAAAGATATCGATTGCTCCCTTTGAATTGAATCTTCGCGAGCCACTCATTATTCACAGTGTACTTCGGTTTGACGGGATTGAGGCAGGGCGTCTTCTCGAAGATGCAGGGCAGATAGGCTTCAGCTTGGATGCACGCCTACACGGATCGGTGCCGATCTCCTATGCCCTAGGAAGTCAGCCGAAACTGAATAAAGGCACGCTCAGTCTTCAGTCTATCGATGATGCAAAACCTATTTTACAGGACAGCTTAAAAATCGCCGGACTGCTTGGCTTACCTGATATCGCAAACATCCGCGCGCGTATCGCAAAGGCGATCGAAAGTGACTTTCGCATTTACTCACTAGAAGTATCTCTATTTGACGCCGCATTTCCCGGACAACCCATTCGCGCCGTTCTGGTTGGCTCAGTCGTGAATGAGGATGTTGAGATCCCTCATTTTGAAATCGTCCAGTCTCACCGTGTCGATTCTGCCCTCAAGGGGTGGCAGAGTCTGCTTTTCTTCTTCTCGGGTGGAACTTGGGCGCCGCCGGAGTGATCGAGGCGGTTTAGTTTAGCGTCTGCTTTATGGCATCGACGACGTAGTCGATGTTCTTGTCTGTCAGTCCAGCGACGTTGATACGGCCGCTTTCGACCATGTAGACACCGAAGTCTTCGCGCATTTTGATCGCTTGCTCGCGGTTCAGTCCTGTGAAGGAGAACATGCCCCGTTGTTGCTCGAGAAAGGAGAAATCACGGCTCACGCCTGCAGCGGCCATTTTTGCTACAAATTGAGTCCGCACGCCGTTGATTCTGATGCGCATTGTATCTAGCTCCTCTTCCCACTGGGAGGTCAGCCCAGCGTCACCGAGGACTGCTGCGACGAGGTGTGCCCCATGGGCTGGTGGGTTAGAGTAGTTGACCCGAATGGAGGTCTTCAGCCGGCTAGCTACGCGGGTTGCTTCTTCTGAGTTTGTACAGGCGATGTGGATCGCACCGACACGGTCCTGATAGAGGCCGAAATTTTTCGAGAATGATTGTGCGAGGAAGAAGGGAACACCTGAGGCTGCCATTGTGCGCACGCCTTGTGCGTCGGTATCGAGTCCCTCACCGAAGCCTTGGTAGGCGCAGTCAATGAGTGGAGTCCACCCCTTCTCCTGGGCGATGGTGGCGACCTTCTTCCAATCATCCGCACTGAGGTCAGCTCCGGTTGGATTGTGACAGCATGCGTGGAAAACGACGACATCAGTAGCCGGGATTTCGCTGATAGCAGCAAAGAAGGCTTCGCGGTCGATTCCGTTTTGAGTCGGGTCAAAGTAGGCGTAGCTTTGGACGTCGAGCCCGGCGGCTGCAAAGATGCCTTTGTGATTCGCCCATGAAGGGTTTGAAACCCAAACTTTTGCGTTTGGGAGATTCTTAAAGATAAAGTCTCCGGCTACACGAAGGGCACCGGTTCCTCCAGGTGTCTGTGCACTGATAAGGTGTTCTGGAAGGTCAGTTCCGAAAATGAGTCCCTTGGCAGCGGAAGTGTATTTCGGCAGCCCGGTTATCGGCAGGTAAGTCTTTGTCCCGTTTTCTGCCACAATGCGTCGACCCGCTTCAGTGATGCATTGGAAGGTAGGGGTCTTTCCTTCGGAGTTCACAAAAACGCCGACACCCAAGTTTACTTTTCCCGATCGTTGGTCGGCTTTAAAAAGTTCGTTGAGGCCAAGGATCGGGTCTGGCGGCGCTATTTCTATAGAAGCAAATCGGGACATAATTTTCGTGAATGTAACCCGCAAGCTAGGTTGGGCTGAGAGGCTGTCAATCGTCCGACGGCACGCGGCCTAATTTGAATATAAATGCTTGATGCATTCACGCATGAATTTCTTTGCCTGACTTGATTCAAGTGGACAGAAACGAAGTCGATTTATACCAGAGAACGTATGGATATTCACGAGATCAACAGTTTGCCCCTTATTGATGATGACCAGATTGCGATGCTCGTTGAAGCTGGTGAAGATGCGGCAGCGGAACTCATTCTGGAGCTATTAGACCTTTTTAAGGGTGAAGCGATTCCTCAATTGGAAACACTCAAGGCCTCCCTTGCGGAGTCTGATTTGACGCGGTTTCCCGTCTGGCACACGCTCTTGCTGGAAGTAGTGCTAACCTCGGCGGACACCGTCTCGCGACACTTTCGAAGGCGATTGAGCCTGCCGCAGACTCACAGGAGAGCGAGACGATGAAGCGTCTGGCGGTAGATATTGACGCCCTGTTTTTGGAGACGGTTTCTGGCTTTGAGGCAGAGATTCGCCGAATTCAAGCGGCGGTATAGAGTATTTCGGGCCCAGCCTACGACTCGAAGCGAGGTGCTAGGGTCTCGTAGCAGCGGCGCAAAAGGGACTCGGTGCGCTCCCAGTCCAAGCAAGGATCAGTGATTGATTGTCCGCGGACAAGTTGATCGAGGGGCTGCGGAAAGGGTTGGCTTCCGGCGACGAGGTTACTTTCCAGCATAGCGCCGATTATAGGGCTAGAAGGATCGACCATTTGCTGCGTCACCTGCTCAAAAACATCGATCGATTTTGTTGGGTCTTTGCCACTGTTATCGTGGCTGCAATCGACAATCACATTTGGGCAAACTCCGCCTTTTTCTAGCGTGGCATGTGCCTTGAAGACTGATTCGCGATCGTAGTTTGTCCCTGATGTGCCTCCTCGAAGAATGAGGTGGCAGTCAGGGTTACCCTTTGTGCTGACGGCACTCGCAATACCCTTATGGCTAATGCCGAGGAATGTCTGTTGTTTGCCAGCGGCTTTGACCGCATTTACCGCGACATCAAGAGCGCCTGATGTGGCGTTTTTGAATCCTACCGGCATCGAGAGACCACTCGCCATTTGGCGGTGTGTCTGGGACTCTGTCGTGCGGGCTCCGATCGCTGACCAACTAATAAGGTCTGCAATGTATTGAGGCGTAATCGGGTCGAGTAACTCAGTAGCGGTGGGCAGTCCGAGCTCTAAAATGTTAATCAGGAAGCTTCGAGCCTGCCTCAATCCTTCTGGGATATTGTAGGAGGCATCTAAGGCTGGGTCCATGATCAGTCCTTTCCAGCCCACTGTGGTGCGCGGTTTCTCAAAGTAGACCCGCATGACTATCTCCATCCGGTCCTCGAGCTCTGGTTTTAGTTTTTGGAGGAGCCGAGCGTATTCTAGCCCTGCGTCCGCGTCATGTATTGAACACGGCCCGACGATGACCAGAAATCGCTTATCTTCGCCGAATATGATGCGGCGAATGCGCTCACGGCCTTTGGCGACTGATTTAAGGAGGGCGTCATCGGGGCAAAGATCCTGACAAAGCGCTTCGGGCTCGGGGAGGACCTGGTAGGCAGTTACTTTGTCGTCAGAGACTGTTGTCGGAGTTTTCACGGCAGATTGGGCAGGCATTTCAACAGGAAAGCCTAGTGAACATGGCTCTACCGAGCGGGCTCGCAAGGTATTTATCCGAGGATTAAATAGAGCGCTAAAGCAATCCCGAGCAGCAGGCAGATGAGTGTCAGGGTTTGCTTTTCACGGCCTGTGATTTGGAAGGGCATTGCTTGATACCTATCTTCTATTAGATGAGCTTCAATCTGTATTTCTGTTAACCAGATTAGATTTCTGCTTAACAAAGCCTTGATTTGGTGTCGTCGAGACGTCATCTGGTGGTGGTGAAAATGAAGCCCTTTACTTATAGAAATCTGCTTTCGATATTTGCTGGCGTTGGTTTGACGATGGCGAGCGCCTTGGATGTCTCGGCCGAAGAGCGTGTCTACGATCTTTCTGCGTTCGAGGTGTTTGCGCCGTTGAGCTTTAGTGATCAACCCGCGATAGGTCTCTCCACACCCGCTACCTTGCTTCGCTACGCTCCTGGAGTGGACCTGCAAGCGAGAGGTTATGCTGAACTGCAGAGTGATCTGACAGTGCGCGGCTCCACATTTGAACAGACGGGAATGCGGCTTGGGGCGGTGCCCCTTTATGATCCTCAAACGGGCCACTATTCGACTGAAATCCCCTTCTCGGCTGAGATGCTCACCGCCCCGATGCTCGCGACTGGGGTAGAGAATGCGTTACTGGGATTTAACTCAAATGTTGCTACCGTTACCTACGGATGGGCACCCATTGCTGACCGAGGTTCGCTTGAGGTGGGGATTGGAACCGATGAACTCTTTTTCGGCCAAGTCTATCTTGGTGAAGCGTTTGGAGATAGCGGCTGGGCGGTTGATCTCGCCGCTGGACACGGCCAAGGCGATGGAACGGTTGAGTTTGGAGACTTCAATATGCACCGCTTGGCGGCCCGTTTGCAGTATCAGCGAACGGGGTTTCAAGCAGACTTAGCGGCGGGCTACCTCGACAAGTTTTACGGTTGGCCGAATATGTACACGGGGGGAGCTTTTGGATTTCGACCTGAGACGGAGGACTACCAAAACAGGCTGTTTACGGCGAACTTCCGATGGATGTATGGCGCTGGTAGCCACTTTCAGTTAGGGCTTTCGCACCGAGAAATGGATGATGACTATACCTTTGATCGCATCGCACTGCCTGATCTTGCCTTTGAGCACCTTACTAGAGCAATGGGTGTATCTTGGGATGGTGCTCATATCGTATCGGATAGCTGGGCGCTCCTACACAACTTTTCCTATATCGATGACAACCTGGTTCGTAGCTCTTCGCTGACGAATGGCGATACGCTGACTGGGAACGACTTCCGGAAGAGAGAATATGTGAAAGGAGCAGCGATTCTGCGCAGAAATTGGCTTAGCGAAGAGGGCCACCGCTTGATTGTTGATCTAGGGGTGCATGGGTTTGATACCACGGAAGACTCTGGGAAGCTAAGTCCACTTTTGCGGGTTGAGCATGTCAGAGCACTGGGAGCTGGTGAATTGGCGGCGTTTGTTGAGCGCTCAGGGTCTGCCCAAGTTCCGGGCTACACGGCATTGCGGTCGAGCCCTGGCCTATTTGGTGGAAATCCAAATCTAACGACGGAAGAGAGTTCTGTGTGGGAGGCGGGTTTTGCCTACTCCCAACAAAACTGGCGTTTCGGCCTCAGTGCCTTCGATCGTGATGATAACGATCTTGTTGATTGGGTGTTTGCCTTGGGGTCTCCCAACGCCCGCAGTGCGCAAGCGGTTGATGTGGATACGAAAGGTGTCGAAGCGGAGCTAAGCTATGAAGGCAAAAAGTTTGATGTCCGGATTAGCTATGCGTGGCTGCAGAAGAAGGCAGACTATGGTACGATGGCTCCGACCGCGTCCTACTATGTGCTCAACTTTCCTGTGCACAGGCTGACAGGAGGGGCGAGTTGGCAGATCACTGAGTCACTCGAGGCTCGTGGTGAGTTAGAATACCGCTTGGCGGAAGACAACGTGCTGCGCATGTCGGGTAATGAGGCCGTTAACGCGAGCGTCGCGTTGCGGTGGCTGGCTCCATGGTCGGATGGGCTAGAGTTTACACTCCTGATTGATAACCTCTTTGATGACGACTTTGAGGAGTTTCCTGGAACGCCTGCTGTCGGTAGACACGCTTCGCTCCGCGCCGGCTATCGTTGGTGATAGAAGGCCATCGGAAGTAGGTATATCTCAGTGGCTCTCTCTATAAACGGGAGAGCCATTTCATTGTACGATTTGAGACATAAGAAGGTAGGCTAGGGGCCTTGAAAGCTGAAGGCAGGGCACCTGTTCTAGGGCGGTTTGGCCTCGTTCCTGATAAGTCGTCGGCTGTTCATCTGCAGCCACTGTTACGAGATAACACAAGTGCTGGAGGCTTTTTGAGCACCAGTGACGGGAAGGTGGCCCCGTGGACAGTAAAGCGGCTGAATAGTATCTCTCTGCAATCCCTCTCTTTGAAGGCTTGGATATATTTGGGCACAAAAAAGCCCGACCTTTTCAGGCCGGGATTTCAAAAGGATTAACGACCTAAGATATTAGGTGCTTGTGCCGATTACGACTGGTGTGAAACCAGGGAGCGCAGTGTTGAAAGATGGGAGAACAACTACGAGAGTTGAAGGACCACGGTTGAGGATCACAGCCTGCTCGTTGGTGCCGAGTGTCTTTGTGCCAGCAGATGTGGTGTATTCAACTCCAGCAGCACCAATGCTGCTGACGAGTGAACGACGGCCGCGGCGCTCAACAATGGCTTCGCCACCATTTGCAGCAGCAGTGCCGTTACCAAAGCCAACTGTGCTAGAACCTGTAATGCGAGCAGCGCCATTGACGATTGCGATGGAGCCTGACTCGGGGATTACGTCACCGGGGTTAGCGTGGATCGGGGTACCCCCGTCGATAGTATAAGTAACAGGCGTTTCTGCAACGATTGCGCCGAAGGAAAGGCTAGTAATAGCGATAGCCAAAAAGGCAGTGAGGAGCTTTTTCATAATATTTGACAGTAAAATTATCTGTGTTCGGAAGGTGAAAACACCAGCAGAGTAGATTCCCAGCTTAGATAATCAAGAGATTTATTGGAAATTATTGTTTTTACATATCTGTGCACAAACAAATACGTATTAAGTGAAGAAACGAGAATATATGCGGGATCGAGATTGGGCGGCAAGGCTCATTTACCTCGATGATGGCCTAATTGTAGTGGCTAAGCCTCCGGGTATCTTGACCCATCCTGGGGGGTGGTCCCCTGAATCCTATACGGTTATGTTGGGCCTTAGGGCTCTGTTTGGCCAGCATGTGTATCCCTTACATAGGCTTGATCGCCCCACGTCGGGAATCCTGCTCTTCGCAAGGAATTCCCCTATGGCGAGTCGGTATCGCACAATCTTTGAGTCGAACCAGCTGAAAAAGACCTATTTGGCGGTAGTTCGGGGTTGGCCAAATGAAGAGGGCGCGATTGATCGTTCACTCAAGTGCCCGGAGTCTGGGCGAGTGCAAAGCGCGAAAACGACCTTCCGACGGCTGGCTACGGCCGCGATCGAGAAGCCGATCGGCAAATTCCCAACGGGGCGCTTTGCCTTATTGGAGGTTCAGCTAGAATCAGGGCGTTGGCATCAGATCCGGCGTCACGTAAATGGTGTGACCCATCCGGTTGTTGGAGATTCCACCCACGGCGATACGCGTTTCAATCGATATGCGAAAGACAACGCTGGGATCGACCGCCTTATGCTTCATGCCTCAAAGGTCGAGTTTGAGGATCCTAGGGGGTATGGATTTCGGAGATTTGAGGCGCCACTCGAGAGCGACATGGCTCAGGTGCTCGAGCGTTTTAAATGGCCTGTGCCGTAGATGCGTCGGAGATGAGGCCGAGGGCTTCGAATTTTACGTAGAGCTCGCGACTCACCCAGGCATCGGTCGCGGCGTAATTGATCTGGGCGGGTGTGAGTCGAGTGCGCGCCCAGTTCGAGACTTGAGCCCCTTTTGAGATGCGGAATCCAAGAAAGAGGGCTACCAGCTTGCGTAGGCCGGTGTTTACGATGCCAGCTTTTTGGGTTACGTTCGCTAGTTCTAAGAACCCGCCGTCGTTGAAGCTATGGAGCTCATTGAGTTTCCGAATGTCGTCTCGGATCGCGATGCCCATTTTGATCCGCTTAGGATCCGCTAGAACGGAGAAAAGGGGGGCTAAATCAGGTAAAAGTTGCAGCTGGAAGAGCCAAACTTTGTCTTTGCCTGCTAGTTGTAGTAGTGAGGGCATTGAGTTTTCTCCCCGGCGGAAGACCGGACGAGACTCAGTGTCGAAGCCAAGCGAGGGCTCGTTTTTCAGCTCTTCGAGGGCCCTGTTGAGGCTTTGCTCGTCGCTGATAATTTCAATCGGCCCATCGTAACGATGGATCGGTAGCTGATTCACCGCATCTCTGGAAATCTTAACCTCAATAGTTGGGTCTGCTAGCTCTTCCGGGCTGTAGGGCTGTGAATCATCTGTCTCCATCTCGGGTCCAGAGAGTGTTTCTGGGGATTTCACTGGCAAATCTAAATGTCAGTAAGGCGATTCTTAGCTGTTTTTTGCTAGGAACGCAGCAAGCTTTGATCGAAGCGATGCGGGGATGGGCTGAGGATTGATCGCTCCGCCGGGTTTTTCTTTGCAGGCGTAGACTGTAATCATTTCGCCTTTGGCCGCGCGGGACCACTCATCTTCGCCGGTTCTTTTGAGAATACGAAAGCTGTAGTGAATGCTCTTTTCCGTGACTTCGCTGATCTTAAGCTCGATGCGGGCACGGTCTCCGAAAGCAAGTGGGGCGCTGAAATCGCAATTTGCGCGCAGGCGAGGAAAGCCTGCCAGGGTCGGTCCAGCATCGTCGAGGAGATGCTCGCCGAGGGATTCAAACAAGGTGCGTTCGGCGATTTCGACGTAGCGGAAGTAGTTAGAGAAGTGCACGAGGCCGGCCGCATCGGTTTCAGCGAATTCGACGACTTTTTCGGCAATGATGACGTTGTTGGACATGATAAGTTGCGAGTGAGCCTGCAGTATATTTCGCAGTAAATTTGCTGGTTCGGTCTTGCTCGGACCATCCCTTGGGAATCTAATGTTTGGTTTTGTCTGATGGATAGAGTGCCCCAGCGCAAGTATTCGCCCAAGGCCTTAGAGCATTGGTTCCAACGCCTCACAGAGGCTTGGGAAGTTACTTTTTCGTCTGAAGAACTAAATCAGGGTCGTGGACTCTACCGTGCAGGTGAGGTGAGGTCGATGGAATTGGCAGAGGATCATGCCATTATCTTTGGTGGGCGCGCTTCGGATGACATCTACGCTGTGCTCGATTTCCCTGCCGAAGGGAAGCTCTCGGTCCGCCACTCTGTCAGTGATCGGCTCAAAGGGCGGGCGTTGGCAGTGGCTGGTCTCTATGAGATCGAAGAATTTGTTATCGATGAGGTAGCACCGATTGCAGCTGATAATAAAGAGACTGAGCGCCCTCGGCCGCCGCTGGAGAAGCCTGAGGAGCAGAACCCCGCTCCGCGAGAGAGGCAAGGCCCTGAACTGACACTGTCTTTGTCCTCGAGTCAGCGGGGATTACGTCTCGGCGCATACTGGCTCGATACCCCGTCAAAGCGCGTCAATGCGGTGCGTGCTCAGCGCACACGTGAAGAAGGGCGGGAAGCGCTCATCGCTTTGGCGGCGTTGGCCCGGGCCTCCGGATTCCAGCTCCGGACGTTCAGTGGTGATTACCTCCTGCGAGATCCTCAGCGCGCTTCGAGTTTTGTTCGGGACGAACTTCCGAAATGGCACAAACACTTTAAAATCGAATGTGATGACTCCGTTGCTGCTCTCCGGCGCGGAATTCGTCGTGCGTCAGTGACGCTTCGAGTTGATCGCGATGAGGGGTCGATGCGGACGGAGTTTGAATTTCGCCTTGGAGGTTCGGTGCTCAGCGGGGATTGGATCGATGGCCTGCTACGGCGCCCCGGTGAAGTCGTTTTTCATCCGAAGATGGGGCTTGTTGGCCTTGAGCATGAGCAGGCCCGCTGGATTGAGGACTGGAAACCGGTGCTTGAGGATCGGTTTCAGGGAGAGCTGCCTTTCTATATGCTCTTTTCCCTTTCGAGCGAAGGTAAGGTTCCACTCATGCTCTCGGATGAGCTTGAGGAATGGAAGTCGTCGGTGACCAAGGGTGCTTCGGGCGGCGCCCGCGGCTTGCCGAAGATTCTACGCGACTACCAACGTAAAGGGGTTCGCTGGATGCGCCACCTTCTGGAGGCGGATTGTCACCCCTTGCTTGCTGATGAAATGGGCCTCGGAAAAACGCTCCAAGTGTTGTCGCTCCTTGCGACAGATCCGAAGGCTGCCTCGGGGCCGTCATTGATCGTTTGTCCCGCCAGTGTCTTGCCCGTCTGGGAGGCTGAGGCGGAGCGCTTTTTCCCGCACCTGAAGATGCGCCGGCTTCATAAAGGGAATGCTTTTGATGAGCCCGATGAGCCGGTTCTCTGGCTGACGAGTTACACTCAATTGCGACGGCATCGTGACCGCCTGCATGAGCAATCTTTCATCTACTGTATTTTGGATGAGGCTCAGGTGATCAAAAATCCCGAGGCAAAGGTCACTCAGGCTTGCTGTGCGGTGCGTGCAGAGCGCCGGCTCGCGGTAACGGGCACGCCAATCGAGAACCGGTCGCTGGATCTATGGACGCTCTTTCGATTTCTTATGCCGGGCCTGCTGGGTTCGAAGGCGAGCTTTGAGTCAAAGGTTAAGACCGATGTTGCGGCCGCGCAGATGTTTCTCCGCACCCAGGTAAAGCCCTTTGTCTTACGTCGGACAAAGTCTGAGGTTGGAAAGGAGTTGCCGCCGAAAGTTGAGATACAACTACCATGCCCGATGACGGAGGTGCAGGTTGCCGAGTATCGCCGCCTCGTTGAAGAGGGCATCGGAGAGCTGGATGAATCCCCTGATGCAGCGCTTAAGGCGCGACCAATGCCGCTCCTTAGCTTGCTCACCCGCTTGAGGCAGACGTGTTGCGATCCAGCGTTGCTCCCTTGGCGAGATGATGAGGTGGAGCACAGCGGCAAGCTGATGATACTTGGCGAGCGCCTAGACGCAGTGGTGCAATCCGGCCGAAAGGCGGTCGTATTTAGTCAGTTTGTGCGCTTGCTCGACCGCGCTGAGACGATGTTGAAAGATCGCTTTGGCGATGACCTCGAGATCTATCGTTTGACGGGTAGCACGACGGATAGGGCGTCTCCGGTGAAGAAATTTCAAGAGGACAAAAAGGCGGCGGTTATTTTAGTGAGTCTCAAAGCCGGTGGCACCGGGATCACACTGCACTCTGCAGATTACGTTTTTCTGCTCGATCCGTGGTGGAATCCGGCGGTCGAGGCCCAAGCGATTGACCGTGTTCACCGTATTGGCCAGCGCCGACGTGTAATGGTGTATCGGCTCGTCACACGAGGGACGGTCGAGGAGCGGATCGATGCTTTGAAGAATCAAAAACGCGACGAGTTCGAGGCGGTTCTTGGTTCGATGGAAGGAGCCGTGAGCTGGATCAAACAGTTTAGCCGCTTGACTGACCTCATTGCCTACCGCGAAGAAGGGTAGATGGATTTAGCCGAACAACCACGCCTCACCCTTCTTGTCCTCGCCGCTGGGATGGGGAGTCGCTTTGGCGGATTAAAGCAGCTTGCGGGGCTAGGTCCGAACGGGGAAACGTTACTCGACTACGCTGTTTATGATGCCCGCGTTGTTGGGTTCACGAAAGTCGTTTTTGTTATTCGAAAGTCGTTTCAGGCGGATTTCGAGAAAGCCGTTCTCAGCCGGCTGCCAGATGATCTCGAGGTGGAACTTGTCTTTCAAGAGTTGGACAACCTACCCGCTGGCTGCGCGCCGATCGAAGGAAGGACCAAGCCTTGGGGGACGGGTCACGCCGTGCTCGTAGCTAAGGACGCCCTCGACGGGCCGTTCGTTGCGGTCAATGCCGACGACTATTACGGGCGCGAGGCTTATCGGCAGGCAGCGACCTTCCTGCGTCAGCCTTCGAAGTCTGCAGGTTCAGCCCTTGAGCTCGGCATGGTGGCATACCCGCTTGGGAAAACACTTTCGCCGCACGGCAGTGTTTCAAGGGGGATTTGCGAATCGGATGAGCAAAGCAAGTTGATCAGCATCACGGAGCAGACCTCGATTGTCGCGGGGGCGACTTGCCCAGAAGCACATTTGCCCGATGGAGATGTGACGCTTCTGGACGCCGAGACGCCTGTTTCAATGAACTTTTTCGCGCTTCAGGCTGAGATACTGGATGGGCTAGAGGCGCAATTTAGGGCCTTTTTTGAGGCGCGCTCAAACGAGCCTAAGGCGGAGTTTTACCTGCCTGCGTCAGTCGCTACGATGATCGCTTCGCGAGATGCCACGGTCGAAGTCATGTCGTCTCCTGAGCAGTGGCTAGGCGTGACCTACTCGGACGATCGCAAGGCGGTGGAGCAGCGCCTCGCGGAGCTTACCGCGGCGGGTTATTACCCAGATAAACTCTGGTAAGAGAGCTCAATTCTTGCCGAGGAAGAGGGCGACAATGGTGATGTTGTCGGAGCAGGCGTTTTCGAGGGCGAACTCAATGAGCGCCTCGACGAGTTGCTTGGGCTTTTTGGCTGCAGCCATTGCTTCGGCGATCAATTCACTCGAAGCGACCTTGATCAGCCCGTCGGTCGAGAGGAGGAGGCGGTCGCCTGGCTGCGTCTTCAATTCCTCAACTGAGATATCAACATCTGCGGCGGCTCCGATACAGCGCGTGAGCGTGTGGTAATAAAATTCTGGGATCGATGCGTTGCTCTTCTCGTCGTGGGACGCCCCGAGCTCAGCTGCCATCGTATGCTCTTCGGTCACGATGTGAAACTTTCCATCCCGTAGCAGGTAGAGGCTGGAGTCACCGACATGTCCGGCGAGAAGGCCGTCATCGCTAAGGCGCACTCCCGTCAGGGTTGTTCCGATGCCGACCCCCGGGTGACGATCGACACCCAGTTCATGCACGTAGGCATTTGCGGCCTCAAAGAGTTCTTTGATTCGTAGCTGGTCGCCTTCGATATACGCCTCGTAGTGGTTTTCGAGAAACTCGAGGGTCATGTTTGACGCGACGTCGCCATCGGGCAGGCCACCAAGACCATCCGCGACAGCAAAGAACTTCGCCTCTGGCATAAGTAAAAGCGCGTCTTCATTCACCTCCCGCACACAGCCTGCGTGAGTCATTCCGAAATGTGAGATCTTCATCGGGTGGATTCCACTTGCCCTTTCGAATCAGCGCTAAGGGTCAAAAGGGCTGACGTAGATGCGCTAGCTTGGACATGCTCGAACTTGCCTGTGGTGGTTTTATGCATTGCTTAGGAAGGATGGACCTCGGACTAGCAGATTGTTTTCTACGACGGAGAATGCAGCTTTTGCAATCCGACGGTTCGATTTATTCTCGATCGAGATAAGGAGGGGATCTTTCACTTCGCGCCGCTAGATTCGGCCTTTGCTAAATGCAGATGAGGCTGGGCGATTCCAATTTGATGCGTCTTAACTTTGAGCCAGATGGCCGTAAAACACAGAAAGATAACTGTCCCAACGAGCCATTCCGGACTCTACGAAGTGACCACTCAATGCCAGCAATGGGTTGATGCAGTGGGCATCGAGGATGGACTGCTTGTTGTATTTTGCCGTCACACGTCCGCGAGCTTGGTATTGATGGAGAATGCGGATCCTTCCGCCCGGCACGATCTAGAGGATTGGCTAGATCGCCTTGTCGATCCGCACAATCCGCATTTCACCCATATTCATGAGGGGTTGGACGACATGCCTAGCCACATAAAGATGGCCCTGACGCGGAGCTCGGAGACGATTCCCGTCGCTGGTGGGCGGCTAGAACTAGGGACATGGCAGGGCGTTTCCCTTTGGGAACACCGAGCCATACCGCATACGCGGGAGCTCATTCTTAGCGTGTCTTCATAAGCGTCGCAGAGTGGTGCGTCATTATTGCGACAAGCATCTCATTTTACTTGCGCTGCTAAGGTGCTCACATTGATTGGTCAGATCATGGCACTCCCCTCTATTTCTAAGGTATCCGGCACGGCGGTTTCCGTCCCCGGAGATGATATCGATACGGATCGCATCATCCCGGCGCGTTTCATGAAGTGCGTCACCTTCGATGGCCTCGGTGACTACATGTTTTACGACGTGCGTATCTCCGAGGATGGCGAAAAGAAAGACCACCCTCTGAATAAACCCGCTCATGCCGAGGCCAGCATCCTCATCAGCGGAAACAACTTTGGCTGTGGCTCCTCACGGGAACATGCTCCGCAAGCCATCTACCGTGCCGGCTTTCGCGCGGTCATCGCCGAAGGGTTTGCTGAGATCTTCTTCGGCAATAGCACGCAACTCGGGATGCCGTGTGTGACCGTCACTCGTGAAGAACGGAGGGCAATCGCTACTGCGGTGGATGCAGATCCAACGCTCAATGTGAGCATCGATCTTGAGGCGATGGAATTGACTTATGGGGATACAAAAATCGCTTGTTCGATGAAGCCTGGCAGTCGTCAGTCTCTCCTTGCTGGGAACTGGGATCCTCTCGAAGACCTTGTTGGCGCAGCTGCTGATGTTTCGAGCGTGGCTGATAAATTACCCTACATGAAGGCCTAAGGCCGAACTCTTTTCGTTTTGTCGCGTCTGATTAAGCAATGAACGACTTCATTCGTGACGCTGGGATCTTTGCCTGGCCCCTCTTTCTTTGCCTCGCCTTGGCGACTTTCATCGTCGTTGAGCGGATGGTAGCGCTGCGGCAGAGCCGGATCATCCCGAAGCATCTACAAGATTTGATCATCAGCGGGACAGTGCCGACAGACGTCGATACGCAATCTGTCGCAGGTCGTATCTTACTCTTTTTTCAGGATCCGCAAATTGATGCAGATCAGTTGAAGGCCTATGCTCGGCTCCAATTATCTAAAATGGAGCGAGGTTTCTTTGTTCTTGAGGTGATTGTCGGCGCGGCCCCTCTGCTGGGCCTTTTGGGAACGGTCACTGGCCTCGTCGAGGTCTTTGCGAACCTTTCGCCGGATACCGGCATGCCTGAGATGGGAGCATTCCGCGAGGGCGTCGCTTTAGCTCTGACCACGACGATGATGGGTCTGACCATCGCAATCCCAGCGTTGGCTTTCAACAGCTATCTTAACCGCCGAGTCGATAACTATGCAGCTCAGCTAGAAGTTGCGGTTGAGCGCCTTGCGAATCTTAAGCGCACCAAGTCGGCTTTGAAGTGAAATCGAATTCGCTTAGGCCGGTTCGTCGCCGACGAGTTGAAATCAACATTGTGCCGTTGATCGATGTGCTCGTCGTGCTCGTGTTTTTCTTCCTCGTCACAATGCGGTTTCGCGATATGCGCATCTTGCAGTTGACCCTCCCTGAAATGGAAACCGCGGGTGAGTCGGCGCGGAGTGAATTCATCGAACTCGCAGTGACGAAAGAAGGGGTTTATTACTACAATTCTGACGAGGTAGATCAAGATGAACTGATTCGTCGCCTTGTTTTGGCAGCTCAAGTGAACAACCAGGTGCCGGTTCTTATTACTGCTGATGAAGCAAGTTTGCTAAAAGACACGACGACCTTGATGGATGCTTGTCGGAAGCAAGGGCTGGAAAATATCCGCTTACAAACGAAGTAGTTGCGATGGCAGAATATACACAGGGATGGATCAAGCGACCCGCAGCTGCGGTCATCGATATCAGCGGGGAGGACTCAGCGGACTTTTTGCAAAGTCAATTCAGTGCCGATCTTCGAATGAGCGAAGGACAGTTTAAAGAAGGGCTTTGGCTCAATCATCGCGCACGAATCGAGGGAGAAAGTTGTATCCTCAAGCTAGCGCCGGAAAGGTTCCTCCTTGTCAGCCGATCTACCCCTGCTGGGACGCTCATGGCAAAACTCGACCGGCACATCATCTCCGAAGAAGTTGAATTGAGCGACCTTACTTCGGCCTCGGGGCTTATTTTGGTATACGGTTCAAGGAGCCATTTGACTGAGCTTGGGTTGGGAATTTCAGAAGCGACACAAGAGGATGTATCAGTGTATCAGGAAAGCTGCTACATATTGCCTTTCTTGAATGCTGCGCAGCCTTCTGTTATGATCTTTGGGGCTTTAGACGCCTTGAGCGCAATGTATTCGAAAGTCGAAGCTTCAGCATTTTCGAAATGGAATGAAGCTGAATATAAGCGCTTCCGGATGGAGAAGGGTGTGTGTGAGATTCCCCTTGAAGTCGGCCCCGAGGAAACACCGGCAGAAGTGGGTCTCTCGGGACTTTGCTCGCTCCAGAAAGGCTGCTACCTAGGCCAAGAGGTCGTGAATCGCCAGGCCCGACTTGAGAGGGCGTCTAAGAAATTAGTGCGCTTGCGCCTGTCTGCGCCTGCGGAAGACGCGAAGCCGTCAGCCTCGCCTCGCCTCCCTATCTATTTGGATGAGCAGGGAGTCGGTGATCTCCGAGGATCGACTGAAGAAGCACCGTTTCGTGGCCTAGCGATGCTCAAGACGAAGGCTCTTGAAGGAGACTTGAGGCTCGGCTCCGTCGCGGGAATGGAGATAGAGGTTATCGATGATTGAAGAGGATTTCAATGAGCGCGATGTAGTAGAAAAGATAACACGTTTGTTCGGCGGCCTCGGGGCGCCTCAAGAGCAAGCGAAAGTGATGGCGCTGCAGATGTGGAAACGGTCCGCTCAGCTGGCTCAAGAGCGAGATGTCAAGCAGGCTGTAGCATTGAATGAACTCCTTGACCTTGCTATTAGTGGGTCTCAGGGCATTGGTCCTCAGGATATCACTCCTGATCAAGGGTAGAGTGAAGTGCTGTTTTGGGAAATTTGATCACCTAGATGTGAAAAACGCATTGACTGGGCTTCGAAATCGACCTTTCGTCTCTTCGAGATTTGGTTCTCAAACTCACCTCAAACGAAAAAGGAATTACATGAACAAAGCTGAACTTGTTGAAGCAGTCCAAAGCAACCTCGGTGCTGAAACTTCAAAGGCTGGCGCTGAACGCGCAGTCGATGCAGTTATTGAAGGCATTAAAAAAGGCCTCAAAGGCAAAGAAAAGAAAGTCCAATTGGTTGGTTTCGGTACTTTTGAAGTATCAAAGCGCAAAGCTCGCCTCGGTGTGAACCCCCGCACTGGTGAGAAGATCAAGATTGCTGCTTCTCGCACAGTTAAGTTCAAGCCAGGTGCTGGTTTGAAGGCAGCTATCTAATCTAGAGATCTACTCCAAGATTTTTTCAAGGCCTCCGGTGTTACCGGGGGCCTTTTTTTGTCCCCACGGTTAAAAGTCGAACTAGGGCGGTGTTCATTATCGCATACTTCAGGTGTCAAAATCTGCGTAAGAACCCTGTCCACGCACAGTCAGGCTACTTTAAGCCATAGGACGCGAGACTTGGCATACGCTGTGCATGCCAAGCAGCGGTCCTCTTAGAAATTTCCCCATTCGGGTTTTATCGCAAAATTCCGCACATCCGGGATTTTGCCGAAATCAGGGTCCGGACGTTAGGGTGCGTCCGGGCCTTTTTCTCCCTAGAGCTTGGACTCACTTACGAGCGCTGTTTTTGCGGTCGTAGAAGGTGCTGAAGATGAGCATCGACATCGTCCCGATGACGATGCCGCAGTCAGCAATATTGAAGGTAGGCCAGCGGTAGAACTGTAGATTGACGTCGATAAAGTCGACGACATGGCCCCGTAAGAGTCGATCGATGGCGTTTCCTACAATGCCAGGAGTGATGAGGCCGAAAGCGACTTGATAGGGAAGGCGTTTTACCTCGAAGACGCGCCGGAAGCGGAAGATGGCGTAGAGAACGGCAACCGCGATGATCGTAAAAATGATCCCGAAGCCTTCCCCGATGCCCCATGCGGCTCCATAGTTCACCATGTAGATGAAGTTCAGGAAGCCTGGGATGATCGTCGTTCCACTCTGCGGGGGAACCTGTCCCAAGATGTAGCCGGATCCGTGGACGATCCAGAGCTTAGTCGCTTGATCTAAGATCAGGGTAGCGAGAAACAACCACCAGAAGGTGATGTAAGCCTGCCAGCGCGGAGCCTCGTCGAACTTAATTGTCACCCGTCGTCGCCGAAGGTCACGCCTTCGCCGGAACCCTCTGAAAGATAGGCACCCACTTGAGTAATGCGTCGGCGAGCTGTTAGCTCGTGCTCTTTTTGCCCAGTAAGTGAGAAGCGGGTGAAGGGAACGGCGGATAGACGCTCTTCACTGATCGCCTCTTTCGTGATCTCACAAACGCCGTAGGATCCTGCGTAAATCCGCTCAATCGCGGCATCGAGTTCTTTTAAGGCTTCTTGCTCGGACGAGACCACGCTGAGTGCAAAGTCACGGTTGAAAGTGTCAGAAGCTGAGTCTGAGGAGGTCGAGATGTCGCCGGAGTCCTCTTTCATTGAGCGGCCAAGGGTGTCTTCTGCGTGCATCCCGAGGCTGGCGCGAACGTGCGCGCGGAGTTCGCGCAGCGCGTCGAAGTTGCGCTTGTGTTTGCGTGGGACGGCTCGGTTCTTCGGCGCGGCTTTCTCGCTCTTCGCTGGGCCTGCGCCGAATCCTAGGATGTCTGCAAGGCTCGCTGTGGAGCGCTTGCTTGCGACGGGCTCTGGAATTTCCTCGGTTACGGCAGCTGGCGCTGTTGCGACTTTTTTCGCAGCCTTCTTTGCGGCCTTCTTCTTCGGCTTAGGCGTCTCTTTTGCCTTCTTGGCGAGGAAGGCGCGAACGTCTTCTAGAGTGTAGACGACGGAGGCTGCTTTTCGAGTGCCTACCTTGAAAATGGCAGGCGTCTCGTGCTGAGTCCGTTTCAGAAGCTCACTGGCCTTTGGGGTCGCGGCTTTCTTGGCAGCAGCCTTCTTCGCAGCTTTCTTAGGAGCCGCTTTTTTCGCTGCCTTTTTGACGACAGCTTTATTAGAAGCAGCCTTCTTGGCAGGTGTTTTCTTGGCGGCCTTTTTCACCGTCTTCTTTGCGGCAGACTTTTTCTTTGCGGACATGGGCTAAAATTAAGCTGGGTGTTTGGGTGACATCACGTAAGTGCTTCGGCACAGCGCGGACAAGTAGGCTCGAGCTTTGTTTCTTCTAAGCTTGGAACCGTGCGCCAGCAGCGCGGACAACTATCTCCGTCGGCTGGTTGCGCACTGACTTCGAGCTTATCAGAGTCTGGCTGGTGTTCGATAGAGACGGCTGAGACAATGAAAAGTTCAGCTAAATTTGCTTCGTGACGTTTAAGGAGGGTAAAGATGGGGTCGGTTTCTTGTCCTCGGAAGGTTACCGATGCTTGAATCGACTTTCCGATGACTTTGTCTTTTCGGAGGGTCTCGAGCTTTTCGTTCACCTCGTCGCGGAGCTTGAGGAGCGCTTCGACATCGTCCGCGCTTGAGCTGTCTTTCCAGTCAGTCGGAACTGCGCTAAAGCTTCGTAGAGCGATGCGTGTGGTGTCTTCGAGCTTTTGTTCCGTGCAGAAGACTTCCCAGGCTTCGTCAGCGGTGAAGACAAGGATCGGAGCTAGGAGATGAAGGAGGGTGTGCGCGTGGTGGTAGATCACCGTTTGCGACGAGCGTCGTGCTGGGTGATCAGCGCGGAAGGTATAGAGACGATCCTTGAGGATGTCGTGGTAGCGCGCCGAGAGGGTGACAGTGTAATACTGGTTGAGCAGCTGATATGCGCGGTGGAACTCGTAGGCTTCGTAGGCGGCGGTGACTTCCTCAGCGAGCGTGGCCAGCTGGTTTAATGCCCAGCGGTCAATCAGAGTGAGGTCTGATGAGGCGACGGCATCCGTCGCAAAATTGAAATCAGACAAGGTTCCGAGCTGAAAGCGGGTCGAGTTGCGGATCGTCCGGTAGGTGTCGGCAGTGATCTTGAGGATCTCTTCCGACATCGCGACGTCGTTGCGGTAGTCCGTGCTGGCGACCCAGAGGCGAACGATGTCTGCGCCATACGTCTTGATCAGGTCGTGAGGCGAGATGACGTTGCCGAGCGATTTCGACATCGCCTTACCTTTGCCATCGAGAACGAAGCCGTGCGTGAGGACAGACTTGTAAGGGGCTGTGCCATGGGCGCCCACGCCTAGCAAAAGTGCAGATTGGAACCAACCGCGATGCTGGTCACTGCCTTCAAGGTAGAGATCAGCTGGATAGTGGAGTCCTTCGCGCTGCTTGAGTACAGCGGTGTGACTGGCTCCAGAGTCGAACCAGACGTCGAGAATGTCGTTCTCGCGTTCGAAGTCGCTCGCGTTCCAGTCGTCCGGCAGGAAATCGGCCAGTGGACGTGAATACCAAGCATCGGTGCCCTCAGTTTTGACGATCTCGAGGAACTTGCTCACTACCTCGGGGGCGAGGATGGCTTGATTTGTCTTAACATTGCGGACGGCCGGGATCGGCACACCCCAGTGACGCTGGCGGGAGATGCACCACTCAGGGCGACGCTCAACCATCCCGCGGATGCGATCGCGACCCCAGTGAGGAATCCACTGCACGTTTTCGTCGATCGCCTTGAGGGCTTCTTCGCGGATGCCGCCTTCGGCGAGTTCGAGGAACCATTGTTCGGTCGCCCGGAAGATGATCGGCTTCTTCGAGCGCCAGGAATACGGGTATTCGTGCTCGACTAGCTTGTGGCCAATGAGGAGGCCGCTTTCGCGAAGTTTTTCGACTACGAGCGGGTTTGCGTCGAAGACAAAGGTGCCTTCCATCTCGGGATACTCTGGCGTGTAGCGTCCTTGCGCATCGACAGGGCAGAAAACGGGGAGGCCGTATTTTGCGCCGATCGTAAAGTCATCTGCACCATGTCCTGGCGCGGTGTGAACACAGCCAGTGCCCTGCTCTAGGGTGACGTGCTTGCCGAGCATGATGAGACTCGTGCGGCCTTCAAAAATAGGGTGATGCGCGAGCTTCTTATCGAGGTTCGTCGCTTTGAATTTCTTGAGCACTGAGGTGCCTTCGAGCCCACATTCGCTCTCGAAGCGCTCGCGCAGCTCCTCAGCGACGATGAAATTTCTCCCTTCGTTCGTCTGTAGAACGATGTAGTCGAATTCTGGGTGCAGGCTGATGCCGAGATTCGCCGGCATGGTCCACGGTGTGGTCGTCCAGATGACGATGGAAACCTCGTTGATGCCTTCGAGCTCAGGAACGCTTGCTGGATCGATGAGAGGGATCGCGACGTAGATCGACGGCGAGGTGTGCTTCTCGTATTCGATCTCGGCTTCAGCGAGGGCAGTGCGGAAAACGTAGTCCCAGTGCACTGCGCGGTAGCCCTTGCGCACGAGGCCTTTCTCAACGAGAGCGAGGAGGACCTGGAGAATGCCGGTCTCGAACTCGGGGTCGATCGTTGTGTAAGGGTTCTCCCAATCTGCGAGGATTCCGAGGCGTTTAAACTGTTCGCGCTGTGTGCCGACCCAGCCTTTGGCGTATTGGAGGCAGCGCTGGCGGAGCTCAAGGGGCTCCATGGTATGGATCTTACTGCCGATCTTTTTGAGAATCTGCTGCTCGATCGGTAGACCGTGACAGTCCCACCCCGGGATGTAGGGCGTCCGGTAGCCGCTCATGTGCTTATAGCGGAGGACGAGATCTTTGAGAACCTTGTTTAAGGTGTGGCCGAGGTGAATGTCACCGTTGGCGTAGGGGGGGCCGTCGTGCAGGACAAAGGTGTCAGCCTCGGCGCGGGCAGCCTGCATCCCAGCGTAGAGGTCCTCTTGTTTCCAAGCTTCGAGGCGGGCAGGTTCGCGCTTAGCCAAATCTCCCCGCATCGGGAAGTCTGTCTTTGGAAGCTGTAGGGTATCTTTAAAAGCTTTGGCCATGGCTCTCTCGATGCACGGGGCTGTCCCCGCGCGCGATGAAGGCGCCGAAAATGCTCAGCGGGTTGACCAAGTCAAGTGTTTCAGGTCTCAGCGGGTGGATTGTCTCAAATCAGGCTGAAAGAGGCCCGAAAACGACCAGAATGGAGTCGGATGACTTCAATTCGCTTGCTAGTCTCAGCGCCGGCGGTGTGGTTTCGAGCTACGAATGGAAGCTTGGTTGCACAGCAATTTGGATGCGTTGCCCCTGATTGCCCTCTTGGGGATTTTTGCGATAGCGCTCTATGTTTTGGCAAAAGGGGCTGACCTTCTCGTCGAGGAAGCAGTGACGCTTTCGAAGGCGTGGGGCGTGCCGACCGTGATCATCGGGGCGACGATTGTAAGTCTCGGGACGACACTCCCGGAAGCGGCGGTTTCGGTCATGGCGGCCATCGGCGGCAATCCTGACCTCGCGCTCGGCAACGCTGTGGGCTCGATCATCACGGATTGCGGGCTCATTCTTGGACTTGCGGCAGTGATCTCACCGTTGCCGCTGCAAAAGTCGGTAGTTAACCGGCAAGGATGGATTCAAATCGGCGCAGGCGTTTTGCTCGTGCTTTTATGCGTGCCTTGGAGTGCTCCGGGCACGGCATGGTCCACCGGCGGAACTTTAGCGCAGTGGGAAGGCTTTGTTCTCGTTGGGCTCTTGATTGTTTATCTCGTCGGCTCAGTCATCGGAGCGCGGGGCTCGAGCATCGCAACCGAGGTTCCGGATGTTGATGAGAAGAAACCGACCTGGCACGTGCTCGCTCTTTTGTGCTTTGGCATCTTTCTAGTCGTTGGCTCTTCGCATGTCTTGATCCCGACGATTGAGGTCATCGCGCTTGATTTGGGAATCCCTCAAGCGATCATCGCAGCGACGCTGGTGGCATTTGGCACGTCCTTGCCGGAATTAGTGACCGCACTGAATGCGGTTCGGCGCGGCCATGGTGAACTGGCGGTAGGCAATGTGATCGGAGCCGATATTCTAAATGTCCTCTTTGTGGCGGGCTTGAGTGCGGCAGTGACTCCGAATGGGCTGAACGCAGATCCTCGCTTCTTCAGACTCCTCTTCCCCGGCATGTTGATCCTCTTAGTGATCTTCCGGGTCGGTATATGGGTCGAGAAAGAGAAGCTGGGCCGCTCTTTTGGCATTATTCTCCTCGTTGGGTATGCCGGGACGACGTTGAGCTCTTATCTGCTGGAGGGGTAGATTGATCGGCTTACTGCAATCCTAGCCAGTCACGCGGCCTAAGAAAGTCTTTTGCGAGACTTGCTTCGGGCGAGTCCGGTGCAATCTCTGGGAGGTAGTCCCAGCGGACCAGCGGCGGTAGGCTCATGAGGATGCTTTCGGTGCGCCCACCGCTTTGCAGCCCGAAGAGGGTTCCGCGGTCGTAGAGAAGGTTGAACTCGACATAGCGTCCGCGGCGATAGAGCTGCCATTGGCGTTCACGTTCGACGTAGTGGGCCTCTTTTCGCTTTTCGACGATTGGTTGGTATGCCTGCCAGAAGGTGTCACCGACGGAGCGCATGAGGCGGAAGCTTTCCTCAAAGCCGAACTCATTTAAATCGTCGAAGAAGAGTCCACCGACGCCACGGGTTTCATCACGGTGCTTTAAGTAGAAATAGTCGTCGCAGGTGTCCTTGAATTTCGAATACAGGCTGGGGTTGATCTTGTCGCAGGCATCTTTGGCAGACTGGTGCCAGCTGACCGCATCTTCCTCGAAAGGGTAGTAGGGCGTCAGATCGAAACCGCCTCCAAACCACCAGATCGGTTCATCGTCAGTGGTAGTAAAGAAGCGCACGTTCATGTGCGTGGTTGGGATGTAGGGGTTCTTCGGGTGAATGACGACCGAGACTCCCATTGCCTTGAAGGGGCGACCTGCGAGCTCGGGGCGTTCTTTGGTGGCGGAAGCCGGGAGGCCGGGTCCAAAGACTTCGGAAAAGTTGACCCCTCCTTTTTCCCAGAGCTGCCCATTGCCGATGACTTGTGTGCGCCCGCCGCCGCCTGCCTCGCGTTCCCAAGGGTCGTCGCGAAACTCAACCTCGGGATCCAGCGCGCGGAGTTCACCGATCAAATCGGATTGAAGGCCTTGGAGGTAGTTGCGGATGTCTTCCCAGCGCGGAGTCGTCATAAGGGCAGGCAAAGCATTGCGGAAGGCCAAGAACAGCCTTTTGTTGCGCTCATGTCAGATAGTGCACCCAAAACCAGTGAAGGCGGGCGACTCTTCGTCGTTGGCTGTGGCTACATTGGCAGTGCTGTTGTGGCGGGTGCGGTGGAGAAAGGCTGGAGGGTTACGGCGCTGACTCGAAATGCTGATAAGGCAGCTCGCCTGAAGGCGACCTATCGCATCGAAGTCATTGTGGCAGATCTGGATTCTTCGGAGTGGCATGATCGGATCTCCGCCGATGGCGTCTCGGTCGTAAACTGCGTCAGCTCAGGTGGCGGTGGCGTCGAAGGCTATCGGAAATCCTACTACGAAGGGATGACCAGCCTCCTGGACTGGGCGAAAAAGGGTGCGGTGCGCTGCCTGGTTTATACGAGCAGCACGTCCGTTTATCCGGATTCGGATGGGGGTTGGCTGAACGAACAAGGACCGACGGCTCCCTCGACGCCGATGAATGAAGTGCTGGTCGAGACCGAAGACCTTATCGCGGAGGCTGTCGGCTCAGGCGATCTGTCCTCGGGTGCCGTGATGCGGTTAGCAGGCATCTATGGTCCGGGCCGTCATTATCTTTTGGATATGCTACGCGAGGGCGTGGATAAGATTCCCGGAGTGGGAGACTACTATTTGAACCTTATTCACCGGGATGATGCCGCGAGGGCGATTCTACGCGCGCTCGAGAAGCGGAAACGAGGCTACACTGTTTGGAATCTTGCCGATGGTTCACCTTCGCTCAAGGAGGACATCGTTGCGTGGGCGGCGAAGCGTCTCAACGTGCCGATGCCGGTCTTTTCGCCGGAGCTAGTGACGGAGCGAATGCAGCGTCGCTTGTTCGCCAATGGACGTCCGCCAAACCGTCGCATCGCGGCGCAAAAAATAAGGGATGAACTCGATTGGGAGCCTGCACATCCATCCTTTGCCTCAGGCTACGAGGCGATCATTCGGGCGGGTTTTTAGCGTCGGAATCGCCGTCAAAGCCGTAGAGGCCGAGCATCTCGTCCGTGGCTTGGGAGAGATTGCTGAAGGGGGCGCCGCCCGCGATCGCATCGCTGCTGCAGTGAATGTAGCCTAGGGCGAGGCCGAAGCCCGTGGAGCGCCCTTCCTCTTTGAGCCATGCATAAAAGCCCTCGAGGGCAGCGATCCACTCTGCAAGCGAGGCAACGGATTCATCCACAATAGATAAGAGGAGCCGAACACGTTCGCTTGGTGGTTCTTTTTCGATGAGGCTCTCGCCGAGAAGTTTCCCCATGAGGGCGAGTTGCGCTGGGCTTTGACATGCGGTCGCGATGGTTTCCGCCTGATCATCAGTGATCGGTGTCTGCGAAAAGGCTTCGTAGGCGAATTGCCAGAGCTCCGGCTCCGCCTTCTTCTCAAGATGCTTCTCCAACCAGCGCATACAAAAATCGTGGGCGCTGGAAATGGGAGGTCAAGGGTTGCCCATGGGTAGATGAAAAAGACACTTGGACAGTCTGCCTCGGCCTGCTCTTCTCATGGTTCTTCAATGCACTTCACCCGTCTAGATCGCCTCGTTTTAACAGAGTGGCTGCGTATGCTTTTGCTGACCGCGTCGACCCTCGTGGGGCTGTTTCTCGTCGCAGACATGCAGAACCGCCTGATCGATTTGATCCGCTTTGGCGCTTCGGCATCGGAGATTTTGCAGTATTACCTGATTATTATCCCAACGTTTTTCCCGCTCGTTTTGCCGCTATCGGTTTTGATCTCAGCGTTGGCGGCGCTGGCTGGGATGCACCGTCGCCTAGAAATCGTAGCGATGCGTAATGCGGGCCTCTCAGCCGCCCGTATCACGCGCTATTGCTGGGTTGTTGGAGTCATCTTGGCAGGGCTGCTCTTCTGGCTCAATGGACACTTTGTGCCGTGGGCAAAAGAGAGCTCAAATGAACTTTGGAATGCCTACCGCTTCGAAGGTGAGAAGGCTAAAGATAAATCCCCGGAGGAAATTGGCCGTGTGCCCAATCTGACCTTCAACAACCCTGAAGGCCGCCGTCGTTGGTTTATAAATCTCTTTAGCGAATACGACTACAACGCCTACGGAATTACGGTCTCAAACTTCGATGAAACGGGGGCAGAGATCAGTCGAATCGTTGCCAACCGTGGCTACTATGAAGAGTTGAGCGGGCACTGGGTCTTTCTCAACGGCCGCGAAGTGACGTTTGATCCGGTTGAAGGCGATGCGCTCCGCAACATCGGGTTTGAGCGTCGCGAGATGCTCGAGATGAAAGAAGACCCGACGCTGATGCAGTATTTGAAAAAGCGCCCACAGGAGCTCTCTGTTTGGCAGCTTAAGCGGGTGCGCAATGCCCTCGAGGAGGCGAATGACCCCTCGGCGCGGAAGTACACTCTGCGCTACCTGCGCGTCCTGCTAAACCCCCTCGATGTCCTCATCGCAATTGGGCTGGCAGTGCCGTTTGCGATCGGTCCTATACGCGCGAACCCACTCTTTGGCATCGTGAAGGCGATTGCTCTATACGTCGTCTACTTTGGCTCGACCCAAGCGATGGGTGCGCTTCTGCCCTCGACGCTCTCGGCCTTCGGAGTCGCGGCGATGCCAACGGTTTTGATGCTTTGTTTTGCGCTCTGGCTTTTTTCGCGAACAGGCCGCCCGCTGAAGTAAACAGTCGCGCCTTAAGGCAGCATTTCCTTGGGCTTGAGCGGTAGTTTCCCGCGCCAATAAGCCATCAGGAGCAGACCCGATAGTAAGCCGCCGATGTGGGCAAAGTGAGCGATGCCGAACGGCCCGCCGCCGATGCCGCCGACGACATCAAAGAGGGCGAGGAAAATTACGAGATTGCGTGCCTTCACCGGTATCGGAGGAAAGAGCAGCATGATCTCCAAGGTGGGATAGCGCCATCCGAAGGCGAGGAGCAGGCCCATCGTTCCACCAGAGGCACCCAGGACGACGTTAAAGGGTCCGAAAAAGGGAGCGATCAAGAGCTGCACCAGTCCGCCTCCGACAATGCAGCATAGGAAGTAGATTAAAAACCGTTTTTCTCCAAGGTCGGCGGCGAGGATTCGGCCAAACATCCAGAGCACAATCATATTGAACAAGATATGCATGATGCCCCCTGGATCATGCATGAAGCCATACGTGAGCAGTTGCCAGGGCCGGAACAGCCCCGTTTCCAGACTGTAGAGCGGGAGATACTGGTAGAGCAGACTGACATCCAGATGTGCGCTAATCTGCTGAAGGATGAAGACGAGGATGTTTGCGATCAGCAGGTTGAGAACGACGGTTGAGCCTCGTGGCTTGTCGTTGAATCGCATGCGATGCTCGGAGGATGACATAGAGGAACAAGAGGGTGGCTAAGTGAGATGGGCGCAACTCTTTGTCGCGACTTATGAGCGATCCAATTGCCTCGACCTACTCCCCGTCTGTGCTCACTCATGTAGAGTAAACTATGATAATTCCTAAAGCCCCCGTTTTTTCACCGGATGAACTCACAGAAGTCGAAGCCATCGTGGGCGAGTTTCAGTGCTCAATCCAAGTCATCCATGGGGCGCGTCGGAATATCTACGCAATCATCGGCGACGAACGTAGTGAGACGATGGTCAACCGCCTCCTTGGGCTCTCCTGTGTCGATCGTGTTGATCGGATGGACTCCGTCTATAAGCTGATGGATCGCCGTAGTGATCTTGGGGCGCAGGCGATGGAGGTAGCGGGGGTGAAAATGGGCGCCGAGCCACTCTTTATCGCTGGGCAGTGCACCATCAACCCCGACGAGCCACAGCACTTTCTCGAAACCGCCGCAGGGGTCAAAGAAGCAGGGGCGCATATGATCCGCGGTGGCGTTTGGAAACCAAGGACATCGCCACACTCCTTTCAAGGCGGCCCGGTCGCTCGACATCCTGCTCGAAGCCCGAGCGCAGACTGGCCTCCCCGTCATCGCTGAGGTGATGGAGGTTGAGCATTTGCAGCTCTCGATGGAGGCAAAGTTGGACGCTATCCAGATTGGTGCGCGCAACGCATTGAACTACTCGCTTCTCGGGGCGATAGGCCGGGCGACCTGCGAGCACCGCATCCCCATCCTCCTGAAGCGGGGGCGGGCGATGGCCCCGGTTGACGAATTTATCGCGGCGGCGGAATACCTCGTGGCGAATGGTAACCCAAATGTTCTCCTCTGCCCGAGGGGCACCTTGCCCGGCCTCGATGGCTACCGGAACCATCCTGACGAGTCGATCACGCCGCTGCTGAAGGAGCGGACGTGGGCGCCCGTTGTGGTGGACCCATCACACTCCGTCGGACGGGCGAAATACGTGCCTGCGTGCTGCCTCTCAGCGCTAGCTTATGGAGCGGACGGCCTGATCATCGAAACCCACTGTAATCCAAGGCATGGAATCGGAGACGATCCGAAGCAGAGCATTACGCCCGAAGTCCTCGCGCAGGTGATTAAAGATGGCCGCGAGCTTTGGAATCTAAAGAGCCGCTGGTAGAGAGCCAGTGATATCTCATTGAAGAAAAATCATTCAGATTTGCCTGCGACATTCTCCATCGCGATCAACGGGCGAAACTTCTTCTTAGCCCTCGCGGGACTCCTGGGCCTCGTTTTCCTCTTCACCTGCTCGCGTCGGGGAGATGCCTACATTCCGAAGGAAGTCGTTTGGGCGGAAATTCAGCGAGAAGCGCCTCAATATGGGCTCGATCCAGCCTTTGTTCTCAACATTGCCTACGCTGAGAGTACGCTCAACGCGCATGCTGACACCGACTACGCGCGGGGCATGATGCAGCTGTCTCATGCGGCTTGGTCGGATCGATCAGACCACTCCTGGGAGCAGGCCTACAATTGGCGGATAAACTTAAAGGTCGGGATGCGGCACCTTCAATATCTCAAAAGTCGCCTTGAGCTCAAGAAGCGCTACAGCACCGCTCGCTTGGCGGCGACTCATTTGAATCCAGTTGATGTCACAGTTGAGCTTTGGATGGCAAGTCGAGTCATTCTAAGTATCGATCATCAATGATGGTTCTGCAAAATTTTGCAACGCGGCGAGGTTGCCTTGTTGTGTGGAAATGCTTCATTTGGCGGCGTGAATGTATTAATCACAGGGATCAGTTCAGGGCTTGGAGAGGGGCTGGCTCACGCGGCACTCAGGGCGGGTGCAAACGTGTGGGGGATCAGTCGCCGCCCACCGGACAAGTCATTCTCAGTTTACAGGGAGCGCTTGCGTTTTTTGTCAGCAGATTTGTCAGACGCTGAGAACGCCTCGGCTGCCGTTGAGAACTGGGTGGCGGATGTGGGCAAGTGGGACCAGGTTTGGCTCAACGCGGGGATCCTCCCGCCCATCGCCGATCTGCGTGCAACCTCGTTGAGCATTTTGAAAGCAACCTTCGAGGTCAATGTCTTCGCTAATCACTGGTTGCTTAGTCTTCTCGAGGGAAGGGCGCAGATTGAACAGGTGGTGGCAATTTCTTCGGGCGCCTCTATTAGTGGGCATCGCGGTTGGAATGCCTACGGAATTTCGAAGGCAGCTTTGAATATGTGGGTGCAATCCTTTGCTGCTGAATTGCCCAAGACGCATTTTACAGCTCTGGCACCGGGTCTCGTGGATTCAGAGATGCAGGATTATCTGACCGCATTGGCAGTCGATGAGCGCTATCCGACGATTGAGCGCTTGAAGGCGGCAAAAGGGACTGAACAGATGCCGGACGGGGTGGAAGTAGGGCTACGGCTCTGGGATGTCGCCCCGAAGTTGGTCGAGCAGGTCGCTTCTGGCAGCTATGTCGATATCCGAAAGTTTGCGGACGATAGTTGACCTTCGTGGGGTGGGTGATTTGGAGAAAGAGATGTCTGCAGAAGATAAAGCTTTTCTAGAAAGTGGCGTGACGGTGGAAAATACCTTTGTTCGCCATCGAAATGTCCTCCTTTCCGAAGCCGATTTTTCGCCGCTTTACGTGGACTACTACTTGCATTGCAAGGATCAGGGCATTCACCACGAACCCGAATTTGACCAACTCTTCAAGGAATTGCTCGCGGCCTTTACGCTGCATTGTGCATCGCGTCCGCAAAACGAAGTCATCGCTTGGACGATCCGCTTCGCCAATCCGCTTTGTAGTGCTTTTTTTGCCGGCGACACTGAGCGAGGGACGGTCGCGGGTCGGCTTTTTACTTCGGGTATTCGCCCGGGTGGCGAAAGTGAGATGTATCAGGAAATCAAGCGCCCGAACAAACCGCTGCATCGCAGTTACGTCGATTTCAAGGGGCAGGGAGCGATCGCACCTGTGGAGCGTTTTTATGCGCAAAGCGAGCAGCGCCCCGGGCGGCTGTTTTTCCCCGAGGGCGATGTGGGCGTGCTAGCGACGGCTCACCCTGATTACGACGAGGGCTGGTTCACGACGATGAGCACTGATATTCTCGCGGGATTGTCGGAAAATGAGGAGAGCAATCTTCTCGAGACCCGCCGCTATCGTTGGTTTTGTGGATGCAGCTTGGAGAAGATCCAAGAGGTGCTTCGCCCAATCTGTGAGCAGGACCCCGAACAGATATTTGGCAACGATCCAACGGCGACGGTAAATTGCCCACGTTGCGCGGCTCACTACACCGTAACAAAAGACGATTTGAATTCGCTTTGAGTTGCAGCGTGGCTATGCGTGTAGGGATGAGCTTTAGACTTATTCATCTCTTTCCCTTGGTCGCCATTACTACGCTTTGCGCTTGGGGTGAGCAGGTGACCAAGGTTGTTCAGCATCAACTAGGTGACCTCATGTTTGAGTCTACGATCGTTTACTCCGATTTGGGTGGCGAGCTGAAGCCGGGCATCCTGATGATCCCGAACTGGATGGGACCGACTGAGGGTTCGCTCGATAAGGCCAAGAAAATCGCCGGTGATTCCTACGTGGTAATGATGGCCGACGTTTACAGCGTCGGTGGCTCTGTAAACCATTTGTAAAACAATAATGGGCTCAAATGTAAAATTGACCGGTGTGAATAACTAGAGCAGTCTCTATTTCCAGTTAGTTATCACTTTTTGAGTCGTCATAGACTCATCAGATCGCAGCACTATCTCTGTAGGTCGAATATTGAAGGCCCCCCCATCGGGTCCCTTTTCTTTTTCCGGGATTCTCCTTTAGCTTTTGTTGAAATTGGGTCTTTTGTCTAAGCGATGAAACTAGCCGAGGCGCTCAAGATTATCGGGTTGGAGAACCCAGGGCTCGATGGGTCGATTGTCGTGAGAGGTGTCGAATGCCGTCCGAGCGCAGATATCGAAGGGAAGGCATTCTTTGTTTTTCCAGAATACCACGATTACCAGCAGTGGTGGAGCGAAGATGAAATCCATGCCTCGGTGCAGGGTGGAGGCCCTGCCTTTGTCGTGAGCAGTCAGTCGACAGGCACTCGTATCAAAAGCGAAAATGTGCCCGTAGCCTGTGCTCGCCTCGCAAAAGCTTTTTACGGTTCGCCGGATGAATCTCTCCCTCTCATCGGCGTAACGGGGACGAACGGAAAAACGACAACAACACAGTTGCTCTATCAAGCCCTCCGTAAGCTGACAGGCTCGGCGGGTTCCCTGGGAACCCTTGGAACATTTCTTAACGGGCAGCTTTGGTCTCCACCCGAGTACACCACCGATCTATCTGTAGAATTGTATCGCAAGCTTGCCGGGCTTCGAGCGGACGGTGCACAGGCTATTGCAATGGAGGTTTCCTCACACGCCTTGGCCCTTGATCGTGTCGCTGCGGTGCAATGGAAAGCAGCGGTCCTGACAAACGTTACCCGCGATCACCTCGATTTCCACGGATCATTGCAGGACTATCATGAGGCCAAAGGCTTGCTCTTTCGTTCGCTTCGGAAGGACGCCGTCGCCGTTTTGCCAACCGCTTCTCCGATGACTCCGGTATATGCCTCTCAGACCGCAGGGACGGTTGTCACTTATGGCAGTGAACCTTGGGCGGATTTGAAACTGATTCATACTTCGGTCGAATCTACTGGGACTGACTTCTGCGTTGAATGGAGAGGTGCCCGGGCCGAGCTTCGAACCTCGTTGGTAGGCTTTTTTCAATTAGAGAATCTGATGGCTGCAGGAGCAACCTTGCTGGGGCTGGGGCACTCCTTTGAAGCCAGCTGGGAGGCGCTTTCGGGTGTGCAGGCTATTCCTGGCCGAATGGAGCGCATCGAACTGCCCAATGGAGCAGCGGTGGTAGTCGATTATGCTCACAACCCGGACGGGCTCGAAGTTGTCTTGAGTGCTTGCCGACAGCTGGCACCTCGTTCCTTGCACCTCATTTTTGGATGTGGAGGCGATCGGGATCGAGGTAAACGGGCGATAATGGGTGAGATTGCTACACGTCTCGCCGATCAAGTTTGGATCACTTCTGACAACCCGCGTTCGGAAGATGCGCGATCAATCATCGCGGATATACAGACTGGGGTTATGGACGCAGGTAGGGTAGCGACGATCGAAGACCGGAAGGACGCTATACTCGCAGCGTTGGAACAAGCCAGGGATGGGGACCTCATTCTGATCGCTGGTAAGGGCCATGAGGACTATCAGTTGGTGGGTGATCAGAAATTATCGTTCTCGGATCGATCCGTCGTGGAAGAATGGATACAAGCTGAAAATGGCGGCAGCTAATCAGAGCTTAGTCCGTCGGAAGTAAGTCTTTTTTGAAGCTCTTCGATGGAGTCTGACCAGGTGCTTCCTTCGTAAAATTCTACCCCGGACGCAATGCCTTGGAATTTGTAGGCAGCAGTTTTTGTGTAGCAGGTTCCTAAATACAAGTATTCAAATCCTTGCTCTTGGTGCAACCGTCCACAGTCGCCTAGAATCCATTTACCAAGAGATCGCTCAGGGTTCCATTCTGGATCATAAAAAACAAACCAGTAGTGAGCGATAGCGGCGTCATGAGGCAGCAGTGTGATGCCGACCAGCTCCGTGTCGCAATAGGTCGCAATACATTGAGTTAGGAAGTTGCGCTTGAGGATGTATTCAAGTCGCTCTGAGGTCATGTAGGGTGGCTGGAATCGGCCTTCGACCCACTCTATGACGGACTCTTTCCAGCGTGGGTGACTCGCCATCAGCTCCTTGATACTAAGGCGATTGCTGTGTAAGCCTGTTTCTGTGCCGCGGTGTTGCAGATAGCGACGTTTCTTGTCGAAACCCAGCTCTCGAAGATCCAGACGAAGACTCCTTGCGAGGTAGAAAAGTTCCCGCTCTTCTGCGTAGTCGTTCGATGCGGGGAGGAAACCTTGCTCGTAGATTGAAGCGAGCGTGTCGCTGGATTCTTTTTCGGCCAACACTCTATAGGGAAAAGTGTAGTGGCGGTAGTCGACAGAGCTTTCTCTAAAATGTAGGCGCATCGGGGAGTTGGTTCAACGGCGCTGGGTCCACGAGGTGTTGGAAAATCGGGCTACATCAGCGGCGGCGACATGCAATGTAAAAAGCGGTATTGAGGCTGTTGAGGCCAAGCCGACTTTGACGCCGAGTCGATGAGCAAATGCTTCTGAGAGATCTTCTGGAGTGAGTGACTTCGAGAGGCGTTTTGATTCTAGGCTGCCTTGGACGAGGATAGATTCTTTGCCACGGTGAATGGCTGAGCCGGCAATTTTCAGGCCGCTGATGGAATCGATGATGTCTGAGCGAACAGGCGCTTCAAAACAGCTCAGGGCAGTTGCTTTGAGCGGAGCGTCGTGGCTTAAACAGGTAAATTCACCGAGTTCATTCAGCGCCTCGAATAGGGCCGTGTGAACGGCTTCGTACAGGCAAGTAGTCTTTTGTTCGGCGAAAGATGTCCCACGCGCGAAGACAAGGGCGTAGGTGACATCAGAGCGATGATCTACAATGCCGCCCCCGGTTGGTCGGCGAACAACGCTGACTGGCGCCTCTGCTTCGAGTCTTTTGCAAACGTCTACCCATCTTTGAAAGTATCCAAAGCTCAGCGAGGGCTCAGCCCAGTCGTAAAAACGCAGGACGACCGGTGACGCAGGGCTGAGCGCATGCCTCATCGCAAGGTCGGCTGCCATGTTTTCAGCCGCCGTTCGGGTTTCTGTGCTCAGAACACTTAGATGGAGTCGCTCCATTACTCTAAATTGGTGCCAGCCCTTAGATGGGTAGGGCAAGATTGGGTTTGCGATTCTTGTACTTCAAAATCCTATGAGATGCATGAGCTATGCTACGCTATTGAATCCGCAGATCGATACGCTCCCGGTTTACCAACCCGGTCGCCCGATTGAAGTCGTGGCCCGCGAGCTTGGCTTGAATCCAGCGGAGATTATAAAATTAGCTTCGAACGAAAACCCACTCGGAGCCTCTCCACTCGCGCTCGAAGCTGCCGCCAAGGCGCTGAAGGATGTTTGGCTTTATCCAGACAATGGTGGCTACGACTTGACTGGCCGTCTGGCAGAAACGATGGGCGTGCCATTTGAATCGATTGTATTGACTGCCGGCTCAAATGAAGTTTTCTACCGGCTAGGGGACCTCTTCGTTGCCCCAGGTGCGGAGGTAGTGATGGGAGCGCAGGCATTTATCACTTATCGAATTTCAACGCTTCTACGCGGCGGCACAGAGGTCTTAGTGCCGATGCCTGATGGCGTTCATGATCTCGCGGCGATGCGGGCGGCGATAACCGAGCGCACGCGGCTTGTCTTTCTTCCCAATCCAAACAATCCGACCGGGACTTATCTGCCAGCAGATGAAGTCTTAGCATTCGCCGAGAGTTTACCCGAGCACGTTGTTTTCTGCTACGACGAGGCCTACGCGGAGTATCAAGAGGCTGCGGTTGATCTGCGGCCTTTGATGAGAGCTGGTCGAAAAATCGTCGCAACGAGGACCTTTTCGAAAATCTACGGATTGGCGGGATTTCGCATTGGCTATGGATACGCGGAAGCTGAACTCGCCACGCTCCTTCAGAAGGTGCGGCCGCCATTTAACACTGGCAGCGTCGCACAAGAGGCAGCCCTGGCTGCGCTGGACGACGATCTCTGGGTTCAGCGAAGCCGGTCGGAAAACGAGGCTGGGCTTCGACAGATGGAAGCAGGCTTTGATCAACTCGGCTTTTCTTGGACGCCCTCGAAGGCGAATTTCATTCTCGTCGAAGTCCCGAATGCCGCGGAGGTCTCAAGCGATCTGCAGCAAGCGGGTGTCATTGTCCGACCCGTTGCTGGCTATGGATTGCCTAACCACCTGCGGGTGACGATTGGAACAGCGGCTCAAAATAGCCGTTGTCTTAACGCCTTATCTAGCGTTTCAGGATCGAAGTAAGTGATCACACTTTATTTTGATAGCTGGGAGTTTTGGGTCGTTCTTACGTTCTGCTTGATTGCAAACGGGTTTTTTGCGGGAGCTGAGCTTGCCCTAGTTCGCTTGCGATTCAGCCACTTCAACCCGGATTTACTGGCGCAGTTTGAAAGGGATGGCCGGCTGCAAAAACTGATGAAGTCTCCCGATGAGCTGGTTCAGTCATTGCGAGTGGCGTCGGTTCTTTGTAATCTAGGAGTCGGAACACTGCTTTTTCTGTTAGCACAGGGCGGATTCCGAGACCTTATCGATAAGACGGGAGTTTCTCTGTCTCTATTCGCAACCTACGGCTTGGCGCTCATTGTTTTCGTTCCGCCCGTGTATACCTTGAGCGACTTATTTCCTCGCTCGATGGCCACCCGCTATCCTCTCGAGGTAGTTAAGTTGGGGTTTTACCCACTGATGTTCGTCAGAACGCTCTTCCGGCCAGTTGTGATTTTTGGAAAGAAGGGTTCAAATTTGCTTATCGCGCCATTTTTGGAGGCATTTAAGTTTCGCCCCTTAGCGCGCATGGAACTTGAGGCGCAGCTAGAATTGCTCGACGATAAAGATGTATCGACCGCCGTCCAATCGATCTTGCGCAACACCTTTCAGCTTCGGGATTTGGTCGTGGCGGACGTGCTCCTCCCTCGAAACCAGGTGAAGATTCTCAACACTTCGCTGCCGATTGATGAAAATTTGAAGCTAGCGAGGGAAACGGGCCATACGCGTTTTCCGCTGTGTAATGGTGATCTGGATCACTGCATCGGGCTGGTTCACGTGAAGGACCTGTTTCGACATGGCGTAGGCGAAACCGATTTGAGAACGGTGAAACGCGATATGATTCGGGTCGACGGCGATGAGACGCTTGAGAAGGCGCTCTCTAGACTCCTCACCCACAATATCCATATGGCACTCGTCGTTGATGAATTCAGAGGGGTCGCAGGGGTGCTGACGCTAGAAAAGATTCTCGAGCAACTCGTAGGGGATATACGTGATGAATTTGATGCGGAAGAGGGAGATCTTATTCGTGAAGCACCCTCAACCGCAAACACCCTCATCGTCGATGGCCTGACCCCGCTCCATGAGCTTGAAGAACATTTTGACGTCGATCTGAGCAACGACGAAGTCTCGACCGTCAATGGCTTGATCACACTCGAGATGGGCTACATCCCCAAAGAGGGAGAGTCTATTGAAGTGCACGGACTCATCTTGGAAGTGACGGAGGTTGACGAAACGCGCGTCATCGAGGCCTCTATTCGCGTCTCCGATACTAGCAAATTTGAAAAGACTGAAGTAACTGAGTCAGAGACACATCAAGACTAGCGGAGGTGGATCTTAACCGTTCCTCGCCCTGTAGACCGTTTTTCGGCGAATCCTAGCCATGTGGAGCGGTGGGGAGCTGGAGGTGTTTTGGAGGTTGCCATAAGAGCGTGTCAGGTAGCTTTTTCGAGACTTTTTGCAAAAAATGACGATCTTTTAAATCACAATTACCCGTTTTATCCGATAAACTGGTTGGCTCGGACTGCGGCGCCCTGATTTGAAAACATCATTTATAGGTGAAAAAATAACATTGCTTTGGAATCACACTTGTCTATTGAATATTTTTGAAGCCGTTGGTTTCATCCTAGTTAATCGTAACTGAAACGCATGAATACTTTCATAAAAAATACTCTCCTCTCAGGACTTCTCACGACTGTTGCAATTCAGTTGCAGGCAGCCCCATCTGTTAGCCTCGGGGACGATGCTATCTTGTTCCTCACGCTGTCTGGAGGTATCGAGCACCAATCGAATACTACCCGCCAGAAAACTAACGAAGAATCAGAAATGATCTTCACGGTTACACCGGGTGTTGAGCTCCAGCTTGGGACCGAAAATGCTGCCTATCTTGAGGCAACGCTCGGTCTTGAAGTTCGTGTGCACGACGATCTAGATAATCTCGATGGTGAATACATCCGATTCAACTCATTAGGTTACTACGACACTGGTGTTGCTCTTTTCAAGGGCTATGCGTCTGCCAATGAGCTTGGAACTAACAGCGTAGATTTCTCTACCACGACTCCGACCGCAGACCTTGCTGAACGCTCGGATGTCGCGATCGGTGGCTCCGTCAACTATCTTTTGTCTGATCAAGTATCGCTCAGCGGCGGTGTGGATTATCTCCACCGTTCCTTTAATGATGCTTCGCTTCTCGCGGGCTCGGACGCTGTTTCTGTTCCGCTTCGAGTCCTCTATGCGTTCGACCCCGCAGTGAGCGCTTTCGTTGGCTACCGTTACCGGACTGCATCGCCCTTTAATGCGCCAGCAGGTAGTGATATCCCAGATACTGAAGACCACTACATCTTTGGTGGTATCGAAGGTGAGATTTTCAATCCTCTCTGGACGGGTTCGATCGATTTAGGTTACCAGACTCGTGACTTCGATGGCAGTGCTCTGATCGGTGGATCTTCCAGCACGTTCTCCTACAATGCCCGTTTGAACTACGCAGCGGACACTAATTGGAACGTATATGGTGCTCTCTCACGTGACTTTGGACAAGGCACTAGCGACGCAGCGATTTCATACACCCGAGACCAGATTAGCATCGGCACTCAGTATCTCATCAGCGAGATGTGGTTAGCCGGCGGTAACCTCACCTTGGCGAAAACTGAGTTCGAAGATACATCGGCCAGGAAGGGTCGTGTTGATCACTTAGTATCAGCCTCGGCAAGTGTCACTTGGAGCCCGAACGAATACGTCCGCATCACAGGTGCCTATAAGATCAATGATCTCAACTACGACTTCATTAATCCTGCATTTGACGAATACAAAAACACCGTCTTCAGCTTGACGGCGTCTGTTCGCTACTAATTGCGGTAGACAGTCTTACATTTCCTTTGCCGGCTGGCGGGTCTTTGACATTGCCCCGTCGGCCTTTTTTTGTCTAAATTTGAAGCATATGAGTCGCTCCATGTCGCAATTTATCATCTTTTTCGTGTTCGTAATAACCCCTTTGGTGTCTTTTTCGCAAAGCTCGCAAAGCTCGCAAAGCTCGCAAAGCTCGCGAATTGGCTCGTTGGGCGATCAGGCTTCCAGCTCGTACGTTATTAAGCCGCTGGATTTTGTCTTGTTTAGAATTATTGGCGAAGAGGCCGATGTTCAAATGCGAGTTTCGAACGACGGTGCAGTGGTTCTGCCATTTATTAAGGCGGTTAATATCGCTGGAATGTCCGTGGCTGACGCACAAAAGCACATCTATACTCTATACGATGGAGATTACTTCATCGACCCACAGCTTGACTTAACAATCTATGCCAGTTCTGCGCAGACCGTCGAAGTTATGGGCCTAGTAATGAGACAAGGGAGTGTTCCGATCCCGGCAGAAGAACGGCTATATTTGCTCGAGGCTTTATCCATGGCTGGAGGAGCTCAACCGCTGGGGGATCTCAAAAATGTGATCATTCGCCGCGCTGACGAAAACGGTGAGCAGGTGGAGATTTCCGTTGATACGCGAGACATCACGACCCGCGATCACCCACTTGAGGATGGCGATCTTATCGTTATCTCTCGGCGCCGTATTTAATCCAAGTCTGTCAAAATTTAAATTTTACTGTTATGCACAATCAAGATGAACGTTCTTCAGGAGGCTCTGGCTCCTACGGTGGTTATTACTATGGCGAAGGCTACGGCGGCGGGTACAATGACGCGGCTCTTTCTCCGAGGGGGCTGAACGATTACCTTATAATCCTGCGCGAACGCATCTGGTGGTTCGTGACTACTGTCTTCATTGTCTTGCTCGGCGTTGCACTCTTTACGTTTAACTCGACTAAGCTCTACATGGCGACATCCTCAGTTCAGATCTTGAGAGCTCGCGAGGCTGCGGTGGACATTGAGATGGTTGCAGATGATCGCCTTTACGGGACGGAAGATCTCCAGACACAGATTAACATCCTTGAGAGTCTTGAGATTGCTCGAGAGGTTGATAAACGTATCCAAGGTGCTTTTCGCAAGCGCTTTATCGCTCCTTATGAGTCCGGAATTGACTCTGCTATTAGCGGTGAACGCGAAGCGCTTGATATCCTCTTCTTAAACCGGAAGATACAGCCCCAGCGGTTGTCGTTTTTTATTTATATCCACTACATTCACCCAGACCCAGAGGTGGCTGCAGATGTAGCCAATCTTTTCGCCAAAGCGTATATTCAGTTTTCGAAAGGACAGACTACGGAAACAACCGTAGAAGGGGTTAAAGAGTTAGCGCAGAAAATTAAGTTTCAGGCTGAAAGCGTTCGAGAGGTTGAGGAGCGGATCACTGAATTTAAATCGAAGAACGGCATTACTTTTAGCGAGCGCCAAGATATTGATAGTCAAGAATTACTCCAGTTACGGACACTTCTGACAGAGGCAAAGCGTGATTTTGACGAGAAAAGAACGTATCACGAACAAGTTATTCGTGCGCAGGAAAGCGGCACGCCGCTTCAAGAGCTTTCGCTGATTGGCAACGACCATGCGATCATCAGCTTGAATTCACAGTTATCCACTCGTGAAGTGGATGTTGCAGTGCTGGCGAAGCGATATGGTTCCTTGCATCCAATCATGGCCTCTGCCTTGAGAGCCTTGGAGCAGGCTAAGTCAGAGCTATCAAAGGCGACCGACCGCAAGGCAAATGGGATAATAAATGAATACGATCGGTCTCGAGAAAATTGGACGCTTTCTGAGGCGAATCTTAGTGCTAAAGAGAAGGACATGATTTCGTTGGATCGGTTGCGCCCAGAATACAATGCCCTCGTTCGTGATTTAACGATCAGCCAACATAACTACGAGGCGACATATTTCCGTTATCAACAGCTCGCCACGATCATGGATACGGAGGGTGACAGCGCGCGTATTATCGACCGAGCGAGTCCGGCGCCATTGAATAGGCCTGATAGCCCAAATACGGTAATGAATCTGGGTATCGGATTAGTGCTGGGCCTCGGAATGGGTTTTGGTTTTGTGATCCTCCTAGCCGTTCTTGATGATAAAGTGAAGACGGCTTTCGACATCGAGACCACGATTGGCCTCCCTATTGTCGGGATCGTTCCACGTATCTCACTTGTCGATATGACTCAGAAAGCGCGGGTTGTCCTCGATAGCTTGGAAAAGCACTCAGTGGAGGCCTTCCGTGCCATCCATTCAACTTTGAAGATCAGTGAAGAGGGTAGAAACGCGAAGGTGATTCTAACCACCTCGACGATCCCCAGTGAAGGTAAGTCTTTCGTCTCCACGAACTTAGCCTTCACTTTCTCACATCACAGCGAGCGCACGTTGGTTATGGACTGCGACCTTCGCATGCCGAATGTAGGTAAGTCTTTAAATATCTCGAACAAGGTGGGTTTGATCCAAGTTCTCTCGGGTAAAGCTACCCTTGATGAGGCGATCATCAAAGATTTCGCACCTGGGCTGGATGTCCTCGTTACGGGTGGCCGTAGTAAGAATCCAACACAACTCCTCAGTAGCACGGCTTTTGAGAAGGTCATAGAAGAGCTGCGTCCTCGCTACGAGAAGATCATGATCGACTGTCCGCCTTTGGCGCCAGTCAGTGATGCGTTGAACATTTTGTCGCTGGTCGATGGGGTTATTTACGTGGTTCGTTTCAATATGGTGAAGCGTAAGACAGCCGCCCTCAACGTGAAACGCTTAAGAGATTCAAATGTCCCTATTTTGGGCGCGGTATTGAACAATATCAATACAAGCGTAGCGGGCTACTACTACAGCCATTACTACGACAGCTCCTATCGTCATTACTACGTGCAAGGTGGAACTGGGACCGCGGAATCCGATGCTGTCGAAGAGGAGTCAGCGACAGACACACAGCAAGCTTAAGCATTTGCCTAGCTACTTTTTGAACCCTGAGTCGTTTCTTGCGGCTCAGGGTTTTTATTTACTCGCGGCTCTCTGCAGCCGATCTATGAGAGCCGTATTCGCGGCCGTAGGCGTGGGTAATTCGATAAGAATCTGAAGGACCTTTTTGTCTTCGTCGAGAGACCTTAAGAGGCTGTAGAGCGACCTTTGTGCCGTTTGTGTGTCTCCGTCTTCTGAGAGCCAGAAGATGTTTTCGGCGCTCGCTGAATCGGCTGGCTTTTCGAAATATACACGCGCTTGACCGGCAATTTGCGCCTCATGGATGGCGCTTGTTTGCAGTAGGTAGGTTGGTGTCTTCGGACTGTAGTGGCGCGCGAGAGAGCCAGGAGCCAAAAGAGCTTCATTCTTATCTTTAGGCGTGAAATCAGTTTTATCTGTAACAGATATCCCTAGGGCCTTTTCTAGCTGATGCTTTTGGATGTCTCCATGTCTTAGGAGGATCGGCTTTCTTGGGTCTCGGACATCAACTATCGTTGACTCGATTCCGATCTTGCAGGGGCCTCCTTGCAGGATGGGTAGTCCAGCGTTCGGAAAGGATCTTAGAACGTGCTCGGCTGTAGATGGCGAGACATAGCTGAAGGGGTTCGCGCTTGGGGCGGCCAGTGGTGCCCTTGCTTTATTCGAAAGTGCTCTAAAAATTGGATGGCTTGGTAGTCGTATTGCGATGCTAGGCTTCCCGGCGGTAACGATATCGGGGACGCACGGTTTTTTCTCTAGGATTAGGGTTAGCGCCCCGGGTATGAACGCGTCGGCCAAAGCTTTAGCCATCTCAGTCCAAATCGATAGCTCGTGAACATGCTCTAATTCGGAAAGGTGGACAATGAGCGGATCGATAAGAGGCCTCCCCTTGAGCTCAAATATGTTTCGACAAGCTGTTTCATTGAGGGCGTCTGCAGCTAGGCCGTAGACAGTTTCCGTCGGAATCGCGACTAAGCCTCCATTCCTAAGCGTGCGCGCCGCGGCCGCGAGATTTCTCTCAGTCGGTGGGAAAATAAAAGAAGCTCCTACATCGTCTGTAGGAGCTTCGGTAAACTCAAATTGGTCTCTTGCGGCGATCACTGGCCGACAAGTATTACTTCATGAGGAGGAGATTACGTGCACGTTTGATTTGGCGCGTAATGTGGCGTTGCTGCACAGCTGTGAGGCCCGTGATGCGACGAGGTAAAATCTTTCCGGTGTCAGTGACGTGGCGGGATAGGAGCTCAACATCCAGATGAGTAAGTTCCATCGGGTTCTTAGATGCTGTTGTCTCTGCTGGCTGTTCTTCGCTCATAAACATCCCATAGAGCTGTGCATTTATGTCCTTGGCAAGTGATTTTTAAGTGAATTGCTCCTCAAGCTACCTTGCAAGCTTGCCAGTGTAGAATGAACAAGACTTTGTCGGATCTCTTGAAAAATGGTTGAGTCTTTCAAATGGGATAATTTTAGCCGCACTGCGGCAGCCTTGGTCGGTCTTATTTTGCTTTTTCTGATCTGGGATCAACAGTATTGGTGGCGGATTCGCGAGGAGTATCTGTTTGGCTTTCTCGTTCCTGTTTTGGTCTTTTGGGTGCTGAATGAGCGTAAGGCATATTTTCGTTTGATCATTGATGGGTCCGCGACCCCCGGGAGATCCGAAGAGGAGCGTGCTTGGGCTCGTAGTCTGACGAGAGCGAGAAGTTTGAAACTACCTACTTGGGTAGAACGGTTTTCAGATTTAGCCGCCGGGGCAGCTGTCGTCTTGGGCTTTGTTTGGGTCGCTTTTGCTGCGCTCTATCGAGTGATGGAGGGCCATAATCTTGTGACGACTCAATTCATGGCGATGTCCAACGCGCTTTGATGTTGGCTGCGGTCTATGTGTTCTGCGAACGACGAAAGTGTGGTGAGCGGATTCCATTAGCTGAGCGGTGGATGTTGGTTGGGTTGTTTCTCTTTCCTGCCTTGATATGGGTGCTTTCGGCTCCGTTATTTAGTTTTTTAGACAATACCATCCGCACCTTTCTCATGAACAAGGTCGCGGTCATTGTATTTGGAATCTGCGACATTTTGGGCTTTTCTATTGTGCGAGAAGGGAGCGTCCTTGTGTTGCCAACGGGCAGGGTAGGTGTCGCGGAGGCGTGTTCGGGGATTTACTCGCTAATGGCCTCATTGTTTGCCGGATCTTTCTTGGCTTCGATGTCTCTTCCAGTCGGATTTGGTAGCCTCTGGAAGAAAGTCACAATGGTTATTGCGGCGATGTTCTTTGCCTTTTTGACGAATATTGGGCGAAGCCTCTTTCTCACAATATGGGCATACAATCACGGGCCTGATGCGATCGATGAGCACATTTTCTTGGTCGGGCAGGACTTAGGTTCACTGCACGATTTTCTGGGATATGCCGTCATTGCCCCAGTCGTGCTCGCTCTCTTGGTGCTCGTGCCGATTTTTAATTTCAAGTTCGAGCAGCCCGCATAGCGATTTTGAAGAATTGAGATTGCGGGACGTTCGTAAACTTTCGCTATTATGTCCCGATGAAGGCTCTCCTATATACGAACGAATTCCCCCCCTACACCTATGGTGGCGCTGGTGTCCATGTAGGGTATCTCAGTCGAGAGCTGGCTAAATTGGTCGGCGTTGATGTTCGCGCTTTTGGTGACCAAGACTCGGTGGATGGTTCTACCCGAGTCAAAGGCTATGATTTTAAGCTAGATGAGGCGACCGCTCCTAAGCACCTCCTAAGCGTCCTTGGGGCAATTGGACGAGGGCTGAACTTCAACCTCGATAATATCGATGCAGACGTGGTCCATTGCCATACGTGGTATGTGCACATGGCTGGAATTCTTACAAAAATGGCCTACGGCATTCCGCTTGTGGTGACGGTTCATTCGCTCGAACCATTGAGACCGTGGAAGCGTGAACAGCTTGAGGGCGGCTATGATTTTAGCCTTTGGGTGGAAAAGACCGCATTAGAGATGGCTGATGCTGTCGTCGCGGTATCAGCTGGAACGCGTCGCGATGTATTGGAGCATTTTGCGGTCGATCCAGACAAAATCGAGATCATCTACAACGGGATTGATCCGGAAGAGTTTAGGAAGGTCGACCCGAAGGCAACTCTTCAACGCTTTGGAATACCTGAGAACGAGCCCTACATCCTTTTTATTGGTCGTATCACTCGTCAAAAAGGCATCATTCACCTCGTCGATGCGATTAAGCATCTAGATAAAGGGTTTAATGTCGTCCTTTGCGCAGGCGCTCCAGATACGCCTGCAATTGCCAAAGAAATGGCCTCAGCAGTCTCTGAGGTTCAAAAAGAGCGTGAGGGCGTTTATTGGGTTGAAGATATGGTCGATAAAAAGGCGCTCATTCAACTTTACTCAGGTGCAGATGTCTTCTGCTGCCCTTCAATTTACGAGCCGTTCGGGATCATAAACTTAGAAGCAATGGCTTGTGAAACACCTGTTGTAGCGTCTGCAGTGGGCGGGATTCCAGAGGTCGTTGTTCATGATGAAACCGGTTATTTAGTTCCCGTTGCGCAAGAGCCCGAGAGCCCATTTAGTCCGTTGCATCCGGAAGCTTTTGCGAAGGACCTAGCCTTTCAGGTAAATCGCCTAATGGCGAATCCCGAGCGCCGAGCTGAGTTCGCCGCTGCTGGGCGTAAGCGGGCAATTGAAAACTTCAGTTGGACCTCTATCGCGGAGCAAACGAGCAAACTCTACGAATCGCTTCTCGAAAAGTAATGCCTCCCTATTTCCAAGTCACACCATCATAAATGCTTAAGGTCAGTCATCAGCCTAGCCCACAGCGGGTCGTTATCGATTATGTAAAGCCATCTGTTGATGGTGGTGCGTTTCCGTTCAAGCGCGTGTTATGGGATCGTGTGACATTCCGAGCCGCTGTAATTACGGATAGCCATGATTTACTCACGGTAGAGTTGAGAATTAGGAAGGCTGGTTCCAGGAATTGGGATCGATTGAAGATGGGGCCGACGGGAAATGATGAGTATGCCTGCGAATACGATCTAACTGAATTGGGACTCTTCGAGTATGAAGTGGGGGCTGGCATTGACCACTTTGGCAGTTGGGCTTCCGGCTTTGCTAAGAAAGTCGATAGTGGGACAGATATTTCGGTCGACCTATTGATAGGTGCTGAGCTCATCAAGAAGGCATCTGCCCGCGCTCGTGGTGACACGGCCAAGCAGATGAGTGACTGGGCTGATTTTCTCAGCGACACCGAGAGAGACTTTGACCAGCGCTTGAAGCTCATTCGGGAGCATTCGCTGAACGAACTTCTCCGTAGTTATCCGGACAAAGCCCTCGAGGTAAAAAGCCAACCTGGGCAGATGCTTGTTGAACGTGAAAGGGCATCGTTCAGCACTTGGTATGAATACTTTCCGCGCTCGTGTTCGAATGATGGCGTCCGCCATGGCACGCTTCAAGATGCCCGTTCGCGGCTTGGAGAGGTCTCTCGGATGGGCTTCCAGGTGATTTACTTCCCGCCGATTCACCCTATTGGCCATGTTAATCGCAAAGGGCGTAATAACTCGCTGACGCCGACGAAGGATGATGTCGGTAGCCCATGGGCGATTGGATCTAAAGAGGGTGGGCACAAGTCGATTTTACCTGCGCTTGGGACCTTGGGCGATTTTGCTGATCTCGTTAGTGACGCATCCAATCATGGTCTCGAAGTTGCTCTCGACCTCGCCTTTCAATGCGCCCCAGACCATCCATGGGTGAAAGAACATCCGGAGTGGTTTAACTGGCGCCCAGACGGAACGGTTCAATATGCAGAAAATCCGCCCAAGCGCTACGAAGATATCCTCCCAATCAATTTCGAGACTGCGGATTACAAGGCACTGTGGGCAGAGCTGAAATCAGTATTCGAATTTTGGATCGAGCAGGGCGTAACGATCTTCCGTGTGGATAACCCGCACACCAAGTCGATGGCCTTTTGGCACTGGTGTATTCTGGAGTTAAAGATGGTCCACCCCGAGACGATTTTTCTCGCCGAAGCTTTCACTCGCCCAAAGCGGAAGTACTGGTTGGCAAAAGCTGGATTCACTCATGGATACACCTACTTCACTTGGAGAAACAACCCGAGCGATCTCCGCGAGTATATCGAAGAGTTAACCCAGACCGAAGTGGCTGATTACTTTTGGCCGAGCATCTGGCCGAATACCCCAGACATTTTGCACGCTGATTTGCAGAAAGGGAATCGAGCGACCTTCATTGGCCGATACGTTCTCGCGGCGACGCTTTCCTCGAATATCGGGATTTATGGACCGGCATATGAGCTACTCGACACTGAGCCTTACCCAGGCAAGGAAGAGTATATCAACAATGAGAAGTATCAGCTCAAGGCATGGGATTGGAACGCTCCTGGTAATATCAAAGCGGAGATTGCGGCAGTTAATCGCATCCGAAACGAGAACCGCGCTTTCCAACGGACGCAAAACGTCAGCTTCATCGACTGTGACAATCCACAGATTATTGCCTACATGAAGCAGAACTTTGATCGCACGAATCAGTTTATCGTGGTAGTGAATATGGACTGGTTTAACCCTCAGTCTGGAACGCTTAATATCTCGCTCGAAAGCATGGGTTTTGGGCCGGATGCAGAATTCACCATTACAGATTTGCTCGACCCGTCACGGACGAGTTACCGCTGGCGTGGGACTAATAATTTCGTGAAGCTCGATCCTGCAAAGTCACCCGCACACATTTTTCAAGTTCAGCGCCATTAGGGAGTAAGAAAAAGCCCCTCGACCACACACTGCGGCCGAAGGGCTTTATAAAAAGTAAGCGATACTTTGCTCGCTACGCTGTTTCGTAATCCACGACCGCGCGGTCGCTTGTCGTTTCTTTGATCAATTCAACGACAGCTTGGTGCGCTGTGTGCACCCGATATGCCTCCAAGTCTTCGGCTGTCTCAAACGCAGTGTAGAGTCCGAAATCAAAGGAGACGGGCGTTTGGCTGAAATCGCTGCCGCAGCTCAAGGTCTTGATACCTGGAATCGCGTCTGGCAGCGCCTCAAGCATCGCTTGAACCTCTGCGATATTTGCCGTTTTTGAGTTACCGCGAGCGGTTTCCTTAAAACGGAAAAAGACGAGATGGTGTATCATTGGAAGATTGCTTCAGCGAATTAAGCCAGCTTTTCGCGCAGGAGGGCGAAGAGTGATTCGGTGTCTGCTGCAAACGAACGGATACCATGGGCGAGTTTTTCGGTCGCCATCGGATCTTCGTTCATCGCCCAGCGGAAGCTCGTTTCGTCTAGGTTAAGCTCCTTGATGTCGAGATTGGCCGAAGCGTCCGAGTTCAATTTCTTTTCAAGCGGCGCATTCGTAGATGCAAGTTCTTCGAGCAGGTTCGGGCTGATCGTGAGCAGGTCGCATCCAGCGAGTTCTTGGATTTCGCCGATGTTACGGAAGCTGGCGCCCATCACTTCGGTTGTGTGGCCGAAACGCTTGTAGTAGTGGTAGATCTCGGTGACCGATTGAACTCCTGGGTCTTCTGCTCCGACGAAGTCTTTTCCTGCCGAAGCTTTGTGCCAATCAAGAATCCGGCCGACAAACGGGCTGATCAGCTTTACGCCGTTGTTTGCCGCTACGACCGCTTGAGCGAGGGAGAAGAGCAAAGTCAGGTTACAGTTGATGCCTTCTGCTTGCAGCACTTTGGCAGCAGCAAGACCTTCCCAGGTCGAGGCGATCTTGATCAGGATGCGTCCACGAGGAATGCCTTCAGCCTCATACATCGCGATGATCTCACGGCCTTTCGCGATGCTCGCTTCAGTATTGAAAGAAAGGCGGGCGTCGATCTCAGTGCTGACGCGGCCTGGAACGATTTTAAGGATTTCGAGGCCGAACAAAACGAGAAGGCGGTCAGCGACTTTATCTACAAGCTCTTCGCCCGAGGCGCCGCTGGCGGAAGCATCTTTGATCGCTTGGTTGAGAATCGAAGCGTATTTTTCCTTTTGGACCGCTTTCAGGATGAGAGTCGGGTTCGTTGTCGCGTCTTGAGGCGTATAGGCCTTCATCGACGTAAAGTCGCCAGTATCCGCCACTACGGTGGTGAATTGCTTCAGTTGTGAGAGTTGGTCTGTGGAAGAGTTCATATTTATAAATAGCATGAGCTCCCGTGCAGAAAGAGTGCAACGCCAGATTTGTTGAAAGGCTTCGAAGTGCTCAAAGAGAGCAGCTCTGCGCCGCATTCTTTGATTGCTCATCGCCTTCTCGATTTGGGCGAGCGATCACGCCCTCGTAAGGCTCCGTGGCAAAGGGTTGATCACAGCGGCCGTTCTCGATGAGCCAATAGTCGCAGATCTCGAAGAGCTCGGACCGAGAGCTGGCACGTCGCATTTTCTTAAGAAACTGTCCTTCTGGATCCACGCCCTGTCCGACGAAATTGAGGAACTTTTTGATGAAATTCGTCTGCAGATGGTCTGGCACATCTGGGTTTTTAAAGGTCTCCCAGAGCGCGTCGATATAGTTGCGGACGTCACCGAGGGTGGGCCTAAAGAGTGGCTCTCCCCGCGCGAGCGCTCTGATTTGCGTGAAAATCCACGGGTTCCTGATCGCGCTACGGCCGATCATGATGCCGTCGACTCCACTGGCTTTTTGCACTTGGAGGGCTTTTTCTGCCGAAGTGATGTTGCCGTTGGCAAAGACAGGGCAGGTGAGTCGTTTCTTTGCCTCTGCAATCATCTCATAGTCCACCTCACCCCGATACATCTGTTTCACTGTGCGCCCGTGAATCGAAACGAGTTCAACGGCATGGCTTCGAATCACATCTAGGAGTTCGAAAAACAATGACGTGTCAGCAAAACCAATACGCATCTTCACGGTGAAACGTCCGTCGGTCGTCTCTCTCATCGCTCCGAGGAGTTGATCAACTTTTGCTGGGTCACGGAGCAGACCACCGCCTACGTTCTTTTTATAAATCTTGGGGGCAGGACAGCCCATGTTGAGATCGATGCCTGCGATCGGGTAGGGCTCTAGCGCACGCATGGTCCGCGTAACTGAGCTGATGTCTTCACCGATGATCTGGGCAAAGATGGGGTGTTGTGGTCCGATGCCATCGAGTGCGCTTAGAATTTGGCGTTCGGGGGTCGATTGTGGATGGGCCCTAAAGTATTCAGTGAAGAAGTAGTCCGGTGCTCCGTAGTGCAGCATCAGCCGCATAAAGGGGAGCGTCGTTACGTCCTGCATGGGTGCCAGTGCCGTGGGCAGCGTGCTGGCATCGAGGGTCGGAGGGAGCGAGTGCATGCTCTATAACACAGGATCGTCGTCGGTTTTATTTTTCTCTGAGTCCGACTGTTCTTTTAAGATGCGCTCGAGGAGCTCGGTGACATCTTCCACTGAATCGAGCACTGACTGATGGACGTAGATTGGGCTCTTATGGAAGAGAGCGAGTGCGATCGAATCGCTCGGTCGAGCATCGATTTCGACGATTTTTTGGCCGAGCTCGTTTTCCATCTTTAGGATGATACGGGCATAGAAGGTTCCTTCGGAAACGTGATTGATCACGACCCGCTGAAGCTCGACGCCGAAGCCTGTGAAAAAATGCCCGATGAGTTCGTGAGTCATCGGGCGGTCACGCTTCACGTCTTCGATGATCATCGAGATCGTGCTGCCGACACTTGAGTCGACATAGATGATGAAGGTCTTCTCTTCCGGGCCAACAAAGAGGGCGCAGCCGTTTGAGGTCGGCATGACTCCTTTGACTTTTGCTGGTGAGATTTCCCGTTGCATGAAACTAACCTACTTCGATTGATCCGAGTTGCAAGAGAGGTTGCTCCTCAATCTCACCGTGGGTCGAGTGCCAAAAGCCCGTAATGAGCGAGGTCAATCCATTGCCCCTTCTGTCGGAGTGCTGAGCGCTGAATGCCTTCGGGCAAGAAACGCAGATTTTGGACGAGCCGATCAGGCGCTCCATCTCCAGAACGGTGGGCGGTTTCGAGGCGATGGCATCCGTTTTCAAATTGAGCCTGAACAAATGCTTTCCCGGCTACCGTTGCGTGGCCTCGTTCGCGGAATGGAGGAGCGATCCAAATTTGAAAGGCAACCACTGCGCCGTCTTCCCGTGTTGCGTGAGACAGACCTCCAATGAGGGCGTTTTCTACTTCCGAAAAGAGCGCAATCTCTTCGATCTCATTGATTTGAAACCGGGCGTGGAGGTGCGACGCGTCAACTCCGGCGTCTGATTTTAGGCGCGAATAGGTCGTCGAGAAATCCGCTGGGTCACTGAACTTGTAGTCTGGGTGGTGTATTTGAAGTGGAGGCATTGGGCTTTGTTTCGGGCGTCTGCAGTGGGTCTAGGACGATGCAAAGGCGGGTAAGCGTCCGCAAGCTGGATTCTTTGAAGCCATCCTTAGGTGGCGCGGCAACGCCTTTGCTGTTGCCCCATGAGAAGGGACGCCCACGCTCGAAGATATGTCTGAGAATCGCCCAAACTTATACCTTGTTGGCTTTATGGGCGTCGGCAAAAGCGCGGTCGGGCGCAACGTTGCACGGATATTGAAATACCCGTTCATTGATTCCGACACAGCCATCGAGGCTGCCGAAGGCCGCCGTATTCGAAAGATTTTTGAGACCGATGGAGAAGATTGTTTTCGTGAACAGGAGCGAAAGTTCCTCGTCGAAGGGCATCCGACGTCTGGTCAGGTCGTTGCCTGTGGTGGCGGTTTGCCGATTCCAGAAGGACGTGGAGAACTGCTCTCCGGGCTCGGCGTTGTTGTCTGCCTCTTTGCTAGTGTAGAAACAATTTTACGCCGCACCTCGACGAATAATCGCCGTCCGCTGCTCGACGGTGAAGACCCCGAGGGCCGTATTCGAAAGCTGCTTGCGGTGCGTGAACCGGTCTACATGTCCTGCGGCATTGGAGTCTCCGCTGAGGGGCGAACGCTCGATGAAGTGACGGGGAATGTCGTGCGTGTCTACCGCCGAGCGGCCGCTGACTACGGCGCATCGACCGACGCTTAACGGCGTCAGTCTATCTCATCAAGGAGCGGAAGCAGCTCGCTGAGGTCATTGATCTTGAAGTACCGGCCGGCGTGCTTGTCGTCGGGTAGGGAGGTTTCTTCAGCGGCCCATGTGATGGCGTAAGGGACGTGAATGCCGTAACCGCCAAGTTCGAGCACGGGTTTGACGTCTGATTTGAGTGAATTACCGATCATCGCAAAACGAGAAATATCGACGTCGAGGCGCTTGATGAGACGTTCGTAGGTTTGAGGATCTTTTTCCGAAACAACGTCGATGTACTCGAAATAGTGACTCAAGCCACTGGCCGCGACTTTGCGCTCTTGGTCAAGTAGATCGCCCTTCGTAATTAAAAAGAGGCGGTAGCGTTGGGCCACCTTTTCAAGTACATCGACGACCCCATCGATGAGTTCGACGGGCTGGCGAAGCATGTCGCGCGTAATCGTCAGGATGCCTTTGATTTCGTCTGCCGTTATCGTTCCATCAGTAAGATCAATCGCGGTTTCGATAGCGGAGAGGGCGTGTGCCTTCACCCCGTAGCCGAGGAGCTCAAGGTTGCGCATCTCGGTGGCAAAGAGGGTTTTCTCAACCGTCTCACTATCGTGGTAGTGTGCAAGTAAGTCGCAGTAACGGCGGTGCGACTCGGCGAAGATAGTTTCGTTGTGCCAGAGGGTGTCGTCTGCGTCGAAGGCAATGTTTTGAAGGGTCCGCATAGCGTCGAATCTTTGGTAGATGGCTAGTCTGAGTATTGAGCGGGAGAAACTCTTGAGAGCAATCTCCTTGTCACTTCGTTGACTCGTAGATTTTAACAGCCAGCATTGATTGTGCCTCCAATGGGCGCGATTCTAGAAAAGACACAACCCGATCTGATATGTCACGAAAACCTGTAGTTTTAATCATCCGCGATGGCTGGGGAAGCAACCACAACCCTGATCATGATTCTTTCGATGCGATTAAAGTCGCTCCTACACCTGTCGCTGATGCCCTCACAGACGGATGGCCGCGGACCGAAGTGAACGCCTGTGGGCTCGAAGTTGGTCTGCCCGCTGGTATTATGGGAAACAGTGAAGTTGGGCACCAAAATATCGGTGCTGGGCGTATCGTCGACCAGGAGCTCGTCCGCATTAATAAGGGCTTCGCCAGTGGTGCATTGAAGGACAACGCTGTCTTGAATGCAGCCTTTGAGCGTGTTCGTGAGAGCGGCAAACTGCATCTTTTTGGCCTCATTTCAGATGCCGGCGTGCACGCCATGCTGGAGCACCTTTCTGGTCTTCTCGATTTATGTGCTGAGGCGGGTGTCAAAGAGGTCTACGTGCATGCCTTTACCGATGGCCGTGATACGGCGCCTACTTCCGGTCTGAGCTTTGTTGCTGCGATTGAAAAGAAGATGAAGTCAGTTGGGGTCGGAAAAATCGCGAGCGTGACCGGGCGCTTCTGGTCGATGGATCGCGATCTGCGCTGGGAACGTGTGCAGAAGGCCTACGACTGCCTGACCGGTCGAAAAATCGAGCGCACAGCCAAGAGTGCGACCGAAGCCGTCCAATTTTACTACGACAACCCCCTCGACGATTCGCGCAAGGGCGATGAGTTTGTCGTCCCGACCGCTGTCATTGGCGATGACGGAGAGCCGCTCGCGACGGTGCAAGATGGCGATACAGTATTATTTTTCAACTACAGAGGGGATCGTCCCCGTGAGCTCACGCGAGCGTTTACAGAGGACGATTTCGACGGCTTTGATCGCGGCAAGAAGCTCGACCTTTATTACTCCACGATGACGGAGTATAAAAAAGGACTGTGCCCGAACGTTGTCTTCCGCAAGCCGCCTCAGATGAAGCATATCTTGGGTAGCTTTGTTGCTGATTTGGGCATCCCGCAATTTCGTTGCGCCGAGACGGAGAAGTTTCCGCACGTCACGTTCTTCTTCAACGACTACCGAGAAGAGCCGTATGATTTAGAAGACCGTGAGTTGATTCAAAGCCCCAAGGAAGTCGCTACCTACGACCAGAAGCCCGAGATGAGTGCTCATGGAATTAAGGATGCGACCTTGGCTGCGATTCTAAGTGGCAAGTACGGCTTGGTCGTGGTTAATTTTGCGAACGCAGACATGGTCGGCCATACCGGCTCGCTCGATGCTGCGGTTGAGGCATGCGCAGTGGTTGATAGTTGCGTGGGTGAACTCCTCGAGGCAATCGATCAGATGGGAGGTCGTGCGATCATTACTGCCGATCACGGCAACAGTGACCAAATGAAGCAAGTCGATGGAAGTGCTCACACCGCCCACACCCTTAACCCAGTGGAAATGGTTGTTTATGGCGATGGCTGTGCAGAACTTAAACTGAAGAAGGGTGGATGTCTTGGTGATATTGCACCGACGCTACTCCGCTTGATGAAGCTCCCTCAGCCGGTCGCGATGACGGGTGAATGCCTTCTCGAAGACTGAGTTTGATTACAGTTTTTCTTAATTGGGAGCCCACCTGCTAGGTGGGCTCTTTTTTGCGCGATTTCAATGATTCCGCCCGTTGACCCGTGACTCAGAACCTGTCCATCTTGAGGCATGGATAAAGCTTCCATTGTCAGCGTCCTCGAAGAGATCGGTGTTCTGCTTGAATTAAAAGGAGAGAATCCCTTTAAGGTTCGCGCCTACCAAAATGGAGCACGCGCGCTAGAGAGCATGGACGACGCTTTGTCTGACGTTATCGAGGAGGATCGACTTGGATCCGTGAAAGGAATTGGCAAAGCACTTGTTGATAAAATCACTACACTGCATCAGACGGACAATCTTGCCTACTACGATGACCTCAAAGCTTCCGTTGCCCCAGGTCTGGTCGAGATGCTTGAGATTCCAAATTTTGGGCCTAAGAAAATCAAGAAGGTGCATGAGGCGCTTGGCATTGATTCCGTCGATGCGCTTCGTTCCGCTGCGGAGGCAGGTAAGATTGCCGAGCTTGCGGGCTTTGGTAAAAAGTCCGAAGAGAAGTTGCTCAGCGACATTGCTAACCGAGAAGCGTATGCCCAGCGACACCTCTGGTGGAATGTGCGCTCAATCGCTCTTCCTATCGTCGATGGCTTGCGGAAACTACCAGATGTGGATCGCGCCGAGATCGCGGGAAGCTATCGACGGGGTAAAGAAACAGTAGGGGACCTCGACTTCATTGTAGCATCCTCAAAACCCGGGCTCGTCATGGAATGGTTTACGTCTAGGGCGGAAGTGCTTGAGGTCAGCGCTAAGGGGGAAACGAAATCGAGCGTCCGCTTTGAAGGCGGCTTGCAGGCAGACCTGCGTGTTGTCCCGCTCGATCGCTTTCCGTTCGCACTACACCACTTCACTGGCTCAAAGGAACACAATGTCATGATGCGGCAGCGGGCTTTGGAACGTGGCTGGAGCATGAGCGAGTGGGGGCTCTTCGACGCGAACGATGATGCGGCACATACTGCAGGAGGCGAAGGGCGTATCTTAGCTGTGGATACGGTGAAGACTGAAGGCGATCTCTTCAAGGCGCTCGACCTTCATGTCATCCCGCCGGAGCTTCGTGAAGGGCGTGACGAAATTTCATTTGCCGAAAATGCACCTATTCCTGAGCGCCTACAGGTTACTGATCTGCGCGGAGTCTTTCATAATCACACGAACGCTTCAGACGGCTCTGCGACACTGCTTGAAATGGCAGAGGCCGCGGCGGCGAAAGGCTGGGAATACCTTGGAATCGCAGACCACTCGAAAGCTAGCTTCCAAGCGAATGGTCTCGATGAAAAACGTCTGCTTAAGCAAGTTGAGACGATACGAAGCCTGAACGAAAGCGGCACAGCACCCCTGCACCTGTTCGCAGGGAGTGAGGTCGATATCCTAAGGGATGGCAGCCTAGACTTCTCAAAAGAGATTCTCGATCAGCTGGACTATCTGGTCATCTCTGTTCACGCCTCGATGACGGGGATGTCGGAGAATGAGATGACCGACCGTATCATTCGGGCGATGGCTACCCCGACCAAAACCCGCAAGATGCTTGGCCATCTCACCGGCCGCATCCTTCTGCGTCGTGAACCTTATGCAGTGAATGTCTCTGCGATCATTGAAGCCGCCGTAGAGTACGGCGTCGTTATCGAGATCAATGCAAACCCGAGTCGACTAGACATGGACTGGCGTCATTGGAAAACAGCTACAGAGGCGGGTGTGCTCACCTCGATCAATCCCGATGCTCACGCACCGGAACACTTCGACTTTACCGAGGCGGGCGTTATCATTGCTCGGAAGGGTTGGGTCGAAGCGAAGCATGTGCTGAATTCGCGGAGCCTCGAAGGGGTGAAATCGTTTTTTCAGGGAGGTGATTCATGAGCCTGATCAAGAAAGCACTCGTTCCCATGGCGGGGCTCGGAACGCGCCTTTTCCCTGCGACTTTGGCCTGCCGAAAGGAGCTCTTCCCCGTCGTTGGGCCGGATGGAGTCGCGCGCCCTATGCTACATTTTCAGCTGCGTGAGCTTCTATCCGCAGGCATCGAACAGATTGGCCTGGTCGTTGACCCAGGCGGCGAAGAGGCGATTCGACGCTACTTCTCAGGCCCCTCGGTAGATCGGCGTGAGCTTTACACCCAGCGTCCAGAGCATGCCAAAGAGCTCAATGAGATGGCTCGTATTCTGAGTTGCCTAGAGTTTATTGAACAATCCATACCCAACGGATTTGCAGATGCCGTCTTGTGTGCTAAGGCTTTTATCGGGGATGAGCCTTTTCTGCTTTGCACCGGAGATATCCTTTATCGGAAAGGCTGTCATGAAAAAGTCACGACAGCCTTTGAATTGACGCCCGAGAAGTCACTCTCCGCCGTAACCCAAGTCAGCGCCGAACAGCTCCATGGCTACGGAACGATCGGAGGAGAACGGCTCAGTGAAAGTGGCTTGATTGAGGTGAAGCGCATGATCGAAAAACCTTCGCCCGAAGTCGCGCGTTCCGAGCTTCATATCGAAGGACTACCCAAGGACACTTGGCTCGGCTGGTTCGGACTACATGTCTTTACCCCGAGGCTCTTTGATGTTTTGCAGGTGATGACCGATGAAATTAGAGAAGGAGAACTGCAGCTTACCGAAGCCCAGAATCGCCTCATGAAGTTAGAAGGCTATCGCGCGCTTGAACTCAAAAATGAAGAGCGCTTTGGCTTTGGCCTCCCCGGGGGCCTGCTCGATGCGATGACTGGTTTCGCAATGCGATAGCAGCATTATAGGGAGATATCTAGTCCTCCAGTAATGCTTTAATACTTCCCCCAGCTATGGCTTTTCTTTGGAATTTAAGCCTTGGGTTTGATGCATTTGTTGCCAGCTGATACTTTTTGATAAGAGCTTTACCTTCGTCGAGGTGTCCTGCTTTCCAAAGAGTAACGGCGTGTCCTAAATGCGATATGGTTGGATCTTGGCCCTCTATGCTTTGCTGCATCCACATAAATGATTCATTAATCAATTCAGCGGACAAACCATGTATTTGATTCGGAAGTCCGATCGAGGATGGATTCTCCAGTTTTTTAGATAGCTGAAAAATGGCCATGCATGACTCTGGAATCGCATACATGGGTATGAAGTAGTCGCGAAGCAAATACATGACAGGGACGAGAAAGGCTTCTGTTGACCATTGAAAGTCTTGATGAGCTAAGTAGGCACTGGGATCATTTTCGGAATGATTTCATTCACGAGAGTCTTAGCCGTACTCCAGACCTTCACCGCATCATTGAGAACAAATTCGATCTCTTCAGGGAGCCAGAAGTCTTTTTCTAAATTTACCTTATGAGCTTCTACTGGAACGGCAGAGTGACGCACAACGTCGAGAAAAACGTCTTTGTAGCATGAGCCATTCTGATACTTCCCCGCATGTTCTGTCCCTCGAACGTTGTTCTCGCACCAGTCTAACCATTCGAATCGATCATAGGAATGGATTTGGTTCGGGTTTATTTTATATCTCTCGTTTTTAACTAAGCCTCTTTGCATCGCTTTAGTCAATGAGCCTAGCCAGGGGCCCAATTCCACTATAGCGCCTTCGTTCCTATAGAACTCAGAGCAGTAATACTCACCCCAGATTTGTTCGTCTTTCGTAGTAAGCCCTAGCTCACGTATTGAGCTTTTCTTCAGTAATTCTCGGGCAGCATTGAAATCTGATAACGTCTTGGAGTAAGATTTTCACATTGGAGCGAATGGTCGATGGAAATCGGTTTGATACTAGGGTTCAAAAGGGGTCATTCCGTAGGTTTCTATATTTAAATTCCTCACCGCGCTGCGTCCAACTCTATCTCTTGCCAACGCTTTACGTAGCTTCCGACCAACTGCGGGGCACTCGTCCGGGTTTTAAGGTCGCGGCGATGCGGATCTTTCATGGGTTGGCTTGCTCTGTGGGTGTTTTTGGAGCATGATTATTAAAATTATGGTGACGATCGCTTCTTACTCGAAATCGGAAGATGCCTATTTAGCGGCGTCGATGCTGGAGGGCAATGGGATCGCGGTGGAGGTGCGGGATGCGGAGACGGTTTCAGTAAACTGGATTTATTCGAATGCGATTGGCGGCGTAAAAGTAGAGGTGGCTGAGGAGGATGTAGCGCTGGCGCGTGAGTTGCTGGAGGTGGCGCGGGATCAGGTGGGGATCTTAAAATGCCCACACTGTGGTTCGAATGATGTGCGGATGCGTGAGCTGGGTCTGCCAGCATTGATCGGCTACTTTCTCTTCGGTGCATTCATCCCGACGAAGAATCGCGAAGTGGACTGCCTGGATTGTGAGGCGTCTTTTGCATACAAGCCGTCAGAGCCTGACGAGAAGTAGGCCTCAACTGCCCTTTGTTTCGCTCAGGGCGAGATGGACAGCATCATGGATCGTATCGACCATGATCTGAGTCTGCCGGTCGATTTCGAAATTGATCTGATCACCGACAGCGGTCGCATCGAAGGTGGTTTGGCGAAGTGTCTCAGGGATGAGGAATACTTTGAACTCGCCAGTCGCTCGGTTCAGATCGCTCACGGTTAAACTGCACCCGTTCATTCCAATGTATCCTTTATTAAAGACATAGCGCCGAAAGGCATCAGGAACCTTGAGGCTGAGCACGCAGTTCTCGCTCGTTCGATCTACACCGGTAAGGTTGAGCATGCCGTCGATATGACCGCTAATGCCATGGCCGCCCACTTCGGCTCCGCTCTTGGCCGAACGCTCGATGTTCATCCGGTCGCCAACCGTCTTCTCGCCGAGTGTTGTTAGACGCAGGGTCTCGATTGAGGCATCGAAGGTTACGCGTGCATCTTGAATGGAAACGACTGTCATGCAGGCGCCGTCGAGACTGACACTCGCTCCAATTTTGAGATCACCGAGGTGCTCGGGATCAAAATCGAAGCCAAAAGTGGCCGAGTTGTCTCGGCGCTCTAGACTAGCAATAGGAAAGGTGGCGGTGACGATTCCGGTATACATGGTCCAGGTAGCTTTGGTCATGAATGACGGTTCGTCGAACGTAGAAAGTCAAAATGCACTTGCAAGCATATGCAATTAGTGGAATATGTAGGGCATGGAATGCATTAGCGTTTATAAGTGTCTTTGCGATATCCAGCGGCTTCGCATCTTAAACCTCCTGAAGGAGGGTCCACTTTGCGTCTGCCACTTGATTGAGATTCTCGAAGCTGAACAAGTGAAGATCTCTAAACAGCTGCGCTACATGAAGGAGCTAGGTATGGTCGAAGGCGAGCGGCAGGCGCAATGGATGGTCTATCGACTAAAAGATGCAGAAAACCCTCTGCTCGTCGAAAACCTGAAATGCCTTCAGGAATGTTCGAGCGAACACCTCTCTTTTGGGACGGATCTAAAGAAGCGTTCTGCGATTGTTGCTAGGCTTTCTGAAGAGTCGGTGGCTTGCGCGCCATGTATTTGTTAACGACTACTTTTGATATCAGCAAACCAAAGATACTAATTTTGTGCATGGGTAATCTAGCCGCAGTCATATGGCTGAAGGCTGAAGTCTAACTTTTTTATCAGGAGGAAATTATGTCAGAAAAGAAAACTAAAGAGACACCATTATGTTGTGAAGTGGAAGACTCTAGCTGCTGTGGAACAGAGCCTTCTGCTCAACCCCCCGGCTTCTTCAAGCGGATCTTTTCTTCGATCGACGAGAAGATGAAAGCGAAGGCCGAGGGAAAAGCCAACGTAGGCGACTGCTGTGGCGGCGATGATTCCAAGGGCGACAAGTGTTGCTAAAACTCGTCGATCTTTTGGTCTACGACCTTGGCGGGTTCGATCCAGCGACGCGCCTAGGCGGCTCGATCCATTTCTTTCTCTACGATACGGTTAAGATCTTCCTATTGCTTGCAGTGATGATCTTCGTTATCGGAGTCCTGCGCACGTGGCTACCGGAGGCGAGACTGAAGCGGTGGATGGGGCGCGGTGGTCTCTGGGGTAATGTCGTCGCGGCCCTTTTTGGGGCGATTACGCCGTTTTGCTCCTGCTCATCGATACCGATTTTTATCAGTCTACTGAAGGCGGGAGTACCGCTTGGTGTGACGTTCTCATTTCTCATTACATCACCAATTATCAATGAATACTTGGTGATCCTGATGGCGGGTGAGTTTGGCGTATCAATCACCGTGGCGTATGTCTTGAGTGGTCTGATAATTGGGACGCTTGCGGGCGCAGTGCTCGGGCGGATGAAGCTTGAGAGGCATCTTGAGACCGACATCACGGACGTCTCGACTGCTGCCATGCTGCCTAAAGTCTTAAAGTGGAGTGATCGGATACGTTACGGATGGAATGAAGCGGTGAGTGTTCTGAAACAGATTTGGCTATGGGTATTCGTCGGCGTTGGGGTTGGCGCATTCATTCACAACTACGTCCCACAAGAGACGATTCACCGTGTGATGGATGCGACGGGTATTTTTTCGGTCCCAATTGCTACGGTCTTAGGAGTGCCGATGTACGGGAGCTGCGCGGCAATTGTCCCTGTCGCAGTGGTGCTATTTGAAAAAGGTATTCCATTGGGGACCGCACTAGCCTTTATGATGGCAATGGCAGCGCTGAGCTTACCCGAAGCCATCATGCTTCGCCGCACGATGCGCCTACCTTTGATCGCGATGTATTTTGGAATCACTACACTATCAATCGTAGTGACGGGATATTTGCTCAATGCCTTAGTGGGATTTCTTTGAAGAGGGAAAATAGTGCAGTGGTGAGGTCATTGTATTGTGAATTTACCGTCTGTGGACATATTTCATACGTTTGACGCGAGGGAGGTATTTCGATCTGAATGCGCTTTTATGAAGTATTATACTACCCCTAATACTTGCTCCGCTCCTTTGAATTCCCCCTATGACTCTCCTTCAATCTAGATTCTCCAAGACGCTCGCACTCTTTCTTCCCGGAATTTTTCTTCTCGGTTTTAACATCGGGACGGGCTCTGTCACCGCGATGGCAAAGGCCGGTGCAACCTACGGGATGTCGCTGCTTTGGACGATTGTGGCGTCGTGTCTGGCGACTTATTTTATGATCTTGATCTACGGTCGCTACACCTTGGTGACCGGAGAAACTGCTCTACAGGCCTTCCGAAAGCACATCCACCCAGCCGTCGGGATCTTCTTCATCATCGCTATGACGGCTGGAGTTAGTGGCGGCGTGATGGGGGTCATGGGGATCGTAGCGGATATGTCTTATGAGTGGTCGAAGGCGTTCATTGATGGCGGCATTCCCCCGATTTCCTTCGCGATCTTCTTTATCTCTTTAGTCTACTTCATCTTTTGGGGCGGTCGGACTCAGTTTTTCGAACGCGCGCTGGCGGTGCTTGTTGCGGTCATGGCCTCGTGCTTTCTGATCAATTCTTTCATCATGATGCCACCCCCCGTCGAGATCGCGAAGGGGTTGATCCCGAGCCTCCCAGAGGTTCCTGCCGATGCGGGCAAAGGTCCGTTTCTGATCATTGCGTCGATGGTAGGCACCACCGTTTCATCGAGCCTTTTTATTATTCGTTCGACGCTGGTGAAGGAGGCTGGGTGGACGATCAAGGATGCTAAAGTTCAGCGCAATGATGCCTTGGTCTCCGTTATATTGATGTTTGTTATCAGCGGTTCGATCATGGCGGCTGCGGCGGGCACGCTCTACGCAGAGGGTTTAGGCCTTTCAAGGGCTTCGCAAATGGTCGAATTATTGGAGCCTTTAGCCGGCAGCCTAGCGACGTCGATTTTTGTCATCGGGATTATAGCGGCGGGTGTTTCATCACAGTTTCCGAATGTGCTACTTTTGCCGTGGTTGCTCTGTGACTACAATAATTCCGAGCGCGATATGACGATGACGCGCTATCGTGTAATCGTCTTTTTCATCTCATTGTTGGGGCTCGTTGTTCCGCTATTTGATGCCCGCCCGGTCTTCGTCATGATTGTGTCGCAGGCGTTTGGAGCATTAATTCTACCAGCGACGGTTGGGTGTATTCTTTATCTGACGAACCGCCGAGATTTGATGGGGGAGCACAAGAATGGCGTAGGGATGAACCTAATCCTTTCAGCCATCTTTGTCTTCGCGGTGATCACGTCCGCGATGGGAGTCAAAGGCGTTTGGCAGCTGATCGCGGGTTGATCCAAGGCATGAGTTTCCGCTCGATCCACCCGAGGCAGAGAAAGAGAGTGATGCCGACGATGGCAAGCAGTGCAATGGTAGCGAAGAGGCCGTCTGTGCGTGCTTGATTGTTGTAAACGAGCATCAGTTTACCCAGTCCCATGCGGGTGCCGACCCACTCGCCAAAGATAGCGGCGACGACGGCAAGGGCCATTGCGATACGGAGTCCAGAGAAGATCGAAGGTAACGCGGCCGGCAGGCTCACGATTCTAAGCTGTTGGGCAGGGCTGGCCTTAAAAGTGCGAAGGAGATCCAACGCTCCCTGTTCCACTCGGCGAAGACCATCGATCGTATTGACGGCAACGGGGAAGAAACTGATTAGAGCAACGACGAGTAGTTTTGGCCAGATGGTGAAACCCATCCAGAGGAGAAGAACGGGCGCGATCGCTGGAATGGGTATCATCTGGGAGGCAACGAGCCAGGGATAGCTCGCGCGTCGTATCCATTCGCTGCGGTGAAGGACGATGCCAATGCCGAGCCCACCGCTTGCGCCTAGTAGGACCCCGAGGATAATAATCAGGGCTGTCGCAAGAGTGTGAGGTGCAAGGAGGCGGAAGTGGACGAGGATGAATTCTAATACAGCCGAAGGAGCAGGGAGCAGAAGTGGATCAATTTCAGCGAAGCGAACGTAGGCTTCCCAAAGGCCAAAAAGTCCAAGGCCGAAGAGGATGGCTGGAGCGCTTGTGGAAAGCTTACTCACTGAGCACCGCCTTCCGCTTTTGCGGGTGCGAGGAGCTCTAGCAGCTGCGCTTTTTGTTCCGTGATCTTTGGGTCGCGCGCCATCTTTGCGTGGTCGCGGGGTCGGGTGGCTGTGACCGGAATTTCAGCTATGATTCGCCCAGGCCTAGGCCCCATGACATAAATGCGATCAGAGAGGAAGAGGGCTTCGTCGAGCTCGTGCGTGGTGAAAAGAATCCCGGCTCCAGAGTGTTTCCATATGTCCGTAAGCCAACGGTTCATCGATAGCCGTGTGAGGGCATCGAGACTCCCGAACGGTTCATCGAGGACATAGAAGCTGCGCTCGACGAGGAAGGTGCGGAGGAGGGCGGCGCGCTGGCGCATGCCGCCAGAGAGCTGGTCGGGGTAGCGGTCTTCGAAACCTTCGAGTCCAAAAGCTGAGAAATGCTCGTGGGCCTTTTTACGAGCGTCACGTTTTGCAATCCCAGCGATCTCTAATCCGACGATTGTGTTGTCGAGGATGGTGCGCGAAGGGATGAGTAGATCGTTCTGAGGCATGTAGCCTATCGTGCCGAGAGGCGCAGCAGGGCTATCGTTGAGAGTGAGTTTGCCTTCGCTTGGCGGTAGGAGACCACAAGCGATTTTGAGGAGGGTTGATTTCCCACAACCGCTCGGACCAATGAGCGAGACAAACTCACCTTGCACGACACGGAGATTGATGTCGTTTAGGACCGGAGTCTCCTGCCCATCGTCTTGGTAGGCGTGGCTGAGCCCGATGAGCTCAAAAGCGTTCGTAGCGGTCGTCATGGGGCAATGACAGTGAGGCCTGGAGCAAGGAGGGTGTCGACGGGAAGTTGGTATTGCGGGAAGCCACTCTCGCTCAGCCAGTCCATTGTTTCGATCAGAGTTTGGCGGTCGATCAGTCCGTAGCTGGCCGCTTGATATTGGAAGACGGGCAGAAGGATGTCGTAGTAGGGCCGGGCGCTTTCAATTTCATAGCCATCGACGGATGCTGCGAAATAAATGAGTGCTTCCTCGGGATCAGCGAGCAGGCTTTCGTAGCTAGCGAGAGTGATTTCTATAAAGCGGCGAATAGCGTCTTCTTTCTCGGCGATGCGGTCATCGCTAGTAAAGAGAACGAGCTCCGGGTAGGCAGGGATGCCTTGTTCAAAGCTTCGGAGAACGACAGCGTCATGAGATTCTTGATACTGCACGCCCTCGGCGTTCCAAAAACCAAAGGCGGCATCCACCCGGCTAGAGGCGAGGGCTTGAATAGTGTTAAACCCGAGGTTGATGGTGTCTACTTTTGTGGCGTCACCTCCATGAGCTTTGAGGAGGGCTTGAAGAACGATTTCATCGCCTAAGATTCCAGTCGTCGCGATAGAACGCCCTTCAAGATCGAGGGGGTTTTTGATCCCAGATTCGGCCGAGGTAATGATGGCATTGAGCGGTGTTTGCACCACAGCCATGAGCAGCTTCATCTCCCGTCCCTCAGAGCGGAGATTGATAAAGTCGAGAAGGGGCACGAGTCCAAGGTCAGCTTGACCTGCAGCCATGAGGCGAAGGGTGTCAGTCGTGGCGGATGGGGTCTGGATGACGACGTCGAGTCCAGCGGCGGCGTAGTCTCCCCTCGCATCAGCGGCGTAGAAGCCTGCGTGGATGGGCCCAGGCAGATAGTCTAGGATGACGGTGAGTCGGGTCGATTCCGCGGTATCTTTAGCCTCGGGGACGCAAGCCGTGAGACAGGCTAGGGCGATGAGGGTGATACTGCTTAGGAAAGGTCGAAACATGAGCTAGGAGATGCGAATGATTTCAGGGGAGTTATTTCTCAACATCCAGCCTATAGAGCGATGGCTATGAAACGAATTCGAGCCGGTGAGTTTGCCCGATGGCGCTGATCTGGTGTTTGTGAACAATGGCCTCGGATGCGAATTCGGGCCACCGTTGGACGGCGCTCGTGACTTCTTCGAGGAGGGTATCAGCGCGGCCTCGTGGGAGGCGGGTCCGTTTGGCGATAGCGCGGATATCAGCACGGGTAAAGGTCTTGCGTTGGCCGTTGAGACTGAGTTGGTGGCTGTTCAGCCATGGGTTGCCGGGTTTGTAGGCGTAGGTGATGTCGTAGGCGGGGGAGAGCGCCCAGCGCCCCGCTTTATCCATGAGGAAGGCGATGTTTTTGACGTGATCATCCTGATTGCGCGCGACGATGTTGAAGAGCATCCGTCGGAATTGTTCTTCGATTTCAGCGGCCGTGAGGCCGAGCTGCTCCATCACGGCGAAGACCTGCTCGTAGCTGTGCGCATTAGCCTGATTGTAGTCGAAGTGGGCGAGGCCTCCGAGGGTTTGCATGTGGAGTTTTTCGCCGCTGGCGGTGCGGTCAAAGCGACGTGTCATGAAGTGACGTCGGCCACGTTCTTCAAAGAGACGGCACGGACTCATTGTGATGCCTGCCGCTATGGCCATGAGGTTGTAGGCGTATTCGATCGCTCCGTAGCCTTGGAGATCGGTGAGGCCGCGCTCGACCGTGGCGGCGATGCCGTCGAACTTGAGAAGCCAATACTCGAAGCCACTTCCTCTTTCAATCTGGCCTGAGCGCATTTCGTTTGTGGATAGATTCCAAGCGATGACCGCTTTGGCACGGGCTCCACCCGCCGAGGTCCCCACTTGGAGAATGTCGTTGAGCGCTTTGGTTCGGGCGGTTTCTGCAAGATTACCTGCGAGCTCACTGCGGTTTGTGAGGACCTCGGTGGCGAGGTTTACGAGGGTATCGATATCGAGCGTGCTAGAGCGGCGAGCTTGGGGGCCTTGCATTGGCCGAAATTCAAGGGCACCCATCCCGCGATTGCCCGTATAGCAGAGTCGCTCAAGTGCATTGAAGTTGTCAGTTGGGTGACCTTCGCTCGCTAGCCATGCATCGATGACAGCATTTCCGAAGCGATCGGGCAGGGCGTCGGCGAGCAGCCCTGGAAGCCCATGAAAAGTCTCACGCGCGAGCTGCGGGAAACGATAAGGCTCATCCCTGAGTGGAAGGTGTAGCGGTGAGACTTCGATTCCGCTTTTGATGAAGTCGGGGTCGTATTGAAAGCTAGTGATCGGATCGCCGGGTATACTCGAGGCGGCTCCGATCGTGCGGTTCCAGAGGCGAATTTCGGCAATCATGGTCTACTCGCCCCACGCCCAAGGTTCGTCAGGAGCAGAATCTTGGGCGACGTTGGAAGCCCGCTGGCGCTCTTTGCCTGCTAGGCGGAGCTGATCCATCGGGTTAATCGCTCGTTCTGGGATGAATGCCGCCAGCTCGCCGTCGAGACCGAGCGCTTTGCAAACGGCCACAAGGCTCGATAGCTGCGATGCGACGGCCCCGCTCTCGAGACGCTGCAAGGTGCGCAAACCGATGCCAGCCTCACGAGCTAGGATCTTTTGGGTTAGGTTCTTAGCGAGTCGCCTTGCAGCGAGACGATGCCCCCATTCGATGAGAATATTTTCAACGGGCGTATTTGGCTCGATTATCATTAAGCGTCCTTTGTGACGTATAAATCGTATGAAAGGCAGTAAGACGTCATATAAGGCACGATAAGTCAATCTCGATATATACGCCATATATGGCACCTTCGGGCGGAAATGATCCATGCCAAGTGCCTTGAAGTCACTCGGGTGAGAAAGCTTCGTCTGCGTTTCGATTACCTGCAGCAATCAGAAGTGGTGCCGATGGATCCGCACCTAGTAGATCTGCTTACGCGCAGCGCTGAGGCGGTGCAGGGTAAGGCTCCCCAGATTATCAGTGGGGCTGGACACGATGCCGTCGCGATGTCGGAGATTTGCCCCGTGGGAATGCTCTTCGTTCGCTGCCGCCAAGGGCTCAGCCACCACCCCGATGAATACGTGAAACCCGAAGACATCCGAGCAGCCCTAGAGGTCTTCGTGGATGCAGTTGCACGCTTAGCAGAGGAAGGCTTTGGCGATGTCGTTGCATGACCTTATTTTTCGTAATGGAATATTGATTACGCCTTCGGGTCCAATCCAAGGAGACCTCGCGATTTCAGAGGGCCGAATCAGCGAGATTGGAGCTGACGTGTCAGGAAAGGCGGTCAAAGAAATCGATCTTGGAGGTGATTGGCTTTTACCCGGAATGATCGATGCGCATGTGCACTTCAATGAGCCGGGTCGGACAGACTGGGAAGGCATTGCAAGTGGCTCGGCCGCGGCCGCTGCGGGTGGAGTAACAACCGTCTTTGATATGCCGCTTAACTCGTCTCCGTCGCTGCTCACTCCTGAACGTTTCAGAGAAAAGGAAGCGGCGGCGAAGAAGCATAGCCGCGTGAAGGTAAAACTCTGGGGCGGGCTGACACCAGATAACCTTGATCAACTTGAGCCGCTCTATGAGTGCGGCGTGATTGGCTTTAAGGCCTTTATGGCTGACAGTGGCATCGACGATTTTGCGCGCGTGGACTCAGATTCACTCGGCAAGGGGATGGAAATCGTCGCAAAGCTTCCGGGGATGCGTGTCGCAGTGCATGCCGAAGACGAAGCGCTCACCGCACGACTTGCGGCCGAGATGACATCGGCGGGCCGTTGTGATGTGAATGCATTTTTAGAGAGTCGCCCGATCGAAGCTGAGCTGATCGCAATCCGCGAAGCGCTGTCCCTCTCCGAGCAAACAGGCTGTCCGTTGCATATCGTGCACGTGACTTCGGCAGATGGCCTTGCGCTTATTACAGGAGCTAAAGGAAAAGGCATCGATGTGACCGCCGAGACCTGCCCACACTATCTCTGCTTGACGGAGGATGACCTTGAGCGGCTCGGCCCATTGGCGAAGTGCGCACCTCCGCTGAGAAACGCAGCTGAACAAACAAAGCTCTGGGAAGCGCTTTGTAGAGGGGAAGTGGATACAGTGGGCTCAGACCATTCGCCCTGTCCTCCTTCGATGAAACAGGGCGAAAACTTCGCTGCCGCTTGGGGTGGCATATCGGGTGTTCAGCATTCACTGCCGCTGCTTGCAGAAGGGCTAGTGTGCCGTGGGCAGCGAATCGAAACGGTGGCCGATCTGGTTGCGCATGCGCCTGCCGATATCTTCGGCCTCGATACCGGTCGCCTAGAGGTTGGCTTTCCGGCTGATCTCTGTCGTTTGAAAAGAGCGGAGGCTACGGTGTCGAAATCGGATCTGCTCGATCGACACAGTCATTCGCCATACGTTGGCACTAACCTTTCCTATCAGGTTGGTGCAACGTGGGTTGATGGTGTTAACCCCTTTGCCGATGCTTAGTCTTCGCGCGGCTTATGCTTAAACTCGAAGGTCTTCTTCTTTGCGTTTTTGAAGGTTCCGAATTTTCCCCCACCGTATGAAGATGCCCCTTCGAACTTTTTCTTCGGCCCATGCTTTTCGTACGGTTTCTTTTCACCTGAACCTTCGCCACCGGAATAGCTGTCTTTTCGATCACGATTGAGGCGAGGTGCAGGACCATCGCCCCTTCTGCTGAAGGTCCTTTTCTTTCCGTAGCTCTTGTTTGAAGGGCCCTTGCTGAAGCCACGATCCCGCTTCGGTTTGGTGTCGGAAAAGTCGATGTCTTTGGTCCCAGTTTTGCTGACTTTCGGATTCTCTTGTTCGCGCAGATGGACGAGAGCGGAAATGATCGCAGTCGGTGAATAGCCCTGCTCAAGGAGACGGTCAGTGAAGTGGTCGAAAGATTTGAAGTTCCCCTCTTCGAGGAGACCGCGCAGACTTTCAAAGAAGACATTCGATCGGCGTTCTTCGATCTGCTCGATCGTAGGCACTTGTTCACGGCGGATTTTGCCTTTGGTGAACTTGATGATGTTCTGCAGCTTATAGACTTCTTTCCCGGCTACGAAGGTGATCGCCTTGCCTTTGCTCCCGGCGCGCCCAGTGCGGCCGACGCGGTGAACGTAGTCTTCACCATCGTTCGGGAGGTCGAAATTGAAGACGACTTCCACATCTTTGACATCGAGACCCCGCGCAGCCACGTCGGTTGCGACGAGAAATTCGATTGAGCGATTGCGGAAGCGGCTCATGACGCGTTCGCGCAAGGGCTGGCTCAAGTCGCCGTGTAGACGGTCAGCGGGGTAGCCCCGGGCGAGAAGGTGTTCTACGAGTTCATCGACCATCATCTTCGTCGCACAGAAAATGACGGCGTAGCCGATGTCTTCGCTGTCAATGATGCGGCACAGAGCTTCGACTTTCGTGCGGCGAGAGACTTCGTACCAGACTTGTTCGATGAGGGGAACCGTGAGTTCCTTAGACTCGATTTTGACCCACGAAGGATTATTTGTGAACTCTTTGATCAAGCGCTCGATCGGCTTGGGAACAGTGGCGGAAAAGAGCACCGTCTGGCGCGTTTTCGGCATGAAGGAAAGAATGTTCTGCATGTCCTCCATGAAGCCCATGTCGAGCATGCGGTCGGCCTCGTCAAGGATGACGGTCTTGATCTCACCGAGCTTGAGAGTGCCTTTCTCGATGTGGTCGAGGACGCGGCCTGGAGTCCCGATAACGATATGGGCACCCGCTTTGAGGCCGCGGAACTGACGTTCGTAGGACTGCCCGCCGTAGACAGGAAGTTCACGCAGGCCTTTAAAGTTTACGGCGAGCTTGGCGGTCTCTTCCGCGACTTGAACAGCGAGTTCGCGTGTCGGGCAAAGGATGAGAACCTGGGTGGCCTTTGAATGGGTGTCGACCCGCTCGATCGCAGGGATCGCGAAAGCGGCTGTTTTACCTGAACCTGTTTGGGATTGGCCGACAACATCGCCTCCCTTCATGAGCACGGGAATGGCGGCAGATTGAATCGGTGAGGCTTCCTCAAAGCCCATCGAAGAGACGGCTTTGAGGGTTTCTGGGGATAGTCCCAGCTCTGAAAAAGGCTTTTTGTCCATAATGTTAGAGCCCTTATTCAGTAGTGTTTGGCTGGGGTCAATGTAAGTGGTGGGGTTTTTTAGGCCACATTACCTAGCCAATTATGCCTGAATATTACCCGAAAACTTAACCCAAGGTCTATAGGGGCGCAGGATATACGTAGTCCACTCGGAAGAAAGTCGGTGTATTGATCGGAGTGGGCAGTGCATAGCTCTGGACGCTTGTGAAGAGCGTTGTGACTGGCTCGAAGAGCGGGCTCCAATTGCTGAAATCAGCGGAGCTCTCGATCGTTACAGGAATGCCTTCGTATACGGTGTAATGGACACTCGTTACGCTCTGTGTTGTCGGTCGTTCGATCGTTAGCGAATCAGGAGGTGTTCCTTCGACGTGGATGTCGTCAAAAAGCGCGCGGCCATCAAAGGAACCGAAGCCGATCGTCCCAAGAGGGTAGTCGATCTCAGTAGCCGTCATGATCGGGGTTCCGAAATCACCCATGAAAACTGCGATATTACCTTCGGTGTCTCGGGTGACTTTAACAGCCTGCCAGCCATCAAAAAGTCGTGCCTCGGGCTTGGCTTTATTTTGTATGATCGCACGCGTATCACCTGACACTTTAACGATGATGTTGTGGTAAGTGCCAATGTTGCTGTTTGCTAAATGCGCGTAATAGTAGTGCGTATCGTCGATGTAGCCGAAAATCACTACAACATCACGCCCGAGCTGAGTATTCGGCTCGAGCGACTGGACCCGGGCGGTTATCGTAAAGTCAAGAAAAGCATGCTGAGTTAAAAGGATGTAGGCTTGAGGGCGCCGAACGGGTGGGCGATCGACCCCTGTTTCAACGAGGGCGGCGACGGTATTGCCATCAATATCCTGTAGTTCCCAGAGGCCTTCTGAGAGCGCTTGCCATGGACCAAGCCCTTGCTCGAAATCTGTCGTAACCACGGCCGAAGCTCCATCGCTTCGGTTTGTCGATAGGGCAGAAACGAGTGCGAGCAGCACGAGTTTTGCGAGTAAATGGGTTATGGAGAAGCTGCTCACGATGAGATCTGATATCGTCCGAAACGAAGCGGCGATTCAATAGCGCAATTTTCGAACGCTTTGACTGAACGCCTTTAGGGTTTAGTGCATCTATAGAATTGCGCGCTGAAGCTTGCTTAGACCGGCGTCACATATCTAACTCCTCGTAAACAATGATAGCTCTGATCCCCTCTGCCCCAATGAAACTACTTTTATCTCTTCTCGCCGCGACCGTTGTGGCCGGTTCTTTACTGGCTCAGCCATCGGGCAAACCACCAGCGGACTTCGTCTTGCCGGATCTCTCAACGGTCCCAGGCGCGGTGACTTTCTCAGCCGATATGTTCGATCTGAGTGAATCGAATTTTAAATATGACGCCGAGAAATGGATGACACTCGACCTCCCCGAGCACACCGAAGCGTCTGCCTCGATCCGACTTCCGATTGGCGGCTCCTACACCGTCGTCGTCGATGCGGGACTCAGTTTGGCGGGCACCTCGACTTTTTGGGTCGAAGTGAACGACACCATGCTGGAAAAGAAGCGAGTGAAAGTTGCTCGCACTGAAGCGGATACAAAGCGGAAAACGATGTTGATGTGGCCCAAGACAGCGATCCCAGCGGGAGCTACCATCACGATTCATGGCAAGGCCGCCGCCGCAGACGGCACGACGACATCAGAGGCTCGCTGGTCACGCCTACTTTTGCTCCCGCACAACATGGGTCCATCCGGCCCGCCGATGGCTCCTCCTCCCGCTCCGGCGGCAGCAGAGTAGTCAGCGACACTTTCGAACAAGGCCCCCTTGAGTCTCACTCTTGAATCGACCGTTTCTTTTATCAACGCCTCGCTTGCGCCTGCCGTCGTCTTTACGGGTGTCGGGCTGTTGCTCGCAGGCTTGCAGTCAAAGTATAGCACTTTGGTCGCAACCCTGCGTCAGATGCATGTGGAGAGTTTGGCCGAAGGGACTGAAGATTTGCCGACAAAACGTAAGGTGAGGTTGCGCGCGCAGATGGAATCGCTCATGCGCCGCGCTCGTTTAGTGCGTAACTCGATCTGTGCGTTTTACCTCACGATCTTTTTCCTCGTCTGTGCGTCGCTTGGGCTTGGTCTGCCATTTATCGGGGTGTTCGTGCCTCCGGTCGTATCACTCATCGCCTTTGTTCTAGCCCTCTTATCGCTTTTTAGCGGCATTCTGATCGCAACCTGGGAGGCCTTGCTTTCCTTCCAAATCGTGTGTTTGGAGGCGAAAGAGTGGAGGAGTTAGGCGCTGGTGTTCTATTGCAGTTTACGACTGCACTGTCGCCCTTTCTCCTCATTACCTCGTGCGCCACGCTGGTGTGGGCCCTTCAGACCCGTTACAGTCGTGTCGTTCAGACGATTCGAGCGATGTCGGCCCATTTGGGATCGGAGGATGAAGCGACGCAACAAAAGCACTTTGGCCAGCTTGAGTTTCTACAACGCCGGGCTTGGATGCTCCGCAATAGCGTCGCCGGACATTACCTCGCGATGCTCTGCTTTCTGCTCTCGATTGGATTCTTCACCGCAACGATACTGACGCCTTTCTCATTCCTAATGGGAACAGTCATAAGCTTCGTTTCAGGTATGCTTCTGATCTGCATCGCACTGCTAAACTCTGCCTTTGAAGCCTCGCGTAGTTTATATGCGATCAAGGATGAAATCCGCGAATAGCGGGTTTTGCGCTCTTGGAGTGATTTGAACAGAAGTTGTCGTGCTAAACTTCCTGTTCTTCGTGTCTCTGAGCTACGGATGCCATTTTTTAAAAATGGCATCCCGTAGGGGATTTGAACCCCTGTTGCCGGGATGAAAACCCGGTGTCCTAGGCCAGGCTAGACGAACGGGACACGGTGAAGAGGGAGGAAGCTACTTTAGGAAGGTGGACGAGCAAGTCTTTTTCCTAAAAAAATTGCCGCAGATGCGTTTCAGTTCATTTTCCTCGGTTTCCTTGAATTAGATATATCTATCCATGAATCTTGCTGAACTGCGCTCACGTCTCCCGGAGACGGCATTATTAGAGCTTCCCGAGCTTCCCTTCCGTCATCTCGCTTCGGGTAAAGTGCGGGAAATCTTTGAGGTCGATCGTGAGACGCTTCTTATCATCGCGACCGATCGGCTTTCGGCTTTTGATGTCGTTCTGCCCGATGGGATTCCAGGGAAAGGCGTTATCTTGACCCAATTCAGTCTGCATTGGTTCGGGGAAATTACGAAGATCGTGCCGAACCACCTCGTTCCAGATCACGATCTAAAGCTGGCGGCCCTGTTGAAGGACTTTCCCGCTTTCATCGCGCGCTCGATGCTCGTTCGGAAGATGAAACCACTGCCGCTCGAGGCCGTCGTCCGCGGCTACCTCTCGGGCAGTGGATGGAAGCACTATCTGGCGCATGGAAACCTGTTTGGTCAGGAATTGCCGCAAGGCCTTGGCGAGTCGGCAAAGTTGCCTTTACCGCTCTTCACCCCCACGACGAAGGCCGCGGTGGGTGATCACGATATGCCCGTGACGGTGCCGGAAGGAGGGGCGCTTGTGGGTGAGGCCGTCTTTGCGCAGACCCGCGAGATCAGCCTAGAGCTCTATGCCCTCGGAAATGCCGCCGCGAAGAACGCAGGTCTCATCCTCGCGGACACAAAATTCGAGTTCGGCTTTGATATCGATGGAACGCTTTGCTTGATCGACGAAGTGCTCACGCCAGACAGTTCGCGTTTCTGGCCTGCACCCGTCTATGAGCCGGGTAAAACTCAGCCGGCTTTCGATAAGCAATACGTGCGCGACTTTCTCGAGACCCTCGACTGGGACAAGACCGCGCCGGGCCCGTCGTTGCCAGCGCACGTCATCGACAACACCCGCGAGCTCTACCTCAAGGCGTTTGGGAAGATCGTAGGGTAGGACGGAAAGCGACTACGCTTACTGAACGTTCCTCGTGACAGCCGCTTGGGGACAAGCGGCCCTACCTATAGCGCGGGTGCTATAGGCACGGAGGGAGAGGAAGAGGGGTCTGCCATCTCCTCTTAGGGGGAGCTGGGCGCTTCGTTAGAGATTCCCCTTCGCCTTCTCCCGCGAGTCCAGCACGACGACTGGCGCTAGTGAACCCGTGAATCATGAGACAAGTCATCAACTGCCTCACGCGGAGATGCTTGAAAGGGAATAGATGGGGAACGGTGAGGAAGGTGAAATTAGTGGACGGCCCCATTTTAGGGCTTTGGAGGCGAGAGCCTCTCGATTATATGATGAGCACTTATAGGCTGTGGGATTCTTATAAATACATTGCGTGTTTCCTTACCTCTCTTCCAACTCAACACACTCCCTGCTGTGCTCATTTAGTCTCTTTTTAGATCGCTCCGTTCTTATGAAACTCTGTCGAATTCTCGCCGCCGCCTTCCTCCTCACGCTCGGCACCGCCGCAGCCACCCTCCCGTCGGCCCGCCTTTACGTCAATGCGAGCATCGCCCCCGCCTCCAGCGCCAGTCCTTACAGCACCTGGGAGACCGCTTCTCAAAACCTCCAAGACGCCCTCGCGCTCGCCGTCTCCGGCGACGAGATCTGGGTCGCAGCAGGCACCTACTACCCGGACGAAGGCGGTAGCCAGACAGTCGGCAACCGCTCCGCAACGTTCTCCCTCAGGGAAGGCGTAAGCATCTACGGCGGCTTCGCAGGCAGCGAAACTCTGCTTTCCCAGGCTAGAGTGACTACAAACGCAACCATCCTCTCCGGCGACATCGGCGTAGAAGGCGACGCAACCGATAACAGCTACCACATCCTCTCTGCCTTCTTCATAGAAAATCCCACCCAGCTCCGTTTTCTAATTCTACCCCATAGAAGACTTCATCCTTAAATGCGGCTCCATGGATGCCGCCGGCTAAAACGAAAAGAGGAGCATCCGGATTGGCGATAGTGGAGTCGTCATTGATATGGTTGAAGAGCTGGAAATTGGGCGAGGACGCGCGGCTCTGGACACCGTAGATGGTTGGCTGAGCGGAGACCTTCAGTGTCGAATAGAAGGCTATAGCTAATATCGAAATCAATAGGGCCGTTTTCATCTCGGTCAAAAAGGTTGTTTCTGTATAACTTGGATACAGCTTGGTTGTCCCCGCATGCGAGCTCTAGGGTTGGCTCTTCGCTCTCTCCAGCGCATTCAGGACAACACCTGGCGTGAGGAGCTCGGGGAGTTGAATCTCCTCTTCGAGGGAAGGACTGAAGATGAGATTTAGCGGCACGGCCGCGCGCCCGTAGGACTCGATGGCTTGGGCGATGGTAGCGTCTTTGCTTGTCCAGTCGGCTTTGAGGGCGACGACGTCGTTTTCAGCGAAGAAGCGGCGGACCTCGGCGGAACTAAAGACAGCTTTCTTGTTTACCTGACAGGTGGTGCACCAGCGGGCGGTGAAGTCGACGTAGACGACCTTTCCGTCAGCGGCGAGTGCCTCGGCTTTGCCAGGAGCCCATTTTTCCCATTGCACGGGTGGGGCATCGGTTGCGGCTAAGGCGGCAGGGTTGTAGGCCTGCTTTGGATACCCGAGGGCTAGCCCGCCGAGCCCGACGAGGATCGCTACAGCTAGGCCGATGCGGCGGGTCTTCTTTGGCATATGTGGCGCACACCAGCGGCCATAGACCCAGAGCGCAACGGCGAGGAGGACGAGGGCGAAGAACGACCAGAGGAGGGCATCGACGGCGTAGCCTTGTTCCTCGACCATTTGCCCGACGAGCACCCAGAGGAGGTAGCCAGCGGTGGCATAAAGGAGGAAGGCCATGCCTTGTTTGAAGGTTTCCATCCATGGCCCGGGGCGCGGAAGCTTGTTGATCAAACTTGGGAAGGCCGAAAGCAGAAGGTAGGGGGTCGAGAGCCCGAGTCCAATCGCGGTGAATAGGACCAGGGAGGGCAGGGGCGGAATCGTGAGTGCCACGCCCAAAGCGGGAGCGAGGAATGGGGCGGCGCACGGAGTTGCTACGACGGTGGCGAGGACTCCAGAAAAGAAGGAGCCGCTGAGGCCGGATTTCGCAGTCAGACCGCTGCCGACACCGATTGCTGAGGTTCCGATCTCGAAGAGACCGCTCATGTTCAGGCCGAAGGCAAAAAGGAAGGCAGTGAGGAGAAAGACGAAGGCTGGATTTTGGAGCTGGAAACCCCAACCAACTTGGTTGCCGCCGCTCCGCAAAATGAGGAGGAGGCCGGCGAGGAGCCAAAACGAAATCAGCACGCCTGCGGTGAAGGTAAGCCCGTGTAGGACGATCTTTTTCTTATCTTCGCCCGCTTGATTAACGAAGCCCATGATCTTGATCCCGATAACCGGAAAAACACAGGGCATGAGATTGAGAATGAGGCCGCCAATAAAAGCAAAGGCGATGATTCCGAGGAGGCTGGTGGGCTCTTCGTCTGCGGAGCCGCTTTCATTTGTGACCGCAGCTTTAACCGGCTCACCCCACGCGACATCGAGGGCCCATCCGGCTTGTTGCGCGCCAGCTATCCAGCTGCCGCTCGTCGAAAGCACACCGGTCAGGCTGTCAGCTTCGCCGCTGCCATCGGGATTGATTTCGAGTTCAATCACGACAGTGCCATCAGAGAGTGTTGGCGAAGGCTGCGTGACGACAGGTTTGAGGAAAATTTGATCGTCGAAGAAGTAGAGGTCGCTTGGGACGGCTTCATCACCGCTCACCGCGAGGTAGACTTTATTGCCCTCCGTCCATGCCGTTGCCGAGTAGGGGGTCTCTGCGAGGGGCATTTTAGAAGCATTCTTAGCAAAGAGTGCTGCCCATTGGGCGTCGGGGGCTGAAGCATCATCCGAAACCGGCAAACTCAGGCTCAACTCGGCGCTCCCTAGTATGCAGGTGTCTTTGCACATGAGCCATTCGGCGGAGGCGTTTAAAGTGATTTGATCGCCAGCTGCGATGGTTTCAGGGGCGGTCAGCTCAAATTCGAGGATGATTTCGCCCTCGAAGACAAAATCGACGAAGTCGCCCAGCGCATAGGGTTTGGGTGTCGGCCATTGAATATCGCTGGCAGTGAACCCCTCTGGAAGATCCCATTCGACCGAAGTCGCGTAGCCCGTGGCGGAGGACTTCCAGTAGGTATGCCAGTGTTCGTCGTGATCGAGCCGTAGGCCGACGGTAAAGGTTTCACCGGGCTGGATGCTCAAATTTTGGGCGATAAGCTCGGCCTCGACGTGAATGTCACGCACGGGCGCAGCGTTGAGGCTCTGCAGGCTGAGAGTGATAAAGAGGCAAAAGGATGTGAAGTAACTGAGGCGCATGTGTTCCGAAAGATGTTTGATCGCTGGGTGTTATTCCCGTCCAATCCGATCTGTAGGTGGTTACCGTGCAGGATTATTGTGCACAATGGCAACTTTCCTAAGTTTGAAAGATCGAGAACGTTCTTACCTTAGCAGCGTCCAACTCTGCAGAACACCATGCGTGCGCTCCCACTCCCTCCCCGCCTAGTCTACACCGTCTTTTGCCTGCTTAGCGTGCTTCTTGCACCGCTCAGCGCCCAAGAAGCCGCCGAACGGGGGTCGACCCCGACCCGTTTCGAAGAGGCCATGGCTGCGTTTGAGGAAGGTTCGTTTGCCATCGCTCAGCCGATCTTTGTTGAGCTTGCTGTCGATGCGCGGGCGACTCCGCTCGATCGCTTGCAAGCGCAGGCTTACGACCGCCTGACCACTTACCAACTGCGGCTTCAGAATCGCACCTGGGACGAGGCTGAAGAGGGCATTCTCTCTGAGTTAAGTGAGGCCGTCTTCTCGGCAGCGCGGGAAATTCGTCAAGATAGACCGAAGGACGCTTTTTGGCAGAGCCTCTACGAGAATGCCGCGACCTACCTTTCTCGAACGGACGACGGGCAGACGCTCTTCGACGAGTTGCTCGAATACTGGGCATCGTCGACCGATCTGGTGCGTGCGAGGCCGGAATACCTGCGTCTCGTTCGCAAACTGGGTCGAACTTACAGCAACACAGATCACGCGCTCGGCGTCTTGCGTCAAGCGGTGCACATCGCACAGAGCGACGAAGACAGTGCCTATTTCAATCTCGAGTTAGCTCACGCCTACGCACGGCAATCGATGGAGAACGCCCCTGAGATACGTATCCGCCAAGGCGATGCCCTTGCTCGGGCGGTCGCGGCTGGGTCGAAGACGTCGACCTATGCTCTGGCTCTCTGGGAACATGGGCAGTGGTCAGAGCGCTACGGCATGTCGGAGTATAACGACGTCGGCCAACTCATCTTTAAGCCTGACTACATCGACGCTAAGCTGGCTTATGAAAAGCTCCTTGAGACCAAGAGGGAGGAATGGAGCCATTTCCGTGATCGTGCTAAGCGGGCGATCGAACGTCTTGAGACGCCCGATTTGAAGGTCCTTGTCAGCCATGCCTTCCGGCTTGAGGCCGAGGTTCAATTCGCAGTGCGCTGGAGAAACATCGAGGCCCCATCGGTCGAAGTCTACCGCGTCGACCCCCTCAGCCATGTGCTCCATAGTGGGAAAGCAGGTGAGGTGCCTCCGCCGCTGGATCTACTCGTGCCGTCGAGTAGCCTGAGTAATTTGCAGGCACTCCCAGCTTTTCCGCATTATCCTGTTCTGGATCGCGTGCGTCTCGAGCAATCGCTTGAACCCGGGGCATATGTTGTTGTGGCCACGAGTGGCGAGACAGTCGCTTTCGCTCCGCTCTATGTGACCGACCTTGTCATTTTGAGTCACGAAGTAGGCGATGAGATTCTCTTCTATCTCGCCGACGCCGATGATGGCGAACCGCGCCCCAATGTAGATCTTTCCCTTGAGCTCAAGGCGTGGCCCGATGGGCGCGGAAAGGATCCTGTCAAAGTTCAGCTTTCGGGCACGACGGATGACGAGGGTCTCTGGAGCTACACTGTCCCCGACCATTTGCGTGGGAGTGTGCAGCGGGTCTTGTTGGCTTCGAGTAGTTTTGGCGAAGGCGCTACAGCGCTCGTCAATAATTCGTGGTCAGGCACTCGCGACACTAGCGAAAGGATGGTCTATCTAGTCACTGGCCGTTCGATTTATCGGCCGGGAGATACTGTTCGCCTCGTTGGCTGGTTGAGAGAGAAGACGGACAATCAGTGGTCGCTTCCGGACCTGTCGGAAGATTTTAAATACGAATTTGGATCTTGGGGCGGTGACTATATAACAGAGGGTTCCCTTGAGATGAATTCGAGTGGGAGTTTTGTCCTCGATTTTGAGCTTCCCTCGGATGCTCCGCTCGGAGAATACGGGTTTAGCGTCGAAAGAGATGCATTGGAGTATTGGGACAGCGACAACTTTGCCCTCTATGTTGAAGAGTATCGCACGCCAGACATCGAAGCGAAGATAAGCTTTGGTTCGAGCGCTCCGATTTATCCAGGAGATGAACTCGAGGGGACTCTGAACGTGAACTACTACGCGGGAGGAGCGGTTGAAGATGCGACCGTTGAAATCATTGTCACGCGGACGCCGTATCAGTCTTGGAGTATTGTGCCCTACGATGGTTATGCAGATCTGGACCTGAGGAGAAGGGACTTCTACCCGTCATACGAGTCCGAAGAGCTTGAGCGCATCAACCTCACGACAGACGCACGTGGCCATGCAACCTTCTCCTATCGCACGCTTAGAGACGCTGATCAGGATTACACCTACGCCTTTGAAGCGCGAGTGCGTGACTTGTCACGGCGTGAAACGGTAACGGCGGCGAGTGTCCATGTAACGCAGCAGGCGTATTTTTCTGAGCTGACCTTAGATCGTAGATTACTTGCCCCCGGCGATAGCGGGCGCGTTAAAATTTCACTACAAGATGCGAATGAACAGCCCGTCGTCGATGACGGCACCTTGCGGGTGACTCGGGAGCAATGGCGTGAAGTCTACGTGCATCGCAAAAGGGGCTCAGAAATCAGTGGGGAGACCTACCGCACCTTGCCTGACCGCTCTATCATAAATGCCGCTCAGAGTGATTACCGCCTTCTGGAGTCTGGCTTTGTAACCGAAGAAATTGTGCGTGAGGCACTCGTGACGAATGCCGAGGGCTTCGCCCACTACGTCTTTAGTCCTCCCGAGACGGGCTACTACGTTTTCGAGTGGATCAGCCGAGGAGAGCGTGGGCGGCCAGTTACGGCGGAGGTGCCACTCTGGGTCAGCGACAAAGCGGTTACAGAGCTGGGCTACCGTCCCGGTGGGGTTCAGCTTGTCGCAAATAATGGGCCATTTGAAGTTGGGACTCCGATCCCGCTCATGATCGCCGCTCCGGCTCAGAATCGCTGGGCCTTGTTAACGATCAGCGCAGACGCACTTATCGAGCACCGAGTTATTCGTCTCGATGGTAGTAGTAAGTTGATTACAATCCTGCCATCGCCCGAATTTTTCCCAAATGCCTTCGTCGATGTTTCGCTCATCTCAAATGAAGCTCACCTGACTGATTCAATCGAATTAGAAGTCCCGCCGAGTGAGCAATATCTCGATGTCTTAATCTCACCTGATCAGGATGGCTATGAGCCAGGAGACATGGCATCGGTAGATTTGCTCGTGCTCGATGCGGATGGAACCCCAGTTGAAACCGAGCTGACTTTTTTCGCATCTGACGAAGCGCTCTATTCGCTCGTCGACACCTCGAGGCTTTCAGTTCTCGAAGCTTTCTACGGGGATAAGAACACGCATGACTTTGGTTCGCGCAGTTCTTTAAGGAACCAGCCATTCTTTCAGCCGCTGGAACAGTCTGCGGAGTCTTCTCCGTTCGAATCGCAGGATGAAATAATCGAGTTGTCACCATTCACTGTAGATTTATCCGACGATGTCGGGTATCGCTCTATTAATTCTATTTCAGGAACTAGTTTGAACACGTCCTTGAGGGATTTGCCATTATCGGCCGCTGCAATTGACAATGAGTTTCTACTGGAATTGGACATATCAAAAATGTCCCTTCGCAGCGACTTCCGCTCGACCCTAGCTTGGCTTCCTCGTGTGCAGACCGATGCGGAGGGTAAAGCGACCGTTGAGCTCGAATTTCCAGACAACCTCACTGCGTGGAGGCTTCAAGCACTCGCGATCACAGGAGATACCCGTGTCGGTGAAACTAGTTTGCGCACGACAACGCGCCTGCCGCTCGTTGCTCGGATGCAGACCCCGCGCTTCCTTGTTGAAGGGGATGTCGCGAAGCTCAGTGGCATCATTCAGAACAACACCGAGAGCCCGATCGACGTCACGGCGGCTTTTGAAGTGGACGAGATTCTTGAATTAGAGGGTGCTGAGATCCTTCGCAAGCGGGTGCCCGCTGGAGGGCTTTTTCGAGCTGAGTGGGAAGTAGAGGCAAAAACAGTGGGTCAGGCTGAACTCAGCCTTGGAGCCATCTCACACAATCACTCAGACGGCGTAGAGCGCATGATCGAAATCATCCCGAGTGGGATGAATCGGACGGTGGGTCTTGTTGGTCGCACGAGTGAAGACAACGTAGAGCTGAAGCTAGATCTGCCCGCCTCGGAGGAGCGCAAAGATACACAAGTGACGCTTAAACTCTCGACGACATATGCGACTCAGATGCTTGGCGCGTTGCCGTATTTGATCGAATTTCCTTATGGCTGCACCGAGCAGACGCTCAGTCGCTTCCTGCCTTCTGTGGCGGTGATGGGAGCTGCAGAACAGCTCGCGCTTGATCTAGAAGAGATCGATAGTTTTATCTTCGGAGAGCTTTCCAATGAAGCCGTTGGTGGGCGAGAAGATTTTCGTGATCTTCTCGAAGAAGTTATTGCTGATGGTATTACTCGAATGGAAGAACTTCAGCTGGCAGACGGCAGTTGGCCATGGATGCCGGGCGGGCGTAGTGATCTTTTCATGACAGCCTACGCGGTCTGGTCACTCACCCTAGCAGAGGAAATGGACGTCGATTTGGAATCGATTGATATGGGTGCAGCGCGCGACTGGCTGGAACGCCAGCTCATCGAATCCGAGTTATCACCCTCGCGTGAATCCTGGGTCCTGCTCGCATTGTCGAGCCGCTACCGTGGCCACGGAGTGGGGCGCCCTTCCCGGATGGAGGCTCGGAGCTTTCTCAACCTGATGTCTAGGCGTGGTACGCTTAAGCCAATGAATCTCGCGATGCTTGCCTTGAGCGCGCACTACTTTGGTTTCGATGAAGACGCTGAATTGATCATCCGTAATCTGGAGAATACGGTGCAAGAAAGCTCAGGTAATTTAAGCGGCAGCAAAGACGCACAGGGTCATCCGTTGACCTTGCCGACGGCCTTCTGGGGCCGACAAGTGGGCTACTATCATTGGAGCGAAGGAGCGGTGGAATCAACCGCATGGGTGCTTTCGGCCTTACTCGAAATTGATCAACGCAGCCGCTTGATTGAGCCTGCCGTTACTTGGTTAGCGCGTAACAGGACAGGTACGCATTGGCAAAATACGCGCTCTACGGGATTGGCTGTGATCGCTATTTCCAACTACTTACGCCAAGCGGAGGATGATCAGAAGGCGGTTGTCTATTCGGCGACGTCCGGTGACACCACGATCGAGCTGACTTCGAAGGATTGGGTGCCCGCGGTGGCAGATTTGGATACAGCGTCAATCAACCCTGAAGATGTGATTTCGATCAAACGTTCGGATTCTAGACTTGGGTTTAATTTTGAGCTCTACGCGGAGTTTTATGACCAATCAGAGCGTTTGAATGCTGGCTCAAGTGATATTTCTATCTCGCGTTCCTATGTTCATCTCAAGCCCGTCCCAACTCTTCTACAAGGTGTCAGTGAGATTATGACGCCGCTCGATGATAAAGCATTCGTGAATTCTGGTGATCGGATCGAAGTGGTCCTGCGCATCGAATGTCCGCGGGACATGAGCTACGTTTTGATCGAGGATCCTAAGCCGGCTGGATTTGAGGCCGTTCAGGTATTGAGCGGGCCAAGTGCGATTGCCCGTCGTGTTGCTGATACGGTTAATCCAGCGCCGAACCTCGAACAAATCTCTGGATACTTGGAGCTCAGAGATAAGCATGTCGGCCTTCTTTTTGACCGACTGCCGGAGGGTGTATGGGAAATTCGCTACAGACTCAGGGCAGAATCCCCTGGTCGTTTTCAGGCACAACCAGCCATCGTCGAACCGATGTATCTCAATCACGTATTTGGAAATACTGATGAATGGAGATTGGAGGTTAAGGATGCGAAATGACGTTAATGAATCGATTCGAGCGGCTGCGATCCTTGGCTTTCTAGGGGTCGCAATCGGTGCATTTGGAGCCCATCTATTCGAAGATCGCCTGATCGCAATGGACCGCGTTGATACGTGGGAGACCGCGGTGCTCTACCACCTGATTCATTCCGTGGGACTGCTTGCACTGGGTGGCTTGGGTGTCCGAGCTAGCCTAGTGCGCTTCACGCGTCATGCGTGGATCGTGGGGATAGTGATATTCTCAGGTTCCCTCTATATCCTCTCCCTCACTGGCATCGGGTGGCTGGGCGCGATCACCCCGATCGGAGGCCTCGCATTTCTCGCCGGGTGGTTATGGCTCTTGAGAATCGCACTCTGGGATTAACTCCAAATCCAAATCTAAACTCATAATCCTAATCCAAATCTCGACGGATTCGGATGGAGATTAAGATTAAGATTGGGATTAGGATTAGGAAGAGGGAGGGGGGACTTCTTTGATCGTCGGGAGGCGGAGAATCATCCACCAGATAAAGGTTAAGGTTCCGTAGTAGACGATAGTGCCGACGATCTCATGCATTAGATGGTAGCCGTCTTCGCCAACGATGGGCGCGAGGAGAACGATGATCGTAATCCGAATCGTATTTCCGATCAGACCGATGATTCCAGCGAGGAAGAAAGACCCGATCTTTCCTGAAAGTTTAATCCGGCGGAAGACGACGAGGAGGAGCGCGAGGAGTAGAGAAGAGACGGTGACGCCAAAGCCATTGCACTCAGGTGCGACGAGGAACTCCTTCCCATTGCTAAGGAGCAGGAGGGCAGGTTCATCAAGTTGATAGAGACGTATTTCGATCTCTCGACCAAGAAACTTCAGGACGCTCCCCGACATCTGCGCAGCGACTCCTCGAAGCGGCCAGTCGAGAAATGGTAGAGCAAGGACGAAGCCTTGGAAAAGAGTGAAGGCGCCGACGAGTGCAGCGACGAACCGCTTTACTTGGTCACCAAAAACAAAGATAGCAGCCGATGCGACTGCGCAGGAAAAGCTTGGAATCATCAACAGCGTCCAGCCCGTCATGACCACGGTAATGAGGATGACGTAGGAGATGATGAGCAGGCGTCGACTCCAGAGCCCGAGCTCCCAGACCGGATTCAGCCTCACGCGCTTCTCATAAACTAGGAGCGCGCCAGCCATCGACAAGACGAGGAAGGAGTGGAGTAGCTGGTCTTGATTGACCGTCTGATCAAAAAGAAACCGCGTGAGCGGAAAAAAGATAAAGGCGGTGATCGAGTAGATCAGTAAGCCCGTCGCAAAATCGGATTTGATCGGGTTTTTGGCAGGATCGTTGGTCATGGAAAGGGTGGGAGGTTTAGGCGGCTTGGTTTCTTCCTAACTGCTTTTTCGTTTTGCCCAGCGAGGCGCTGGAATTTCAGGTTCGCTTGCAACAAGAAGGATATCTTCAACGGCGGGATGAGCCGCCAGCTCACGAAAGTCTCCCATTGGCATGGACCAGTTGAGTGAAGTTGCGAGGTCGGCTACGACGACATGGTCAGAATCGACGAGGAAACCGAGGGTTACCTTCAGCGGTCCCTGGGCAGGCAATAGTCTGTCTCTAAGCGTATCGATAAAATCTTCTGAGTCGCCATTGGGCGATATGACGAAGGTCAATTCTTTCATGACCGAGGGAAGTGATGCCACGAGGTCTGCTACCTTCGTCGCTGCGAGCGTCACTTCGTCGTCTTGACGGCGTTGAATGTAGCCTTCGAGCATGATGCAGCGTCCGATCTCAAGGTGATCTCCACAGGTTTCGAAGCTCTCGGAGTAAACGCAAACTTCGTAAGACATGGTCCGATTGGCGACCGTCAGAATCGCCCATGCCCTGTTGTCGCGTCGGGAAATCTTCTTCGAAACTCCAGTAATGACAGCACAGAGACGGAAGGCTTCGCGGTTCTCCATTTTGCGGAAGTCTTCGCCTTGGAAGGTGTCGAGTTTATCGCTGAGTCCCTTGAAGGCGTCCATGGGGTGACCGCTGACGTAGAAACCGAGCAGTTCTTTCTCCGCCTGTAGCTTCTCGCTCATGGGCATCGCGGGGGTCTTAGGGGCATTGAACTGGGTGCGGTCATTCTCTTTGCCGAGGCCTTCATCTGGTCCGAGACTGAAGATGTCGAACATGTTGGCCTGACCGCTTTCTTTGTCTTTCTGGAGGTCAGCGACTTCGCGAAGGATGGCGTCAAGGTGCTGCATAAGATCGCCTCGCTCCTCGCCTAAGTTGTCGAAGGCACCCGTGCGTACGAGGGTTTCCATTACGCGTCTATTTGCAGTCTTGCCCTCCACTCGGGAAGCAAAGTCTTGGAAGCTTTCGAATGGGCCGTTCGCCTCGCGCTCGACAAGAATAGCGTGTGCTGGGCCTTCGCCCACTCCCTTGATTGCGGCCAGTCCGAAACGAATCGAGCCTGAGCCGTCCGCTTCGACGATCGGAGCAAAGTTCTCCCGTGACTCATTCACGTCGGGGCCGAGGACGGGCACGCCCATCGACTGACACTCTTCGAGGGTGTGGGAGAGTTTGTCGCTGTTGCCAAGTTCGCAACCGAGGACAGCAGCCATGAACTGCACCGGGTGGTTGGCTTTCAAATACGCGGTGCGATAGCTGAGCATCGCGTAGGCGGCAGAGTGAGATTTATTAAAGCCGTATTGGGCAAACTTTTCCAGCATGCCGAAAATTGTTTCAGCTTGTCTGCGTGGGATATTGTTTGTCCGTTCAGCCCCTTTGACGAAGATGTCCTTCTGCTCGTCCATCATCGACTTGATCTTCTTGCCCATCGCACGGCGGAGAATATCCGCTTCACCAAGGGTGTAGCCCGCAATGATCTGGGCCACTTTCATGACCTGCTCTTGATACACGAGGATACCATGGGTCTCTTCGACGAGCTCCTTTAGAAGGGGGTGGGGGACTTGGATTTTTGAGCGGTCTCGCTTCCCTTCAATATACTGCGAAATGAACTGCATCGGCCCCGGGCGGTAAAGGGCGACGAGGGCGATGATCTCTTCAAAGCTGCTGATCCCAAGCTGGCGACAGAGTGCCTGCATGCCGCCTGATTCCAGCTGGAAGACGCCTGTCGTGTGACCACTGTTGAGCAGCGCAAAGGTCTTTTCGTCGCCGAGAGGGACTGTCTCCGAGTTGAAGTCTGTCAGCTCTGTGGTGCGGCGAATGTGGTTCTTCGCATCATTGAGGACAGTGAGGGTTTTGAGTCCGAGGAAGTCACACTTGAGCATCCCAAGATCCTCTACAGGACCTTTGGCATACTGGGTCGTCAGGTCGCCTTCTTGAAGCGTGAGGGGGACGAGATTCGTCAGCGGCTGATCCCCGATGATGATGCCACAGGCGTGTTTGCCGGTGTTGCGCACCATGCCTTCGATGACTTTTCCTTGTCGGAAGATTTCTGCTACGGTTGGACTGGTGTTGATTTCGGCCGCGAGTTCTCCTGATTTCTCAACCGCTGCTTCGAGCGAGATGTTGAGATCGTCTGGCACCATCTTTGCCACCCGGTTGGCCTCAGCGTAAGGTATGTCGAGGACGCGAGCGAGGTCGCGCACGATCATCTTCGCTCCAAACTTACCGTAGGTGATGATGTTGGCGACACGGTCTTCACCATATTTATCGCGCACGTAGTTTACCACGTCGTCACGTCGGCGCATGCAGAAATCGACGTCGAAGTCCGGTGGGCTGACGCGCTCAAGGCTGAGCATACGTTCGAAAAGAAGTCCGAATTGGAGCGGATCGATATCAGTGATCTTCATCGCATAGGAGATGATCGATCCTGCTCCAGAACCCCGCCCAGGCCCGACGGGGATGCCTTGCTTTCGGGCCCAGTCGATAAAGTCCCATGTGATAAGGAAGTAGTCGACAAAGCCTGCGCCGACGATGATCGCGAGCTCGTAGTCGAGCTTGTCGCAAATCTCTCGGGCGTAGACTTCGCTCTCGGGATCGAATTCGCCAGCGCCGGGGGTCTCGGGACGCAGGTGTGTTGGAAACTCACTACGAATGGTATCATAGTCGATGCCGTAGCGTTCTTTCAGCCCGCGTTTACAGAGGTCAAAAAGGTAGAGCCCGTTCTTCTTGTGTTCTGCCCTTTGTTCGGGGCTGATGCTGATGAGCTCCTTGTCTTCGCGTGCTAGAACTTTGTTTTTCTCTCGCACATAGACTTCTAGGATCGTATCAAACCCGCTCGAATCATCCGGCACAGCGACTTCGATCGGCTTCTCATAGATCGGATAGTGGTCGTCGCCGAAGTTGATTTTGAGGTCGACCATCTCAGCGAGCTTAACGGTGTTTTGGATCGCACCGTCGAACTCGGAGAAAATACGCGACATCTCATCATGGCTTTTAAGGTAGAACTCGCGGTTCGGGTAGCGCATGCGCTGTTCATCCTTCACGAGTTTGCCGGTCTGGATACACAGAAGGGAGTCGTGTGGCTGCCAGTCGTCTCGATAGACGTAGTGCACGTCGTTCGCCGCTACCATTGAGAGGCCAAATTCCTTAGAGAGCTTTTTAAGGCCGGGCAGGATGCGTTGCTGCACGGCCATGCCGTGGTTTTGCAATTCGATGAAGTAATTCTCTTTGCCGAAGATATCGATGAATGTCGCGGTGGCTTTTCGCGCGCCCTCGAAGTCGTTGTAGATCAGTTTTTGAGAGGCGACGCCGTTGATGCAGCCGCTGAGCCCGATGAGTCCTTCGGCATGTTCAGCGAGGCGCGCCATGTCGGTGCGCGGGCGGTAGTACATGCCGTTGATGTGGGCGTCGGAGATCAGTTTTACGAGGTTCTGGTAGCCGCGGAAATCCTTAGCGATGATCGTTTTGTGGTGGATCTGGTGCTTTGGGTAGTTCTCCGGACCGAGTTCGTCTTCTGGAACGTCGTCGATGTCATCTGAGCGCTTGCGGTCACGTTTTGGGCGCTCGGACTGTTCGTGATCGTAGACAAGGTAGATTTCGCACCCGACGAGGGGCTTAATGCCGGCCTTCTCGCACGCCCGGTAGAAATTAATCGCGCCAAAGAGGTTGCCGTGATCGGTCATCGCAAGGGCGGGCATGTTCAACTCTTTGCAGCGCTGCATGTAGCGATCGATCTTGGCACAGCCATCGAGAAGGGAGTAATCGGTGTGGCAGTGAAGGTGGACAAAAGGGAGCTCTTCAGCAGCGGACATCTCTCGACTATCCGGCGCTCAAACGACAGGGGCAAGCGGTTCTTCGGGTAATTTCTTGGTAAAAGGGACAGGACGCTGATCTATGTGGATTTTTTTTAACAAAAATCCACTCAAGTGAACCTAAAGTCTGTCGATGGCGGGCCGTTTTATTTCAGGTAAGTTCGGTATGTCAATTGAAGTACAGAGTCTTGGACGGGTCTCGTCAGATGAGTCAGTTCAAAGTCGCAATGCGCGTTCGATTCCCCGGGAGAAGGCATTTCTCGCGGAGGGTTCGATGCTCCTTGCTTACAACCTCCTCGGTCAAGTTGAGGTGGATGATGGCAACGGATCGACGACAACGAAGGCTTGGCCGACGCGTTCGGAACTAGAAGCAGGCGTGCGCCTCGTATCACAGGCAGCCTCGGCGGACTTTGCGCCGCTCGACAATGCTGAGCGTGCGAGCGCTGTGACAGTGATTGTTGAACTGCTCTTGCCGACCTTCGAGTCCACTTATGGTGCATCGCTGCCAAATGCCGCTGCTCCGACAACTGAGATCGACGCCTTTATTGCTGATCTCTGGTTGAGGAAGTATGGCGAGGCGATCGATGCTCAAAATCAGACCACGGCTCGCTCACGCTTCCGTGCCCTGGCCCGCGAGACCTTCATTGCCTACTTCATCTTGGATGTTGGTAACATCTCCACTCCGAGTGGTGCGGTGATCACGCCGACATTGGGCTTCAAGTCACCACCGAATGACAACTTCCTCGAGTGGTCAGATAGTGCGATTCTCCTGGGCTTGCTCCGCAGCAGTGCGAGTGAATACGCACTGCATGAGGCCGCGAATGACCCAGAGGATCTGATCCTCGACGTCGTCGGGCTCTCGAGCCTCTTGCCAGCAGATCGCGGCTACCAGATCCTCGACAACGCTGCCTACGCCGCTCGCTTTGAGGTGGCTGACATTCAGCTCGTCCACTTCGTCGACGACTGGAAGGAAAGCAGTTGGTTCGGTGTATTCTATGACGATCCAAGCTCAGGCTGGAACTTCCACTCCGACATCGGCTGGCTCTGGTATGAGATGGAGGATCAGAGAGAGAATCATCTTTGGTACTTCGATCAGACAATGGGCTGGCTCTGGACCTCATCGACCTCGAATCCATTCGTCTTTAGCTCGTCGACCGGTTCATGGTTCTACCGCTTTCCACAGCCTCTCAGTGAGAGCGAAGGCCTGCGTTGGTTCTACGATCTGGAGAACTCCGCTTGGATTTCAAACTAGAGTCGTTGCCCAGAAGATAGGCACACAAGTTTTGCGCCCTCGCTCCGAATTCGGAGCGGGGGCTTTTTTTGACCGAAGATAGCGCTACTCGGCGTGGCTGCTTCCCGCTTTTCCCTTGCCCCGCTTGGGGGGAGTGCCAACTTCGTCGTTTTTCTCAAAACCTCACTGAGGCCCATGAAACGCTCCCATCATTGCAGCGCATTGCGCAAATCCGACGTCGAAACAACAGCCACTTTAATGGGCTGGATTGATTCGATCCGCGATCACGGTGGTATCTCCTTTGCCGATCTGCGTGATCGTGAAGGACTTACCCAGATAGTTTTTGATCCTCAGAATACGTCCTACGCCGAGGCCCTTGGGAAACTAAAGCCCGAGTCTGTCATCGCGGTGACGGGCGTTGTGACAGCCCGTGGCGACGAAGAGGCGAACCAGAAGCTTCCGACCGGTGAGGTGGAACTACAAGTGACGGAACTCGAAGTTCTCAACATTTCCGACACCCCTCCCTTTCCGCTCGAAGATGAGAAGGCCCAGAAGGTTAACGAAGACCTCCGCCTTCAATACCGCTACCTCGACCTCCGTCGCCCGAGCATGTATAACAACTTGCTCCTCCGGAGTAAGGCAGCGAAAGCGACCCGCGATTTCCTCGATGAAGAAGGCTTCCTCGAAATCGAGACCCCCTACCTTTTTAAGAGCACGCCGGAAGGAGCCCGCGAATTTCTCGTTCCTAGTCGTATGAATGCGGGTGATTTCTACGCCCTCGCGCAGAGCCCGCAGCAGTACAAGCAGATGCTCATGGTCGCTGGGGTCGAGCGCTACTACCAGTTGGCCCGCTGTTTCCGCGACGAAGACCTTCGCTCCGACCGCCAGCCTGAATTTACCCAGATCGACCTCGAACTCTCCTTCATCGATCGCGAGGACATGTATGCGCTCATCGAGGGTCTGATGAAACGGATCTGGAAGAACGTCCTCGATGTCGACCTCCCGACGCCGTTCCCGCGCCTTTCCTACCATGACGCGATGAACCGCTATGGAGTGGATAAGCCGGAAACCCGCTTCGAGATGGAGCTGGTTGATCTCGAAGACGTTTTCAAGGCAAGCTCGTTCAAGGTCTTCGCAGGCGTCATTGCCAGCGGCGGCGTGATCAAGGCATTCAATGCCAAGGGCCTCAGCGATGCGACCCAAGGCGAGATTCGTGATCTCGAAAACACCGCCAAAAGCCTTGGTGCTAAGGGACTTGCCTTCATCCGAGTGACCCCGGAAGGGGAGTGGAAATCGCCGATTCTGAAATTCTTCAGCGAAGAAGAAAAAGCGGCGTTGAAGGAAAAACTGCAGATGGAGAACGGCGACCTCGTCCTCTTCGCGGCGGCAGAGTGGGAGCGCGCTTGTGCTATTCTCGGCCGCATTCGTCTCGATGCTTCCAAGCTCCTCGTGCAGCGCGGTCGCCTCGAAATTTCGTCCGACCAGTATAACTTTCTCTGGGTCATCGAGTTCCCGCTCATGCTCATGGATGAGGATGAAGGTCGCTATGTGGCGGCGCACCACCCGTTCACCTCGCCGGTGCCGGAAGATGCCGCACTGCTCGACACCGATCCGAAAGCCGTTCGTGGCCAACACTACGACTGCGTGCTCAACGGCTGGGAAATCGCCGGCGGCTCGATTCGTATTCACCAGCCGGAGCTCCAGCGTAAGGTCTTCGAGGATTTCCTCAAGATTCCCAAGGATGTCGTAGAAGAGCGCTTTGGCTACATGCTCAAAGCATTTTCCTATGGAGCCCCTCCGCATGGTGGAATCGCAGTTGGCTTCGACCGGATGGTTTCGATTTTGGCCAAGCGCCCGCATATCCGCGATTTGATCGCTTTTCCGAAGACGCAAAAAGGACAGGATCTTATGTCTGAGGCGCCCGGCCCAGCGACCGAGAAGCAGCTTAGCGATCTCCATATTCAGCCGATCGACCCCGAAGACGCTTCCTAAGCACCTGCTGTATAAGTTTTTTCATGGCCCGCCTCCGATTAGGAGGCGGGCTTTTTTGTCGCAAAAATTGTTCGTCGCGGACGAGTCAGCATCGACTGATCCCTCTGAAACAGGGGGCCACGGGCGACGGGCATCAGGAAAGGCATCCTGCACGGCTTCTAAAACTCTGCGATAAAACGGAAGAGTTTCTAACTTCAGAGGACTATTCTACGGGTTGGCATATTGAATGCTGAATGGTCCGTCTAGGTGTCTGAATTTCAACCTCACCAATAAAAATTAGAAAACGCTATTATGAAGAAACTGATACGGCATAAATTGTGGAAGTGGCTTAGTCTCGGGCTCCTCCTGAGTATTCCGAGTATTGTCCAAGGACAGGACGCGGTAGAAATCGTCGAAGCTGTAACCGAAGCGGTTGAAGAAGCCGCTCCAGTTATTTCTGGGGCCGATGCTAAGTTCATCGTCGATAACCTCTGGATCTTGATCGCGGCAGCGCTGGTGTTCATTATGCACCTTGGTTTCGCCACGGTTGAGTCCGGTCTCACTCGCTCAAAGAATACGGTCAATGTTCTCTTTAAGAATGTTTTCGTGATCTGCATGGGCCCCCTGACCTATGCACTGTGGGGCTTTAATGCGATGTATCCCGGTGAATTCAATGGCTTCTTTGCTGCCGGCAGCATGATTCCGAACGCGACAGATTTCGGTGATTTTACCGGCAACATGACATCGGCCTACGCTGACTACACTGCTTGGTCCGATTTTATCTTCCAAGCGATGTTCGCGGCTACAGCCGCGACGATCGTTTCCGGTGCGGTTGCTGAGCGGATCAAGCTCGGTTCGTTCATGATTGGAGCGACCCTCCTCGTGATGTTTGCCTACCCAATCACGGGTTCTTGGGAATGGGGCGGTGACTCTGGTTGGTTGAATAAACTAGAAACACCTTTCGTCGACTTTGCTGGATCCTCTCTTGTCCACGCCTTCGGTGGTTTTGCTGCCCTCGCTGCGGTCATCCTGCTTGGGCCAAGAAAAGGGAAGTATCTCCCAGGTGGTAGAGTGAAGCCGATCCTCGGTCACAGTATGCCTTTGGCAACGATCGGTGTTTTCCTTCTCTTCCTCGGCTGGTTTGGGTTTAACGGCGGTTCGGTTCTTAGTGCTGACCCAGCACTGGTCTCTCTCGTCTTTGTCACTACTGGGATGGCAGCAGCTGCCGGTGGACTCGCCACGATGTGCACTTCTTGGATCGTTCTGAAGAAGCCTGACCTCTCGATGTCTCTCAATGGCATCCTCGCTGGTCTGGTAGGCATTACGGCGGGTGCTGACAGCATGGGCCCATGGAGCGCTGTTCTTGTCGGTGCGATCGCTGGCGTCCTTGTCGTAGCTGCGATCATCTTCTTTGACAAAATCAAGATTGATGATCCGGTCGGCGCGATCTCCGTTCACGGTGTTTGTGGTATCTGGGGAACGTTGGCCGTTGGTATCTTCGGTGGCGGTTCACTCCTCTCGCAGGCAATCGGAACGGTTTCGATCTCCGCCTTTGCCTTCGTTTCGTCATTCATCATCTTCTTTATCATTAAGATGGTTCTTGGCATCCGAGTCTCTGAAGAAGAAGAGTTCGGCGGCCTCGATATTGGCGAACATGGGCAGGAAGCCTACCCAGACTTCCAAACCTCTACAAACGGGTAACTCGAAACTTGCGTATCCATTAATTGGAATCCTAAATCATAGGAACACTTCATATGAAATTGGTTAAAGCTATTATTAAGCCCTTTAAACTCGAAGAGGTTAAAGAAGCACTCTCAGAAGTTGGTGTTGAAGGTATGACCGTTACAGAGGTCAAGGGCTTCGGCCGCCAGAAAGGCCATACTGAAATCTACCGTGGTAGTGAATACACTGTAGACTTCCTCCCTAAGGTTATGATCGATGTCGCTGTTAGCGATGACATCGTAGCCAAGACTGTTGAGGCGATTAAGAACGCCGCAAAGACAGGCAAGATTGGTGACGGCAAGATCTTCGTCGTTCCAGTTGAGGAAGCTATCCGTATCCGCACCGACGAATCGGGCGAAGGCGCGATCTAATTCGCTCTCAGCTTCGATAACAGGATTTTTCCTGCAAAGCCCTACTGCTCTTTGAGCGGTGGGGCTTTTTTTTACCTAGGGCCCTAGGAAGAATTGGGTTACCCCCGCTCTGCATCGACCGCTTTGTAGCGCTCAAGCAGTGAGGTGAACTTCCCCTCGTTACAGCCGCAGAAAGGGCAGAGGCGCTTGTGGTACTTGAGCGATAGCTTGTTTCCGCTCGTAAGGGGCTCCTCGATGCCTTTTTCAACCAGAGCGATTGCCTTGTCGCAATTGGGGATCACGTTCTCGCAGACCCATTCGAGCGCCTTGGATCGGGCGGCCTTTGCTTCGGGCTGCGATGAGTTGGAGGCGCTTTTCATCTCAAGAGGAGGGGAAATAAAAATGGGCTGTAAAGCAAGTCGAAGGTGATGTCAGTTGGAGAGCTTTCTGCTCGGTGATCAATGACCTGTGGCTTCAGCCTCGTATGGTAGCAGCTCAATGCGGCGGAGGCTATGGTTGGCGGTCATGTAGAGAACAGTGCATCGAGGCACGGATCGAGGCGTTCGATGTGCCCAGATGTAGGGTAGTCTGGACCGATGTCGCGCGGCGCATCTGCTAAGAGACTGGAAGCTACGAGCAGAGAGACGAAGACGCTTCCGGTAAGTCGATATACAATGGGGCTAAGAGGATACACGGGTTTGCTTATGCTGATCTGCCCATTTCTAAGCAAGCTTGTGAAAAGTGCGCCGTCCATCCCAGGATTCACTTAGCCTCCGCTCGCGTCGTGCATTTCAAGGGTAAGCCGGTCGCCGGGGTCGATCGTCAAGCATGGTGGGTCGCTGTTGTCCCAGCGATTTACGGGAGTGGAGTTGTCGAGTGAGTGATGCATAGCGCTAAGTTATTAGCTTTTCTGGCGAACGGATGAATTGCTAGGAAAGGCATTTTCATTGCACCCGCTTCGTTCGCTACGTATTGCGGTGATTATGAGAAAACCTCTTAGGAGTCTAAAACTCAAATGCGCCCCCCTGTACTGGTTTCTGCCTGCACTTTTAACTGCTCAATCTCAGGAGCCAACGGAACTAGAAGCGTTTATTTCCGAGGAGATTGCAGCGGAAGACGCTGACTCGCTGATTCCCACGGATCGTACTGTTGATGGTGCCTTCTTTAAAGATATGGCCGTTCTCGACACGCCAAGGTCAGTTCTAAGTTTGAATCCAGCACTCTTGAAGCAACTCAGAATAGATGACTTCAGTGATCTCGATAAAATTGGGGCGAGCACAGAGCGCTATAACTTCTTCGGTATTGCAGGAGCACCGACGATCCGTGGTTGGCAGGGTGGGGTCTACTTCAACGGTATGCTGCGGGCCTACCAGTGGAATGCGATGCCCACCTCCTTTGGCTCACTCGAGGCCATGGACATCATCAAAGGGCCGGCCCCTGCTCAGTATGTTGCGACCCATGTCGCAGGCTTTGCCAATATGATTCCAAAGTCGCCCTACTATGATCAGTCCCGTGGTTCGATCGAAGTCGAACTAGGCTCTTTTGGTTCTTATCAGGGCCAAGTAGATGTGGGCGGTCCCTTACTTCTTGGGGATGTTCCCGCGGCCTTCCGTGTTTCTGTCACGGCGCAGGATGGGGATAGCTTTTATGACGACGTATCCAATGATTACTACTCAGTATATGCGGCGGTGAAGGTGAAACTGTCGAACCGCTTGCGACTCTTCGCTGGGGGGGAGTATTACGATTTTAAGTCGAATGAGAATGCCGGTTGGAATCGGCCCACTCAGAACCTCATCGACAAGGGCGACTATGTTATCGGCGAACCCTTAAGTCTGGTCAACCCGCTCAACGGCGGGGTCGCCGATCGGGGAGTGATCGATAGCGTCGTTTATGATTTCTCCTGGCTCACAAATCAAAACAACGCCGACTTCCGCGCTTTGGTCGTGCCCGATGCGGTCATCAACGAAGCCATCACGACCGGAGCTCTCTCAGCCGCACAAGTGGCGGCGATGAAGGATATGAGCAACCCTCAGGTGAGGACGGCCACCTATGCGGGGCTAGGACCGAATATTGTTCAGACGTCTTCCGGCTATCTCTACACCCCAGAATACTTCAATCTAGGTGGGGTCGTCTTTACTGCGCCCATAGATGGCAGCACTGCGCTGGCCGATCCGAGCGATTTTGCGGATTCTGAAGATGCGATCTTCTTCTTCGATCTGACGTATGATGTTTCAGATACACTGACGATTGAGAACAAGTTTTTTGCTGAGGCCTTAAACACAGATAAGCGTTCTTCTTACGGCTACAGCTTTCGGAGTGAGCAGGAAGTGTATGATAATCGTCTTTCCTTTGTCCTGTCGTCTGAAACGGACGGCGCGATCGCTTACGAAATCATCGGCGGTGTGCAGACGCGCTTCTCACATGTGATCCAGTTGGAAGACTATTGGACCGAACCCTTTGCCCGTCGTGACATCACCCGGAGCGGGATTTCACCCAATTCAATTATCCTCACCGGCGCTCAGGCCGACCCTTCATTTTTCGAGAACAACTATTGGGGTGGCGGCTTCGGGGGAGCAGGGCTCGGCACAAATGCGGCAGAATCCGATTTACTTCAGATTGCAGCCTTTGGCGTAGTGAAGGTTGATTACAAGGATCTGTTCTCGATCATCTTTTCGACGCGTCACGAGCGAGCGGATTTCGAAGTGAAGACGCCGGGCGGACCAACCGATATTCCTTTTGAAACGGCATCCGATGAAGTCGATTACACCAACTGGAGCGTGAATCCGGTCATCAAACTCACTCCCGAGCTTTCACTCTATGGAGCGATTCAGGAGACGACAACTTTTGTTCCCGGCGATGGTGGTGTGGTCTTAAACGCAGCGAACTTTGGTGATGGGAGCCTGCGCGAAGTAGGGTTCAAGTATAGCTTCCTCGATGGTCGGGGCTTTGCGACGCTTTCAGCCTACCGCTGGGAGCAGACTGCCTTCTCAAATCAAAGCGGGGTAGAAGATCCTTACACCTCGGAGGGTATTGAAGTAGAGCTAAGCTGGGCCGTGAGCGAGTCACTGACAGTGCTTGCGTCCTATTCTGACCGTGAAACAAAGCGCCTTGTAGCTCCATTCTTTCGGGCCATGCCGTGGGGATTAGCGGATCCAACGGGAGCAAACAACGAAGAGATCGGCGTCGCACTGGAAGGCGGTGCTTTGTATAATTCCGATGTTGTTTCGGGAGACGCGCAGTTGCTTGCGAATAATCCAGACCTCATTGTGCCGGGGGCACCTGAAAGCTCTTTCAAGCTCTACGCGGTGTATGATCTTCCGAAGGGATTTCAGATCGCCGGTGGCGGCATTTATCGGAGTAGTTTTTGGCATAACTATGACCGCACCTTAAAAATCGATTCATCGCTTGTCTTCAATGCGCGTCTCGGCTGGCGATCTGAGCGAGTGGAGATCAACTTGAGCATAGAGAACCTCTTTAATGAGGACTACTATCTCGGCGCTGATCCAGACTTTGGTGCGAATACACTGATCACGAAAGCGCCCGAGACAGAAGCTGTCGTGAGCTTTAAGTATCAATTTTAGAGCGTCTAGATAGTGGCTTTGGTTCGTAGGGTAAACCTGTGCTCGCCAGCGACCATTTTGGATGCTCTTCTCTCGCCGGGCTATGGTGAATTTTGTGCGTGCGAATAGTTTTGTATTGAGCCTCATTGCCGCGGTTATCTTCGGCTGGCTGACATCGGAATGGGGTGCTAAAGGCGGCATTTTACACACCGAAGTTCTTACGAAGCTTGGTGTAGTGATTATCTTCCTCGCTCAGGGTTTCGGTCTTTCCAGCCAAAGTCTAGTCAAGGGGTTCTCGAACGCTCGCCTCCACATTTTTACTCAGGGTTGGATTTCTCTGGGGGTGCCCCTCTGTGTTTTAGGAGCCTTGTCTATTGTTGGAAATTTGCTGCCAGCAGATCTGCGCACTGCATTGTTCTTTCTGGCAGTTTTACCCACGACGGTCTCTTCAGCTGTGGCACTTATCAGTCAGGCCGATGGGGATGTTGCTGGAGGTGTCTTTAACACCGTCCTTTCGAACATGATGGGTGTTCTGATCGTACCGGCTGCAGTTGTTTGGTACACCGCGACAACGCATAGTGGTGAGATGCCGGCGGTCTGGCCGATCTTTCAGAAGCTCTGCCTCATGCTCCTTCTCCCGCTTCTTGTCGGGCACGTTGCGCGCATCCCCTTTGCAAAGTGGATCGCTCCCGTCAAAACAATCGCGAAGCCCACAACGCAGGGGATCATTTGCTTTATCGTCTATGCAGCCTTTGCGATGAGCTTCCGTGACAAGGCGTGGGAAACAGTCGGGATCACATTCGCCTTTCAGGCCTTCCTTGCTGCCTCGATTCTGCTCATCGGGGTATCGTTTCTAGTATGGCTGAGCAGTCGATGGATACTGCAAAAGCCAGAGGAGCGTGTGACTGCGTTCTTTTGCGGGAGTCAAAAGAGTCTAGCTGTCGGTGTGCCCTACGCGGCCGCTATCTTTATTCCAGGAGTTACAGAGACTGATCAGAGCGCTGTGATACTGCCCTTGCTCTTCTATCATCCGATTCAGCTCTTTCTCGGAGCGGCCATACTTCGTTTTAGAAACCGCCTTTTTGCCTGATTGAGTGCCATCAGTGAGGGCATTTTTTACAGCTTGCCCTGTAAAAAAGAATGTGGCACACTGATGACATGTCTATTGTTGATATCCTCCTCGCCATCTTCCTTCCACCCGTCCTTGTTTTCTTGAAAAAGGGTGCTGGAATGGACTTAGTCATTAACATTGGGCTCCTGATCTTTACTCGCGGAATTGGCGCAATTATTCACGCCTTCTACATCCTTTTGAAGAAGTAGCGTCTAGCGCATCAGCTTGCTCTAGCTTAATATTTCAAAGCCCAACTTCCTCTTTTGGCGTTGGGCTTTTTTGTGTCTTCACGAAGTGTCCAATGCAGATCATTTTGATCGCTAAAACGATTTAGGAACAATCTCTACAACCCTTATGACTTTGAGTAATCGCCCTTATGACTTTGAGTAATCGCCCTTTGCCGAAGAACATCGAGCTCATCCCCGGAATGGATGACATCACGATCCGACGGAAGTGGTTTGGGACGAAGTCTTTCTTCCTCCTGTTTTTCGTCCTCTTTTGGACGGCATGTTGGTTGTTTTGTATACGGCTCTAATGAATCAGAATGAACCTGACATGAAGGCGGTTCTCTTTCCGGTCATTCATGTTTTGGTGGGCCTTTTAGTCACCTATGCGATGGTCGCATCTTTTGTGAACAAGACGGATGTGACAATTTCTCCGACAACGTTTACGGTTCGTTCCTATCCATTGAAATGGCTTGGCGATAGGTCCGTTGCTGTGGCGGAGGTTGATCAACTCTACACCGCTAGAAAAGTCACTCGATCGAAGAATGGGACCAGCGTGAGTTACCAGTTAAGAGTGATCATGAAGCGAGAGAATGAGTTTAAGCTCTTTGGCGGACAGGCTTCGAAAGAAGAGTGCCTCACCCTCGAAGAAGAGATTGAAAGCATCATTGGTCTCCAGGACAGAATGGTTGAAGGCGAAGTCTAAAAAAGGTCAATTCCAAGACTCTTTTAGAGGTATTCCTGCCAATCTTCAAACGTCGCTGGGTGGACTTCGACCCAGTGTCCTGGGTCCACTTCAATGAACTTGCCGGGGCGTTCTTTCCATTCATCTGGACAAGGCATCCAGCTTCGGGAGGCGAAGGCACTGCCTTTGGGCGGGTCGATCGGAGAGGGGACGTCGCCTTGAAGAATGATCCGCTCGGATTTTTTGCGCGGGTCGGGATGTGGGATGGCTGAGATGAGCGCTTTTGTATAAGCGTGTAGTGGATTCTTAAAGACTTCTGCTGCCGGCCCGAGTTCAACAATCTTCCCGAGATACATGATCGCGATACGATCACTGATGAGCTTCACGACGGCGAGATCATGCGCGATGAAAAGGTAGGTCAGCCCGAAGTCTTTCTGAAGATCAAGAAGGAGATTTAAAATCTGGCTTTGCACCGAGACATCGAGCGCCGAGACAGGCTCGTCGCAGACGATGAACTTCGGTCGTAAAGCGATCGCTCGTGCGATGCCGATGCGCTGGCGTTGCCCGCCAGAGAACTCAAAAGGGTAGCGCGCAATGACATCTTGCTGAAGACCGACGCGTTCGACGAGCTCAGCGACCTTCCGCTTGCGCTCCGTTGCATTCCCGAGTCCGTGAATAATAAAGGGCTCTTCGAGGATTTGCCCAATTGTGTGGCGGGCATTAAGCGATTCCACCGGATCCTGAAAGATCATCTGAATGTCACGCCGCAGTGGCTTCATCGCCCTGTTTGACAATCCGGATAGATCATGGCCTCGAAAGTTGATTTTACCCTCTGTCGGTGTATTCAGTTTTACAATACATTTTCCTAGAGTAGACTTCCCGCAACCCGACTCGCCAACAAGGCCCAGTGTTTCGCCCTCATTGATCGCAAGATCGACGCCATCAACTGCCTTCACCCATTGCTTCGTGCGCTGAATCACACCGCCCTTAACAGGGAAGTGCATCTTTAGGTCAGAGGTTTGAAGTAAAGGCGGGGGCATGGAAATTTTGAATGATGAATGCTGAGTGATGAATTAGCTGCTGTAACGCGTAGTCTACTTTTGTTTTCGGCGGGATTTACGGGTTTTGCTTGATGTGGTGAGAATGGCGATGAGCTCTTGGATTTCTGCCTTGAGAGCTGAGAGTCGTTCGAGAGGCAGGAGTTGAGCACCAATGGTGAGAGACAGCCAGTAGTCAGTTTCGTCGAGCTCTTGGAGGGCGATTCCAATTTTACTAATCATTTCTGCATCTGACCGAGAGCGTCTGGCTTCATGCAGATGGGCGCCGACGGATGTTCCTGAACGCATGAGCTGGTCGGCAAAGTGTCGGCTGGCGTTCGAGTGGGGGAGGGATTGTGCTACCTTCACGATCCTAAGCGCAAATTGCTTGGTCCGTGTTGGGATATTCCTTCCTCCGTATTTGGAGCACTCCTCTTCGACGCTAGCAGGAAAATCGAATGCTTCGTCATCTACTGTCCATTCATCACTCATTATTCATCATTCAAAATTCCTCACTACCTTCTCATCTTCGACCCAGTGACCTGGCTCCACTTCAACGAGTTCAGGGCGCTTGGATCTAAAGGCTTCGGAGGCTAAGTATTCTTTTACTTCTGGGTGCGAGGAGCGTGGGGCGAAGCGGGCGCCGACCGGCATTTGGCTGAGGCTGGGGACGAGGCCAGGAATGGTCGAAAGAGGTGTCTTGGCGGGGTGATCAAGTCGGGGGATCGAATTGAGAAGACCTTTCGTATAGAGGTGCTGAGGATGGTGGAAAATCTGCTCGACGCTTCCTTTTTCTGCAACCCGACCTGCATACATGACGACAACATCATCACAGGTTTCAGCGATAACGCCGAGGTCGTGTGTTATCATGATGAGCCCCATCCCCATCTCCGCTTGAAGTGACTTCATGAGATCAAGAATTTGAGCCTGTATCGTGACGTCGAGTGCAGTCGTCGGCTCATCTGCGATGACGAGCTTGGGCTTGAGGGCGAGGGCCATGGCGATGACGACGCGCTGGCGCATCCCACCTGAAAGCTTATGCGGGAAGTCTCCGATGCGTAGTTCGGGAGAGGGGATTCCCACCTTTCGGAGCATTTCGATCGAAGCCTCCCAGGTCTCTTTCTTCGACATCTTCGATCGGTGGAGCTCGTAGACCTCACTCATCTGCTTGCCGATGCGTTGCACCGGATTGAGCGCAGACATCGGCTCTTGAAAGATCATCCCAATTGTTTCGCCCCGGATCTTGCGCATTTCCTTGGGGGGAAGCTTCAAAATATCCTCCCCATTGAGAAGGATCTCCCCTTCGAGGATTTTACCCATCGGCTGGGGAAGAAGACGCATCAATGAGAATGCTGTCACACTTTTCCCGCAGCCAGACTCACCGACAATACCGAGAGTTTTTCCCGCTTCGACCTCGAAGCTTACGCGGTCAACAGCGGTGACTTGGCCGTCGTCAGTGTCGAAGGCAGAGACGAGGTCGCGGACCTGAAGAAGTTTTCGTGATGTATCCAAATTGCGGTTACTCTGCTTTTAGGTACTGATCATGTGTTTCGATCACGGCGGGAAATTCTTTGTCCTTCTTCATCGCATCGAGGGTTTCGCGTTTTTCATCTTCATCGATCCAAGCGAGGTAGAATTCTTCAAAGTTGCTCGCGATCCTCACATTGTGATCTTCTGGCCAATGGACCCAGCGCCATGACGCGGTGCGAATGTGGGGCCGATAGTAACCAGGATTAAAGACCGCTTCTTCATGAATGATCTCTAGGATTTGGTGAGAGAGACCTTGCATCTCTTCTGCACTTGATGAGGAGCGATAGATCTCAATGAGCTTGTCCATTTTAGGGTCAGCGACACTCATTGTGTTGTTTGTATTGGGCTGAAGTTTTCGCTCGGGATTCGCGGATTCATCTTCGAGAAAGGCATTCTGGAAAGCGTTTTTCGAATGAAAATATTCCCAGTAACGTGGGGTCATTTCAGCGCCGCCCCCTACGCCCATATAGGCCACTTGGTGCTTTTTCTCATTCACTTTCTTGAGGCCGGTGGTGAAATCAAGGAGGTCTAGATTGAGATCTAGGCCGACTTTCAAGGCTTCTTCCTGAAGGATCGTGAGTTCGTTTTCAGCGGAGGGCCATGGGGTTGTCAGGGTGATGCGCAGAGTCTCTCCATTCTCATCGATAAGAATGCCCTCATCGTTGCGGCTGTTGTAGCCCGCTTTGGCAAAGTATTCGAGTGCCTTCTCTACATCGAAGGCGCGAGCTTTCAGGCTCGGGTGTGAGAAGGGACCATAGCCATCGTTGACGGTATTAAGGCGCTTATAGTCGCCTCGATTATACTCATTGATTACACGGCCCCAGTTCATCGAGTATTGGAAGCCGCGACGAATATTGATATCATCCATCGGAGCGACCGCTTTGTTAATCCATATGCCACGGGTTGAGCGTTGGCGATCATTGTAGAAGATGTATTTATGGATGTAGCCACTGGTCACGAGCGGATCGTCGTTCGCTACTTTTTCATGCCACCAGTGGGTGATGTTGATCGGGAAGATATCAATTTCACCTTTCTTAAAGACTTCGATCGCTTTCTCGTAGTCGCGGATCGTGCTGATGTGAATGACGTCGAAATTGTATCGATAGCGCTGGAACTTCAGGTCTTTTGCCCACCAGTTATCGTTCCGGTTGAGGCGTATGAAATTACCCTTATTGATGTCTTTCTTCCGAATTACATAGGGGCCTGTTGTCGGCTGGAATACCCATTGGAATTTGTCGATGTAGTCCTCATCCATGACGCCGTAGTGGTGCATCGGCATGGGCGGGAGCGCTAAAACGCTGCCAGTAAAATCGGGTTTTTGTTCTGCGACTGTTATAGAAAAAGTGTAGTCGTCATATTTCACTAGGCGCACGATATTCCGATTATAATAGTTTATATAGAACGGCTGCTGATGGTGCTCGGAGGTATGGAAATAGATTGAGTAAAAGAAATCGTCGACCGTGATGGGAACGCCATCAGACCACGTTGCTTCGGGTCTAAGTCGAATGTATGCTGTATTGTTGGCTTTATCTAATGACCATTCTTTTGCGAGCTCCGCGTAGTAGGTGAAGCCGTTTTCCCCTATGCTTGGATTGTTTGGATGTCTCGCAGCAAGTCCTAGTGTTACATTATCTAGGAGATAGTTTCTAAAGGCGCTCGAGGCGTCAGGGCCGATGACACGGAGGGTGCGAGGAAAGTCAGGGAAAAAGTAATAAAAAGTGCCGCCTTTCTTGGCCTCAGAGGAACCGAATTCTTCGAGCTCCATGCCGTCTTCCCAGACGAGATCGCTGGGCAAATCATCGAGCGTCTTAAATTCGAAACGCTTTGGAAACTCACCTGAGGCCGTGCGCTGATCGATCTCTTCCTGCGTGACGCGGCCGGCTTCAAGGTCTTCGTAGAGAGCAGGTGGCAGGCTGACTTTGGCGTCATAAAACTGCTGTATTTCGGCCGGGATAGGCATGCGTTGGGCGGTGCCAGATTGAATCTCTTGAGATGTAGTAGGATTATCTGAATCTTTTCCTCCGCCACAACCGGTGATAAGAATAACAACTGCGCAAAGGCCCATTGCCCGAAAGGTGAATTTCATAGTCTTCATTAGAGATATTGGGTGAATTTTTTCGGGTCGAAGGCTTCGCGCACGGCTTCACCGACGAAAGTGATAAGGGTGAGTAAAACAGTCAAAGAGACGAAGGCCGAGGTAATGATCCAAGGGGCATTTGTGATGTTGCTTTGCCCCTGCTTCAAAAGTTCCCCTATGCTTGGGGTGGGCGCAGGGAGCCCGAAGCCGAGGAAATCGAGAGCTGTGATCGCCGCAATCGCTCCGCTGATCGTAAAGGGCATAAAGGTTACGAGGGTGGAGAGGGTGTTCGGGAGGATGTGTGAGAAGATGACTCTCGAGGGTGAAGCACCCAGCACTATCGCAGCAGAGGTGTAGTCACGAGCTCGCTCTTTTAAAGTGCCCGAGCGCATGTAGTAGGTCATGCCCGTCCATGAGAAGAGGACCATGACAACAAGCAAGATAGTGATTCTGATGCTGACTTCAAAATCGGTCGGGACAATCGAGAAGATGATGATGACGGTATAGAGGAAAGGAATGTTCGACCAGATTTCGATCAACCGCTGCCCCAGCAGATCCGTTAGGCCTCCAAAGTATCCCATCAGGCATCCGATGACGACTCCGATGAGATAAGTGAAGACGGTGAATGCGAGGGCGAAGAAGATGGCGATGCGGAAACCATAGATGAGGCGGGCAAAAATGTCGCGGCCTGTTTCGTCCGTGCCGAGAAGATGCTGATTGCTCCAGCTGGGTGGCTCGGGTCTGAGGATGCCATTGTAGGAATTGCTCTCATTCGGACTGTAGGGAATCAGCGGCATGATAGCGAAGTTCCCTGAGCCATTCTCCTGTGCGAAACTAGCCTGCAGTTCCCGATAGTTGACTGGCTCGAAACGTTCACTCCCGGCGATACCAAACTCACCTGCAAGCTGGACACTCGAAAATGTAGGGAAATACCAATGACCGTCGTATCGAACAACGAGGGCTCGGTTGCTGATGAAGAATTCGGCGAAGAGTGAAAAGATCCAGAGTAGGAGAAGGATATTAAATGAAGCTGAACCACGCTTGATCGCTTTAAAGCGCTTTAATTTACGGACCGTAAGAGGATTCGCTTTCCAGCCCATGCGCCCGCGTGCCGACCAGCTAAGCGTGATAATGCCACTGAGTGCGAAGTAAGGATTCGTATATCTATTTAGAAGAATCCCAGTCAGAAGTAGGACGAAGAGGACAACGCCTTTTCCTAAAGGAGAGAAGGCGTTCTCATCCTGGGTATCGACTGAATTTGTAGCACCCATAGAGCAAATTAATTAAAGCGCACCCTTGGGTCGACGATGGCGACAAGTATGTCTGAAATGATATTTCCCACTAGCATTAAGAGACTGGAAAAGAGGACGATTCCCATCACGATGGGGTAGTCTCTCTGCAGAATTGATTCCAAGCCTAAGAGGCCAAACCCATTGATATCGAAAAGAAACTCGATGAGAAATGAGCCAGAGACGAAGAGAGCGAGATTTTGTCCGAATGTAGTAGCGATCGGAATGAGTGAGTTTCTCAGCGCATGCTTGAAGACTGCGCGTTTAAAGGTTGAGCCTTTAGAGACCGCGGTGCGCATGTAGTCGGCCGCAAGGTTATCCATTAGGTGGTTTTTCATCAAAAGGGTGGTTAAGGCAAAGCCACCGATGAGATAGCAGATGAGAGGAAGCACCGCATGATGGAGCAGGCTCAAAATTGCGCCGCCGTCGGTGAAGACGCCGAAGGGCATGAGATACTGATATTCGTAGCCAACAAAGCCCCCGGATGGGAACCAGTCCTTCTGAATCGAGAAAAAGAAAATAAGAATGGCACCCAAAACGTATCCAGGAATCGCATACCCGGCAAAAACAAGGATGGATGTGCTGCTATCAAGAAATGTCCTGTGCCTCAGAGCCTTGACCATCCCTAGAGGGATTGAGATCGAGTAGATCAGAATGAAACTGATTATCCCGTAGAAAGTCGATATGGGTAAGGCATTATAAAGGATACGAGTGACGGGCTCATTCCATCGATAGGATTCACCAAGGTCACCGCGGCCGACTTTACCCAGCCAATTGACGTAAGCGATATACCAGGGCTTATCGAGGCCGTAGTAGGCCCTCAGCCTTTCGATTTCTGCTTCTGAAACGGCTTGTTGCCCGAGATGGTTTGAAGCGCTGCTGCCCTCCATCGATGTGGCGCCACCCTGCATCTCAAGCAACCGTTGCTCGACAGGACCACCGGGGACAAAACGCGTGATCGCGAAGACGATGAGCGTAATCCCGAGGAGGGTCGGTGGAATGAGCAGCAAACGCCGGAGGAAGTAGGCTCGCATGGATTTCTAAGAAAAAGAGCAATCGATATGCTAAATGTCGGTGTTAGAGCGGGGTCTGTTCAAACTAAATTAGCGAATTTCGGTATTCGCCGCCAGCTTCATTTTATATGGGTGCCATGAATTGGATGGCGGAGGGCCTTCGCCCTGCCTTGGTAGATAATAGTGAGCTGTGAATGCATTCTCCTTGGAAGAATGAAAAAGGGGGTTGAAATCCTAGAATGGATGGCCGACGTTGAAGGTGGTCGGGTCCTATGCAACGAGAGGCCTGTGAATCCCGCCAGGGCCGGAAGGCAGCAACGGTAATTTGGAATCTCGTGTGCCGTAGGGTGCCTGGCCATTTTTTTAATTTTCTCACGTATGTCTCAAGGGGGGTATCAAGTTATTGCGCGGCGCTGGCGTCCGCAGACGTTTGACGAATTGGTCGGTCAAGACCATATCGTCCGTACCCTGAAGAATGCGATCACGACGGGTCGCATTGCGCATGCTTACCTCTTTGTCGGCCCCCGCGGCACGGGCAAAACCTCGACCGCCCGCATCCTCGCCAAGGCCCTGAATGCTGAAGGTGGGGCATCGGTCGCGCCGGATCCTGAGAGCGAAATCAGTCAATCGATCATGTCGGGCCACTGCATGGATGTGATCGAGATCGATGGCGCATCGAACAACTCGGTCGATCAGGTGCGAGATCTGCGCGAAGACTGCCAATACGCTCCGGCTCAGTGCACCTACAAGATCTACATCATTGATGAGGTGCATATGCTCTCAGCGCAGGCCTTCAATGCGCTGCTCAAGACGCTCGAAGAGCCACCGGCCCACGTGAAGTTTATTTTCGCGACGACTGAATCGCACAAAGTCTTACCGACGATCACCTCGCGCTGTCAGCGCTTCGAGTTTCGCCCCATATCGGACGAAGTGATTGTGGATCGCCTCTCCCAGATCTCCGATGCCGAGAAGATCACAGTGGCACCGCCCGCGCTCCTTTCCATCGCCCGCCTCGCTAATGGCGGGATGCGCGATGCACAGAGTATTTTGGACCAGATGATTTCCTTCTGTGGCGAAAGCATCGGCGTTGATGATGTTCTGAACGTCTATGGCTTGGCCTCAGCGGATGATGTCGAGGCGCTCGCCAAGGCTCTTGTCGACGCAGACTACGCTGAAATCGTGGCGATGGTTGAGCGGCTGGCTGAGGGAGGCCTCGATCTTTACCGTATCCTTCTAGACCTACAGGCACTCCTCCGGGAAATCCTTCTCGATGCGATTCGCAACGGTGGGAAGAGCGCCCGCTTTGGCGACGGCCTGTCTGTCGAGTCACTCATGCGGATGCTCGACACCCTCCATGCCTCGGAAGAAGCCGTGCAGCGTGGGCTCTCGCAAAAAGTGAATTTTGAAGTCGCCCTCTTACGTGGAGTGGAAGCCGGCCGAGCTCGGGCCATCGACAGCCTGATCAAAGAGATTTCTGACCTCGCCGGGCAATTGCCTGAAGTTGGAAAAAAAAACGACTGATCCCGCCGCTTAAGCGCAGTGGGGGACAGCCGATCATTCCAGAACTTGAAGGTAGCGCACTCGTTGCTGCCGGATCTCGACCCACTTTCAGTGAACCTGAAGCGCAATGGGAGGCATCGCTTGCTGACCAAAAAGACCTCCCGGACACGGTCGATCCAGAGCCGCCAGCTGAGAAATCTCCTGCCAAGCGTGTGAATCCAGCGCTGGTCGCTACCCTGACGCTTGAAGACGCCGTCGCCCGTATTCCAGATGCACTCAAGGAAAAGCTACGCGATCGGCTGAAAGGCAACTTTCGCGAAGTCGTTCGATACGAGCGGAAACCCGTTGTGGTGACAGAGGTCGATGCGGTGCCTGTCCCGGACGCCGTTGATGACGATGAATCGGGTCAAGACTAGGTGTCCTCTAGTGCACATCGCCGCGCTCGTTCGGATCGCGTGGGCGTAGCTCTTGAGGGATGAGCGCGTAGTAGATTCCGATCCAGAGCCTCTTCGTGAACTTGAAGGTGACGATCGGTAGGACCATCGCGCCGCCGATACCTAGAATAAGCGCCATCTGTGTGCTCAGGATTCCAAACAAAGTGAGGACGACGACCGGCGTGCCCCAGCCGACAGCAGTCAGGATATAGGCCAGTGGGACGCTTCCGTAGCTCCAGCCATCCTCCATTTCTAGAGGGAGCTCACACTCTGGGCAGCGCTCATGGAGGCGAAATCCTGTAATGAAAATATGGTTACATCCGCAGCGAGGGCAGCATCCAGAGGCTCCGCGTTTAAGCACTTCGAGTCTCGAAGGTGGGACAAAATCTGTCGTGGGGTCAGGCATTGTAAACTTTAGAATAGGCTATCTACTCTGAGACAAGTTTAGGAAGTTGCCAAAGATCGGTGATAATTGCGTCCGGACGGATCGCATCGAGGTGCGAGTCCTCTTTCCGCCAGCGAAGTGAGCGCTTGTCGCCGGCAAAGAGCGCCGTCTTGAATCCTGCAAGCTGTGCGGGCCAAACATCATTTCGAAGGTCGTTACCGACATAGAGCGTTTCACTCGGTTCTATGCCGCGGACTTTCAGCCGTGTAGCGAGTTTTTCGTACAGAGCAGTCGACGGCTTTCCTTCCCGTTCGCTGTAGGAGTAAACGCAGCAATCGAGTGCAAAGCCAAGGTCAGCCAGTGGAACACCCATAAAGGCGGGGAACATCAGGCGGGTGTAAAATTGCGCATTCGAAACGATCCCCAAGGTGAGTCCGCTCGAGGCGAGGCTAGCAAGGCAGGGAGCGAGATTTGGCATCGGCCAAACTGGGTTGACCCTACATTCGTAGTCGATCGCGAGCTGCTCTAGCGCTTCGCCGGAGGGCACTTCAAAGGAGGGTCCCTCGGCGCTGAGTTCAGTCAGGAAGGTTGTCCAAACTTCGCGAATTTCAACTTCGGGGTATTCGATGCCGTCCGCGCGGCGTTCATCCTGAGCCGCTTTGATTGCAGCATGGAATCGATCAGCGAGGGGAACTTCCTCCGCCACACCGGTAATGCCTGCTCTGGTGAGGGCGGCTTTGAGTTGTGCGCTCCGGTCCTCATTTTCAGCAAGACTGATGTCTCCTGTTCCGGAGATGATGAGCGTGCCATAGATATCGAAAACGACCGATTTGATCGGGCTGAGCTTTGGCAGCACCGGAACTTCGTCTGTCGGCTGGGCCTCGAGAGGACTGGCGTGCTCTTGAAAGATCGCGGCACGTCGCACGACAGAGGAGGGTCGTTCGGGTCCAGAGCCATCAGCGGGTTCACCATCGATGGGAAGCTGCGGAACTGGGCGCCCTTCATCTGTATCGATCATCTCGCAGCAGGTCTTGATCGAGCCGTCGTCGTCGAGCCCCATGCCCTCGAGTCGTTTTGGAAGGGTTTCTCGGAAACTGTCGCGCCATCCTCTTGCGCGCAGAAATGTATTAAAAAACAAGATACGTTCATCGCTAGGCCAGGCGATATTCGACTTGATCCATACGAGCGCCTCTTCGTCGTCGAAGTTTAATGCCGTCATCGCGGCACGGAAGGCTGAGTAGTCGAGCCCGAGGAAATCACAGACAAAGCCGTCGAAGGCGACTCCGAGCTTCGGTTGGTAGTCGGCAGGGAGCTCGCCACGATTGAAGGCGCGGATTTTATCGATGAGCCGAGCAAGGTGTGCGACCCCGCCGAGAGTGGCGTTTGGACTGCGGAGATTGAGCGATGACATGTTCTACACTGAAAGGATGTGATCTTGTAGAGGCAAGACGGAGAGACTGCTTTCAGATCGATTCGTGTCCTTTGGGCAACTTTCCCCTCCGCACAGCTAAATAATGATCTAGCATTTTGTTGTTGGGATGGCCCCGTTTGTTATAGATAGTGCGTTATGGATAAGCCTGATGCAAAGCACGCTTTGAATACTCATTTGACGCAAAGTCGTTCCTCAACTAAACGAAAGTTTACAGTCTTCTAAATCTTCCGCGCTCTTCTCGAGCCGATGTTCCTAGATTGAACAGATACTTGAATTCTCTAACATAAGATAATGTCATGAGTGCATTTGGATGGATCCGGCGAATAGCCTATCTAGTCGTTTTTTTGGCCCTGGTGGGTTACTTTGTTGTTCGCGAGAGTTCGGATCCGATCATTTTCGGTGGTGATGGACCAGACGTAGAGCAGAATGTAAGCTTAGTTCCCGTCGTCGAATCGGACGAGCGCGTGCGGGTGGACGTGATTGAAGTCCCCGTTGTGGATGAGAGCGCCAAGGCGATCCAGTCCGCGTTGGAGGATGAGCTTTTTCGCACTCGTGAGATATTGGCGGAATCCCTCGCAGCACGTCTCGCATATGATGTAGCCTCAATGCAGGTTGCCTACGAAGAGCGCGGTGAGTTGATGCGCCAAGGGCGTGTCGTGATTGATAGTGTCGTTGCCGATTTGATCATCGAGACTGAGGCGATTGCTTCGATAACGGCTGTTACAGTGGCCTCGATTGATATGCAATTGAATGCGCTCGACGCCGCTGAGGTTGAAATCAGCGAAGCGCTTAGCCTGCTTGAGGATGCTTGGAAAGGCCTGGCAGCAGTTGGAGAAATTTCTGGGGAGGCGCTCGATGAGCGAAACTATGACTTCGTCGAATACAAGGTAGGCGTTTCAGAGACGCTTACAGACATCGCACGCAAGCTCGAAGGAGAGATGAACTTGCCCGACATCGACCTCGCGACGCTCATCCCCTTTTTTAATGAGATGAATTTTCAGCGCCAGACGCTGGGCCAGCGGCGTGCCCCAATTCGTTTGGTAGGCAACGATATGCTACGCATTCCCGTGCCTAAGCGCGCAGGTAAGCTCCTTTCCGAACAGGGAGTGAGCGAGAAGTTGGTGAGCCAACGCACGATGTTAATCTCGGCTAAAGCCCGCCAATCAGCTGCGCTTAATGGATTGACCGAAGAGGTTGCCAACCTGCGTAGCGTGGTTTCAGAGGTGAAGGGTCTTCAGCGCTTTAGTGAGGCCTTGGAAGCAAGCTCGGCAATGTTGGATTCACCTGATAAACTTTTCTTTCTGAGCGACGAAACGCTGCCTGAGCAGCGCGAAGCATGGCTGGACTTCAATGAGCAGTTCCAAAACTTGCAGCGTGCGGCGGATGCAGAAGCCCTTCAAGAAGCGCAAAAGCAGCTTGAAGACGCGACAAAGCGTCTGCACCAAACGTATGTGGATGCGGCTGCCCGTGAGCCTGCTGACGATGTCGAGTGGCTAGAGGGATTCCTTGAGGAGACGGAAGAAAACCCTGCTGCAGAGTAGACGCTTTATGAGTCTGAGGTCCTGCTTGTGTCGAAATGCCCTTGACTCGGGTTAGAAACCGACCTTTTCTTCGCCGCTTTTCCCTAAATTTTCTAGTACACATGTCACTTAAAATTCGTTTGCAGCGTGGAGGCGCAACTCACTCCCCAAATTATCGCGTCGTCATTGCTGAATCCAGCTTCCGTCGCGATGGTCGCTTTGTTGAGAAAGTAGGCATCTACGATCCACGTAACAAAGTGGCTGAAAAGCGTGAGCTGATCAACCTTGAGCGCATTGACTACTGGCAAAGTGTTGGCGCGCAGCCGTCGGAAACAGTCCGATCGATCATCAAGCGCGCTCGCAAAGCAGCAGCTGCGGCACCCGCTGAAGCTGCTGTGGCGCCCGCTGAGGCTGCTGCGGCACCCGCTGAAGCTGCTGTGGCGCCCGCTGAGGCTGCTGCGGCACCCGCTGAGGCTGCTACCGAGACTGAGGCCTAAATTCGCGTGAAGCCCCCGCCCATCGGGCGATCTGGCTCAGCGAAGAATCGCAGATATCGATGACGGCTCAGATTCGCTTCGATATTCTAACCCTCTTTCCCGCCATGATTGGCGGGTTTTTGACCGAAAGCATGATTGGTCGCGCGATTGAGCGTGGCTTAATCGATGCGAAAGCACACAATCTCCGCGACTGGGCAGAGGGTAAGTGGCAAATTACCGACGACCGCCCCTTTGGTGGTGGAGCCGGTATGCTTTTGAAGCCTGAACCGCTTTTTTCTGCCATCGATGCGGTGAAAAGCGAAGAAGCGAAGGTCATCTACCTTTCCGCTGATGGTGAACGACTGACGACTGCCTTGGCACGTGAGTTGGCCCAAGAAAAGCACCTCGTTCTCGTTAGTGGACACTACGAAGGCATCGACGAACGAGTGCGTGAGGCGAAGATCGATCGCGAAATTAGCATCGGTGATTACGTCCTCACAAATGGCACTCTACCAGCGGCTGTTCTCATCGATACCGTCGCCCGACAAATTCCTGGAGTATTAGGTGAGGAAAAGTCCTTGACCCAAGATTCCTTCAGTAGCAGCTTGCTCGGCTTTCCTCAATACACGCGTCCCGTTGAATATAATGGGATGCATGTGCCTGAGGTGCTTCTTTCAGGTAATCACGCCGCCATCGCCGCATGGAGACGCGAACGCCAAGAGGAGAAAACACGCCAACGGCGCCCAGACTTACTTTCAAAAGACCCATTGTCATGAACGCACTCATTCAAGAACTCACGCAGGAACAAATCAAATCAGACCGCGCCCACTTTAAGGTAGGCGACGGAGTTCGGGTCCACACCCGTGTGCGTGAAGGCAGTAAGGAACGGATCCAGGTTTTCGCTGGCATCGTCATCGCTCGTAAAGGCGGAGGCATTCACGAATCATTCTCCGTTCGCCGTATCAGCTTCGGCGAAGGTGTAGAGCGTGTCTTCCCAGTTCACAGCCCGAATATTGAGAAGGTTGAAGTCGATCGCGAATCGATCACGATGCGTGCACGTATCTACTACCTCCGCGACAGAATCGGTAAGGCAGCGAATAAGGTTAAGGAAAAACGCCTCTACGATGCTGCCAAGCGCAACTAGTCCGGACGCTTTTTTGTCATCCGTTTATTTTTGATAGACGCTCAGACTTCGGTCTGAGCGTTTTTTTTTATTTCTGGCGGGAGCGCTCAGCTCACGCCTGAATCGAAACGATGAGCCAGCGCTTTCGCATCACAAACTTTCGCCGCAAGCGGTTTATTCTGGTCGCTCTTTTTTCTGTCGTCGTCGCAACGGTTGCTTGGATCTGGTGGGTGGAGTCTGAGCCGGAGCAAGAACGCGTGTTCAGACTTGGAATGCGTAGCTTACTCACGGACTGGTTTCCTGAGGCTATGCAGCCGCCTGAAGGGGTCTACGGACTCTTCTCGCATGACGACGAAGGCAGAGGAGCCTCTGCGCTCTCGGTCGTCCTGATTCACGGACTGGATGAGCCAGGTGGGATCTGGGATGAGCTGATCCCCGTGCTCGCTAGCAAGCCGGTCGACCTCTGGGAGCTACGCTACCCAAATGATCAAGCGATTGATCTCAGTGCAGATCTCCTTGCTTCTCAGTGGACTGCACTCGGGGAGAGTGGGCCTGTGATCCTCATTGGCCACAGTATGGGTGGTCTTGTAGCGCGGGACTTTGTTTCTCGCCATCGGCATCCGGTTGAGGGATCGGCAGTGGTTTCGGGCGCTCCAGTCGTCGCCGTCTTTCTAGTGGGAACGCCAAACCATGGCTCAGAGTGGGCGCGGCTGAGGATCTGGTTGGAGTTGATGGATCAGTTCGAGAGCAACGCCTCGCGCGATTTTTCCCTTTTCTCAGCGCTGCACGATGGTCTTGGAACGGCCAAGGTCGATCTCCGCCCGGGCAGTGTATTTCTCGATACCCTGAACGCTCGCCCATGGCCGAGTGGAGTTGATGTAGCACAGATTGGTGGGGTGGTGATGAAAGATGACCGCTTTGATTCGAGCATTGAATGGCTCCTTGAACGCTCACCCAGCGACACTTCGGATCAGGCCTTGGAAGCGTGGTGGGACCATACCAAGGAGCATCTCGGCGATGGCGTCGTGACGCTTGAGTCCTTGGCCATTGAGGGCTTCCCGCCCCCCGTTGTCTTTCCGGCTACGCATCGTGGTTTGCTCCGTGAGACGATTGTGGAGGCAGGCGTGCCGCCTGCCGTTGGTGTCATCGATGTGTGGGTCGACGAACTCCTCGCCGATTGACTTCTCTGAGGTTGGCTTGGCGCTTGCCTGTAGCTGCTTCGTCGCCCTAGATCGGAGTATGGTTGATATCTTTCGTGGCCTGATCGGTCTGCTTGCTTTTATTGGTATCCTTTATCTTTTCAGCTCCGATCGGAAGAAGATCGACTGGCGATTGGTCCTCACTGGGGTCACGATGCAGGTGCTGATCGGCCTCGCGGTTTTGAGGTTGGGCTTTGTTGCTGATTTCTTTGATGGCGTTACGCGCTTCTTCATTGATGTGCTCAGTTTTGCCGATGATGGGGGCAAATTTGTCTTCGGAGATCTTTATGACGGCTCGAAGTTCGGCTTCATTTTCGCGGTGCGAGTGGTGCCTACGATTATCTTTTTCTCCGGCCTGACCTCGGTTCTCTATTACTTTGGAATTCTACAGAAAATCGTCTTCACCTTCGCATGGATCATGCAAAAGACGATGCGGCTCAGTGGCGCGGAAAGTCTCGCAGCCGCGGCCAATGTATTTGTTGGACAGACTGAGGCGCCACTGGTCGTGAAGCCTTACGTCGAGCGCATGACGCGGAGTGAATTGCTCTGCCTCATGACGGGGGGCATGGCGACGATCGCAGGGGGTGTCTTTGCTGGTTACGTCGGCTTCTTAGGGGGCGACGATGAGGAACTGCGGGTGCTCTTTGGTAAGCACCTGCTGACCGCCTCGATCTTGTCTGCGCCAGCCGCGATCCTAGCCGCTAAGATGTTGATTCCGCAGAGTGAAAAAGTGGATACGTCCCTCGAAATCGAACGAGATCGCCTGGGAGTCAACGCCTTCGATGCCGCCATGGTTGGAACGACCCAGGGGATGAACTTGGCCTTCAATGTCGTTGCGGCACTCATCACCTTTACCGCGATGATTTATTTCGCGAACTACGTTCTGGGTGAATACATCGGAAGCTGGCTGCGCTTGAATGGTTTGGTTGAACAATGGACCGACGGTGCATACGTGAACTTCGATCTAAACTTCATTTTTGGAATCCTCTTTGCCCCCGTGGCATGGCTGATTGGCGTCGACTATGGTAGCCTCATGTCAGTGGGACAGCTGCTTGGGCAGAAGTTGGTCCTCAACGAGTTTGTTGCCTTCGGGACCCTTGGCCAGATGCAGGACAGTGGAGTCTTGTCTGATCAGCGGGCCGTCATTCTGGTTTCGTATGCACTCTGTGGTTTCGCCAATTTTGCTTCGATCGGAATTCAGATCGGAGGGATCAGCGTTATCGCGCCAGGGCAACGTGCGAATCTGACTCAGCTCGCTTTACGGGCTGTTTTAGGTGGATCGATCGCCTGTTTCATGACGGCGGCGGTCGCAGGAATGTTGGTCTGACCGTGGCGATTTGAACTCGGTCACCGACGGCCACGGGCATCTATTCGCTCAAGCGTTCTACTGCTCTGACTTCGCCCACCGTACCCCAGTTGCGCGCGCTTTCGGCCTTCGGGAAAAGTCTGACCTCGCCGCAAATTTTCAGGCCATTGACCTTGAAGGCCTCAGGCAGCTTGAGCGGGTTAATCTTCCCCGATTTCTTCGTCTGGATCGCCCAGAATCCGCGACTGGTTTTCACCCATACAACTTCACCCTCGAAAGAATGCCATTCGCTGGAAGTGGATGCAGTGTCGTTCGTCTCGCAACCGACGAAGGCGAAGCAAGCGATAGCTAGAAAGGAAAGTAAGAAACGGTTATGCATAAGATCAGTAAATTTGGAGCCGAGTTGCTTTTCAAGGCCTAGATGAAGCGTGTCCCTTGGTGGATTCAGCAGGCCTATTTAGAATTCAGGAAGATTCAGTCCACCGCCGCCCATGCCGCCTCCGCCGAGAGCACCGAGGTCGGGGAATTCACCACCACCGCCGGCTCCTGGGAAGCCACCGCCACCTTTTTTGCCCATCGCTTTCATCATCTTTCGGCCTTTGCCGCCTTTCATCATCTTCATCATTTTTTTCATTTGCTGAAACTGCTTGATCAGGGCGTTGAGGTCTTTGATCCCGAGACCAGCACCGCGAGCGATGCGGGCGCGGCGCGAGCCGTTGAGGATCTGTGGGTTGTGACGCTCTTTTGGCGTCATTGAAAGGATGAGGGCTTCGGTGTGCTTGAGCTTCTTCTCTTCTTTGTCACCGACTTCGACGCCGCTCATGCCGGGCATCATTTTCATAATGCCGCCGAGGGAGCCCATTTTCTTAATCGCCTGCATTTGGCCGAGGAAGTCTTCGAAGTTGAAGTCGGCGCGCTGCATCTTCTCCGCCATCTTCACGGCGTCTTCTTCGTTCACCACTTCCTGCGCTTTTTCGACGAGGGAGACAACGTCGCCCATGCCAAGGATGCGCTGGGCTAGGCGGTCGGGGTGAAAGACTTCGAGGTCTTCGGTTTTCTCGCCAGTGCCGAGGAACTTAATCGGGACGCCCGTGATCGCCTTCATGCTGAGGGCAGCACCCCCTCGGGTGTCACCGTCGAGCTTAGTCAGAGCGATGCCAGTTATACCGACTTGTTCATTAAAGCTTTTCGCGACGTTAACCGCTTCTTGTCCGAGGGCAGCGTCGCCGACGAGGAGGATTTCGTCGGGGAGGACGGTGTCCTTAAGTCGGGCGACCTCCTTGACCATGTCTTCGTCGATCTGGAGGCGGCCAGCGGTGTCGAAAATGATGACGTCGGCGTCTTGGCTCTTGGCCCATTCCCAGCCTTGTTTGCCGATCTTGTTGACGTCCTTGGTCGTGCGGTCGCCGTAAAAGAGAAAGTCGTTTGCCTTCGCGATCGTTTCGAGCTGATCGATGGCGGCTGGGCGGTAGACGTCGCAGGCAATAAGGGCGGGCTTGGTGAAGCCTTTTTTGCGGAGGTGGAGGGCGAGCTTGCCGGCGAGAGTGGTCTTACCCGCGCCCTGCAGTCCGAGGAGCATGATGCGCAGGTGCTTCTTATCAACGAGCTCGGTCGTGCCTTCGCCGAGGAGGTCCGTGAGCTCGTCGTTGATGATCTTGACGATCATCTGGCCGGGCGAGACGGACTTGAGCACGTCTTGGCCTTCGGCGGCGGTTTTGACCCGTTCGATGAAGTCACGTGCGACCCGAAAATGGACGTCGGCGGCGAGGAGCGCTTTACGCACTTCCTGCAGGCTTTCGGCCATGTTTTCTTCAGTCAGCTTGCCAACTCCACGGAGATTGCGGAGGGCTTTTCCGAGCCGATCAGTCAGGTTTTCGAGCATGGTGGGAAGCTAGGTGGGGGAGTGAGTAAGGGAAAGGATGAATTGTGAATGATGAATAATGTATGGTGCGCGTGCTCGGGATTAAATTAACCACGGATGCACACGGAAAATCACGGATACTCGCGCGATGCAGATCTGAGCAGAAGTTGGCTTAGGAATCATGAAGGCTTTGTGGGCCTTTTGTGGTTCCAAAACAGTTACTCTATGCGTCCTTCTTTGAAGAAACGGCGAGAGACAGAGATATAACGTTCGTTGCCGCCGATCTCGATTTGGGAGCCTTCGCGCAGGACATTGCCCTCCTGGTCGACGCGCAGAACCATCGTAGCTTTGCGACCGGAAGGGCACATCGTCTTGATTTCTTTGATGTCGTCGGCCCATGCGAGCAGGTAGTTGCTCCCTTCGAAGAGTTCGCCGCGAAAGTCGGTCCGCAGGCCGTAGCAGAGGACAGGGATATCGTGAAAGTCAGCGAGATCAGTGAGCTCAAGGACCTGCTGCTTGGTCAGAAACTGGGCCTCGTCGACGAGGACGCAATCGACGGGCTTGGAGTCATGGGTCGTTTTGACGAAGGCCTTCATGTCGGTCTGCGCGTCGTAGGGTGTGGCGTCCGCTTCTAAGCCGATCCGGGAGCGAATTTTACCGATCGTTTCGCGGTCATCGATTGAGGGGGTGAGGAGGACAGTGTGCATGCCCCGCTCGCGGTAATTATAGTCACTCTGCAAAAGTGCGGTCGTTTTCCCTGCGTTCATTGCACTGTAGTAGAAGTAGAGCTTCGCCATGACACACAGAGTAGGGCGATAGATCGGAGTGGGGAAAGCGTCTTTTTTATTTCCATAGGCTGAATTCCCCTCTCTCTTGTGAGCGTGTGGCTGGCGATCGAAAGTTCCTGCGATGAATCTGCTTTAGCACTCTTCGACCCGAAAGTGGGGCTGAGGGGTGAATGGGTCCACTCGCAGATCGACAAACACCAGCCCTTCGGAGGCATCGTGCCGGATGTCGCAAGTCGCGAGCATCTGGCGCACTTCCCAGGCTTGCTGAGCACGGTATTGGATCAAGTCGGTGATGACGTTCCTGATCGCTTAGCCGTCACTGCCGGGCCGGGGTTGGCGGGCTGCCTAGCGCTCGGGATGGCTCTGGCAAAGGCGCTGGCCGTTGCGTGGGATCGCCCGCTCGTTGGCGTAAATCATCTTCGGGGGCATGTCTGGTCGCCGTTTATTTCGATGCATGGCGAGGCACCGGAGGCGTTTGAACAAAATTTCGAAGGATCCCTCCCACACCTCGGCTTGATTGTCTCGGGGGGGAATACGATCCTCTTTGAAATCGATGCTGACCGCTCGCTCAGGGTCATCGCTGAAACGGTTGATGACGCTGCCGGCGAGGCCCTCGATAAAGGTGCAAAGCTTCTTGGCATGCCATATCCTGGTGGCCCGCTGATCGAAAAGCTCGGCGCGGGTGGCGCGCGCGATCGGTTTGATTTTCCCCGTGCATTTATGAATTCGGGCGAGCGCAAATTTTCCTTCTCAGGTCTGAAAACAGCGCTGCGCTACACGATCGAGAAAATTGCTCCCGCCGATCTGGAAGCAACCATGCCTGACCTCTGCGCTAGCTATGAAGAAGCGGTCGTGGGTGCTCTGATTGGAAAGACTCGGCAGATCATCCGGCGGAATCCTGGACGCTGGCGTAGCCTCGGCCTCTCCGGAGGGGTAGCCAACAACGCTCGCTTACGCGAAGGTATCAGTGCGCTCGGTGAAACCCACGAAATGCCTGTCTATTTAGCCGAGCGGCACCACACCGGGGACAATGCTGCGATGATTGCTTTTGCCGCTTGGATGGACCCTGCGGGGGTGAAGACCTGCGAAGATTACCAGCTCGGTTTCGATCCGAACTGGACGCTGGACTGATCGCGACTAAAGCTCACGAGCGATGAAAAAGATTAGCGTCGCGATGTTTCTATTTGATGGCTTCGAGCTGCTCGATGTCTTTGGCCCGCTGGAGATGTTCTCGATCATACGGGATCGTATTGATGTTTTGGTGATGGCATCGGAGGGGGGGCTTGTTCGAAGCATTGCTGGCACACGGGTCGAGGCAACGGTTGCGCTTTCGGAGCTACCCCCAGTGGATGTTTTGATGATACCGGGAGGCATCGGCACGCGATCGGTTGTAGAGGAGGATGCCTTAATGGCATTGCTCACCGATGTGATTGAGCGGACGCCAACGGTGGCCTCTATCTGTACCGGTGCAGGCATTCTTGCCGCAACGGGGGCCCTCGACGGCAAGCAGGCAACCTCCAATAAGATGGCATTTGAGTGAGCGTGTAGTCAGGGGCCAAAGACCGAGTGGATTCCGCAAGCGCGCTGGGTAGCGGATGGGAAATTCATAACCTCGGCAGGTGTCTCTGCCGGAATGGATATGACGCTCACCTTGATCGAGAAAAAGTTTGGTTCTGAGCAGGCCGAAGCGGTCGCTCTGGCCGCCGAGTATGACTGACACCGCGACCCTACCTGGGATCCCTTCGCCGCTAAGGCGGGTTTAGTTTAGCAACATACGCATTGTAATGGGCGCCGGATAGTGTGATTTTTTCCGCATGCCCCCTACAGCACCCAAGCCCAAATCCATGCGGAGGCTCCTCGATACGTATGGTCCAGTAGATAAAGTGGCGATTGAGGAACGTGTGGCGAAATACACCACGCGCAGTATTAAGAAAGCCAGCAAAGTGCAGGGCCTCAAACTGGCCGTCTCAATGGTCGACCTGACGACGCTCGAGGGCATGGATACGGCGGGTAAAGTCGAGTCACTCTGCCGCAAGGCGATTTGTCCGGATTCGACCTTTGATACACCCACGACGGCGGCGGTTTGCGTCTATCCCGCGATGGTCAAAGCCGCTCGCGCCTTTCTCGGCGAGGGGCATGCGGTTCATATCGCCTCGGTGGCAACAGCTTTCCCCTCTGGTCAAACACCTCTGCGGACGCGGTTGGCTGAGGTAAAGCAAGCCGTGAAAGACGGTGCCGACGAAATTGACATGGTGATCAGTCGCGGGCTCTTCCATGAAGGCAAGTATCAGAAGGTTCAGGATGAGATAGAGGCTGTCCGCGATGCGGGTGGCGAAACGACTTTGAAGGTGATTCTCGAAGTGAGTGAACTCGAAACCTACGACAAGATCCGCCTCGCTTCTTTCCTCGCGATGGAAGTGCTTCGAGAGGGCGACTTCATCAAGACGAGCACAGGAAAAACTTCAGGCAATGCCACCTTGGCTAACAATCAGGTCATGCTCGAAGCGATCCGTGATCATTATTTGGATACAGGCACCTCGATTAGCATGAAGCCTGCCGGTGGGATTCGAAATTCGAAACAAGCGCTCCAGTTTCTGGTCGCAGTGAAAGAGACGCTGGGGGATGCGTGGCTCAGCAATACACGCTACCGATTTGGCGCGAGTTCACTTTTGAACGACTTACTCATGCAGCTTCGCAAGCAGGAAACTGGAGTCTATCAAGCTCCGTGGAACTTTAGTGACGCAACTTCTGGATACTAATGGCTAAGACAAAAACAACTTCATCTTCTCGCCGCCGTGCTACCCCTGAACTTCTTTTCGGAGACCTTTGGGAGTTTGATCCAGCCCCGGAATCAGCTAAGCCAGCGATCAAAGATAAATACGATCTCTTTATCGGCGGCCAATTCGTTGCACCGAAGAGCCGGAAGTATTTTGATTCGATCAACCCTGCGACAGGTAAGGTTCTGGCAAAGATTTCAGCCGCAGGGAAAAGTGATATAGATGCTGCTTTCAAAGCCGCGGACAAAGCCTACCACTCTGTCTGGCGAGACATGTCGGGCAAAGAACGCGGCAAATACCTCTACCGTATCGCGCGACTCATTCAGGATCGTTCGCGCGAGCTCGCTGTCGCGGAGACGATGGATGGAGGTAAGCCGATCAAGGAGTCCCGCGATTTCGATCTGCCGATGGCTGCGGCCCACTTTTTCTATTACGCCGGTTGGGCGGACAAGCTCGAGTATGCTGTGCCCGGTGCGAAGACCGAGCCCTATGGTGTGGTTGGGCAGATCATCCCGTGGAACTTTCCGCTCCTCATGCTCGCGTGGAAAATCGCCCCGGCGTTGGCGACTGGGAATTGCGTGGTTCTTAAGCCTGCGGAGACGACTTCGATCACGGCGCTGAAGATGGCCGAAATCTTTCGCGATGCCGGCCTGCCTCCGGGCGTCGTCAATATCGTCACTGGTGCCGGTGCAACAGGCGAGATGATCGCCAACCACCCGACCGCGAAGAAGATCGCTTTCACTGGATCTACGGCGGTTGGTCAGGCGATTATGAGGTCGGTCGCTGGCACAGGTAAGGGGCTGACCCTCGAACTCGGCGGCAAGGCTGCCAATATCGTCTTTGATGATGCCCCACTGGATCAAGCAGTTGAAGGCATTATAAATGGGATCTTTTTCAACCAAGGGCATGTTTGCTGCGCGGGTAGTCGATTGCTAGTGCAGGAGTCGGTTGCTGATGTAGTCATCAAAAAGCTAAAGCAACGCATCGCTACGCTGCGTGTGGGGAATCCGCTCGATAAGAACACCGACATCGGAGCGATTAATTCTGAAGAGCAGTTTAAGAAAATCACCGAACTCGTAAAATCGGGCGTTAAGGAAGGTGCCGAGATGTATCAAAGCTCATGCGCCTTGCCAAAGACGGGCTGGTTTTTCCGCCCGACACTGTTCACCGGTGTCACTCAAAGTCACCGTGTCGCCCGCGAAGAAATCTTTGGGCCTGTTCTCAGTGTTCTCACTTTCCGCACCGTCAGTGAAGCGATCGAAAAGGCGAACAATACGGCTTACGGTCTCTCTGCTGGTGTCTGGACAGATAAGGGCTCAAAAATCCTCAAGATGAGCACCGCGCTTAAAGCGGGTGTCGTATGGGCCAATACCTACAACAAATTCGATCCGACGTCACCGTTCGGTGGATACAAATCCAGTGGCTTCGGGCGCGAAGGCGGCAAGCAGGGCGTCGCTGACTACCTGAAGATTTTATAAGCTTAAAAACCTTTAACCACGGATGAACACGGATACACACGGATCTTTACTACAGCATGAAACGCTGACTAAAGATGTTATTGGGTCTGCGTTCGATGTTTTGAATGGATTGGGTCATGGGCTTCACGAGAAGCCTTACGAGAACGCTTTGGTTATTGAGTTAGGTCTGCGCGCTTTAGATGTTGCCCAGCAAAATCAATACGAAATCAGCTATAAGGGAAGTTCTGTTGGGCTTTTTATTCCTGATCTGATTATTGAGAATACAGTCGTCGTAGATACTAAAGTCATCGACCCAATCGGTGATAATGAAGTTGGTCAAATGATGAACTACCTTCGCATTACAAAGCTCAAGATTGGTCTCATCCTCAATTTTAAGCATCCTAAACGGCAGTGGAAACGCGTCGTCCTAGGAGTTCTAGAATCTGTGTCCATCCGTGGTTAACCCTTTAATGTATATATCATGACTCGTTTACCTATCACCAAGACCCCTAAAGCCTATGTAGGCGGAAAGTTCATACGCTCCGAGAGTGGACGTGTTCGTGCGCTCGAAGATGCTTCTGGGGAGTTTATCTGCAATGTGCCCGTTTGTTCGCGCAAGGATGTGCGCAACGCGGTCGAAGTCGCGGCGAAGGCTGGCGGCGCGTGGGCCGCTCGGACGGCCTACAATCGCGGGCAGATTTTATATCGTCTGGCAGAGATGATGGAAGCACGTGCCGAAGAGCTTGTTGGGGCGGTGCGCCTCACTGGCGGAGTGACTGCCAAGCAGGCTGAGGTCGAAGTGAGTGCAGCGATCGATAGCCTCGTGCACTGCGCGGGATGGACGGATAAGTATGCGCAAGTGCTAGGTAACACCAACCCTGTCTCTGGGCTGTTTTTTAACTTTACCGTCACTGAGCCGATGGGCGTGGTTTGCGCCATTGCTCCAGCAGAGGCGTCACTGCTCGGGCTCATCTTGCAGGTCGCTCCAGTCATTACATCGGGCAACGCCATTATCGCGTTGGCTTCGGAGAAGAATCCTTATCCTGCCATCCTCCTTGGAGAAATGCTCGCGACCTCTGATCTGCCGGGTGGTGTCGTAAACCTTCTCAGTGGTTCAGCCGACGAGCTTCTCGAAACAATGACGACCCACGAGCATGTGCGCGGGCTTGATCTTACGGTTGAGAGTGAAGCAGCGAAGCAGGCTCAAATCTATGCCGCCGAGAGCATGAAGCGCTTGAAGGTGCGCACGTCTAAAACGCGCGCTCAATGGTTGGCCGAAGCGCCGCCTTCACTCTACGCGATCAAAGACTTTATCGAATACAAGACCACCTGGCACCCGATTGGGGTGTAGCTTTTTTTAATCACGCATAAGCACCGATGTATTCAGGGATCTCAATACTAGCTCTTATTGCTGACTTAGTCGGATTGGTATTTCTGGTCCTAATGGTCATTGCCACGATGCAGCGCTCAAAGGGCCATGAATATTCTGTCATCAAATTTGGTATAATTTTTGGTATTGTAAGTTTCGTGTTTTATTTCGCACTGACGGTATCGGGCTCTTATGTTTTGTCTCACCTCGCGAGTGCCGGGCTTTCAACGGGGACTGCTATTATTTACTACGGTATGTGGGTCTTTGTGAAAAAGATTCGTTACCAGCCGAAGAGCTCTGATTCGAACCCACGTGAGTCCAGATAAGCTTTTCAAGATTCTAAATCACTCACTTCAAATTCCACAGTCTCAGCGACTCGTGGAGGAAGCGTTCTAGGGCGACGTCTTCTTTTAGGTTTACTTCGAGCAGGCCGGCGAGGCGTTCTAGTTCAGCGGTGAGGCGGGCTAGGGTAAGGGAGGGGAATTCTCCAGGGGCGCTTTGTTGCACAGCGAAGAGGCGGGTCGTTTCTTCGATGTCGCGGAAGAGGTCGCTGCGGATGCCTTTGCGTAGGCCCGCTTCATGCGCCGAGCGTTCATCGTCACTGAGGTGTTCGGGCAGAGTATCACCCGCTTTCTCCCAAGCCTCGTTGCTCAGCGTGTTGAGGGTTTCGGTGAATTGAACGATGAGACCGTAGGCTCCCATAACAGCGTGGGCGCGGCCTTCGGCCGTTGCCTTCATCCCCGTGATCATATCGAGCCATCCGAGGTAGGCTTTACGCCAAATGACCCATTCGTCTTGGTCGAGCCGTTGATTGCGAAGGGGGAGACGAAAGTTGAAGCACCGGCTGCGCAGCGTATCAAGTAGTGCGTAGGGGCGCGTCGTGATGAGGATGAGAGTTGTGCCATCCGGTGGTTCTTCGAGCGTCTTGAGAAACGCATTCGCCGTCGAATTATTCATCCGGTCGGCTTCGTAGACCGCTGCGACTTTTCGTCCACCTTGATTGGAGGTCTGCGAGAGGTCTCGGAGGAGACGACGCATTGTATTAGGTTCGTCACTACCGCGCTCACCAATGCGGATCTGACGGGCCTTCTTTGCGGGCCTCAGGGTAAAAAAGTCGGGATGGCTTGCCGCTGAGCTAGCGTCGGTGTTGAGGAGACGCCCCGCGAGTGCGAGGGCGATTTGCTCGAGGCTATCAAGGTCTTCTCCTTGGAGGAGGATACCGTGTGCGAGGCGCCCTTGATCGAGCGACGCATCGAGCACCTTGACTGGCCGAGTCTCGGCGAGGGCAGGGGAGAGGCTGGAGGCAATCGAGGCCACGCTAGATGACACGTTTGCGAAGTAACTTCCAAATGCTCTCTTCGACTGCAGAAATCTCTTCCATTCCATTCACCACGATGAAGCGCTCTGGGAGTGCCTTCGCGAGCATGAGGTAGCCTTCGCGGACATTGCGGTAGAACTCAATATTCTCTTCTTCCATCCGGTCGTGAAGGTCAGTTACGCGGTTTTGAATGCGTTCGAATCCGACTTCTGCAGGAATGTCGATGACGACGGTGACGTCTGGATTGATGTCGCCGACGGCGAAAGTGTTGATGACGTGGACCGGGCCGCTTTGCATTTTACGTCCCAAACCTTGATACACTGTGGTCGAGTCCATGAAGCGATCACAGAGGACAATCTTCCCTGCCTTGATGCCGGGCTCAATGACTTCGCGCACAAGTTGAGCGCGGCTCGCAGCGAAGAGGAGGAGCTCGGCTTCGGGAAACATCCCGGCCCCATTGTCGGCGTGCTTGAGGATGTGTCGGATTTCTTCGCCGAGGGCGGTGCCACCGGGCTCGCGGGTGACGATGACGTCGTAGCCAGCGTCAGTGAAGCGATCGGCGATGCGGCCGATTTGAGTCGATTTTCCGCTCCCTTCTGACCCTTCGAAAGTGATGAGGTAACCGCGTGTATCGTCGTCTGTTTCAGTCATATGTTTTGGGAAGTGTGTTGCGCCGAAGTGTTTTTGGCCCCGAAAAGAATTGGAACTAAATGTCTCCCTTTTGCCAACGCTCAAGGAAGCTCTCAGTCTTTGAAATTGATGGGCTTTCGGCGGTGCGGACATACTGGCCACTCGTTGCGACCGCGACGGTGAGGCACGCTTCGGGGCTGAGGTCGAGTAGGAGTCCGAGGCAGAAGCCTGCGTTGAAGTGGTCTCCGGCGCCGGTCGAAATGAGCGGTTTCTCAATGAAGGGCCCGTTAACGAAGTAAGTGTCTTCTTTTGTCGCACAAGCGGCCGCGTCGCGTCGGTGGATGACGACGTTGGCGATTTCGAGCTGGTCACGGATCCAGCCTGCGGCGGCTTTAATTCCAGCAGTCGAGGAGCCATCGAGCTCTTTGCCGAGGACGGCGCCGACTTGGAGGGCTTCGGCGAGATTGACCCCGAGCACAGCGCGCCCATGCGCTTGAAAGCGCTTAATCGCTTCGAGGGCGGAGCGGAGATCTGAGTCCGATCGCTTCGCTGGATCGCAGAGGTCGAAGAAAAAGATCCGTCCACCGTCTTTCGGAGGCAGATTGGGGAGGACCTTGCTCAGGAGATCGTTAAAGATACTCGTGAGGTGCGGCGTCATCGTCCAATTGATCAGGCTGATGAGGTCAGAGCGCGCGAGGATGTCATGGAAAGCGCCTTCGCCGACGGAATCGATGATGCGTTCATAGGTGAGACTGCCGTAGTCAGCCATTTCACCGAGCATGATTTTGCCGTCGCCAAATTCGATCGCGTGGGTGACACCGGGGTCGCCGAGTGAGATCGCATCGCAGCGCTTCGCAAAGTCGGCAAAGAGGGGGTGAACCGGTTTCCCGAGCATGCCTAGGTAGCGGGTCTGAACGCTCGCAGCGAGCAGCGCATTCGCCATATTGGGGCCATTGCCACCGAGTTTTTCGTATTTGAGCCAGAGCTCGAAATTGGCCGATTCTCCAGCGGCGGCTGAAACGCGGGCTCCCCATTGATCGATGGTAGGAAGCGGATCGAATTGCTCCCCTGGACCGTGGCGCTTGCCGACAACCTCCATGATGCGGTCAATGAAGCCGTCGAGCCCGACGAGAGCGGTTTTATCTCCGACGGTGGAGGCTTTAGGGGCGAGTTCTTTGAGTGTTCGAGTGAGGTTATCCATCGCTAAGCAGGTGCTCTCAGGCAAACACGCGGCGATCTCAGCGCAACTTCATTCTTCGGGTCTGGCGTCGGCATTGATCTCTCACGCTTCCCACCCGTTTTCGAGTTTCGACTGTTTTTGAATTGGCGAGCGCGTAGAGGCGTCTCACCTTTTCGGTGACGATGCTGATCCTTCTTCCACTTGCAAATGTGTTAACCTACTTCGGCCAGTCCAATGGCGCGGGTAAGGTGATTGTTCTACTCCTTGTTGTCTTTAGTTTCACGGCTTGGACAGTGATGATTGGTAAGTACCTCGAGCTGCGGCGGATGCGAATGGCGAACAAGCTCTTTGATGAGCGCATGCGGGCGACGCCGAGTGTTATTCGGGTCGATCCAGAGTTCTCGTCGACAAGGGGCCCCTTTGCGGCGCTCTCGCGTGAGGCGCTGGCGACCTATCATCGCAGTGAAAACAGTGCGCACAGTATTTCTCACGTGGAAAATTCCCTTCAGCGGGCCGTCTCGCGGGTGACCCTCCGCTATGAGTCGCGTATGGTGATGCTGAGCTCGATCGTGACGGGTGCTCCCTTCCTCGGGCTGCTCGGCACGGTCTGGGGTGTGATGGATGCCTTTGGTTCGATCTCAACCGCCAGCGGTGCAAGTGTTGGGACTTTGGCCCCAGGTGTTTCGGGCGCGCTCCTTACGACCGTGGCGGGTCTGGTCGTCGCGATCCCTTCGGTCTTCGGATATAACTTTCTCCTTACCCAGACGAAGTTGATGGTGATCGAGGCAGAGAACTTTGCCAGTGATCTCGCCGACCGCATCGAAATCGAAACGAAGGAACTCTAGGCAATGGCGCGTAGCTTCCATCGGAGGAACCAGCTCGAAGCGATGTCGGAGATCAACGTCACTCCGCTCATCGACCTTGCCTTTGCCCTCCTCATTATTTTCATGATCACGGCTCCGCTCCTTGAGCAATCGATCGATCTAAACCTTCCGGTTGAAACGCCGGGGTCGCAGTCTGAGAGTGCGCTTGTCGTTCAACAGATCAGTCTCGATGCGAACGGTCGCTACTACTGGGGGCCGCAGTTGGTGAGCTTTGAAGAGCTTGATAGCTATCTGGAGCTCGAGGCCGCCTCCGGCGATCCAGCCGTGCTGAAAATTCGGGCGGATGCTTCCTTGCCGTATCAAAGTGTCATTACACTGCTCGATTTGATTAAGAAGCATAAGCTCTCAAAGCTGTCCCTCGAAACTCAAAGCATCTGACGACTTTTGAAGCGCGCGACCAGAGAAGGCTTTCAAGTCTCGATCGGCCTGCACCTCGCAGCGATCGGCGTAGTGCTTGTTCTTGGACTCCTCGCGACGTTTTTTGAAGAGGAGTCACTGGTCGTATTTGAGCTTGTTGATTTGAGCGGTGCCTCGGGAGCGGTTGAAAGCGTTTCGATTCAGCAGCCACAGGCTGAGCTGTTACCCGAGCCTGAGCCGTTGCCGCCGGTTGAGTCCCTTGAAGTGCCTACCTTCGATGACTTGCGCCCTGTGCCAGATTTACCTCCTGAGCGGATCGTTGAACCGACCCCTGTTGTCGCACCAACGCCAGCCCCAGAGCCCCCACAGCAGCGCCTCTCCTACGCGGACCATGTAAATCAATTTGGACAACCCGAGGTCACCCAAGCCGCTCCGCAGCGGCGCGCGCCAGATGTTCGCATCGAGACAAACGCCCGCGACCAGCTGAACACCCTCAGCGTGCCTAGCCTGACCTCTAGCAGCGTAAGCATGAGTGCGACACAGGTAAACGCACTCAACAGCTATGTCGATAGCCTCGCGGCACGCCTGCAGGCAGCCTTCAATCCGCTCGGAACAAATGGGCTCGAAGCCCTCGTTGAGTTTACCGTCCAAGCAGATGGCACAATTTCTCCATTTAGGATCAAACGCACCTCAGGAAACGAAGCCTTCGATCGCTCAGTCCTGAATGTCTTCCAACGCCTCCGCCGCTACAACCAGCCACCCGATGGCAAATCCCATACCTGGGAAATCAATTTCCGCAGCGTGGAGTAGGCGGGCTACACGTTTCTAGAATACAACCTACCTTGGAGGGACCTGCTCCTGCCGGTCTGTGGCGGCGTCCGCGGTTGCGGACCAGCAGGAGCTGGTCCCTCCAGAGAGGGGAGTCAGCAGGTATTTTTGGAGGGATGGGCTCCTGCCCGTCCACAGGAGATCCAAGGTATACGCGTTGCGGACCAGCGGAGCTGGTCCCTCCAGAGAGGTTAGCGACGGTCATTTGACGTTTTGGAGGGATGGGCTCCGCCCGTCCGCTGTAGATCCGGAGCGTGCGCGGTTGCGGACCAGCAGGAGCTGGTCCCTCCAGGAAAAGGGTAATGGGTCGGCAATACGGACTGATGAGAGCCGGTTCCTCCAGGGAAGGGCTGGCAGGCATCGTTGTTTTGGAGGGACCGCGTCCCCGCGGTCCGCAGTCGTCACTTCCCTGTCTCGACGGCTTCGCTCTTCTGGAGCACATCGCTGGTCTTCAGGCTGATTGCTAAGGCAGTGATGATCTCGGCGGCCATTTCTTGATCGATCCAGTAATGGACGTCGCGGCACATTTTGCGGCATTTGACGATGCCGAGGGTGCGGAGGCGGGCGAGGTGGTTGCTCACCGTTGGCTGACTGAGACCAAGCTCCGCCGCGAGTTCAGAGACATTGCGGTGGTTTTCGCAGCCAGGCTCGGTCGGTAGCATTGCGAGCAAGCGGAGGCGGTTATCGTCTCCAATCGTCCACAGCTCGCGCGCCAGTTGTTCCGAGTCTCGTTCCATCTCAATAATCAGTAGAATTCTTTCCCATGTATTGACAAATCTAAATATGTGAATTTTTCAATTGATGAGGTTTATTTCTCTTTTCCAACTCAATGTATCCGACTGATCAACGTTCTGACTGGTTCCGTGGCCAAGGCCTCTGGAGCACTGTGCCTGCTAAAGACTGGCGCGACTGGCGCTGGCAACTGAAGAATCGGATCACGAGTCTAACTGAAATCGAGCGCCTCATTGATCTCACCCCGGAGGAGAGGGTGGGCTGCGGTTTTGCCGAGAATAAGCTGAAGATGGCGATCACGCCTTATTTCTTTAACCTCATCGACGGCGATGATCCAAACTGCCCGATCCGTCGGCAGGTCATCCCTCGGGAGGAAGAGATGTTTACAGCGCCGGAAGAACTGCTCGATCCGGTGGGCGAAGAAGATTCGATGGGTGTCCCCGGGCTTGTTCATCGCTATCCGGACCGCGTGCTCTTTCTCGTCACAAACGTGTGCGCAGCGTATTGTCGCTACTGCACCCGCAGCCGCTTGGTTTCCAATGCGCAAGGCTACGACTTTCACCCTAACTTCGAAAACGCGCTTAAATACATTGAGGAGCACCCTGAGGTGCGCGACGTCCTTTTGAGCGGTGGCGATCCGCTTCTGCTCAGCGACAAGAAGTTGGACTACATTCTCGGACGCCTGCGAGCGATCCCACACGTGGAGTTCATCCGCATTGGTTCCCGAGTGCCTGTCTTCCTTCCACAGCGTGTCACAGAGGGCCTGCAAGACGTCCTTAAGAAGCACGGTCCGATCTGGATCAGCCTGCACTTTAATCACCCCCGTGAGATCACCGAGGAGGTCGCTGAGGCGGCTGAGAAGTTGAGCTATGCCGGTGTTCCCCTTGGCAACCAGAGTGTGCTCCTGCGGGGCGTTAACGATGATCTTGAGACCATGCGCTCACTCGTGCATCGCCTGCTTATGATCAGTGTGCGGCCCTATTACCTTTACCAGTGTGACCTCATTACGGGCTCGCGCCATCTTCGCGCTGATGTGCGCAAGGGCATTGAGATTATTCAAGGCCTGCGCGGACACTCGACGGGCTATGCGATTCCGCAGTTTGTCATCGATGCCCCCGGTGGTGGTGGCAAGGTGCCGATCAACCCTTCTTATGTGAAGGAAATCACCGAAGAGGAAATCGTGATGCGGAATTTCGAGGGCCTCGAATATCGTTATCCGCTCGTTACAGAGCAGCCTGTGGCGATCGCAGGGCGGGGTGCCGAAGAGCTCCCGCCGGTCGGCTTTCTAGCTTAGAGGCCCCTTTTGAAAAGTGGCGGTCGAAACGTCCACTCTACAACGGAAAATCAGACACGAATTTTCAGTTTCTGAAACTTTCAACCTCGGAGAAGGTTTAGCCTAAGTAGACAGGTGTTAGTGATAGACAGTAGATAGTGAATAGAAGAGTGAGCAGTAACGAGAGCCCTACTCAAACGTAGGGCTTTTCGTTTTTCACTGCAGTCCTCTTAGCTTAAAAAGCTGCCACCGATCATAATCGCCGCCCATAGGATTCCAAAGATGATAATCTTAGCGATAACCGTGGCTGCGACCGCGATTTTGAGTGCAGTCAGGGTTGTTTTAACTTCTGAGAGGAAATAGATCAGGCTGACGAGAACGCTCAGCAAAATGACGTCATCGACATAGAAGAACTGTCTGTTTTCGTCCTGCCACGGGATGAGGTCAAGTAAGAGCCTGAAGAGGTTCACCCCCACCGCGATGACGAGAACTTGGCGCGCCACGAAACCGATGCTTACCTGCTTAAACGCTAGCCAGAGCACACTGCTCAAGGCAGTCGTTCCGATCAAAAAGATGACGAGGAAGTTCGCCTCAGAGGGCTCATCGTCCCAAGAAGAGTAATCGTCCTCCATCCCCGCGAGATCGTATTCATCTTCATAGGCGTATTCACCGTCCTCCAGCCATTGTGATTCTTCGGCGAGTTCTTTTTCGACGAGTTCTTTTTTCTCAACTGGGGTTGCCTCTGTTAGGGGTTCCGCTGGGGTGGTAGGTGATTTAGGAATTTCAGGCAGCGCCTCTGGAGCTTCAAGCAGAACACACCTATCGCAGGAAATGAGAAGGCCTCCCTCGAATCGGAGGCTCGTTCCATCTTCGTAGACCCAGAGCTCGGATGTGCCGCGGGCCAGAGTGTTTTTGGGTGTGCCTTTTTCTGCGAGCACCTCATCCGCTGGCATGTTCTGATACATCCCCTGGAGCAGACCGCAGAGGCTAAAACCTACATAACAAACCAACAATTTAGTCGTTATCGAGGGGATGCAGTTGTGAAGAAGCCATCGCATTGCTCTTAGCAATCGGTCGATAGACCATGCTCTACCAGCTAACTGAATTTCTGGCCTAAAAACTGAAAACATCGTGCTAATTATTAGCTTTTTATGAAAAGTCGCCACCAAATAAAGAGGAGCGAAAACCCAACGAGGTAAGCAAGGCCGAGCCAACTAAGCACTTTGCGCGAGAGGTTTAAGCGGAAAGCCTTGGGTAGGTGGTCCGACAATACGAGGCGCAGATTCAAAAATGCAAAGATGGGTCCGGTCAGAAAGGCTGCCGTTGTGATGAGATCGATCAGGGTAGTGAGGTTCTTCGACGAGAAGGCGATGATAAGCCAGCCGACGAGCGAACAGACGATGATCATTACAATGTGCCAGAAACGCGCACTTTGAGGTAGGGACGACTTAGCTACTTGGATGCCTGCTGCGAGCGAGCGCGGGTAGGCATCGACCACCGTAATTGTCGTTGAAAGGAGAGTGGTGAAGGCGGCGGCGGTGATGATCGGCGTCGTCCACTCACCGAGTTTCGAGGTGTAGAGGTTCACAAATTGATTTGTGAACCCGACGCTTGAGGCCGCGAACTGCTCGCCCGAGCCATACATCACCCAAGCACCGAGCGCGACAAACATGAGCGCCAGCAAAGTTGTTATGATGTAGCCAAGATGAAAATCAACGGCGGCTTGGCGGCGGGTTGTCTTCTCGTTGCGTTCGTCTTCAGCGGCTTTGATCCAGAGCGACTGCCAGACCGACATCTCGATCGGAGCAGGCATCCATCCCATGAGGGCGATGAGAAAGGGGAGGGAAGTAATCGTCCAAAGCTCGGGGCCGACAAAACCTTCGACCGGGGTATTAGGATTTGATGACGCCCTCAAGAATGCCGCGATGGTTGCGACGAAGAGAACGAAGACCATCACCTTGATGATCCGGTCGAGCCATTTATAGCGTCCGAGACTAAGAACTAGAATGATAAGAACAAGCAGCCCCGCACTGATCGCTTGAGGACTGGCGTTTGCGAGCGGTCCGATCTTTGGGGTGAGGATAGCGGTGACAAAAGTGACACCGGCAACACTGATTACCGCAGTGAAACTGTTCAGCGCGAGGAAGGCGTAGAGAAAGCCATTGCCCAAGCGCTTGTAGCCATCGAGGAGCGACTCACCGGTCGCTACGGTGTAGCGATGTCCCGCTTCGAAGAAGGGGTATTTGAGAACATTGACAAGGAGAACGAGCCAGATGATTTCAAGCCCGAAGGATGCCCCCGCCCGCGTCGATTGGACGACATGCGATACGCCGATCGCGGCACCTGCCATCAGGATGCCGGGTCCGATGGCTCGAAGGAGACCGGGTAGGGAATTTCGTGTATCCTTCTGCATGTCTGAAAAGTTGTTTTTAGTTTCCGCTTTCCACGACCGCGTTGACGAGGGCCTCAACGCTCTCGGGTCGGGCCTGCGGGGTGATCCCGTGGCCGAGGTTAACGATGTGGCCGCGGGCGCCGCTCATACTCTCGAGAAAGCGTTTCGCTTCGCTCGAAACGATCTCCGGTGGCAGCTCGAGGAGGGAGGGGTCGAGATTTCCTTGGAGCGCGAAGTTTTCCGGCACCTGTGCACGGAGCTCATGGAGGCGGATTTGCGCATCGATGCCAAAGCCTTGGGCACCACTCTTGAGCAAGCTCGGCATGTGCGCGGTCATACCCTTGGCAAAGAGGATGATGGGAAAGCCTTCCGGCAGGCGCGCGATGAGTTTGCGAATCCAGCGCAGCGACATCGCTTCGTAGTGGTTTCCGGGACAGGCTGCCGCCCAGCTATCGAAAATCTGTATCGCATCTGCACCGGCTTCGATTTGCAGTTGGAAGAGCCGAGCAAGCGCGGCGACGAGCTTCTCCATCAGTTTTTCGAACAGTGCTGGCTCCTTGTAGTAAAGTTCTTTCGCTTTACTGAAGTGTTGGCTGCCGCCGCCTTCGAGCATGTAGCAGGCAAGCGTCCATGGGGAGCCACCAAAGCCGAGGATAGCCTTTTCGTCGCCCAGCTCGTTTTTCAGGAGCGAGATCGCTTGGCCGACGTAGTTGAGTTTTTCCGGAACGGCCTCGGGAGTGAGGGCGTTGATCTGCTCGGGGCGCTCAAGGCGGTAGTCCATCCCGATCCCGCCTTGATCACGGAAGTGATAGGGCTGCCCCATCGCTTCGGGGATGATGAGAATGTCAGAAAAAACGATCGCAGCATCGAGGGCGAAACGGCGGAAGGGCTGCACTGATACTTCGCAGGCGAGCTCGGGCGTCTTGGCAAGGGTGAGAAAATCGTAGCGCTCTTTCAGCTTCCGATACTCCGGTAAATAGCGACCCGCCTGCCGCATGATCCAGATCGGAGGACGGGAAACAGGCTCTGCTCGCAAAGCAGCTAAAAAACGGTCGCGGGATCTCATTCGCCCTTAAAGAAGGCGAGGGCGGAACGTGCTGACAAGAACAGAGGCGTTCTCATCTTTTCTGAACAATCAGGTAGATATGTTTTTCTGGCAGTTGATCATACTCCAAGTGGCGGCAGATACAGCCGAAGCGGTCAATGAGCCCCAAGAGTTTTGGTATGCCTAGAGCGGCATGGTAGAGTGGTTGGCCATGGCAGGGGTTTGTCACCTCACCGGGTTCATCGACTCCGCCGCTGGTGAAGATTAAGATGCCATTTGATTCGAGCCCGGCGCAGAGCTTTTCCAAGACAATTGGATGTTTAGTGAGAGGGACAGGCCAGATACTGTCCCATGCTGAGATGAAATCGTATTTTCTGGGAAGCTCCCATGTGATAATGTCTGCCTGATGAAAAGTGACTTCAGGGTGCTTATTCCGTGCGAGAGAAAGCATCACCTCTGAAATATCAAGGCCTTCGACTTCGTATCCGTGTGCTTGAATACACTGAATGATACGGCCACTGCTCCCACACCCGATGTCTATCGCGTGGCTGCCGCCACGATGAAAGCTTAGTGCTCTTTCGTGCTGCTGTATCCCATTCTTGAAGTTGAAATCTTCACCTGACCAGTGGTGAGCGATACGATCGTAGTTAGCGGCTGTTTGGTGCGCTTCCATCTTATCAAGCCTCGTCTATGGGCGTCAGGTAGGCCTACCCGAACTTCTTATGCATCGCTTTGAGCGGGAAGTAGCGGCCTGGGCAGACGGTGTGGTTTTTATCCACTTCTTTGTGCACCATAAACTTGAACTTGCCGCTGAGGAGATCGTTTCCGAGGTAGTCGACAAGGCCTTCGAAGGCCTTGACTTGCTTTTTTGACGGGCGGCGTTCTTCGAAATTGCCGACCAGGCAAATGCCGATGCCGGCTTCGTTGTAGCGTTGGCTGCGCACATGGCCGCCGTGGAGCTGCTGGCGCCAGCGGGGACCGATCTCGATCTCGCCGTCGCCGGAGTCGCGCCCGTTTCCAATCACAAAATGGTAGGCGAGACCGTTCTTCATTCCGCGACGCCGGTGGTTGCGATCGTAAATCTCAGCGTTGCCGGCCTCGATCGCGCTGTGGTGGGCGACGATGTATTTCCATCGGTCGCGCTTCACATTGATACCTTGGGTCAGGCTGTCGGCTGAGCTGAGTGCTGCGGTCCGACTCACCGGAATGGTCAAAACCTGACCGGCGAGAATACGATCGCTACTCAGCCCGTTCGCACGCTTCAGAGCCTTGATCGTGGTCCCGTGATTGCGCGCGATGGCCGAGAGGGTATCCCCTCGGCGAACTTTATAGCTGATGTTGGCCGCGAGGCTCGTCAGCGGGGCAGCTGCCAAGACCACGAGGGCGGCGCGAAAGAGAAAGCGTCTGCGGGAGGATTTATCCACTGAAAATAAGTTGATGGGCGATGGGGCTTCGGTCAATGTCTGCCTAGCTAGATGCGAAACTTCTTAAACTAATTCCCCTTGGCCTTGAAATGGCCCAAAGGAAGGCCTGAGTCGCGGAGTAGGCTTCTGTTTAGCACCTTGTTTCTAGCCCAATATAAGCTCAAAGGGATAGATTCTAGCATTTAAAGAGTGACATTCAGCTCAAAATGCCGATTTTCCCCCGTTTTTATTTGTCCACTGATTCTTCTCAAAGGATCCAGCCAGCAGACCATGAACGACCTCACAAAGTATCGCAATATCGGCATCTTCGCACACGTTGACGCCGGAAAGACAACGACGACAGAACGTATTCTGAAGCTTACGGGTAAAATCCATAAGCTCGGTGAAGTGCACGACGGTGCTGCGACGACTGACTTCATGGACCAAGAACAAGAGCGTGGCATCACGATTCAATCGGCTGCGACGACCTGTTTTTGGAAGGACTACCGTTTCAACATCATCGACACCCCAGGGCACGTTGACTTCACGATTGAGGTCTACCGTTCCTTGAAGGTCCTCGACGGCGGTGTGGGTGTTTTCTGTGGTTCGGGAGGGGTTGAGCCTCAATCCGAGACCAACTGGCGCTACGCCAATGATTCCAAGGTCGCACGGATCATCTACGTGAACAAACTCGACCGTACCGGTGCTGATTTCTACAGCGTCGTTGATCAAGTGAAGAAAATCCTCGGTGCGCGCCCTCTCGTTATGGTGCTCCCGATCGGGATTGAGAATGATTTTGTTGGGGTCGTCGATCTCCTGACCCAGAAGTCTTATATCTGGGATGACACCGGTTTGCCGGAAAACTTTGTTGTGGGTGACGTCCCTGAAGAGATGAAGGAAAAGGTCGCCGAATACCGTGAGCAGCTCATCGAGACCGCTGTTGAAATGGACGACGATCTCATGGAGTCCTACCTCGGTGGCGAAGAGCCTTCGATTGAAGACCTTAAGCTTTGTATCCGTAAGGGAACGATTGCCCTCGAGTTCTTCCCAACCCTTTGTGGTTCCTCCTTTAAGAATAAAGGGGTCCAGAATGTTCTCGATGCGGTTGTTGATTACCTCCCAAGCCCGACCGAAGTACCCCCGCAGCCTGAGGTTGACCTCGAAGGTAACCCGACCGGCACTTTCGCCGAAGTGGACGTCGATAAGCCGTTCCGCGCTTTGGCCTTCAAAATCATGGATGACAAGTTCGGTGCGCTGACCTTCGTCCGTGTCTATTCCGGCCAGCTCGCAAAGGGTAGCACGATCGTGAATACCTTTACAGGTAAGAGCGAGCGGATCGGCCGCATGGTCGAAATGCACGCTGACGACCGCACTGAGATCGACATGGTTCAAGCCGGAGACATTGCCGCCTTTGTGGGACTGAAGAATACTCAGACGGGTCACACTCTCGCCGATAAAGACAATCCAGCTACGCTAGAGCCGATGGTCTTCCCGGATCCAGTTATCTCCGTAGCCGTTTCGCCGAAGGATAAAGGCGCTTCGGACAAGATGGGTATCGCGATTTCCAAGATGATCGCTGAAGACCCTTCTTTCCGCGTTGAAACCGATGAAGAGTCGGGCGAAACGATCCTTAAGGGGATGGGTGAACTGCACCTCGACATTAAGGTCGATATCCTCAAACGCACCCACGGCGTCGAAGTTGAAGTTGGCGCGCCACAAGTAGCGTATCGGGAATCCATTACTACTTCGATCGAAGACAGCTACACGCACAAGAAGCAGTCCGGTGGTTCAGGTCAGTTTGCGAAAATTGAATACCGCATCGAACCTGGTGAACCTGGCGAAGGCTTTACCTTCATCTGTAAGGTTGTTGGTGGTAACGTGCCGCGTGAATTCTGGCCTGCTGTTGAGAAGGGCTTCCGCCTCTCGACGGGAAAGGGTCCTCTCGCCGAGTATCCGATGATCGACCTCAAGGTCACCCTCCTCGATGGTGCCTACCACAGTGTCGACTCCTCTGCTGTAGCTTTTGAAGTGGCCGCGAAAGCCGCTTACCGTGAATCCTTGCCGAAAGCGGATCCAAAGATTCTCGAGCCGATCATGAAGCTCGATGTCTTCTCTCCAGACCTCAACATTGGTGATGTTATCGGTGACCTCAATCGTCGCCGTGGAATGATCAAATCTCAGGACCAAGCCGTCTCTGGTGTTCGCATCAAGGCCGAGGCTCCACTCTCTGAGATGTTTGGTTACATCGGTGACCTCCGCACGATGACTTCAGGCCGTGGTCAGTTCTCGATGGAGTTCGATCACTATGCGCAATGTCCGAAGAATATTTCGCTCAAGGTTATTGAGGAAGCGATCAAGCGTAAGGAAGAGAAGAAGAAGAAGAAGTAAGCACTTCAGCTCTTTTCTAGAGACAATATTTGTAGGCCGGTGGAACTCGTTTCCTCCGGCCTTCTTTTTTACGTGCGACGAGAAGGTCGTGACGATCATTATGGCCAAGGATGACGCGCGTCGCGACGGCGAGCATGAGCAGCCCGAAGCTTCCAATGAACATGAAGTGTAGCATGCCGATCCGTAAGGGTGGAAACAAGACGGCGAGCAGCCAACCGATGGCGGCGCAGGGAAGGACCCAGCGCAGGGCAAGGCCAAGACCGTTGACTTTACTCCATGAGACAAGGCCGGGCACCGCTCGGGTGAGGTGGACGAGAACAACGATGGTTCGCAGAATCATCCCAGCCGGACCAGGGAGCCAAGCCTCTAAAGCAAAGCTGACGATGAGCAGAAAGCCGGCGATGAGTGAATCGATAAAGTGTATCAACCAACCGGCAGGCATTCGGGAGCTGACGGGAAAAGAGTGCGGTGACTTGCAACCGAAGAAGCGTGGTAGGAGGTAGGGCGCAACACCGAGGATCGGCAGCCAGAGGAACCCCTGGAAGTAGAGTAGACGCCAGAAGGTGTGAAGCGGCAGCGAGAAGCGGAGAGGGTTCTCCATGCTTAATGCAAAGCCTGCGCATGAGGCCCCAATGAGACCAAGAACCGCGAGTGGGAGTCCGGGTGGAGGAACGTCCTTCCGACCGAAGAAGACGCGTATGAGCAAGCTCGCCGAAACACCGAGCAACCAGATTCCCGTCAACAAATCCGCTTTGGCGATGTTGTTGAAAGTGAGGAGAGCCATCACGGATAGAGCCATCACGGTGTGGAGAATGAACTCGAAACGGGACCACGGTTTGGTCCCCAGAAGTCGCGGACCGGCGGTGCCGAGGAAACCGGTAATGAAGCAGCCGCCAAAGCCGATCACCATCCAGCGGGGATGCGTTTCGAGCGGATAAGTGGTGGTCCAATGACCAAAGAACGCTGGCCATAGGAGAACGCCGATGACTGAGGCAAGGATGCCGAGCGGGAAGAACAGCCGGAACGGTTCGTCGGCAAATGGGTCTAGGCGTTCGGAGAGGCTCATTGCAGTCAGTCGCACAGGTTCATCGCGCCCATTCGCAACTGGATGTATTATTAATCCCTCTCCGCCGTGGTTAGGATATTTCGCAGGGCGCCGAGCATTTCGCTAGGATCAGTGCCAAGGCCTTCCTGATTGTGAACAATGACTCCCTCGGGTGAGAGCAGCGTCAGACGGTTGGAGTGGGCAAAATCGAGGTTCTCGAGCTGGCGGTAGCGTGTGCCGAGGGCGACGGAAAGCTCTAGCACGGCATCATCCGAACCGCGAAGTCCCGACCATCGTGACTGATCGACGTCGTACTGATCGAAGAAGGCGGCGAGTTTTTCAGGCGAATCGCGTTCGGGATCAATCGAGACGAAGACGAAGCGCACTGCCTGTTGTTGCGTTGCAGTGAGCTCACGCTTGATCGCGATCAAATCGGCGACGAGTCGAGGGCAGGCGTATTGGCAGCTCGAGTAGCCCATTGTGAGCAGGACGGGTTGCCCTTTGAAGTCTGCGAGTTGGGTTTGCTGGTCGTGTTGATCGGTCCATCTGGCGTCGAGTTCGTAGACCGAGCCAGCAGCATCGACGGAGACCTCATTGACGGCGCAGCACGGTGGAAGTTCTTCGGCCCTCAGATTAGGAATGAGCAAGAGGGGAAGGAATAGGAGAGTCGATTTCATGGATATGATTCGGTGGGCTCAAGGTCCCGCGCGCCACGGAAGCCGAGGTTGTTAACGGTGTAGGCGCCATCGAGACTGGAGCGAAAGGCGTAGCGCATAAAGGCGGCGTAATTGGCCGCGTCGGTGGCATTCACTGCGCCGCCGGCGCAAAACAAGGCTCGGTCGAGTGAGCTATCCAAACGCGCGGCTCCTGTGACCATCTGATTGTTGAAATCGACGACCCACTCCCAGACGTTGCCGTGCAAGCCGACCACGCCGCGAAAATCAGCGTGCAAGGTGGAGGTGTCCGGAAGGCGTGCAGGGGAGGGTTTGCCATACCATTCGAGAATGCGCTGAAGGTATGCGGGATCCTTACTTGCATCGGCGCGGGTGGCATCTGCGAGGGCGGCGAACTCCCACTCGTCTTCTCGCGGGAGTCGCTTGTCGATGTGCTTGAGATAGGCGCGAGCGGCGAACCAAGAAACGCGGACGACGGCGGCATTCGGCGGGGCATTCTCGCCCAACTCGAGATCTCCCGACCAATGCGAGAGGTAACCGACATCGGCGAACAATTGCTTGGCGTTCGAGCGCCGCCAAGCCGGATGCTCGCGGACGAATTTCAAAAACTCGGCGTTCGTCACCGGGTGGCGATCGAGTAGGAACGGGGCGACTGTTCTTGGTTTACTGAGTTCACCAAACATCGGCGTGAACGCTCCACCCTCGACCCGCACCATCTCGGATGGCGCGGGTTTCGCCTCAGTCGCAACAGACAGAACCGCGATAAGGAGGAACAGAAGGAGGGAGCGTTTCAAAGTCGGAGGGTTTTGTGGGTTACTTAGATTCGCGGACTTTCTTCACTTCTTCAGGAGTGACTTCGACCCCTGAGTTGCCCCACATCGAGTAGATGTAGGTCAGAACATTGGCGACCTTATCATCATTCAGCCCCAGCGTCGGCATGATGCTGTTGTATTTGGCACCATTGACGACGATCTCACCCTGAAGACCGTTGAGAACGGTGCTGATAGCACGGTCGACGTCTGCATTCAGGAAGTCCGACTGAGCCAGTGGTGGGAAGGCGAGGGGAACTCCCGTTCCAGTCGGCAGGTGGCAGGCGGCACAGCTCTGGTCATAGACGAGTTTACCAGCGGTAATGCGCTCAGCCTTTGTGGAAGCGGCGGGGGCCGCTCTGGTGTCGCTGGGAATGGACTGAATCACACTGCTCTCAGGTAGATACTCATCTTTCCTTTGCCCGGAAAAGACGATCACATCGGGGTCGCCATCGACATTGAGAATACCCAAGGCACCCTTATTGAAGGCTCGAAAGATTGAGTGATCGACGAGGATAAAGTCGCCCGTCGTTTCCAGTTTGAACTCGACGATGGTGGCTCCGCCAGCGGGGACTAAAGTGGTCTGGACGTTCTCCTGGTAAAAGCTGCCCGCTTCCGGATAGACGCGGTCAAAGATTTCACCAATGACGTGGAAGGATGAGATTAAATTCGGCCCACCGTTACCGACGTAGAGGCGGACGGTCTCGCCCTCAGTGGCCTGAATGGCTTTATCTCCGGTCATCGAACCGACCGAGCCGTTGAAGACAACGTAGTCGGGATTCTCTTCGAGAGCCTTTTCCATGCTAAAGCCCTGCAGACCCGCCTCGCCGTACTTGCCGGTGGTGTAGAAGTCGCCCTGAACAACATAGAATTCCTTATCCACGGGAGCCATGCCTTCGATCGGTTCAACCAGGATCAAACCATACATGCCGTTCGCTATGTGCATACCGACCGGAGCGGTCGCACAGTGGTAAATGTAGAGGCCCGGATTGAGGGCTTTGAAGCTGAAGTTGGTCTGGTGTCCAGGTGCCGTGAAGGTCGCCTTGGCACCTCCGCCGGGTCCGGTGACGGCATGCAGGTCGATGTTGTGTGGCATCTTGCTCGACGGGTGGTTCTTGAGCGTGAAGTCCACTTCATCGTTCTGGCGAACACGGATGAATTTGCCGGGAACGCTCCCACCAAAGGTCCAGAAAGTGTAGTCGACGCCATCGGCCATGCGTTTGACAACCTCCGTGACCTCAAGCTCAACGATCACTCTGGTCGGGTGCTTGCGGGTGATCGGTGGCGGGACATTTGGGGCATCGGTCAAGATGGCGATTTCTTCGCCCTGAACATACAGGTCATCAGCCTCGGAGGCCGGTCGTCTCGGATCAGAAAGGGTGCCCTGGGCGTAGACTACACGGGGCAGTATCATCGCGATGAGTGCAAGGATCAGGAGATTCGATTTCATAGTGCTAGGTTTTGCTTAGAGGGATGCAGCCGAACTTGATTGGCACCTAAAACTACAAGTAACTGCAGTCTGCTTATTCAATAATGAAAAGAAATTAATTTCTTTAATAGGGATCCAGCTTTTGCAAGACTCACGCTGAGTTCCATTCGAGGGAAAGCAGGCGGTCGTAAATTGGGATGCCCTCGAGGAGAAAAAGCGCCTCATCTTTGGAGATGGTGGGGATGCAAACGGAGTCGTAGGCCTCGACAATGATGTCATCGTGATGCGCGCCCTCCGTTGAGGGCGGTGTTAGGTGGATAAACCGATTTCTTCCTTAGCGCCTTAAAGTAAAGGGCCTGATCCTTCGTCGAGCTTTCGCCTCGATTAATTGTCCGTAGTCCCTTGTTGAAACGGCTGCTAAATCATGCCCGCTGATCTTAATCGCCTGAGTCCTTCACCGTAGAAATTCCCTCTCGAACCATCATTCACGTAATGATGACTCGCCGTATTATCCGTCACTGGGGTCTTAGAAATCTGATAGTTACTGCTTAGACGAGTGGCGTTTGCCTTTGAGAGAAGGAGAGCCGCGAGCGTCTGCTCGTGCCTGTTTACGTTCGAGACTACCGAGATGTTTTTAAAGTAGTGCTCTACGACGTCGAGTTCGTCTTTAAATGCGTCTATAGGGGTGAAGAAAAGCCCAGCATTTACGCGTTCCTCTAAGTCGATCTGCATCATCTCTTTCAGTGAGTTCGTTGACTGAGAGTAGGCCTCGACGTAGTCGCTCATATAGAATGGGCTTCTTTTTTGATGAGCGAGAGCAGTTCGGTGGGCTTTTTGAAAAACAAAATGTCTGAATCGAAATATAGAATCGATTTAGATCTGGCGTAGCACATGGGCCCGAAGAATTTCAGGGCGCAGTAAAAAGATCTTCTATGACAGAAATTTAGACTTGTCTCATAGTCCCCCAAAAAGGTGTCCATGTCTTTATGGAATCTATCTCGGGCGACGATGCGAATGTCGGGAAAATGTTCTAAATAAGTCGTCTTTGAGTTCTCGCTCAGGGAACCATCATCAAAGAGGATCAACCTTGGCCTGCATTCGCTAAAGTAGTAGAAAGACTTCAGCGCCCAAAGAGTCATCATGAAATCTTTTTCACATCCTAGAGCATGTAGCTCAAAAGCCTCATCTCCATTACTTACAATGCGAGGGGTTTTAAGAATCTTCTTAGCATAGATGTATTTATAGTAGGCCCATCTCAGCCCATACTGCTTTATCCCGTTGTGCTTGAGCACGCGAGCCTGATGAATCATCGCGTCAATCTTGCTGCGTATGGTCATTGATCCTAAATGAGTCTGCGAAAGTCCTTATCCGATATTCCTAATCCATCGAAGGCACTTTGTGATGTATCGCCCAATCGATGTAAGGATGTTGAAGGGTAGGCCGTATCTTGTATCCAAAACTTTGATTTGAGTTCGATCGACTAAAGTTCCATTGGTGAGGTAAAAGCGAAAGTCATTTGATGATGATAGCTTGGCCGCAATCGGTTCAAAATTAGGTGGTCTACCATGTAAGACCTTCGGGAGATAGTTGACTCCGAGAAAGATAGGGGCGGTGAGTCTGATGTTATAAGACTTCGGAAGGACATAGAGTTTAACCTCGGTGTTACGATAAACTGCGCTTCTAAATGAAGGCTGATCATGTTCAACTGGAAGGTCCGATTCCAATTGTTGGGTGTAGATATTTTTCCAGTCCTCAAATACGGCCTGAGTGCAGGCGCATTTTTTATAGACGATAAGGCCCGTATTGAAATCGTCGATACAGATGGGACCCTCATCCTTGGTCCCCGTCCAGTGATCGCGTACCGCAGCGATATCAAAGCGATCTAGAACCTCAAAAAGCTCGTCTACCGGATTACAGACGAAGGTGTCTGTATCGATGAACACTGTTCTTTCATAGGGGCTATTGAGGAAGGCATGTATTTTATCAAAGAAGGAGTATTTTGGCTCGTTGATCAACTGGACGTCGTCGAATAGATCTGTAACTAAACCTTCTTTGCTATGAGTGAAAATCGTCACATGGGCGTCAGGCATATGCTGCTTTAACGACCTACAAGATACGATAGCCTCCTGCTTAAAGGCATCTCCAGTCGCAACATAGGTAAACCCAGAACTCATTAAGAGTCCTCCATGTGTTCGATGTGGGCACTGAGTGAAGGCATGCTGAGCTTTTGTAGGCGCAATGTGATTGGGTAGAGTCGCTTTTCTATGCCCCAAGGATCATTTTCCAGCTCTACTCAGTTCATATCGGTAATCTTTACCGCCTATGCACTGAATCTTTCACAAGGCACTTAGAGGAAACACTTTAGGGCGTAGAAGGAAGGTTTTTCAGAGTCTCGGCATCCATTTAACGGCCTGAGCCGTTTCGGGCTGAAGCTGGAGGTGGGTCGAGTGGCTGATCTCGGCCACGATTTCGGATTGGGTCGCGAACTCGTTGACCAGCTCGCGCTCGAAGTTGTTCGCCCACACGTGAAGGTCGTTGCGGGCATCGATCAACTGAATCGTCACCCGCACGTGATTGCCTGTGCGGCAGACGGATCCCTCGACAACCTACTGCACTCCCAAGGCTGCCCCGATCTCCGGCAGGGTCAGGTCGGACGCGGCGTAACGCAGCATCGTCGTGCGGGAGGTGACCATCAGGTTTTGGATTCTCGAAAGATTCGTCAGGACATCTTCATGCACGCCGCCGGCAAAGTAGGCGTTCTCCGGATTTGGGCTCATGTTGATCAGCGGCAAGACCGCGATCGACATCGCTTCCTCCTCAACGGGGGGAGGGGGCGCTTCGACTTCACCCTCTCCTGCGCGCAGGTAGAAGAAGACCGCGAGGGCTCCAAAAATGAGCGTCGGCGCAGCAGCGGCGAGAATGACGGAGTTCCAGTTATCTTTCTTGGTGGGTGTGGCGCTAGGAGAGGTCGAGCGCTGGGCACTCGAGGTCGCCTTGATCCCGTCCGGCGTCATCTCGAACGCCCAGGCTAGAATGATCGCGATGGGGAACCCGATCAGCACGCACATGATGACAAATCTCAGCGCCCAGTCGGGGATGAACAGGCTGGGGAAGGTACTGGCGGCGATTTGAATCACGAGCCAGGCCACGACCGCGTAGGTCCCGCCCACCCGTATTACCTTACGGCGGCGAAGTTCCGCCCCAAAGCCAGCGAGCCCCGAAGAAGACTTTATCTTTTCTTCTGGCGTTTCGGATGGGCTCTGAGGAGCGTCAGGCGGTGATTCTGACATGGTCTCAACGATGCGACTACGCAGGTGCGAGTTACAATTCTGCTGAGGCAATCATCTAACGCGGGGAAAAAGTGACTTCGAGGTATTACCGTCCTTCGTCCCTATGCATATTTAGTTCCGCAAGACTTTCACGGAGTATCTTCACTCGTCATCGACCCATTATTGCGCAGCCTATCACTAAAGTATTCCTGACTGAACGACCAAAACTGCTATAAGATAACTTAGGATTCAATGAGCACATCCGAAAACAACTCGCCCGAAAATGCAGGACCAGAGAAAAACTGGCCGGCGCTCCTGAGAGGCTCTGTCCTGAGCAGTGTTCAATCCAAGCACGTCCAATACATCTCACTCGCGGATCGAAGAGCACAGGTGATCATTACAATCAATGCATTGCTCATCCCGCTATCCCTTTCCGGTTACAATAAACCGGATATCCAGGCCGGGATTATCTTTTTCATTTTAACCGCTTCCTTGAGCATCCTCTTCGCGATTATCAGTCTCATGCCCAAGCGTTACCAGGCTGATGCGAGTGGTGAAAGAAACCTGCTACATTTTTCAGGCATCTGGCAGTATGATGAGACGACTTACAAAGAGCTCATGCGTGAATCGCTCGAGAGTCGGAATACGATCACCGAGTTAATGGTCTCTGATATTTACCATCTGAGTAACGATGTCCTTCGACCCAAATTCCGCTACATCCGATTGAGCTTCTACTCATGTCTAATCAGTATGTTTGGCTCGATTCTTTTGATCGCCCTTCCGCTGGTCTTGATGAATCAGTCGTAAAGTCATTGGCAGGGTTTCTGCATCTCTAGTGAGATGTCGGGATATCTATAAAGATCTTCGACTATGAGCCTGTAGATCGAAGTGAAGCGAGGATGGTTAACCAGCCCTACCCAATACTTTACGGCGCGTTCAGTGAGCCGTCGGATCGGCGTGCTTGCGACCATTCGACGATTGTCGACTTGCATGGGTATTTCTTCGCTTCCTCTTCGTCGATGTCGACGCCATGTCCGGTATTATCGTTTGGATACAGATAGCCGTCGCGTAGGTCAGGGCATCCGGGGAAGACCGCCCGCGTTGCATCCGTAAACGTCTGGAATTCCTGAATGCCGAAATTGGGGGAGGCAAAAAGGGGACAACCCTCCAAGCCCAAAATACCTGATGCCTCCTCAAGCTTTTTGCTTCGCAACCACGCTGCTGAGTAGCGAAGGCACAGTTTGCTCAAGAGCAAAGCCAAGGTATCACGTAGGCATTCGTTTGCACAGAGACGTCCTTGAAGAAATGTCCGCCGACACCTCTTTTGACGTGTGTTAGTGATCAGTGAAAAACGAGGGCATTTGAGTTAGGCGCGGACGCGGCAACGGTCGATGATCTCGATCGCTTTTGCACGCAGACTTTCGTCCTTTTTGACGTCTTCGAGTAGGTTGTAGAACTGGTTCCAGCCCTCGCGCTCATGCTGATACTGCTCGCGCAGGCCGTGCTGGGCAAAGTCCATCGCGTGAGTGAGGCGTGAATGGCTACCTTGCACGAATTTCGTTCCCGCTTCATGCTCGCCCGCGAGGAAGAAACTGGCGGCTTTCATACAGAAGCGTAACATCACCACCGTAACCGGAATCGATGTAGTGAAGCAACCGGTGAAAGGGTCGACGATCTCCTTGATCGGCCCAATGTCGTCCTTGTTCAAAACGCGCGCATATTCGGAGAAATAAAGTGTGCGGATATAATCGCCGATGATGTTGCCAAAAGATGCGGCCTTGATCGCATCACCCGCAAACGCTTCTTTGTCGTGGCGCATGACCAAACCATCCTCATGCACATATCCCAGCTTCTCGCCCTCTTTCATCAAAACAGAAAGAATATACGCTTGGTCCTCGGCACGCCCGATGAACGATGGCGTAAATGGGCGATATTTGGTCAGGCTGTCGACGCGAATGCCGTTCGTCCCACCTGTCACATGGATGCGTTGGATACACTCAGTTTTTCCATCGATGCCGCTTTCGCCATACCGCGTTTGTAGTTCACCTTCAGTCGAGAGCGCCATCAGCATCTTGCTGAAGAACATTTTTTCGTCCAAGCTCGATGGGTTTTCAGGGAAGGGGACATCGGGGGTGAAGAGACCTTTGTGAATATCCCTCTCGTTTACCAGGGCTCCGGCAATCATGCCTAGTTCAACTGGGTTGCCGCCTGCGTCGGTGCCTCGGGCGCCCCAGAGTGGGGTCTTGAAGTGCTCGAAAGCCGATGCGCCGGTTTGCTCTACCAGTTCCCGCTGCGGGAATACCTGGTCCAGATCGATCTTGAATGTGGCTTTCACGCCGGGATCTTTGCTCGCGTTCCAGAGAGCAGATATGGCTTTGAGGAAGCTGTAGTGGCGGCCATATTCCCCGTCGACTCCGAACACACTTAGTGCCTCGGCATTTCCACCAGCAGGCACCAGCACCTCTTCAATCAGTCGGTCTGTTTCGTCTTCCGTGAAAACATACACATCGATATTTTTGAAACCGACCGCGTTGCGAATCTCAGACTCAATGTAATCCTTGGCCACCGCGTGCAGTCCCTTGTGGGTAACGGATGCGGAGAGCACGCATGCGATTTTACCATCGCCCATGGTGCCGCGGGCGCGCTCGAACGTGACGGTCTCGTCGAGGCCGCGCAGTCCGTAGAGGATTTCGTTGGCTTTCGGTTTCACGCCAATCTGGATCGGGTGATCGAACCAATAGCGCTGCTCTTCGTTCATGGCCTGCCGGATGTGGCCCTTCAACTCCTCGGGATATTCAAGTTCGTCCAGCGACGTGTTCGCCGACGGAATAGTCAGCAGCACATTCGAAGTAAACAACAACTCGCGCCCCGGGTCGGTAAGAGGCGATGGGTTGAGTTCGGTGATGCTGATTTTACGTTTTTCCCGCAAGGCCAACACGCGCTCAGCTCGGTTCTCCGGCAGTCCAGCGCCCTCGGGTAAAAACACATTCCGCACGCAGGTCTCGTCCGCTGGATTGTCCGCTAGGCTTTTCAGCGTTTTCACAAACTTCGGAGCTTTGCTGGCCTGCTCAATTTCCTCTTTGATGCGCTCAAGGCCGTTCAGAAAAAACGAGGCAGTGGCATCTGTCGCTGCCATCCTTTGCAAAAAGGTAATCGCCGATTGATCACCCCCCAGTGTCAGCAGAAATGCCGCGGTAAGGGATGGCGCATCTGCCTTTTCGGGGTCGAACAGGGCTTGAGCATCGAAAAAAGTTTCCGGATCTGAGAACAGATTCCGCATGGCTGATTCAAAAACAGGATTCATTGTGGTACGCTGTGCTAATTTAAATGCCTTCCAGATCCGAGTGCTCAGAAATGTTTTCTCCAATCAAGGTCAAGCTTAGGCGACATTGACTGTGGCGACTTCCATGAGAAGGTATTGCAAATTAAAGGTTATCAAAAGTTCAGTTTTGAGCTGATTGTGGGGTCGTGGTTGAGGACCCTGTCATGGGTCCAAGTGGGCGTCCAGTCTTGAGTCCTGCTTACTTATTAACGCCTTGGATTGTCATCCTGACGCAGCATTGCCGGGGCTCGGACTTGGCAGATCCCAGACTCAATTGTTGGATGTTTCTTTCATGTGGGTTCTCAGGGCACTTCGCGATGCCCGATCAACCATGGAAAAGATCTTATCAATCTGATCCTTACTCTGGGATGGCTTGTGCCCACTGATCAGTCGGAATTGAATCTCAAGTTTCTCAATCGTATCGAAGAACTCCCGATAGATTTCATGGTTTCTAATCAGACTGCCTCCCTTAGAAGCGTAACCGTTTTTGGTTAATCTATCCTTCCTCGATAACAGCCCTACGATATTTTGAGAATCAGTATAGGAAAGGATCTCTCTTTCGGGGATTTCAGACAATGCCCACAGGAGTGTTTGTATTTCCAGTTTTGTTGATGAGGTGTCTTCAAACTGCCTGACTTTTATTCGGTCACTTAAGGCATCTAAAGTATCCAGCGTTCCCTGAAAAGTTAGGTAGGCTCCAAAACCGATACCACTTTGGGGATGCACGCTGCCATCTGTTAAGAGAGTTGTCTCCATTTTATTTTTAGGCCGATCGTAGGCACGGATGCGCTAGCCGGAGTAACCGGTTTGACCTCTTAAACAGGTTACTGGCCCATGATTTCGAGGGCTATGTAGGGCGCAATGATGAATATTGAATGATGAGTGATGAATGAGGGAAGGATGACGAGTGAGAGGGGGATTTATGAATTTTGAATAGGGACTGATGCTGAGTGCTCGATTTTAATCATGGATGGGCACGGATACTCGGTGTTTGGTTTCGGCGCTCTGGGGACAGGCGCGCGCTGCCTTTGGTCGAGGGGGTACTTGTGCTTAGGCCATTACGATCGAGAGGATCGCGAAGCACTGGCAGACCGATCCACCGACGACAAAGAGGTGCCAGATCGCGTGGTGGTAAGGGAGGCGTTTCATGAGATAGACAACGACGCCAAGCGAATAGACGACTCCGCCGCTGATGAGCATGACAAACGCTAGCCTAGGGATGGAGACATAGAGCGGGATGATATAGGCCACCACCGCCCAACCCATCGCGAGATAGATCAGGGATGAGATCAATCCTCCCCGTCGGGCGATGAAGACTTCACGGATGATCCCGAAGAGAGCGAGGCTCCAAATCACCCCGAAAAGGCTCCAGCCCGAGGGTCCGCGCAGGGGGCCGAGGACAAAGGGGGTGTAAGTCCCCGCGATGAGGAGGTAGATGCAGGCGTGGTCGAGAATGAGGAAGCGCTTCTTCCAGCGGAGGTTTCGCGCCGCGTGATAGAGCGTCGAGGCCGTGTAAAGGAGCACGAGGCTCGTTCCGTAAATAGCCGATGCGACGATCAGATAGGCATCCTGGTTGAGACTAGCGAAGACGACCGTGAGGACGAGAGCCGCCACGCCGAGGATAAGCCCGAGTCCGTGAGTGACGGTGTTCGCGATCTCCTCGGCGCGAGTGTAGCCGGAGGTGGGATGGATCGCAGATTGCTTGGACATAGGTGAGAGTAAAGACGATCTCTCCGGAAAGCGCAAAAGCGGAATTAGCAAATGTTGGTTAGATCTCGAGGCTGGAAGGCGGGGAGGTTTTTAATGATGAATTTTTAATGATGAATTTTGAATGATGAATGGTGAATGATGAATCGGGTGCTCTGGCTTTGGCTCTGTTTATTTGAACAGGAGGAAGCGGATTTGGGCGGTTCTTTGCTCTGTAAGATTTAACCACGGATGGACACGGATGGCTTTGGCTCTGGAAATGAATGGATACCATTTCCGCCAGTTTGTTCGGTGTAGCGACTAGTGGCAGAGTCGTAGGCAACGGCATCGCCAAGGAGGTGACGCAAGGCGGGGGGGGGGGTTAGCGTGGTAGTGGTGGTTGGATCTCGCTTGGTGCGCGTTGGCGGGGTCGAAGGTGACGTTCTCGTTGACGTATGCATCGCGATTCCAGACCCGTCGCCTTGAACTCCGTTATTGGGCCGGGCATCGGTTGCACTTGAGGTCGAGTATGAGAAGGCGTCTCGGGAATCGAACATCGCGATACCGTCGACGAAATAGCCGATGGCACCGAGTCCAGTGCCGCTCTTGGTCGATGGAATGCTGCCAGGGTCGAGAGGAAGCGCGTAGATGACTGCTTGGTTTGCTGGGTAATTAACGAAGAGGTTTGTTTTGGCTTCGTTTCCATACCAAGGGCCCATGACATGGTAACCGAGACCACTCGTGCGAATGTAGACGTGCGTAGCGCTGACGGAGACTTCGTTCACACCGGCGTAGGTCGGCTGGTCTTGAATGCCCTCACCCCGTGACCATGTAGTGACGGATTGGCTTGCTGACTCTGCTGCCGTGGTCTCGTAAATTCGAGCGTAGCGGCCGGAGTGTTCGGCTTGCCAAGAGGTGACGATAGGTTGGGCGGCAATCGGGCCAACGGCTATAGCCAGAAGGGACAGTGTAATAGACAGGCGTTTCATAATTCCAGTCGCTCAGGGTGACAGAGGGCGAAAAAGAGGAGTTCGGAGAGGATTATTACGAAACGATAGCGCACTACGCCATCGTTTTTGTATTGAGGGAGAGCCGGTGCGTTCGAGGGCGAAAGATATTACTCTAGAGCGTGGCCCAGTAGAATGCTAGGGGGCCCCCGGTGTTGAATTAGACGGCGGCATCGATCGTTCAGGTTTATCAGCGCGCAACCCGTGTGAACCGAGTGGGAACTAGCTCCGCAGGAGGTAGAGGCGCTCGGGGGAGAGGAAGGCGGTAAGGATGGCTTCGGCGTCGAGGGCGGTGGGCGTCTCGATGGGGCTAGCTAGGATGCTTTGATAAATCTTGTAGAGCTGCTCGCCGTAGTGGTCGAGGTTGAGGTGGGTCTCGATCGCTCTGCGGTCGGCTGCGATCTCGTTTGCGCTTGGCCGGTGTGTGATCGTGCTGGCGGCGTGCTCGAAGGCTTCGGGGTGTTTGACGGCGTAGCGGATAGCGTCGGATTGAAGCTCTTCGTCGAGGCGGCCGAAGTCCCAGCCGTCGTTAGAACGCGCGGCGTCAAGGGCGCGTTCAGTTGCGTTCGCGGGGAGTGGGCGGTTGTAGGCATCGGCGTTGCTCTGGAGGGCAGCCTTGAGCTTTGCCTTTAGTTTCGCTTCGTCGATCGCTTCGGCAGGGATGGAGAGCTCGGTGTAGAGATTCTCTAACCCGATCCCCCAGGCGCGGAAGTCGGTCGTGATTTCGGGTAGATTGCGTCCAACGAGCGGTTTGTCGAAGAGGGCAGGCTCTAGAAATGCGAGGCCGAAGCCTTCCGCGACGCTCGTTGTGATAAGGGCGTCAGCGCGCTGAATGAGGGCGGGGAAGCTATAGTCGCTGCCGAGGCCAAAGTGCGCGGGGAGTTTGAGCTCCGCGGTGAGGGCTTCCCAGCCGCGGTGGATTTCGAGCCACTCAGGGTTATCAGGAAGGAGGGAGGTCGCAAAGTGAGTCCCATCGGGGGCGAGGGCTGCGTGTAGGAGCATTTCTCCTACATTCTTCCGACGTATGGCACGGGTGGGGTAGAGGATGAGTTCCTCGACCTCAGGGAGGATGTCGGTCTCGGCCTCGCCGAGCTGGGGGACGGCAACGCTGTTGGGCAGGATGTGAAGCTGCTCTCCCTTGATGCCGGTTTCACTCAGAATGCTCGCATCGCGCTGGTTGAGCGCAGCATAGTGAATCTGCGCACCTGCGGGGTAGAGCGATCGGGAAAACGTCGTAGGATCTGGATACGCGGTGGAGAGGCGATCGTAGTTCGTTGGGCGGCCGTCCTCTGCGAAGTCATGAATCTGAAGAAGAAGGCGTGCTCCGTTTTGAGCGAGGGTGCGGAGGGCTTCAGGGAAGTTGAGGTTCTTCCCGAGGCTGTGGTTGTGGATGTGCCAGAGGTCGGGAGGACCGCCGAGGGCTTCCGGCGCGGTTTCGATGAGGCGCTGGGCGAGGGCATTGCCTGCGCCCGGAGTATAGGTGTTTTCGTAGCCGAGGCCTTCGATCAAGCGGTGCTCGGGGAGGTCGTTGCCAGTGTAGGTTTCGCCTGAGAGAGCGAGGCATTCGACGTCCTTTCGCTTCATTGCCGCGACCGCGTTCTCAACCACACGGGTGACACCGCCCCGGCGAAAATGAGAGTGAACGATGGCGACTTTCACGAGAGAGCTCTAGAATTTTGAATGGTGAATGATGAATTATGAATGTGCTGCGGCTGGCTGCGGCGGTTTTCTATTCATTATTCAAGATTCATCATTTAACATGTTTCCGGTCGAATTTCTTACAGTACTCCTTGAGGCTGATCATCGGTGGGCGTTCTTCTTCGATGATTTCTTTGAGGACTTGGTCGTAGCGGTTTCCTTCGGCTTGGAACTGGCGGAAGATATTACTGAGCTCGGGAAGCTTTTCGATCATGCCGAAGCTCTCGATGCGGTTGAGGAAGCTCTGGAGGATGCCGAAGGACATCTTGCCGAGGTCGAGCGTCGTTTGATTGCGGTGGACGCGCTGGTCGAGGTCAGTCTGGGCAAAGGCATCGAGCCCATACTCTGAGTAGACATCGAGGATGTGCGATGTCTCTACCCCGTAGCCGATCGGGAAGGGAACCTTCTCGAGGGTCTCACGACGCACGGCGTATTCGCCTGAGAGTGGCTGGATAAGGGCGGTGAGCTCAGGAAAGAAAAGAGAGAAGAGCGGCCGTACTAGGATTTCGGTGACGCGGCCACCACCGGAGGGGCGAATGCCCTGACTGAAGGCGAGGGGACGGTCGTAGAAGGCTTTGACGTATTGGACTTCATCACGCTCGATGAGCGGGCCGACGAGGCCGGTGACGAAGCGCGGGTGGATGTTCTTAATATCGGCGTCGACGTAGACGATGATGTCGCCTTTGAGCTGGTAAATGGCTTTCCAGAGGTTTTCGCCTTTCCCGCGCTTAAAGCCTTCCTTCGGGAGGATGTCTCCTGAGAAGTAGACGTCAGCTCCATAGGCAGCAGCGACTTCCTGCGTCTTGTCGGTCGAACCGGAGTCGACGACGGCAAATTCGTCGATGAGGGGGTAGCGATCCATGAGCTCGCTCTTGAAGATGACGATCTCTTTGCCGATCGTTTTCTCTTCGTTGAGCGTAGGGATACAGAGGCTGATTTTAAGGCCCTTTTCCTCTTTCGCGCGGACGAGCTCTTTGATGTCCCAGAACTCCCCGTGGTGGTAGGTGTTCTTTTCGAGCCAAGCGGTTATTTTACTCATGATTGAGGCTCCCGTCGATGTATTGGAGAACGCCTACGATCTGAGCGAGTCCGGTGAAGATGGGCTCGATTTCGATCGATTCGTCGACGTTGTGTTTGTGGTGACCTTTGGTCACGCCGAGCGTGAGACTAGGGATGTTGTTTTCGAGGAGGACGGAAAGTTCGCTCGTGCTAGGCGCAATCTTCGGCTTGAGGCCGAGGTTTTCCATGATCGCGCGGGTGGCTTTGACGAGAGGGTGGCTGAACCCGACACTGCCTGGACGACGGTGAGCGAGTATTTCTAGATTGGCCTGAAAGCGTTGTTCGGCGTTGGCCTCTTTGATGATTTCTTCGATTTGCTCGCGAACATCCGTCACCATACCTGGGACCTCACTCCGGATCTCGAAGCGAAGGTAGGCGTTGGTCGGTGGGACATTGAAGCCGCTGCCGGCATTGAGGGACCCGAGAATGATCGAGGTCCTCGGCTCGGATGGAAGGGGGATCGCGAGGATTTTCTGAACGATGCGTGAAAGTGCTCCGATCGATGTAATGTGCCCGCGGGTTTCCCAATCCTTCACTTCAGGGGCTTCGAGGCTGATCTCACAACGGCTCATCCCAAGGCAGGTATAACTGAGGCGACCAAGTTCGATCCCTTCGATGCAAAGGGCGGAGTCGATCGGCATGGTAGCGTTTTCGACGAAAAATCTGAGGCCAGCGAGGTTGCCTCGGCCCATGCTTTGGGTGGCGCCGAGGAGGACAATGTTGTGCTGCGGCTCGATGCCAAGGCGTTGCAATATGAACGGTAAGCTCGCGATTGTGGCGGCTCCAAGGCTGTTGTCGGCCACGCCGGCGCCACTGATTGAACTCGCCCCAACCGAGGCGGTGTGGTCGACGCTGGAGGGCCAGATGTTATCGACGTGGGCTGCGACGAGGATGTTCTTTGCGTCCTTGCCGAGGGATCCGGGGATGACGGCAGTGGCATTTCCCATTTCATCGGTAGAGATGTTCAGGAGCTCGCTCTCGGTGAAGCGGTCGCAGAGAAAGCTGCCGAGTTTTTCTTCGGAAAAAGTAGGCGCTGCGATCTCAGCGCACATCACGGTGTTGGCCAAGACGATCTCTCTGAGCTTTTGTAGAGGCTGGATGTAGCCCTCCACCTTGCTCAAGACATCAGTTAGTGTGGATTCGGAGGTCATGAATTCTGTGAATCGGTGAGTCGGAGTGAACGGGCCGATGACGTCGTTCAATATGCAGGTCTCTTGCCGGATTGTAAGAACGTTTTCTTCAGGGCACTGCTCGGTAGAGACATTCCGCTTCTTGAGTGGCATGAATGCTAAGTTTCCGGAAGTAAGAATATATTTCATTCCAGCGATGCCAATAATTTGAGGAGGCATAACCGCTTTTCGCTTCTCATTGGTATCGAAATAGCTTGTTTCTAAGGTGTTCGGCGGACCTTAGCTCGGAGCTTTGCTTCGTCGACAGTGCCCTTTAGAAATAAGATGGGAAAACGATTTGGATTTGTATCTACGCGCTTTGCTGGGACCGACGGGGTTTCGCTTGAAAGTGCCAAGTGGGCCGAGGTCCTGTGGGATGATCGCCATGTCTCGCACTGGTATGGTGGTTTGCTCGACCGGCAGCCAGAGATCAGCATGTGTGTGCCCGAGGCATACTTTGGCCACCCCGAGGTGGTGTGGATCAATGAGCGGATCTGGGGACAGACCCGCCGGGCGCCGCTCGTGTCGCGCCGCATCCGAGAACTAGCGGATTACCTGAAGGGGACGTTGTATCAATTTGTTCAGAAATTTGGCATCGATGTGCTTATTCCGGAAAACGCGCTCACTATTCCGATGCATGTGCCTCTAGGAATCGCGATCACCGAGTTCATTGCCGAGACCGGAATCCCGACCATCGCGCACCACCACGACTTTTACTGGGAGCGCACCCGCTTCTCGATTTCGGCCGTGCAAGACCACCTCGACTTAGCTTTTCCGTGCCGCCTGCCATCGATCGCCCATACCGTGATCAATGCGGCTGCACAGCAGCAGCTATCGCTGCGCAAGGGAGTCGGTAGCATCGTGACGCCGAATGTTTTCGAATTCGAAAAGCAACCTCCGGTGCCCGATGAGTATTCCGCCGACGTGCGCGAAGAGATCGGTCTGTCGAAAGATGATATTTTCATTCTTCAACCCACCCGCATCGTGCCGCGCAAGGGCATCGAACACGCGATCAAACTCGTCAGCATGCTCAACGACCCGCGCTACAAGCTCGTCATCTCGCATGAGGCCGGGGACGAGGGCTATGAGTATAAACACATGCTCGAAGAGCTGGCGCGGGAGGAGGAGGTCGAGCTCGTTTTCATCGGCGACCGGGTGAGCGAAGTGCGGCAATATGACAGCAAAGGGCGTAAGCTCTATACCCTCTGGGATCTCTATCCACACGCCGATCTCGTAACCTATCCAAGCACCTACGAGGGCTTTGGTAATGCCCTCCTTGAGGCGATCTACTTTAAAAAACCTATCGTGATCAATCGCTACTCAATCTTTGTTGAGGACATTGAGCCGAAGGGCTTTAAGCTCGCTGTGATCGATGGCTTTATCACGCGCCAAGTGACGGATGAGGTGAAGCGCCTGCTCTCAGATGAGGCGTATCATCGCGAGGTCGTGGAGCACAATTTCGAGGTAGCGAATCGTTACTACAGTTACAGTGTCTTGCGCCGTAGCTTGCGCACCGTCTTGACCAGCCTCACCGGCTGGGCACCGCCATCGCGCCCGAGCGCACCGCCGTTCCCGATCGAAGCAGACGAGACCGCGAAACCGCTAAAGAAGGATTCTAAGGCGAAACCAGCGAAAGCGAAAAAGGCCTAGTCACCACTCAGCGCGCACCACCGATTGTCCTATGAAATTCATTACAAAGCAGCAGGCCCAAGGCCTTCGTCGGCGTCTGACCACCCTCTATGGCGAACAGGCGCCGGAGCTAATGGATCGTTTCTTTATGCTTCTGGGGCGCTATGGGGTGGGCGACGACGTGAGCCCGCATACCCGCTTTTGGGGGCCGAATGACGTTCTGCTTATCACCTACGCGGACACGATATCAGACGAAACGGGGAACCGGAATCCGCTCCAATGTCTGCATGACTTCTGTAATGAGCGCCTGCGCGGTGCGATCTCGATTGTTCACTTGCTGCCGTTCTCGCCCTGGTCCTCTGATGATGGCTTCTCCGTCATCGACTACCGGAAAGTCGAGCCGTCGTCGGGCGACTGGGTCGATGTGGTGAATCTCGGGGAAGACTTTAACCTGATGTTTGATCTCGTTTTGAACCACTGCTCAAAGGAGAGCGCGTGGTTCCGAGACTACGTCATGGGCGTTGCTCCAGGGTGCTACTATTTCCACCCGACAGATCCGGAAGCGGACCTATCCAAGGTGGTCCGTCCACGCCCTTGGCCGCTCTTGACAGAGTTCAATTCACGCTACGGTAAGAGCCACGTGTGGACGACTTTCAGCGAGGATCAAGTCGACCTCAATTGGAGTAACCCCGACGTCCTCTTTGAGTTCCTCGACATTCTCTTTCTCTATATCGAGAAAGGCTGCCGCATCCTCCGGCTCGATGCGATCGCCTTCCTCTGGAAAGAGATCGGCACCGATTGCATGCACCGGCCAGAGACGCATGAGGTGGTGAAGCTGTTCCGCGACGTTCTCGAAATTGTCGCTCCGGATGTCGTTCTGTTGACGGAGACGAATGTGCCTCACGATGAGAATATTTCCTACTTTGGGCAGGGTGATGAAGCCCACATGGTCTATAACTTTTCTCTCCCGCCGCTCTTGCTCCATGCCTTGCTGAGGGGAGATACACAGCACCTCACGGCGTGGGCGGACACCTTGCCAGCGCTGCCTCCGGGGCAGACGTTCCTGAATTTCTCCTCGTCGCATGATGGGATCGGCGTGCGTCCGCTGCAGGGTATCTTAGCGACGGACGAACTGATGTGGATTGCTAACGAAGTCAAAGCGCGCGGCGGACAAGTCTCGATGCGATCGATGCCGGATGGTTCGGAGCAGCCGTATGAGCTCAACTGTAGTTACATCGATGCGCTTAAGATTCCTGATGATGAAGGCCTCTCGATGGCGCGCTTCTTTTGCTCGCAGGCGGTCGTCTTAGCCTTTCGTGGGGTGCCTGCGGTCTACATTCAAAATTTGATCGGAGGGACAAACTGGGTCGAAGGATTCGAGGAGACAGGGCGAGCTCGCACACTCAACCGTCGCCAGTGGAAAGAAGCGGAACTGAAGGCTGCGCTCGATGAAAATACAGGCAGCCAAGCGCGGATTTTTGCCCGCTATCACCTCTGGCTTGAGCGCCGGGGTAATCACTCTGCCTTCAGTCCTGATGCGTCGCAGGTCATTCGTGATGTAGGCACGGAACTCTTCTGCTTCGTCCGCATCAGTCCGATCGGGGGCGAACATATCGTCTGCTTATTCAACTTCTCGAAGAAGCGACAGACGGTTGCTTTGAGTGCTTTGGACGAGAGCTTTGAAGGGCTCAAGGCGTGCCGCGACATTCTTAGCCACGATACGATCAAGACGGATAAGAAGGGTGCGATCACCCTCGATCCGTACTTTGCTTATTGGCTGACCGTTTAAAAAATTCGGTCCAGATCGAACGACTTCTTACAAGCTCAGCTGCTCGCTGAACTTGACGGGGTTCATCGTCGTCCTGAGCTGACGGATGAGTGTGCCGTCGGTGTTTAAAATGTAGGTCGTGGGAAATCCTTTCACGTTGTGGAGCTGCATGAACGCTTCGCCTTCGTCACTCTCATATTCAAGGTGAGCAAAGACGAAACCAGCGTTGATCTGCGCTTGCACGCTTGGGTCGGAAAGCACGGCTTTGTCGAACTTGCGACAGGCGGGGCACCAGACGGCGGAGAGCTCGACGAGGATGGGTTTGCCTTCTGCCACGGCGATGGCGGTTGCGTCTTCAAGGCTGCGAAGCTCAAGGCCGATGGCGCCGCGGGTTTTTTCGCCGAGATAGCTTTGGATCTCAACGTTCGCAAAATAGGCAACGGCGCTGATAATCGCGAGGACACCAATGCGTATCCAGAACAGTCTCTTTTTTGAAGCGTCAGGCATGATCCAATGAGGGTTGAAAGTGGCGAATATTCCGAAAAAGTCTGTCGCTTAGAGCTGCTCCGCCGTCGCCGTCGGCATCTCGGTCTTGGCTGCAGCGATGGAAGGCTCGTCTGAATTCGATTCTTCCAACTCAATCCAGTCCGCAATCACTCGCAGGCTTTCGCGCAGATGGATGTCGAGAACGGGGCGCTTGCGGAGGAGGTCCTCATCGAGTTCAACGATCTTCGCGAAAAAGTTTGGAAGGATGGCTTCGAGCTTCTCATCGGTGAGGGTTTCGCCGAGGTGAGTTTTGAAGGGGCCTTTGACATCGAAGTTTCCGTAGCGGTCGGCGTTTTTGAGCGTGGTCAAAATACTTTCCATCACCTCTGAAGTGACATCCGTTCCAGTCACTGATCCGACGCATTCGGCCAGGACAGTGGAGTGTGTTACCATCTCTTCGTAGTCGATGTATTCGACCCAGATTTCTTCAATGTCACTCGCTTCATCCGCTTGATAGTAGAAGATCTTCTGATAAAATTGGTTCGCACGGGATTCGCCGTTTGGAAGAGGTGTTTCGCTGAGCTTGGCTTGATGCACCTCGTCTTGCGCTGAGGCTAAATCAAGTTTCACAGGCTGAGCAATGAAGGCGAGTTCCTTGCTCAGGTGCTTGCGCTCATCTTCAAAGGCCCGCCGCTGGGCTTTCTGTTCTTCGATTTCGGTGCGGCGCTGCTCGAGGTTGAGAGAGAAACTTTCTTTCTCGATCAAGTCGCGTCGCCATTCCAGCTCGCGGTCGAAGAATTCAAACTCGGGGAGGGTGGCTTGGCGCAGATGGCTCTGCTCTTGAAGGCGATCGATCGTCTCTTGGGTGACGGTTGTGATCGGGGTGCTCCAATCTTTCGTCGCATCGTCGAAGCCGATGGTGCTGATCTCGTCCCAAGCTAGAGCGTAGGGTTGCTCCCCTTCGGTTTCGATGAGCGACTCGGTGAGGCTCGGAAAAACGATATCGGAAGGCACTCCAAGCTCTTGCGTGGAGACGCCATCGGGCAGGTAAAATTGTTGGATCGTGAGCTTCAACTGGCCCCACTTCGGCGGTGTCGTCCAGAATGGGCTGCTGCTCTTCCGAGCAATCGGGAGGAGGGTCTGAACGGTGCCTTTCCCGTAAGTCGACTCGTCGCCGATCACAATCGCACGGTTGTAGCTCTTGAGTGCGCCCGCCATGATTTCGCTGGCGGAAGCGCTCATCCGTGAGGTCAAGACGACGAGTGGACCATCGTAAGTGATGTCTGCGTTTTCGTCCCAGTCTTCGCTCACCTTGCCATCGAAGCTGCGCTTCATCACGACAGGCCCGGTTTCGATAAAGAGTCCCGTGAGGCGAACGGCCTCGTCGAGGCGGCCACCACCGTTACGTCGGAGGTCGAGGATGAGCCCCTGAATGTCGAATTCTCTGAGCTTCTCGATAAGCTCTTTAACGTCGGCACTGGTGCTTGTTCCGCCGTCTTCAAAATCGCCTTCGCCGTAAAAGGAGGGGAGCTCGATCTTACCGACCATGACGGTTTTATCGCCATGCGGAAGCTCGATCAGCTCGGCTTTCGCAAGATTGGATGCGAGCTCGATGCGATCGCGCTTCATGCTGACAATCTTACGGATTTGGCCATCGGGAGCTTGGATCGTGAGCTTCACCGTTGTGCTGGGCTCGCCACGGATCATGTGAACGACACGGCGCAGCTTCATGCCGACGACGTCAACGGGCTCTCCTTTTGCTCCTTGAGCGACCGCCACAATTTTGTCGCCGGGGTGGATACGTCCACTCAGCTCGGCTGGGCCGCCAGGCAGCACTCGCTCGACCACGCAGTAGCCTTCGACGTCGCGCAGTTGCGCACCGATGCCGATGAGTGAATTAGAAATCGCGATGTCAAATTCACGCGCACTGTCCCACGAGAAAAACTTAGTGTGGGGATCGTAGAGCGTCGTGAGGGTGCTGAGAAAAGTCTCCTGAATGTTATGAATCTCGAACTCTTGGAGAAACTTCCGGCGACGCTCGTAGCGTTTGCCGATCTTCTCTTTGGCTTGCTGGAGCGTTTCGCCTTCGAGGATTTCAGCGATGATATCGAAGCTGATGCGTTTCTCCCATAGGGCATCGGCTTCAGCCTTGTCTGCGGGCCATAGCAGCTCAGATCGATCGAGGACGATCTCATCTTCGCGATTGAGATCAAACTCGCCATTGAGGCGCTCTGAAATCCAGTCGAGGCGAGCTTCAACTTGCTCCTGATAGATGCTGTATATCTGGAAGGCGGGGTAGAGGTCGCCGATGAAGAGATAGGATGGCTTGAGCGTGGTCTTGAAGCGATCAACCACTTCGGCGTGGTCGGTCTGGAGGAAAAAGAGGCGCTGATCATCCAGCGTCGTCATGTAGTTCGTTAGTAGCTCTTCGCTGTCGACATCGGCGAAGGGCATTTTCTTTAGGTGGTAGTCCTGAAGAAACTCTATCGCGATGCGTGTTTCGCGCTGCATGCTTTGACGCTCTTCGGCCGTTGGGCGGTGCTCGAACTTCGCGCTGAGCGACGAGATCGAGAGGAAGAGGAAGGCGGCGAGGGTGTAAAGTGGGAACAATCTCATTGGGTAACTGGTATATCGATCAGGAAGGGGCTCACTTCGACTTATAAAGAGTATTGCGCTGATATTGGTAAGAATCTGACAAAATGCGAATCCGGAATGAGACTCCACCTTTATGGGGTCTTAGGGTCAGACTAGCCTCCGGATGGAGTGTTCAATGTGCGCATACACAGGTCTACGAGTTAGCCGTGTCCTCGCCTAATTCGCGTAAAAGTTCGTAGCTAAAAAGACCGCTTTGATGGCTGTCGGAAAAGATGAAGCGCACCGCGTAGGAGCCGACCCATTCCCAGTTGTCGACTTTTACGCCGGGATACTCCGTCCGGGGATCTCCCCCGTGAACGTGCCCGAAGAGATCGGCTTCGCCTTTGTTTTCGGCGCTCGGGGAGGCCGCACGGAGCGCATCCATGGCGTGGACGTCTTCGCGCTCGTCGGGCCAAACGATGGCGACGAAGTCACCGATGAGAGCAATTTGAGTGGGAGCAGAAATCATTGTCGGTCAGTTTATAGAGGACGTCTGGAGGGCAAACAGTTTGATCCCTTCGATGCTGGTTATAATTCCCCAGATCAGAAGTATCGTGCCGATGATAACGAGGAGGAGGAGCACGGTCTGGCGCCGGCCCCGGCGACGTAAGCGCGGATTCTTATTCATCTCCCAAAAGCTACCCTGTTGGAGGTGGCTTAAAAATCCGGCCTGAAACCGCCCCGGATAGCTCCGTCGATCGAAGCGGTAGCGGGTGCGCGCGAGCCGTCGTTTAGCGCGCCATTGGAAAAATCTTCGAATCATGGGAGGGTGTAAGCAGAGCCATTCCTGTCGTCGGTCATCGAGAAGATAAAAGCAAGCGTTGCCAGTCTCCGAACGACGATCAGATTATGAGCTTCGACAACCCATCTTCGACTAGCGATCAATTTTACTTCTGAATGAATATTTGTGTCTATCCTTCCGGTGCTTGGGGAACTGCCCTGGCGTTGCATCTAGATCGATCCGGTCACCGCGTTACGCTGATTGCTCGAGATCTCGAAGAAGCGCTTGAAATGACAACCCGGCGCGAGCACAAGCGCCGCCTCCCGGGCGTCGAATTACCGGCCAGTTTTCAGATTTCAACGGAGCTCACTCCTGCGCTGATGGAGGCGGATGTTGCGATCTTAGCCTGCCCATCGAAATTCCTCCGCGACACCTGCAAGGAGCTCAAAGCAAAATCCGGTCTCGCGACTAATCTGCGCTGGGTCCTTGCCCTCTGCAAAGGACTGGAAGTGGATACCAACCGTTTGCCCCTTGAGGTAATGGAAGATGAGCTGCCCGGGTATCAAATCGGGGTGCTATCTGGGCCTACCTTTGCGAGTGAAGTGGCGAAAGGCCAACCCTCCGCCATCGTCCTCGGGACAAAAGCTCCGGCCAAAGAAACACAAGCTCTCCAAGCCGCCATGAGTGATCGCACCCTCCGTGTTTACACGAGTGATGATCCTGTCGGTGTGCAGCTCGGTGGTTGCCTGAAAAATGTCTACGCGATTGCGGCGGGAATGGGGATAGGACTTGGGCTCGGTCATAACAGTACCGCTGCGCTCGTTACTCGGGCGCTACGCGAGCTTGTTCGGGTCGGTGGAGCCCTTGGTGGTAACCCCGAAACATTTTTTGGCCTCTCTGGCCTCGGTGACTTGATGCTTACGTGCAATGGTGACGAAAGCCGGAACCGACGCTTCGGAAAACTCCTCGCTGAAGGTTCAACCGTCGAACAGCTCCTAGAAAGCGGGATGACGGTCGAAGGCTATCGCAGCGCGGCTTGTTTCCATGCCATCTGCCAAGAAGAAGGGATCAGCGCTCCCATCCTTGATCAAGTCTACAGCATCCTCTTCGAAGGCCAAAACCTCCTTGCCGCGCTCACTGCCCTGATGGAGCGAGACCTCAAAAACGAGGCGTTCTAGACCGTCCAGGATGCGTCGCCTCGAATGAGGTCGTCGAGGCTGCCAGGTGCTTTGCGTACTTGGGCAGCGGTGATTTGATCAGCGACGAGGCTCTCGTAGGTGGGGCGTTCGATTTGTCGTAGAATGCCTGCTACGCTCGGGTATTCGGGGTAGTTGAGCTGCGCGAGCATGGAGGAGTAGAGGGGCTCTGGATCTCTTGGGCGGTGGACGATGATGTCGTCTTCGGTGACGCCGTTTTCGCCGACCGTGACGATCTCTGGTTTGAGCGTCTGGTCGATGCGCAGGCCTTTGTTCTTTTCAGCGCCGTAGAAGAGGGGTTTGCCTTCTTCGAGGAAGAGTAGGTTATCTTGCCGCGTCTTTTTGCTGTAGACGGGGTCCCAAGTCTTGTCGTTAAAGATGACGCAGTTCTGTAAGATCTCGACGAAGCTGAGGCCCGGGTGTTCGTGGGCTGCTTTGAAGGTCGAGACCATGTGCTTCACGTTGTTGTCTAAGGTGCGGGCAATGAAGCCAGCTTCAGCACTTAGAGCAAAACGTAGTGGATTTATGGGACGATCGACCGATCCCATCGGGGTGCTCTTCGTCCGCGTTCCCTCTTCTGAGGTCGGGCTGTATTGGCCTTTTGTGAGCCCGTAGATGCGGTTATTAAAGAGGAGGACGTTGACGTTCACATTGCGCCGCATGAGGTGCATCAAGTGATTTCCGCCAATCGAGAGGCCATCGCCGTCGCCCGTAATGATCCAGACGGAGAGCTTTGGGTTGGCGACTTTGACCCCTGTCGCGACGGTGGGAGCGCGGCCGTGGATGGTGTGAAACCCGTAGGTGTTCATGTAGTAAGGAAAGCGGCTTGAGCAGCCGATCCCACTGACGATGACGTAATCCTCTTTCGGTATGCCGAGCTCAGGGAGGACGCGCTGGAGGGCATTGAGGATGGCGTAATCACCGCAGCCGGGGCACCAGCGAACATCGTTTGAGGTGACAAAATCTTTTTTCGTTAAGGGGGCTTCGGCTGTCGTAGTCATGACGCGGTCGGGGGTAGAGGGTTAGGCTTTGAGGAGTTCGACGATGTGGTTCTTCATTTCCTCAACTCTGAAGGGGCGACCTTTGAGTTGATTAAAGGTCTCTATCTTTCGATCAAGGACGGGCTGAAGGATGAACGAGAGCTGGCCAAAGTTGATCTCTGGGATGAGCACTTGGTCGAAGTTCGCCGCGATGGCCTTAATATCTTTTGGCAAAGGATTCATATGGCGGATGTGGATATTGCTCACTTTATATCCCTCGGTGCGCAAGCCATTCACGGCGGCGGTGATTGCCCCGTAGGTGCCACCCCATCCAATGATGAGAATATCGCCGGAGGTGTCGCCGTTGATCTGAGTGGGAGGAATTGAGTCGGCGATGCGTGCGATCTTTTCGGCGCGCAGTCGGCTCATCTGCTCGTGATTATCCGGGTCGTAAGAAACGGCTCCACCTTCCTCTTTTTCGAGGCCGCCGATACGGTGCTCAAGGCCAGGTTGGCCGGGAATCGCTTGGGTGCGTGAGAGGGTCTCTTTGTCGCGCGCAAAGGTTACGTAAGGCTTGCCTTCGGGAGCGAGTGGAACGGAGAGATCTGGAAGGCTCGATGCTTCAGGCACCTCCCATGGTTCTGACCCATTGGCGATGTAGAGGTCACTCAGAATGATGATTGGAGTGCTATATTTAAGTGCAATGCGAGTGGCTTCGATCGCGGTTTCGAAACAGTCACTGGGCGTCGAGGCGGCGATGACCGGTGTCGGACATTCGCCGTGGCGACCAAAGAGGGCCATGAGAAGGTCGGCCTGCTCAGTCTTGGTTGGAAGGCCGGTACTCGGGCCGCCGCGCTGCACGTCGATGACAATGAGGGGAAGTTCGACCGCATGAGCGAGGCCTAGAAATTCACTCTTCAGGCACAGTCCAGGTCCACTCGTGGCAGTGACGCCGAGGTGTCCACTGTAGCTTCCGCCGAGGGCGATACCGATCGCAGCGATTTCGTCTTCCGCTTGGACGGTCTTAACGCCATAGGCCTTGTAGCTTGCTAGGTTCTCGAGGATCGAGGAAGCGGGGGTGATCGGGTAGCCGGAGTAGAGGAGATCACGCTTCGCTTGTTTGGCGGCAGCAATGAGTCCGATAACAAGGGCCTCGTTTCCAGCGATTTTCCGATAGATGCCTGGGCTGACGGCTGCGGCTGCGATCTGGTAGCGGTTCCGCGATATTTCGGTTGTTTCGCCGAAGTAGTAGCCGGCTTTCAGGACCTTGATGTTCGCGTCGGCGACTTCGGGTCTCTTCTTCGACCACTTTGAATTGATGAACTTGAGCGTGGCTTCGATCGGGCGGCCATACACCCAATACATGAAACCAAGGGCGAAGAAATTTTTGCAGCGGAGCTTGTCGCGCTGGCTCATCTCAAGCTCGGCGAGGGCTTCGATCGTGAGCCGGTTGAGATCGATGCGGATGACCTCGTAGTTTTCGTCCAGCTCGGGAACTTCGAGAGGGTTTTCGGTGTATTCGGCGAGCTTTAGATTGGCGTCTGTGAAAGCGGCGGTGTTGACCACGAGGAGTCCACCTCGAGTGAGATCGCCTAAATTTGTCTTCAGCGCGGCGGGATTCATCGCGACGAGGGCATCGGGTGCATCGCCGGGAGTGAGCACCTCTGTGCGTCCGAATTGTAGTTGAAATCCAGATACGCCGGGGAGAGATCCAGCGGGCGCACGGATCTCAGCGGGGAAATCCGGAAGGGTGCAGATATCGTTACCTGCAAGGGCGCTGCTGTCAGTGAATTGATCACCGACGGTTTGCATGCCATCACCGGAATCACCGGCAAAACGAATGACCGCGGAATCGAGTTCCGTTAGGGAGGTGGTTGGACTCATTTGGGGTGTAATAGGGTAGAGACTGATAGTCGGATAATACGGGGGTTCGCGTCAATCGTGTAGAACGAGTATCTGTGGGATTAGAGAGCCGTATCTGTTCGATAAAAACGCGCCACCCGTCCGGTGATCGCACAAAAGGCTTCCCACGGGATCTGATGGCTTGAAAAGGCAAACTCGCGGGCCGTGATAGCGTGCGCCCCCTGGTCTCCAATGAGGGTCGCAGTGTCGCCCACTTCAGCCTCTGGAACAGCGCTCAAATCGATCATTGTCTGATCCATCGTGACGCGTCCTAAGATCGGGCACTTTTGTCCGCGTAGGAGGATGTGCCCGGAGTTGCTAAAGGCGGTTGGAATGCCGTCTCCATAGCCGGCTGAGAGAACGCCGATGCGGGTTTCTTTGCTCAGTTGGTGGGTGCGTCCATAGCTGACGCTGTGCCCCTCCGGGAGTGTTTTGATAAGTGACAGGCGGGTGTGAAAGGTGAGGACGGGCAGAGTGCGTACCGTCGCGAGGAGCGAGCCAGGGTGAGGGCTAACACCAAATTGAAGCAGTCCGACGCGAGCTCCATTGAAAGGTCCGCCCGGAGGAAAAGTGTCGAGGCCGGCGCTGTTATCGGCATGGACGAGCTGATCGTTAGCGTCCGAATGATTGAGGACGTTGAGCGTTTTTAGAAAACGTTCTCGCTGAATCGCGGTGTAGTCTGGGTCGGCGTTGGAATCAGCAAAGTGGGTCGAGATGCCGGCGAGCTCTAAGTGTGAGCTATTGCAGATCGCTTGATAGACGCCGCTAGCGGCGGCAGGCAAGACACCGAGGCGGCCCATTCCGGTGTCGATTTTGAGGTGAACGCGGACTGGCTTTTTAAATTTGCAGGCGGCTCGTTGGAGGCGGTGCACTTCGCCTTCGCTAGACACGGTCTGCATGATGCCGAGTTGCACCGCTTGGGTTTCCTCACCGGGAAGGAGGGCGGAGAGAACCAAGATTGGCCAGCCTGTTCCAATCTCACGAATCGTATTGGCTTCAGAGAGGTTAGCGACTGCGAAGACATCGACGTCAGCACGCATAAGGCGCTCCACGACAGCTTCTAATCCATGCCCATAGGCATCTGCTTTAACCACTGCGATGTATTGGAGGTGCTTAGGAAGGGCCGTTCGCACTGTGGCGACGTTCGCCTCCAGTCGGCCTAGATCGATTTCGACCCATGCGCGAATGTGGGGCGGTATTCTCATTTTGGGCGAGCTAGGCATGGCCTCGGTGTGGTTTTGCGTCCCATTTTTTAAATACAGGCGGGCTAGGCAGGTAGAGCTCAGGCGTCTCAACCTTTTTGGCCCAAGTGCCGGGTGCAAGGGCCGGCAGCTTTGAAAGGGAAAACACGGCCTCGGTGGTGTCGCTCCTCGGCATCTTTTGGCGGCCACGTCCGGTCGGGCTGTAGTAAAGCGTCCCTGGGAGTGACTTGAGCGCTTCGTCGTCGGCGATCTGGAGAGGGGCGGGAACGCCATCGACAACGCTGATCAGGTGCCAGCTTTCGCCCCGAAAGTCGCTCATGAGGTGGAAGTCGTCTTGGCTTCTGGTGCGGAGGAACTGGGCCTGTAGTTCGAGCCCGTGAAAAGCGTAGCACTGCCAGTGCTTGAGCTGCGGGAGGGCGCGCCAGGTCTCGAGAGCCATGAGCGAGAGGCGAAGGCCGAGGATCGATCCGGGACCGATGCCTATCGCCACCGAGGCGATCTCGCTGAGGGTTCGCCCTGTTTCCTTTAAAACCTGATCGATGCTGCGGAAGATTGTCTCAAGGGCATCGCCCTTTGTTTCAGTAAAGGCGAGCCAGACGGCGTTTTCGATGATGCCAATCTGGGTGTGCATCGTCGAGCAATCGAGAACAAGGGTAGGGCCTTGCCAAAGGGCTGATGGCGGTGAGGTAGCCACGGGGACTAAGCGTATTGGCGACGGAGGTTAGTCGGAAGGATTCCGAGTTCTTCGCGGTATTTTGCGACCGTTCGACGGGCGATTTTAACATCTTCACCTGCCAAGACTTCGACGACTTTCTGATCGCTGAGAGGCTTTGAAGAAGGTTCGTCTTCGATGATTTTAGCAATGCGCTCTTTGACCGAAGTGTTCGAGAGCGCGGTTCCGTTTTGTCCTTCGTATCCGGGGGTGAAGAAATACTTCAACTCGAAGATGCCATGTGGTGTGCGGATGTATTTATTCGCGATCGCCCGGCTGACGGTTGTTTCGTGAACGCCGACGCGTTCAGCGATTTGGTTCATCGTGAGGGGCTTTAGTTTAGAACTCCCTTCTTCGAAAAAAGCTTCCTGATAAATGAGGATCTCACGCGTGATGCGTTCAATCGTCTGCTGTCGTTGCTCGATCGAGCTGATCAGAAATTTTCCACTACGAAACTTTTCTTGTAGAAATTCACGGTCCTTCCCCTTGAGAACGCCCTTAGCCATCATCTCTTTGTAGACGGGAGAGATGCGAAGGCGTGGAATGTAGTCGTTGTGCAGCTCGATTTGCCACTCGTCCATGTCATCTTGTGAGACGGTGATGTCGGGCACGATGACGCGGTTGGCGTCCTCAGAAAATTGCCGCCCGGGGGATGGGTCAAGGCGGGCGATTTCAAGCACGGCTTGCTGCACGTCTTCAGTCGTCAGGCTCATGCGTCGAGCAATGTCTGGCACACGCCTGCGTAGTAGAAGTTGCCAGTGGTCTTGGACGATTTCCGCCGCGATACTGCCTCCTCGCCGGTTGAGGCGAAGTTGAATGAGAAGGCATTCCTGGACGTCTTCGGCGCCGATCCCTGGCGGTTCGAGGGTCTTTAAGAGGCGTCCTGCTTCCTGCACGGTGCGCAGAGGAAGATCACTGTAGAGTGCGATTTCGGAAGCCTTCGTGGTCATGAATCCGCGATCGTCGAGGCTGCCTACGAGATATTCGAGCGCCTTGATCGTTTCCTCGTCAGCTTCTTGCATGCGCGCTTGCTCGATAAGATTTTCCTGCATCGAGGTTTCGCCCGTGACTGAATCGAAGAAGTGCTGGCGTCGTTTGGCGTCGTCGCTCGTGTATTCGAACTCGCCCGACTCCTGGTGCATGATGTCGGCCCAGTCGTCGCTGAGTTTTTGTAAGACAGAGAAGTCTTCGCCGAATTCGAGAACTTCCTTCGATTCGGTTTTTTCAGGGACACGCTCTCCGTCCTCGTTGAGCGTTTCGACTGGGCCGCTTTGCTCTTCGACCGATGAGATGCCTTCGGTGGAGAGCTCTTCGAGGGCTGGGTTGCTCTGAAGTTCTTCGAGGATGGCACTGCGTAGCTCAAGGGCTGGCACCTGCAGTATCTTGAGGGACTGCCGTAGCTGAGGCGCGAGGACTTGCGACTGCGACAGCTTCTGAACCTGTTGAAATCCCTGGGAAGGCATCAGTAAGACTTGTCGTTTGTGGCGCGCGGATTGAGTCCGAAAGTCGACTGCTTGACCGCATTGACGTCGTCGGCGTAAGCACGCCCATTGGCAAAGAGGGCACTGACGTAGCGGGCTAGTTTCTCTGAGGTCGGGCCATAGCCGTCGCTATACAGTGAGATTTCGAGGGCCTGCATCGTTGCTTCAGCATCATCGAATCGGTGTTCGCGTGATCGCTCTAGGGCGCGGTTTAGAATCTCTGAAATATCGTCGCTGAGCGGTCGCCGTATTTCAGACCATTGGGGGAGTGGCATCGCGACGATGTTGGCGCGCGTCTGCTCAGGGGTTTCGTTCGACTCAAAGGGGTTATACCCGCAGATGAGCTCGGACAGGACGACTCCGCAGGAGAAGAGGTCAGCCCTTGCATCCGTCACCTCGCGTGCGGCTTGCTCGGGGGAGAGGTATTCGTCTTTCCCAGCGATAACACGGCCTTCTTCGTTATACATGAGCTTGAAGGCCTTCGCGATGCCGAAGTCGGTCAGCTTCACATCACCTTCGAAGGAGATCATGATATTGCGCGGGTTGACATCGCGGTGCACGATATCGAGCGGATTGCCTTCGCGGTCCTTTTTGGTGTGAGCATAGGCGAGGCCGCGACAAACCCGCGAAATGATGAAGGCTGCCAATTCGACCGGAATTTCGTTCCCTAGGGCGCGGTGCTGGAGAATGAATTCTTCGAGATTAATCCCGTTTACGAATTCCATCACCATGTAGTATTGGCCATGGCTTTCACCCAAGTGGTAGGTCTGGACGATGCAGTTGTGAATCAGGTCTGCGACAAGGCGCGCTTCACCCGGAAAGTTGTTCCTAAAGGCTTTGATCGAGGAGTACTCCTCTCGTATCACCTTGATTGCTAAACGTTTACGGAAGCCGTCTAAACCCCGCTGGAGGCCTTCGTAGACGGAGCCCATCCCGCCTTCGGCAATGGGCCTAAGGAGTTCATAGGTGATTGAGTCTTCTAACTCCCTCAGATGGGTCACGAGCTCGAAAGTGGGTTATCTGACGCGGCGTGCAAGCGTGATCTCAAAATGAGCATGAAATATGCTTTCACAAATTGGCCCATGTCTTGCCGTAGTGTGTTTGCCGCGGTTGCTTTTTGCCCGATCCGAATCGATGACTGTGCGCGCGGCTTAGTTGACATGCGCTACTAATGCTGGCGCTGGATTGACATCTGACCCCTGAGTTCGTTGATTTGAGCGATGATTACCTTAACAAGTCGAGCGGCTAAAGCGGTCACTCAGCTTCAGTCTGATAAAGGCACTGATTTACCTTTGCGCATTTTTATAAGCTCGGGCGGCTGCTCTGGATTCGAGTATGGAATGGGCTTTGATCCTGGCAAAGATGACGATCTCGCGATGGAGAGCGAAGGCGTCGCCTTTCGCGTCGATAAAAAGAGCCTTGAGCAGCTGGATGGCTCGGTCGTCGATTTCGACGATGGATTGATGGGGAAGGGATTCGAAATTAAAAACCCGAATGCCGAATCGACGTGTGGGTGCGGTAAATCGTTCGCGTAACTTTAATCCGCGGGATACGATTTTATTCGGAATGAATGTTCATTCTGGTTCTCTTAGTGAAGTCCGCTGAACGAGTGCAGCGCCACAGGTCCCTCCATGAAGCACTCGGCGAATTAAACGAAAGCATCTATTATGGCCTCGAAAGTTTCTCTTCTTCTTCGAGTTATTGTCTCCATACTATTGGGACAAACACTCTTCTTTAAGTTTCTGGGAGCTCAGGAATCGATAGATCTCTTTACTAAGCTTGGGATGGAGCCTTGGGGACGTTATGGAACGGGTGTAGCTGAGTTGATTGTAATCATCCAGCCTTTGATATCGAACTCGGATTAATCGGTACGGACTGGTGGATGCTATTGGCATTGCCGCTTGGTTTACTCGCAGCGCTCCTCGGGCGCGGATTTGTTGTCTCACTGCTTTGGGCACGAAAGAAGAGTCGCGAAAGTGAGATTCCTATCTGGATCCGGCCTGCTGCAGGTGGACTCGGAGTTGGGCTCATCGCGATAACAGTGATGGCTCTAACCGAAGGGCGGATGGGTGTTTTCGGTGTCGGCTACAACGATGCGGATGAGGTTCTGAACGGCCGCTTGTTGTCGATCGGTGTCATTGTAGCACTTCTTGTTGGAAAGTTTTTGGCTACGGTCATTGCCTACTCGAGCGGCGGTAGTGGGGGTCTTTTTGCTCCGACGCTTTTCATGGGCGCACTGCTAGGCGGGTTGTTGGGCCTCTTTGGACAGTTCGTTTTTGGATACGAGGCCGAGATCGTCGGAGCGATGGCATTGCTTGGGTTGGGAGCGCTTTTTGCCGCGGTCATTCGCTGTCCCCTGACTTCGATTATGATCATCTGGGAGATGACTGGGCAGTATGCGCTCATCCTGCCTCTCATCATTGGCAACGCCGTGGCATGGCTTCTGAGTTCCCGCTTTGAAGCCGTCTCGTTGTATGACTCCCTCATTGTTCAAGATAAGATTAACCTGCGCAAGATGCCGCACTACCGTGGTGATCGCGACTGGCAGAATTTGCCGATTTCAACGATTATGACCTTCGACGTGGTATCGGTCGGAAGTCGCGAACTTGCCCGCAAAGCAATCACTCGGGTTGTTGACGAGCATCACAAACACCACGCGTATCCAGTTCTAGATGACGGTGGCCTTTTGGTCGGCGTGTCACGACGCATCACGAGTTAAATGAACGCGTGCGCGATAAACAGGATATCACGGTAGGAGAAATCGTCCGTGGTAAACCATCGGTGACCGTTAAGCCGGAGCAGTCTATCCGCGATGTTGCTCAGACGTTGGTTGTAGACGACGTCCTACAGGTACCGGTCGTGAGCACGAAAGATCCGCGCCGGATGGTCGGTATTGTCACCTTGCACGATGTTGCTCGCCAACAAAATGCAATTGACGAGGTGATGGATCGCTAGGGAGCGTCTTTAAATCCCCAGGTAGGCTCCCTAGGACTCAAGACGCGCAAACTCTCGCCATGCGATGTCACGCCGGAGGTATTTGTTCGGCCAGTCGATTTGATCGGCGACGGCGTAAGCTTTGTCTTTGGCTTCCTCGAGCGTAGGAGCCACGGCAACAACACCGAGGACACGGCCGCCAGAGGTTACGATGTCGCCATTTTCGAGGCGCTTCGTTCCAGCGTGGATGATGTGGACATCGTCGGGTAGTGTATCAGGAAACTGGATCACGTCGCCTTTGGGATAGGCTTCCGGATAGCCTTTGGCGGCGAGGACGATAATGATTGAGGCGGCGTCCTTGAGTTTTACTTCGGCGGGTTTGAGCGTGCGTGTTGCGCAGGCATAGAGGAGCTCGACGGGGTCAGTCTCGCAGAGTGGAAGAAGAACTTGGCATTCTGGGTCTCCAAAGCGCACGTTGAACTCCAAGACCTTGGGTCCTTCAGGCGTGAGCATAAGGCCAATGTAAAGGGTTCCTCGGTAGTCGATGCCTTCCTTCGTGAAACCTCTGAGGGTTGGGCGAATGATCGTCTCGTCAATCAGGGCCTGCATCTCCGGAGTCACGACCGAGGCGGGTGCATAGGCTCCCATGCCGCCGGTATTGAGGCCCGTGTCACCTTCTCCTGCGCGCTTGTGGTCTTGGCTCACGGGCAGGCAGACGAAATCTTCGCCGCTGACCATGACCATGATCGAAGCTTCCTCACCTTGAAGCCATTCTTCGATGACGATTTCCTCTCCGGCTTCGCCAAATTTCTTTTCGCCTAGCATGTCTTCTACGGCAACCAGCGCTTCCGTCTGAGTACTGCACATGAGGACCCCTTTACCCGCGGCAAGGCCACTAGCTTTGACCACCGCTGGAGCAGGGTTTTGCTCGAGATGCTTGCGAGCGGCATCGGCATCGGTGAAGGCACCGTAGGCGGCTGTAGGAATCTGGTATTGGGCGAGAAAATCTTTGCAGTAGACCTTGGAAGCTTCGAGGCGTGCTCCGGCGAGGGTTGGGCCGTAGGCCGGTATGCCGGCTTCGATGAGTGCGTCACTCACGCCCGCAGCGAGGGGAGCTTCAGGTCCGACGATGACAAGGTCAGCGTTGTGTCGTTGAGCCAGTTCTAAGACCGCCGTCGGGTTCTCGGCGTCGATTGGAAAACAGGGAACATCAGTTGCCATTCCTCCGTTCCCCGGAGCGGCGACGACTGAGTGAACGAGTGGGCTTTGTTTACAGGCACGGACGAGAGCGTGCTCTCGGCCACCGCTGCCAATGATGAGGACGGTGAGGTTTTTACCGGTCATAGGAATGGGGTGCTAGGATTCGACTGAAAGGTCAATGCCTCCGTCGTTTCAGGTTCGCGACAGTTGACGTAGGCGAAAGAATTCCAAGCATCTAAGAAGTGCAATCAATGGGCATACAGCGATCAGTGCGAATTGTGAAATGGGTCTTGGGACTTGGGTTCACTCTTTTCTGTGGCATTTTTCTCGGACCGAACCTGACCGTTTTAGGGCTATCTTTATCACATCTTGAGACGGAAGTAGAGGCCGTGCCGAATGCTCCGATCGCAGTTATTTTGGGAGCTGGGCCGGGAAGCCCGACGCTCGATGCGCGGCTCGATGCGGGACTTGAATTGTTCCGAGCTGGGGTTGTTTCTCGTCTTTTAGTGAGCGGCGGAAGCGATGGAACAGGCTACGGTGAAACCGAATATATGTGGCGCTATCTGAGGCGAAGGGGCGTCGGTGCCGATGCGATCATTGTCGATCCGCTTGGAATGCGCACCCTCGATAGCGTCCTGCGGGCCAAGCGCGTCTTTGGCTTTGAGACGATCATCGTCGTGACACAGCGCTACCATGCCCACCGGGCGGTTTTTCTAGCTCGCTGGTCGGGTCTGAACGCGTGGGGCTTTGTGGCGGCAGATGTTGATTCACCTGAGTTTCGCTATTCGAAGCGCCGCGAATGGCTTGCTCGCCCGAGAGCGCTGGCCGATATCGTAACGGGAAGAGAAGCCCGCTACGGTGATGAATTTCCGCTCCTAACGAATCATCCGGCAAAGTGAGTTTTGCATTGTCGCAAGTGGGAGGATGAAGGGAGTGTGGAGCCCGTGAGAATCTACTTTATGAGCATTTGTGGGACAGGCATGGGCAATGCCGCTCTTCTCCTGCGCGAAGCTGGGCATGATGTCCTTGGCTCGGATCAAAATGCTTATCCACCCATGAGTCGGATCCTCACTGAGGCGGGCATAGAGGTGCTGCCGGGTTTTGATCCGCAGCGATTGGCGGAACTCGCGCCAGATCTCGTTGTGATTGGCAACGTCAACGCGCGAGGGAATCCGGAAATCGAATGGCTTTTGGACACGCGCTCGATCCCATTTATTTCGCTGCCCGAAGCCCTCAACCGCTTTGTCTTGAGCGGGCGTCGTAACATTGTCGTCGCTGGGACGCATGGAAAGACGACGACGACGGCCCTCACCGCCTTTATCCTTCGTTCAATCGGTGGAGCGAACCCTGGATGGCTTGTCGGCGGGGCGCCGAATGACCTCCCTTCGGGGTATGCGCTAGGTGACAAGGCAGCTCCATTTGTGATCGAAGGTGATGAGTATGACAGTGCCTTTTTTGATAAGCGCAGTAAGTTCATTCACTATGCGCCGCAAATTGCCGTCCTGAATAATCTAGAATTTGATCACGCAGATATCTTTCGAGACCTTGCGGATATTAAGCGCACCTTTAATCACTTTTTGCGGATCATACCACGCCGTGGATGGATACTGTATAACGGTGACGATGAGAACCTCTGTGATCTCCTGCCGGTCGCTTGGTCGCGGAGTCTGAAAATCGGCACTGGTGCTGACAACGACCTCCAGATTCTTTCCTTCAAAGAAAATGCGAAGGGCTCTAGCTTCCAGCTCTCGTGGCGGGGAACAGTCTGGGCAAAAGTGAATTGGCCTCTGATGGGCTTATACAACGCTCGCAATGCCGCTATGGCTCTCCTTGCCGCAGGTCTGGCGATCAATGAGGACGATCCTTTCTGCAAGCTAAACCCTGATGTGCTCAAGAACTACAGAGGGGTTGAGCGTCGTCAGGAGATTTTGTATCAAGATAACGGGACGGTTGTGATTTCTGACTTTGGTCACCACCCAACCGCGATCAAGGGCACGCTTGAGTCACTTCGCAATCGGTATCCGAACCATCGATTGACGATGGCTTGGGAGGCGCGCTCGAACACAGCCTGCCGAAATGTCCTGCAGGCGGCGTTTGCTGATGCCTTTTCGCTCGCAGACACAGTTCATCTTGGAGCTGTATTTAGAGCAGAGCGCTATACTGACGAAGAGCGGATCGATCTTGCGGCGATCGCTCATTCGCTCGAGAGCAAAGCTACGGTGTATCCGGATAATAAGACACTTCAGTCCGGATTGCTTCAGTCTCTAGAAAAAGAGCCGAAGCAATGCGTCGTCTTTTTCTCCAACGGATCCTTTGATGGGATTATCGGGCAGACGGTTGAAGCGCTTAAGGCCTAGTGTTCTGGGGCTTCTTCAATTTCGACGGCATCGCCTGAAAACTCAGGCTCACGAATGCGGTCGACGAGCTCGCAGACTTTCTTTGAAGGGGCAGGAAAGAACGGGGTCAAGCCGAGGGTGAGGGAGAAATTGACCAACATGCCGATTGTCCCGATTCCCTGCGGATTGATGCCCGTTGGAAAGACACCTAAAGTCCACCGTTCCATCCCAAAGAAAACCGTTCCGAGGATATAGAAGCCCGTAAAGCCTATGCCTCCTAGCATGCCTGCAATGGCTGGAACCGTTCCAACTCGCTTCGAGAAAATGCCCAAAACAATCGTTGGGAAGAAACTGGAAGCTGCGAGGCCGAAGGCAAAAGCAACGACCTGGCTGACAAAGCCAGGCGGATAAATGCCAAATAGTCCGGCGATCACGACAGCAATCACGATTACGCCACGCCCGACAAGGAGCCGCTGTTTCTCCGTCGCTTGGGGATTGATGATCCGATAATAGAGATCGTGCGCCACACTTGAGGAGATGACCAAAAGTAGACCGCTCGCGGTCGAAAGAGCGGCGGCAAGCCCCCCCGCAGCGACAAAGGCAATGATCCAAGGAGCGAGCTCTGCCATTTCAGGTGTCGCTAGAACAATGATATCACGATCGGGGCCGCTGAGGCCAAGCTCGCGCATTTCAATCCGCCCATCGGACCCAGAGTTTCCAAGCGTATCGATCCAGCATTGATGTTCTTTTACTATCCCAACGTAAGCTACATCCGAGAGACTTCCGCGCCGAAAAATCTCGTTCCGGTCATCCCCAGTATAAGCAAAATGTTCGTCACCATCATCCATCCAGACAACGAGACCTGTGCGCTCCCAGCTTGTGAACCAGGCGGGGGTTTGCTCGACGGGCGTATCGTTGAGGGACACGAGCATGAAATAACGCGCAAAGCCCGCTGCGGCTGGGGCCGAAAGGTAGAGCGCTGAGATAAAGAAGAGGGCCCAGAACCCGCTCCAACGCGCGGCCTTTGGTGATTTGACGGTATAGAATCGGACGATGACGTGGGGTAGTCCCGCCGTTCCGACCATGAGGGTAAACGCGACCAAAAAGACGTTCCACTTATCCCACGATCCAATGAAGGGGGTGGTATAAGGGTTGAAGCCTAAGTCAGTCTGAATCTGATTCAGCTTAGTGAGAAATCCAATCCCTGCCTCACCGATGAGCTCGCCGCCAAGGCCTGCTTGGGGGAAAAATGAACCGGTGAGTCGAATCGAAATTGCAATGGCTGGAATGAGGAAAGCCGTAATGAGAATCCAATACTGTGCGACTTGCGTCCATGTGATGCCTTTCATGCCACCAAGGGTCGCGTAGATCACAACGATGATCATTCCGATGACGACCCCGGTATTAACATCAACTTCGAGGAAGCGCCCAAAGACGACACCAACGCCTCGCATTTGCCCAGCTACATAGGTAAAACTGACAAAGAGGGCGCAGAGCACAGCCACGATACGTGCGATTTGCGATTCATAGCGATCGCCGACAAAATCGGGCACCGTAAACTTTCCGAACTTCCGGAGATAAGGGGCAAGGAGAAGCGCTAAGAGGACAAAACCACCTGTCCAACCCAACAAGTAGACGCCGCCAGCGTAGCCCATCGTAGAGATGAGCCCGGCCATCGAAATGTAGGAGGCAGCACTCATCCAGTCGGCGGCGGTGGCCATACCGTTTGCGGGTGCGGGAACACCTTGCCCTGCGATGTAGAAACCGCGGGTGTCGGCGACGCGAGCCCACCAAGCGATGCCCATATATAGGCAGAAGGTGCATCCGACGAAAATCCAAGTCCATTCGAGGACGCTCATGATGGATCCTCCGTCACGGTGTCATTGTCGCTGGAGACTGAATCGAGATGGGCCTTATGCTTCTTATCGAGACGGTTAAGGAGAAGGGCATAGATGAGAATGATTACAACAAAGGCAACGATTGCTCCTTGATGAGCGAACCAGAAACCAAGTGGGTAATGTGTTCCCGGAAGGGTGAATTGATTCAGCCAATCCGCTGCGAGGACCCCGCCTCCAAGGCCAATGATGGCCCAGAAAAACAGAAGTGTGAAAGTGATTCGAAGGTTGGCTTTCCAGTAATGGTCAGCAGGTGGGCTTACTTTTTGAGACACGGGGTGGGGTAGGTGCAGCGGCTATTTGTAGAGGAAGCGCAGTGGTGAAGTGTATTAGAAATCGATGACAAAAATATCGCTATTCCTATTTGTGGCCTGGTGGCGCTCAGCGAGGCGTGGCGGAAGACTGTCGAGATCCGCTTCTTCGAAACCGCATGCGGTGAAGAGGGCCCCCGCCTGTGTGCTGAGGGCGAAGAGCCGTTTTGCCTTCCGCTTCTTCGCTTCTTCAATCGAAAATTCGATCAGGGCCCGTCCAATACCACGCCCCTGGTAAGCGGCTTGGACAAAGACGGATCCGAGTTCGATCGCATCTTTGCCTTCAGCACTGAGGCGGAGGCAGGCGATCGGGCTTTCATCTATTTCGTAGACAAAGTATTCGTCGATCGAAGCTTCAACTTCTTCGATCGGTCGATGTCGCAAGGCTTCGCTGTCTACAGCGCTTTTAGTGATATTGAAGATTGCTTGGGCATCTTGTCTTTTCGCTGGGCGAATCTTCACATACGGGTTGCTGTGAATCATCGTCCCGATTCCTACCTTTGAGAAAATCTCGGTCAGGAGCCCATCATGAATCCGTCCATCGATGAGGTGGGCACGGGGAACCCCAGCTTCGATCGTTGCGACCGCATTGGCGGCCTTGCTCCGGACGATGTCGTCGATCGGGCAGGGGACACGTTCGAGCAGTTCGCGGACTTCATCTACGGGGACATTGAGTCGAAACTCTCCATTGTAGGTGATTCCTGGATACGTTAAGAGGAAAATTAGCTTCGATGCTTTCAGCTTTGTTGCCACGCCGGATGCGAGGAGGTCGCTGTTGAGGCGAAGGGCCTCTCCGGGGCGATTGAAAGCGATCGGGCTGATCACTGGAATGACTTCATCATCGAGAAGGCGGTTGAGCACATCGATGTCGACACGGTCTACTTTGCCGGAGAGGAGTTGGTCTTCCCCCTTGATAACACCTCGCGCTGTCGCGCGCACGGCGTTTGTTTGAGCGACTTTTAGACCCATCCGGCTCAGCCCTTGCACAAGCTGGTGCCCGGCTAGGCCTGCGGCTTCGACGGCGACATCGCGCGTGATCTCATTTGTCGGTCCGGTGCCTCGGGAGTCACTGATTGAGATCTGCTTTTCCTTTGCGAGGCGCTCGAGCTGGGCACTGATGCCAAAGACGACGACAATGCGAATCGCCAGATTGCGCAGCACCGCGAGGTCGACGAGAAGGTTGCCGAAGTTAGCGTGTTCCATCGCTGAGCCATCGAGGGCGATGACAAAGGTGTGATTCCGCCACTGCGGCACATACTTAAGGATCCCCCGAAGGTCGGTCGGGGTCAGCTCACGTTGATGCTCTCTTGAGTCGAGACTCATGAAGCCCATCACAGTGGAATTTGTCCCTAGGGCAAGTTAGGGTTTTAGGCGTTCAAAGCCCACTCACCGCTGTCATTGTGGAAATCGAGTTTCTAGCAGAACTTGCCATGTGGGTAGCTTTTAACTGAATAGAGGAATGGCTTCTAATCCTTCTCGTTCCATCGCGTCTTATGTTCTAGCGCTAGCCCTAGTCATACTGGCGGGGGCCTTGGTCTACTTCGCTATGACATTGAAAAAAGTAGGTGACGGACTGCCACCCGTCGTGGAAGGAATTCAAGCAGTCAGCGGTGAGATTTCTCCTGTCCTCGAAAGAGTTGATGTGATCACCGAGATTCTGCCTTCGGTCGTGCAAGAGGTGGCAAATATTCGTGTAGAAATGGAGAAAATCAGGGAATCATTACCAGTGTTGCTCACCGAGGCCGCCTACCGGGAAGCAATCCCGAGCGTCGTATCGGAAGTGGAGAATATACGTGAAATGATTCCCCCTATATTGGAACGGGTGGAGAGCATACAGGCACAGATTCCCGATATACTGGCAGAAGTCGAGGCGGTGAGAGGTGAAGTTCCGGCGATCGTTGAACAAGTGGAAGGGATCCAGACTCAGATCCCTGCGATCCTGGCGGAAGTGGAAGCAGTGCGGATCGCGATTCCTGATTATATCGAAGACGCCAATGAACTTACCGATGATATCCGCATCGCGGGTAAGGAAGCCGCCGAAGGAGCTGCCCAGGGTTTTTTCACAGGGATCATAAAGGCTCCGGTCAACATGGTCTCCGGAATAGGGAGCAATGTTTTTGGCCGCGTCCAGATCACGGACGAGATACGGGCTCAGTTTCGTGATGGGCTTGCCCAACTCTTGGCCACGCCCGAAAGAGGTGAAATTGTATCTTGGGAGGATGCGGGATCTGAATTGCGTTTTGAAGTCGCAATCACCCGTCTAAACGGGGACCTCGGTAATAGAACTGCCCGAATCGAAGCCAGGGCCTTTAGTGGCGAAAAAGAGCTCGAATCGGCTCAGCTTGAAGCGAAGGAAACATCTGACGGAAGTTGGGATACGGAACTCCGTTAAAGTTGATACTCAGAATTTGCAGACTATAATTTAATTGGAACCTGAGCTGGGTTCTCTTTGCGCTTTTCGTGTCCTTCAGTTGATGGCAGGTTTTGTGAGTGGGACTGGATTCCTCAGATCTTCCGCCAGCTTGGGCGGAGCCATTGGATGGCTTGCTTGTCTTTCTCGAGTTGGAGAAAGGGCGATCGCGGCATACCGTGAGTGGGTATGAGCGAGACATTGCTCAGGCGGTGTTGTTTTTTGCCAAGAAGCGGAAGCTGTCGAGCTGGTCGGCGGTGCAGACGGAAGATGCCGCGGCGTGGTTGCAGTCGTTGGGGGAGGCAGCGCTATCGCCCGCATCTCAGGCGCGCAAACTGAGCGCGCTTAAAGGTATGGCCCGCTACTTGATCGAGGAAAAGGTACGGCAGGACAATTTTACCGAGCTGCTCGATGCGCCGAAACAACGGCGGAGCTTGCCTGGCACACTCTCGGCGGAGCAAGTCGAGGCGCTCATCGAAGCACCGAGTCGGCACACGCCACAAGGCCTGCGGGATCGGGCGATTCTTGAACTGTTTTATAGTAGTGGACTACGGGTTTCTGAGCTGTGTGTGCTCGAGATGAGTGAGATTGACTTGGACGAGGGCTTTCTACGCGTCGTGGCGGGGAAGCGTAATAAGGATCGGCTCGTACCGGTCGGGAGCGCGGCGGTTGATGCGGTCCAGCGCTATCTGGCCCACGGTCGACCTGACTTTGTCGGCCCGAAGACCGGCAGCGTTTTGTTTTTGAGCAACCGGGGCAGCGGAATGAGCCGCAAGACCGTCTGGCATTGGATCAAGGTCTACGCCGAGCGGGCAGGGATCCGTCGAGAACATGTGAAGCCACATATTTTGCGACATAGCTTTGCAACCCACCTACTCAGCCGTGGGGCTGACCTCCGCGCGATTCAGGAAATGCTCGGACACGCCGACATCTCTACGACTGAGATATACACGAAAGTCGATGCCGAGCGTCTATTCAGCGCGCACGCCGAGTTTCATCCGCGCAATAGGTCTGGAGTCTAGCTGTTCTTATCGCCGACGGCGGAGGAGCGGAATAAGCCCGATGCAGACTGCGTAGAATGCTGAAGAGGCTTTCGGGGATAGCATCCATCGCCGCATAGGCCTCAGGCTCATTATAGAATGAGATATCTACGTAGCTCTCGTCGGTGGTGAATGTGAGCTGGATCTGACCCGTTCCTGCGAAATCAAGATCGTGAGGTAGTCCGTCGTGAAGGTGGGAGCCGATGCCGATATTGTAGGTGTCGTCTACGTCAGGTAGGCCAATGTCCGCGTAGTTGATGTCCGTGAACTGCTCACCTTCTTCGCCCACGGCATTGTAGCCGAGGAGGAGGGACGAGAAGGCTGCGCCATCGGGTGAAGGGTGCCGAGTAAAGGTTGAGCTCCAGGACCAATCGTAATCAAACACAAGGGTGATCTCGTCGTAGTTTTCAAAATCGGGGTAGAGATCGCCGTTAATATTAGTTTCAAGAAAGAGCCGCGCGAAATCTGCGCTGCCTGGGCCAGCAGATGCTGAAGCTGACATGACATATTCGAGCGTATCTCCAGGGCTTAAGGCGACAGCATCAAAATCGAAGTCTGGGGTCGCCCCGTTGATCGTAAACGAATACGAACGAGTTCCTATTGAGTCGGCGCCGCTAGGACCGCTGCTTGTGCCTTCGTAAGGCTCTTCGATGTAGAGCTCCATGTCGTTGCTCGCGTCATCAGGGCCGCTATGGTAAAAAGCTCCTTAAAAAGTAATCTCTATGGCCAAGTTAGAGGTGACTGCATTAACTTGGGCATAAAGCCCAGATGAGAGAGCCAGTGATAGAGTGGCAAGGGTGAGCGCGTGGAGAGTTTTCATAAAGACAGAGACGGAGATGCTTCATTGCCCATAAACGATTATATAGGCGAATGTCCCTAGTGTATGCACGGATATATACGTAGGGTCAATGCGGGAATTTCAGCCGCTCATGAGCTCTCAGGGTAAGATATACCCAGCAACGTTCGTCATCTAGCGATCACCTACCTCGCTCAGGGCAAGGATTCGTTCGAGTGTTGGCTTGTTTAGGGTGAGAATCAAGGCACCCTTGACAAGGAGCCGCTCCTCTTCTTCTTTCTTGCCTTCACATTCTCAAAGGACCGAGGAGAGTGGGCGTCTGCCCGCTCTTTTTTGTTTTTAGGTGTTAGCATTTTTTCAGATATGAGCCAAGAGATCCTTTCAGTCCTCGAATACATGGAGAAAGAGAAGGGCATCCCCCGTGAAGATATGATCGGGGCGATCGCCAGTGCTATCCGTGGAGCCGCCCTCAAGGGCGTCAATGCGGGTGTAGAACTGCGTGTAGAAGTCAACCCGAAGTCGGGTGCTTTGAAGGCATGGTCAATCATGGAAGTGGTTGATTCTGTGAGTGATCCACAAACGGAGATCCACATTGAAAAGGCTCGGGAACTCAATCCCGATGCGAAAACAGGCCTCTTCATTGAGAAGGAAATGGATCCGAATCTTCTTGGTCGGATCGCAGCTCAAACGGCGCGCCAGGCGATCATGCAGCGCCTCCGTCAGTTCGAGAAAGAACGCATCTATGATGACTTTAAGGATCAGGTCGGCGACATCGTATCGGGCACCGTCCGACGTCGTGAGCGTGGTAATCTCGTTATCGATCTGGGTAAAGCTGAGGCCATTCTCCCACCGCGTGAGCGCGTCCAGGGTGAAGATTACGCCCCAGGCGAGCGCATCCGCTGTCTCCTTTTAAACATTGAGCCGACAAATCGCGGCCCAGAATTGATTCTTTCCCGCGCCAGTGTGCGTTTTGTCCGCCGCCTCTTTGAACTCGAAGTCGTTGAAATCGCGGATGGCACTGTCGTCCTCGATTCGATCGCCCGTGAACCTGGTTACCGGACGAAGATTGCTGTCCGCTCTACGGATACGAAAGTCGATCCCGTTGGCGCCTGCGTAGGTGCTCGTGGAGCTCGGGTTAAGAGCATCGTTCGTGAGCTTGGTGGTGAGAAAATCGACATCATTCCATGGAGGGAAGATGCCGTAGAATTTCTCCACGAAGCAATCAAGCCTGCGGTTCCTCGTAACGTAAAAGTCGATGAACCAGCTCGCCGCATTTACTTTGAAGTTGGCGAAGACGATCTCTCCATCGCAATCGGTCGCCGCGGACAGAATGCCCGCCTCACGAGCAAGTTGCTCGGCTGGAAACTAGATATCTCCAAGGAGCCAGTCTTGGAGGTTGGTTTCGACGAAATGATGCGCGAGGGGATCACGAAATGGCAGGCGATCGCTGGCATCTCTCAGGAGGTTGCGGCCTTCCTCGTTTCGAATGGCTTTACCTCGCCAGAGACCTTTGAAGGGGTTGAGTCGAAAGACCTCGAAGCCCTTGGATTTACTGAGACTGACTCGACTCAACTCGTTAAGATGGTCGCTGACTTCCGAACCGACCAAGCTTCCTAAGCTGTTTCTTTACCCGCTTTTTGCGCTTTTTGACTGACTAACAATTTATGAGTGTTCGCATATACGAGCTTTCCAAAGACCTCGGCATGAGTAATGCCGAACTGATCGCGCTTTTGCGGGACCGAGGTTACCAGATCAAGAGCGCCTCCAGTACGGTTGACAATATTTCAGCGGAGAGTCTCCGCGGTGAGTATACTAGCGCGAGCGAGAAACCTGCCGAAGTGCCCGCCGCTCCTGAGCCGGTTAAAAAGGCTGCCCCAGTTGCTCCTCCAGCTGCTGCCCTCGTTCGATCGAAGGAGGACATTCAGCGCGAGCGGGCTGCACGCGAAAAGGAAGCAGAAGAAGCATTGGTTCAAAAAGGGCCACCGCCTTTGGCACCACCAGCTCCGGGTGGGCGTAAGTCACCACCACCGCTCCCAGGCGGCCCAACCGTGACGATTCGTCAACCGTCGCCGGTTGCTCCACTCGCAGTCAACGTTCCCTCTAAAGCTCCCAGCTTGCCTGGTCGTGGTCCAGCTCTTCGGACCGACATTAAGCAGCCAGAGCCTACACCTGAGGCACCCGCTGCCAAGGCTCCGCCGACGGCTACTCCGCCTCGCTCTGGTCCAGCGCCTGTTTCGCCGCCGCGTATCAGCGCCCCTCCATCCGTTTCCCGCCCCCCTATTCCGCCAGCAGCTACGCCGTCGTCAGCCGACGAGGGTGAGCAGATAGAGCCGGTTGAAGGTGCTGAAGAAGCTGAGGTCGAAGGAACTGAAGACGATACTTCGGATCTTAAAAAACTTCAGGTCAAAACGCCGATCGTGGTGCGCGACTTTGCTATCCAGATCGGTCGCAAGCCCTTCCAGCTCATCTCAGAGCTCATGGAGCTCAGCATCTTTGCTTCGATGAACACCGCGATTGAAGAGCCCGTTGCCCAGCAGCTTGCTCGCAAGGCGGGTTTCGTATTGGAAATCCGTCACCGTGGTGAAGGTCAGCAGCCGAAGAAAGAAGTGGAAGAGGATGTCGATGAGTCTGCGCTCATGGAACCTCGCCCACCGGTGGTCTGCATTTTGGGACACGTTGACCACGGAAAGACGACCCTCCTCGATGCGATTCGGAAGAGCAATGTCGTCGACGGTGAAGCCGGAGGCATTACCCAGCACGTAGCTGCTTATCAGATACAGCACAAAGAGCAGAAAATTTCATTCATTGACACCCCCGGTCACGCCGCGTTTTCGAACATGCGTGCTCGTGGTGCGAATATGACCGACATCGCGATTCTCGTCGTTGCTGCAGACGACGGCTTCATGAAGCAAACCGATGAGGCGCTTAGCCATATCCGTAAAGCTGGCCTGCCCGTCGTTGTCGCGATCAACAAGATGGACGCCCCTGGCGCGAACGTCGAAAAGGTCATGCGTCAGATGCAGGAGCGCGAACTCACTCCCGAAGAGTGGGGTGGCGAAACGCTTTTCGCCAAGACCACTGCGATCAAGGGCGAAGGCATCAGCGAGCTTCTCGACATCGTGCTCCTCCAGGCAGAGATCCTCGAGACGCTCAAAGCGAATCCGAATGCCCCTGCCGAAGGCGTCGTCCTCGAGGCGCAGAAGGAAATCGGCCGTGGTTGCACCGCATCGGTGATTGTCCAAAAGGGAACATTGAAGCCAGGCGATGCTCTTGTCTGTGGTGAGCATTACTGCCGCGTGCGCCAGTTGATCAATGACCAGGGCAAGGCTATCAAGTCCGCCCCCCCATCAACTCCAGTGAATATCGTTGGTTGGTCCGGTCCGCCCGCTGCAGGAGACATTTTCAGCCAGCGCAAAAACGAGCGCATTGCCAAACGTGAGGGCGAAGACAACGAACTCGAACGCAAGAAGCTCGAAGCTGCCAGCCGCACCGAAGGTGTTGGAGTCGCTACGATCGAAGACATTTTTGCCGCCATCGCGAAGACGAAGAAGGCGAATTACCGTGTTGTTATCAAGGCGGACGTTTACGGCACAGCCGAAGCACTCGCTACAAGTTTACTCGCGATTGAGAGCGACAAGATCGATCTCGAAGTCATCGATACGGGCGTAGGTCCGGTGACGAAAAACGACGTTATGCGTGCGAGCGCAGGAACGGCTGCGGTCGTTGCCTTCAACGTCGGCATCGAGAACGGCGTCAATCCGATCATTAAACACCAGGACGTCACGGTCATCTCCGGCACAATCATCTACGAGCTGATTGACGCGATTAAGGATGTCATGGCCGATCAGCTCGAGCCAGAGCTCCGCGAAGTCAAGGTCGGTGCAGCAGAAGTCCGTGCGGTCTTCCCGTTTGGGCGTGGCTTTGTCGCGGGTTGCATGGTCACCGAAGGTAAGGTTCAGCGAAACGCCAAGGCTGTTCTCATGCGTGGAAAAGATTCCGTTTACAAAAGCACGGTGCAGACTCTCAAGCGGTTCAAGGACGACGCCAAGGAAGTCCGCGCCGGCTACGAGTGTGGTATCGCAATCGCGGATTATCAGGACTACAAGGAAGGTGACGTCATCGAGGTCTTTGAGACCGAGAAGATCAAGCCAAGCCTCTAGGTCTCCGGTTCTTTTGACCTTGGAAGGATTCAATGGGACAGCGTGTCATACGAGTTAACGAGCTTCTAAAGCGGGAAATCAGCCAAGTGCTGCATACCCGGTTTCGAGGTAGCTCAACAGCAGTGACGATCGTCGAAGTCGATACGATCCCGAATCTGCGTCGTGCCCGTGTCTTCTATTCTGTCGTGGGAGGAGACCTGCAAAAGGCGGAAACTAAGAAATTCTTTCGTCTTAATGGATACGCGATACAGCGCGAGGTCGTGCGCACCGTCGTGCTCAAATACTCGCCGTCTTTGGAATTCCTCTATCACGAGGGGCTGGAGCAAGCTGAACGCTTAAATAATATCTTCGATAAACTTGGGCTCGAGGAAGCCCCTAGCGAAGCCGATGATATAGAAGACACATAATTGACTATGTTCTATCCACAACTTTCCCCAAAATTCGCTGCTGCTGTTGAGAGCCTTCAAGGCAAGAAGGTCGCTGTCCTCGGTCACGTTCGCCCCGACGGCGATTGCATTGGCTCTCAAGTCGCAGTGACCCGTTTTCTTATTTCGAAGGGGATCGACGCGATGGGTGTAAATCATCACGAAGTGCCGCCGATGTGTGCTAGCTTTGTTCAAGACACCCCTTTCTTCCTAGATTCCGAAGCCGACCTCGAAGGCCGTGTGGCTGTCTCGGTAGACTGCGCGGGGCGGAAGCGTCTTGGAAATCCACTACAAGAACACTTTCCACAGGTTGCTCTTAATATCGACCACCATATCTCGAATGAACTCTACGGAGAAGTAAACCTGATCCATGGTTCAAGCTCAGCAACGGGTGAAATGCTGGCGGGTATCTTCGTCGACAATGGCTATGATTTTGACGCCGTTACCGCCCAAGCACTTTACATCGGCATCGCGACCGATACGGGCCAGTTTTGTTTCAGTCAGACAACGAAGCAGACCTTCGACATCTGCCGCGAACTGATGGACTACGGGGCCGACCCAGCTGCAGCGGCCTTGGAACTCTACGAGAAAGAAAGTCCAGCAAAGCTCGCCCTTCTACAGCGTTTCCTCGCGAGTTTTGAGTATCTCTGCGACAACCGCGTTTGCGTCGGTATCCTGCGGGCGACGGACTTTGCTGAGACCGGTGCTTTGAAAGAAGACACTGAAGGCCTCGTTGATTATGCGCGTGCGATCGATGGTATTGATATCGGCATCCTCCTCGAGGAGCAGGAGCTGGGTGTGCTGAAGGGAAGCTTCCGTTCCAAGGATCCAATTCAGCGTGTTGATAAGCTAGCAAAGAACTTTAATGGCGGTGGCCATGCGTGTGCGGCTGGCTTCAATCCAGATACGCCGCTTGATGATTTTTATCCTGTCTTGAAGATAACGCTCGAAGAGCATTTTAAAAACCTGTAGCTGTAGAAGACTTTCACTACAGAACTAACAACTAATACTATTTCTATTATGTCCGTTCCATCCGGAGATTATGTGGGGGTCCTCCTCATCGATAAACCATCAGGCATGACGTCACACGACGTCGTTGACCGTGTTCGCCGTAAGCTTCGAATGAAGAAAATCGGCCACGCCGGGACGCTTGATCCGAGCGCGACGGGCTTAATGATTATCCTCGTCGGGAAAGCGACAAAACTGTCCCAGTATCTCATGGGCCTTGATAAGGTTTACGAAGGCACGGGCGTGTTTGGTGCCTCTACGACGACTCAAGATGCTGAAGGTGAGATCGTTGAAGAACGCCCTGTTCCGGACATAACGGAGGAACAAATGCTGGAGATGTTTAAGAGTTTTGAAGGCGACCAGTATCAAATGCCCCCGATGTTCTCGGCCAAAAAGGTCGGTGGGGTTCCGCTCTACAAGCTAGCTCGCAAGGGTAAAGAGATCGAAAGGGAGGCGCGCGTTATTCGTGTCGCTTCAATGAAGCTCGACCGCTGGGAGTCACCAGAGTTCGATTTTACTTTCGCTTGCAGTAAAGGCACCTACGTTCGCACCCTGGTCCACGATATGGGCGAAAAGTTTGAATGTGGTGCTCACCTGAAAAATCTCCGCCGCACTGAGATCGGTAAGTTCGCGATCGAAGATTCACTTGAGCTGGAAGAGTTTGAAGAGCTTGAAGCAAGCACGATCAAGCGATGGATCATTCCTCCGTATCAAGCAGTTCCGAGTGACGTAATTTCGTAGAATCTTTCCAGCTCATGGATGTGCCCCCACTAGATTCGCCTTGCTCATGGATTCATCTCCCGAATTCTCATGTCACTTGGCGTAGTGGAAATCCACCGACAAAGATGCTCCCGATGTCCGTCGCAATGGGGATTTTTGATGGGGTGCATTTGGGCCATCAAGCCGTTCTAGCATCTGCCCTAAAACATGCGAAAGAGAATAGGGGAATTGCAGCCGTCCTCACTTTTACGCCGCACCCGAGTCGGATATTACGCCCCGATCAGCCGACAGAAATGCTTTTCCCAGAGCAGGCGAAGGAACGGCGACTCTTTCAGGCGGGAATCGAAGCGATCATCTGGAAGTATTTCACTTTGGATTTTGCGCAACTACAGGCTGAGGACTTTACCGAGGTTTTGGTAAAAGCCTTTCCGTCTTTGGCCAGTCTTCATGTCGGCGAAAACTTTCGCTTTGGCCAGATGCGGGCCGGCACACCGGCAGTCCTGCGTGAGCGTCTCGCGATGCAGAATGTCACGGTTGAAGCGGTTCCCCGTTTTGAATGGAACGACGAGGCTGTCAGTTCGACGCGTTTGCGTAGGACGATTTCTAATGGCCGTATTGAGGAAGCGAATACGATGTTGGGGATGCCTTATCGCTGTTCGAGTCAGATTGCTCGAGGGCGGCAGTTGGGGAGCACAATCGGCTTTCCTACTTTCAATCTTCCTTATGTTCCGGAAGCGAAGCCTCGCCTTGGCGTCTATGCCGTTCGGGTGAGTGGAGAGAATGGTGAGCGGCTTCCTGCTGTCGCTAACTACGGTCTGCGCCCTACGGTGGAAGACGCTGCGTCTGCGCCTCTCCTTGAAGTTCATCTCTTGGGTGATGTCCCGAGTTGGGCAGAGGGCGATACTCTTACGGTCGAATGGCTATCGTTTATTCGGCCTGAGCAGCGCTTCGATGGCTTGGAAGCGCTGAAGGCGCAGATCACGCAAGATGTTGTGAAAGCGAGAGAGCTCTTAACTGATGGATGACGAGTGAAGGAGGGCAGTGCTCTTTTTTGGTTCATCATTTATCAATCATCATGCATCTTTTCCTTCGTGTCTTCTCGCTCTCTAGCTAGACGTGCTCGTCGTCATCGGGATGTGCCCGTGCTCTTGTTGGGTGCTGCGCTCTTTCTTGGTATCGGTTTCACGCAACCGGTTATGGAAGTTCAAAAGCTCGTCGTCTGGAAGACTGAGTATTCCCTTTTTGGAGGTGTGCTCTCCTTGTATGAGGATGGGGAATACTTTTTGAGTATCGTCGTCGGGCTCTTTGTGCTGGTCTTGCCGCTTCTTCGACTGATCTTTTTGGCCCTGCTTTGGTATTTACCTCTCCAAGCGAAAAGCCGTCGAGCCGCCTTTCACTGGTTACATTATTTTGCCCGCTGGGCGATGCTTGATGTCTTTCTCGTCGCGATCGCACTGATCATGACTCAGACAAATCCAGTGGCGACCGTCCGCCCGAGATTGGGGATGTATTTGTATGCCGTGGGTGTAGTGCTATCGATGGTCTTAGCTCTTCGCGTCGATCTTCTCCAAGGTCGGAAAAAGCCCGCTCGCAGAACCAAAAATAGCTAGCGCTAGAGACTTTTGGTTTCGAATTGTTAAACCCCGGATGAACACGGATGTGTGTATTTTGGCGCTTGGAGGGACCGGCTCCTTTCGGTCCGCTATGTTTAAGAACAACATAGGCCACGTAGCGGACAGGCAGGAGCCTGTCCCTCCAATGCTGCTCAACAACTTTCTTTAAGATGTTTAGAAAGATTTGGGCATAAAAAAGCCCGCTTAGACATGTGTCCAAGCGGGCTGAAATAGAGTTAGAGTGCTAGTGCTTACTCAGCGCTTTCAGACTCGGCTGCTGGCTTCGACTCTTCGCTTGGCTTGGAGTCTTCACTCGGCTTGGAGTCTTCGCTGGATTCTGACTTTTCACGGCGTGGGCGGCGCTCTGAGCGTTCACCATCTCCGCGTTCACGTCGACCTCCACGGCGGCGGTCACCATCGCGACCTCCACGGCGACGGTCGCCACCTCGGTCTCCGTCGCGTTCGCGTCGTTGCGGACGACCAGCGTCAGGATCATTGGCATACTTCTCTTTCGCGGCTGCGACCTTTTCGGAAATGCCGTCTTCCTTCTCTTCGATTTCGGCGAGGGCTGCGACGCGGCTGAGGCGAACTTTGCCCCCAGCTTCAATAGCGATGCACTTAACCATCATTTCGTCGCCCATTGAGCAGACGTCTTCGGTGCGGTTAACGCGGAAGTCAGCAAGCTCGGAGATGTGGACGAGGCCTTCCTTACCAGGAAGACATTCGACGAAGGCGCCAAAGTCTTTCACGCCGCGCACAGTGCCACGGTAGATTTTACCTTCTTCGAGATCGGCAGTGATCATCTTGATCTCGTCGAGGGCACGTTGCATCGACTGACCACTCGTGGCGTAGATGTTTACGCGACCAGAGTTGTCATCGTCGATATCGACATGAGCGCCGGAAACGTCGACAATCTTACGGATCGTTTTACCGCCGGGACCGATGAGCATACCGATTTTGTCGGGATCAATTTGAACCGTCTCGATACGTGGAGCAAATGGGCTGAGCTCGGTGCGTGGTGCGGCCAGAGTCGCCTCCATGCTTTCGAGGATCATGGCGCGGAGTTCGCCGTTGCGCTTGATCGATGCGACCGCGATGTCGTGTGGGATGCCTTCGATTTTGAGGTCGAGCTGGAAGCCAGTGATGCCGTCCTTCGAACCACAGATTTTGAAGTCCATGTCACCGAAGTGATCTTCCGCACCGATGATATCGCTGAGGAGGACGTGCTTATTGATGCTGCCCTTGCCGTCGAATGTAGCGACGAGACCAACGGAGATACCGGCGACGAGGTTTGTGATCGGCACACCTGCATCCATGAGGGAGAGGCAGCCACCACAGACCGATGCCATCGAGGTCGAGCCATTTGACTCCATGATCTCGGAGACGACGCGGATAGTGTAGGCGAAGTCTTCTTCGGCTGGGAGAACCGGAAGGAGCGAGCGCTCTGCGAGAGCACCGTGACCGATTTCGCGACGACCCGGACCCATGATGCGACCGGTTTCACCGACCGAGTAGTTCGGGAAGTTGTAGTGAAGGATGAAGCTCTTTTCCTTCGGGCCACCAGTCAGACCGTCCATGCTCTGGAGGTCGCCTTTGGCACCGAGGGTAGTGATAGCAATGTTTTGTGTTTCGCCGCGCTGGAACATGGCAGAACCATGGACACGTGGAAGAACGCCAACCATTGAGGAAAGTTCGCGGAGATCATCTGGTTTCCGGCCGTCAGCGCGGACGCCCTCTTCGAGGATCTTAGTCCGGTAGAGCTCTTCTTGGAGAACTTCGAAAGCGAGCATGATTTGGCTCGGGTTGAAGTCTTCGCCGTCGCGCGCTGACATCGCAGCTTTGGCTTCCTTCTTGAGGGCGTCGACCGCTTCTCCGCGGGCGAGTTTCTCAGGAACGAGGACAGCGTCCTGGAGGCCTTTACCGATGAGGTCGCGAACGAACTTCAAGTTCTCGTCGGTGCAAACAAAGAGATCGAAAGTCTTCTTCTCCTTAGCACACATTGCAGCGAGTTCTTTTTGCGCTTTGATGATGGGCTGGATCGCTTCTTGGGCAAATTCGAGGGCCTTGATGAATTGCTCTTCAGGGAGCTCTTCAGCGGACCCCTCGATCATCATCATTTCCTTTTCGTTACCGACGTAGACGAGGTCGAGTTCGCTTTCGAACATCTGCTCGTGGGTCGGGTTAACGACGAAGGCGTCATCGATCATGCCGACACGGATACAGGCGACAGGGCCGTTCCATGGAATGTCCGAGCACAAGAGCGCAGCGGAGGCACCGTTAACGAGGAGCATGTCCGGATCGTTCTCGAGGTCAGCGGTCAGAAGGACGGCTTGCACCTGCACCTCATTCATGAAGCCCTTTGGAAAGAGCGGGCGGAGCGGACGGTCGCAAAGACGGGAGGTGAGGATTTCCTTCTCGGAAGGGCGGCCTTCGCGCTTGAAGAAGCCACCTGGGATACGACCTGCGGCGGCAAAGCGCTCGCGGTAGTCAACTTGGAGAGGGAACCAGTCTTGGCCTTCGCGGACGCTGTTTGCAGCGACGGCAGCGACGAAGATTGTGGTCTCGCCCACGCGGACGGTGGTGGAACCATTGGCCTGCTTGGCCAAAGTTCCAGTTTCAATTGTCATCCCATACTCAGGGATTTCGACGGAGTATTTCTGTGTAAGCATGTGCTTGTATTATGAGGTTAGGGCCCGGGCGCACTCTGCACGCGAGCATATCAATAACCTCTGTCACTTTTGGAACACAGCCTCAGGAAGTTCGCTTGGGGAATGCAGGGTTTTGAAGGAGCTTAAGCTTCACCAAGCGGACTTCCTGCGGAAGAGACATTATCCAAAAATGTCAGGGTTAAGCGGTGTAGGGTGGAGCAAGGAACCTTCTCTGCAAGCCGTAAAGAGGGTTATTCTCGTGCGCTCACCTGCGTATGGAACACTGCCAGTAGTCATTGGACAAGTTTTGAGCACAAAAAAGCCGCTAGGCGAACCCAGCGGCTTTTGAAAATCTTAAAGAAGAACGCTTTAAGCGCGGCGGCGAACGAGGATGATGCTCATTCCAAGAAATCCGATCACTAGTGAAAGTGCATTAGGCTCAGGAATCTTAGAAACGTCGATGAAAGTGATATTATCGAGATAAAGTCCCTCCGCAGCTGAGGTCAGCCCGTTAAACTGAAAGACGACGTCCATAGTCGTAGCAGATACGCCAATCGAGTCGCTTGTAAATGTTTGAAAGAGTGAGCCAACACCAGCCGAAACATCATCAATTAGTGCGGGAAGTTCGAAACCTACATCGCCTTCACCATCAAAACCGTAATCGATCGCCGCAGGTGCGTTGAATGCATCACCATCTGAAATGCTTTGCACCGCTAGCACATTGCCTGTCGTAGCTCCACCATCTGCCGAATAGGTTACAATGAGTTCGTCTGAAGTGTCCCAGTCTTCAGTATTGGGAGTAAGAAAGTCCACAGACATAGTAAAGCTCGTAACTCCAGAGATTGGTATGTTGCTCGCTCTGAGAATTAGCGTATTGAAGACTGCATTATCTGAACTGCGTTTTGGAGGGCCCTAGCCAAACAAAAAGGCCACCTCGTGTAGAGGTGGCCTAGTGTATAAAAAATTGAACTCTTGAATCGACCTAGCGGCGGAGCTCGAGGCGCTCAATGATCGTTTTGTACTTCTCGAGATCGTTCTTCTTCAGGTTGTCGAGGAGCTTACGACGGCGACTGGTCATCGCGATGAGTCCGCGACGGCTGTGGAAGTCTTTACGATTTGTGCGGAGGTGCTCAGTGAGGTGAGCGACGCGCTGCGTGAGGAGGGCGATCTGGACTTCGGAAGAACCGGTGTCCTTTTCGTGGGTGCGGTAATCAGTGATTACGCTATCTTTAATGATTTGTGGCTTTGCCATGTGATGTGTGTTGATTTCGCGATCAAAGGACAGATCAAGGTGATCTATCGTCTGCCAAGCCGAAACCGGGCGGACCGTCTTTAACCCCTCGGATGAGAGGCTGATCGTGGAAGGGAGCAGCGCTGGCCGCCACTGCCTTCTCGACGCAAGGAGGAGCAAAGTGCTGAAATTCCGTCAGGGATCAAGCAGAATAAATGAGGAATGGTGAATTTTGAATGATGAATTGTGAATGGGGAATATTGAATGATGAGTGATGAATTGTGAATGAAGAGAGTCTTTTAGGCCATATTCGCCCGTAGTTTCAGATCCATTCATCATTCATTATTCAAAATTCACCATTTCTCAGCCTGCCCGAAAGATAACCCCGCGAATGTGCGAGCAGCCTTCAATCGAACGCAGCGCGGTCATGATGCGATCTTCGTGGAATTGCAGTTCGCGGCGCAGACTGGAGTTAGAAACCGCAATGATGAGGTATTGGCGGGCATTGATGCGCTGTGGGCTACACCGCCCTGCGAGGCGTTCCCCGACGATCTGAGTCCAGTGACTGAGGACACATTCCTCTGGTGTCTCTTTCCCGATATGGTGGCGCTCAAGACAGACCTCGATGAGTGAATCGATGGGCTTGGCCCCACGGTCGATCATTCTCGACCGCTTGCGTGGAACGTCGCGAAAGTTCGAGATGAGGTTTTCGATGTAGCGGGAAAAAGGCATCGGCGTTTTCTCAGAACTGCTCGATGAAATCGTTCAGCGAATGGCCAAAGGTGGAGACAATATACGCCTGCATCCCAGCGTTTCTTGCGCCGTCGAAATCGTGGCGAGGACTGTCGCCGATATGGAGGATGTTCTCAGGCGGGACGCGCGTAACTTCGCTGATGTGGGCAAAGAAGCGCTCGTCGGGCTTTTCAAAGCCAATCTCGCCAGAAAGGAAGAGAGCTTCAAAGAAATCGATCAGCTGGTGTTCTTTCAGAACTTGGCGGGCGCGGGTGTCATTATTGCTCGCGACAGCCAAGCGAACCCCCCGAGCGGTGAGGGTCTCTAACGCGTCGCGGGTGCCATCGTGAATGCTCCATCGTGAAGCATGGGCAAAAGCTTCGTAGAGTTGCTCGAAGACGCGGGCGAAACTGTCTTCGGGGATGTTCTCTTCCGCGATCGTTGTCCGGACAATCGAAAGCCAGCTTTCGCGGTCATCCCGACTGTTGCCTTGGCCATGGTACTGCATCCAGTCCTGTATCGCCGAGTCGAAGCGGCTCTGCAGGCGTGTTGGGTCGCAGATATATCCGAGGTCTTCCAGCTCCTCGGCATAGGCTTCTCCGACGGTGGGGAAGGGGCTAAGGAGCGTCCCTCCGAGATCAAAAGTGATGAGTTCGACAGATTTCACTGGATGGTTCGGGCACCATCAAAGGGAATGGATCGACCATCCGTCAACTGCCATAGCCGATTCCTTGATCGATTCGGAGATCGTCGGATGGGCGTGAACCGTGCGGGCGAGGTCCTCTGCGCTTCCGCCGTAGACCATGTGCGCACTGATCGATGCGACCATCTCGGAAGCACCGGCCGCAACAATTGTAGCGCCGAGGAGGCGATCCGTTTCAGCGTGTGCGACCAGCTTTGCGATGCCGTCAGTGGCGGCTTGCGCGATCGCCCGGCCGTTTGCTTGCAGTGGAAACTTGCCGATTTTTACCGGTATGCCCGCTTCCTTCGCGGCGGCTTCGGAAAGTCCTACCGTAGCGATTTCAGGCTCGGTGTAGATCACTCCTGGAACGGCATCCCAGTCGGTGTGGCCTGCCTTGCCTGCGATCCATTCGGCGACAGCAACGCCATCTTCCTCAGCTTTGTGGGCCAGCATCGGCCCGGCGATGACATCGCCGATCGCCCAGATGCCATCGACACCCGTGCGTAGCTTTTCGTCCACTACAATACGTCCGCGTTCATCGGTTTTAACGCCGACTTTATCGAGACCGACAGTCCCGGTGAAAGCTTTGCGCCCAACGGATACGAGCACCTTGTCGGCTTCATATTCGATCGGCTTGCCCTTCTTCTCGGCTTTGAGCGTGACGCCCTTTGCGGTGACGCTTGCTTCGGTCACCTTTGTTTGGGTGTGAATCTTGAGGCCCTGTTTCTTAAAGATACGTTCGACGAGCTTGCTGATATCAGCATCGAGCCCGCCAGCGATAGAAGGGAGGAATTCTACGATGCTCACCTCGCTGCCGAGGCGCGCCCAGACGGAACCGAGCTCAAGGCCGATCGCTCCACCGCCAATCACGACGAGGCGCTTAGGCACTTCGTCGAAGGCAATCCCGTGGTCGCTGGAGACGACTTTATCGCCGTCGAACTTCAGAAAGGGTAGTTCTACCGGAACGGAGCCGGTTGCGATAACAGTGTTCTTTGCCTCGATCGTTTCAGTGCTTTTGTCGCCTTTGATTTCAATTTTTCCGGGGCCGACAAAGCTACCGTGTCCTTTAAAAATGGATACACCGCGTTGCTTGAGCAACATGCCGACGCCACCACGCAGTTGCTCGACCACGCCGTCTTTGCGCTTCATCATCGCCGTCAGGTCGAGCTCGATGCCCTTGGCTTTGATTCCGTGGACTTCGCCGTGGGCGGCTTGGTGGAAAAGGTGCGATGAGTGAAGGAGCGCTTTGCTCGGAATACAGCCAACATTCAGGCAGGTGCCGCCGAGGTTAGAGTCTTTCTCGATGATGGCGGTTTTGAGGCCGAGTTGAGCTGCGCGGATCGCGCAGACATAGCCTCCAGGGCCCGAGCCAATAACGACGAGGTCAAACGATGAGTCGCTCATAATGTCTTTCTAAAAGAGGGGGGTCTTAGATACCGAAGAGAAGTCGAGTTGGGTCTTCGATGGCTTGTTTCACCTTAACGAGGAAGGTGACAGCTTCTTTGCCATCGACGATGCGGTGATCGTAAGAAAGGGCCAAATACATCATTGGACGGATGACCACTTCACCGTTCACGGCAACGGGACGTTCTTGGATGGTGTGCATGCCAAGGATAGCCGACTGCGGTTGGTTGAGGATCGGGGTTGAAAGCATCGAGCCGAAAATTCCGCCGTTGGTGATGGTGAAGACGCCGCCTTGGAGGTCGTCCATGGCGATTTTCGCATCACGGGCCTTGGTGGCGTAGGTGATGATGTCTTGTTCGATCTGAGCGAATCCTTTCGAGTCACAATCACGGATGACGGGAACCATGAGACCCTTGGGGGTACTCACCGCGATACTGACATCGTAATAGTGGTTTTGAATGATCTCGTCGCCTTCGATCTGAGCATTGACCGCAGGGACGGCTTCGAGGGCGTGGACGACGGCCTTGGTGAAGAAACTCATGAAGCCAAGCTTGAGGCCATTCTTCTTCACGAAGTCTTCTTGGTGCAGCTTGCGGATCTTCATTACAGCGGACATATCCACTTCGTTGAAGGTCGTGAGCATGGCGGTGGACTGCTGGGCGGCGACAAGGCGCTTAGCAATTGTGCGGCGCAGTGGTGTCATCTTTTTGCGCGTCGTGCGCTCGCCCGGTGCGGCCGCTTTAACGGGAGCTGGTTTCGCGGCTGGAGCTGGAGCACTCGCTTTGGGTGCTTTCTCGGCGGCCAGCATGTCACCTTTAGTCACGCGACCCTCTTTGCCAGTGCCGGTGACAGACTTCGAGTCGATGCCTGATTCTTCGGCTATGCGGCGCACGGCAGGCGAGTCGGGATGCTCTTTAGCTGAAGCTGCGGGCGCGGCCTCTTCGGAAGGTGTTGCTTCTTCCGTGCTGCCTGCTGGCGCAGATGTACTTTCATCGATCGTGGCGATGACCGATCCGACATCCACTTCGTCGCCTTCTTCGACTTTGTGCGAGACGACGCCTGCAACGTCGGCGGTGCCTTCCGAGGTGATTTTATCAGTTTCTAGATCAAAGAGGGCTTGGCCGCTCTCGACATAGTCGCCATCGGCGACGTGCCACTGTGCTAGGATACCGGATGAGATAGACTCTCCGAGGGTAGGGACGATGACTTCTGTTGCCATGAAATGAGGGGGAAGGGTGCGCGCGATTAGTTTTGTGTGAAAGCGTCTTGGATGAGCTCGTTTTGCTCGACGGTGTGGGTGTGGAGGTTGCCGACCGCGGGGCTAGCAGATGCTGTGCGTCCGGCATAGAGGACGCCGGAATCGAGGGCTTCGTCGAAGTAGGGCTTAAGAAATGACCAAGCTCCCATGTTTTTCGACTCCTCCTGGCACCATACGATGGTCTCAGCGCCCTGGTATTTGTTAATAATCTTTTTTAGACGCTCAGAATTAAAAGGATAGAACTGCTCGATGCGCACGATCGCTGTGTCTGTAATGGAGTTTTCACGACGATAGGCGAGAAGGTCGTAGTAGACCTTGCCGGAGCAGAGAATGACGCGATTTGCTTTTTTAGGTGGCTCTACGTCAGCGAGGATTGAGCTGAAGCCGGTGTCAGTGAAGTCTGAGATACTGGATACGCATTCCTTGTGACGGAGGAGGCTTTTCGGGGTCATGAGAATGAGTGGCTTGCGGAAGTCGCGGTGCATTTGGCGCCGCAGAATGTGGAAATACTGGGCTGGAGTAGAGCAGTTCGCGACTTGGATGTTGTCCTCGGCGCAGAGCTGGAGGAATCGTTCGAGGCGTGCGCTTGAGTGCTCTGGCCCTTGGCCTTCGTAGCCGTGTGGTAGAAGCATGACGAGACCACTGACTCGGGTCCACTTTGATTCGGAACAGCTTATAAACTGGTCGATGATGACTTGAGCCCCATTTACAAAGTCACCGAACTGCGCTTCCCACATGCAGAGCATATTATGGTAGTCCAGTGAATAGCCGTAGTCGAAACCGAGGACGGCTACCTCAGAAAGGCAGGAATTGTGCACACACAGTTTGCCGGTCCGGCCTTCCATTTCGAGCAATGGGAGGTGTTTCTCTCGGGTCTTGGCGTCGTAAAACACGGCGTGTCGCTGACTGAAGGTGCCGCGAGCGACATCTTGGCCGGAGAGGCGCACGTCGATCCCTTCCATCATGAGTCCACCCCAGGCGAGGGATTCCGCAAAGGACCAGTCGATGCCGCTATCGCTCTCGTACTTTTTTAACTTGGTTGCGAGCTGTCGCTTGATCTTCGGATTGACGTTGAAGTCCTCCGGGATGCGGACGAGGCCGTGGGCGAGATGATCGAGCTTATCTCGAGGGATCTGCGTTTCGATGTCTTTGAACGCGTATGCAGGTTGGTAATTCGCTACAGGGCCGTCCCGTGGCTCAATAATTGTTTCCCCAGCTTCTTCGCGTGCCTTCGTTTCTTCAAAAAACTTCTTCATGCCACCCTGCCAGCGGTCTTTGACTGCTTTGACTTCGTCGGCCGTGAGGGTGCCTTCATCGATCAGCTTGCGCTGGTAGAGGTCAACGACGGTTGGGTGGTTCTTGATGCTCTTGTAAAGGTTGGGCTGCGTAAACGCTGGCTCGTCGCTTTCGTTATGACCGAGGCGGCGGTAGCAATACATGTCGATGACGACATCGCGACCGAACTCCTGCCGGAATTCGAGTGCCATCTCGGTGGCATGAAGCATCGCTTCAGGATCGTCACCGTTGACGTGAAAAATAGGTGCTTCGATCATCTTAGCCACATCGGTGCAATAGCGTGAGCTACGCGCCTCTGTTGGATCGGTGGTGAATCCGATCTGGTTATTGATGATGAAGTGGATCGTTCCACCGGTACTGTAGCCGGGGAGCTGAGAGAAGTTGAGGACTTCTGCGACGATGCCCTGACCAGCAAAGGCAGCGTCACCGTGAATGAGGATAGGGACGACCTTATTGCGCTTCTCGGTATCATCGAGGAGGCGCTGGAGCGCGCGCGCGCGACCTTCGACGACGGGATTGACGGCTTCCAAGTGGCTCGGGTTAGCGGCCAGATGAACCTTAACAAGCTCTTCCTTTGTATTCAGTAATTCGCCTTCGAAGCCGAGGTGGTATTTTACATCGCCGTCTCCGAACGTGGTGTCGGGCTGATAGTTGGGAGAGAACTCGTGAAAGATGTATGCGAAACTTTTGCGAAGGATACTAGAGAGAACGTTGAGGCGACCTCGGTGAGCCATTCCGAGAACGTATTCAGAAACGCCGACACTCGGGCCATGTTCAAGCAGTCCATCGAGGGCCGCTATAATGGTCTCTCCACCTTGGAGACCGAAGCGCTTTTGACCAGGGAAGTGGGAGTGGAGGAATTGCTCGAATTCCTCGGCCTTGATGATGCGGTCAAGGATGCGCTTTTTCTTTGCGTCAGGTAAGTCTGGATGGTTGCAGCTTGGCTCCATTTTGGCCTGAAGCCAGCGGCGCAGATGCGTTTCTTGGATATGGAGATATTCGACTCCGATAGATCCGCAGTAGGTCTGTTTGAGACGGTCGAGGAGTTCGCGCACGGAGAGCTCTTGGCCATCCATGTAGTTTCCACTCCAGAAGTTCTCTTCCTGGTCGTCCTGCGAAAACCCGAGGCGTTCGAGGCTGAGGCGGGGGTTGGGAACAAACTCTTTGGAGAGTGGATTGATCGCGGCCTGAGTGTGCCCTATTGAGCGGTAGGCATAGATCGCACCCGTGAAGCGTGCCTGCTTCATCGCGAGGTCGCGATCCTCTGTCGGGAGCGGGTTGCGCGTGTAGCCCTTGTTCGGTGGCAAGGTCGCAGCGGGCGACGTTGAGCTGGAGGGGACGCTCCCCCCATTGCTCGTAGCGTGTTCGGAAGCTAGCTCAAAGCCCTCAAAAAAGGCCCGCCAAGTGGCGTCAAGTGAGTCGGGACTTTCTTGCCATTGGGCGTAGCGCTCGTCGATTAGATCGGCGTTCCAACGGTTCGCGAATGTAGGGTTGCTCATGGTTGATGCCTCATTTGAGGACCAGTTAATAATCATTAGGTTGCTCTTTTCTAAAAACAACCGAATCCGGCCACCTTCCCGAAAGGATTAAGGGTCGAGGGATTCTAAACACATGAAATTAGTAACCCTTATAAGTAAAAGGACTGAATATCCTGATAACAGAAAATCTAATACGCCGCCAGATCTATGGGCGAATCCCTAGGCGAACGAATGCCTTCAGCTCGTCGGTTTCCTGTGGAGCTAGAAGGGAGAGGTCGTTCGCAGCAAACCCCTTGGCAATCATGGCTTTTTGAACGGAGCTGGCGCGCTCAGAAGCAAGCTCGAGGAGGGCATCATCTTCGATCGCAACGGTCTCTAAGAGTGATGATTCAATCTCTTCGAGCGGGAGCGAGTTGCCCTCGGTGTCTTGAGTGGCAATTCCAGTATCGTTGGCCAATTGCCGTAGGATTCGAGGGCGTTCGCGGGTGTAGGGCTCGCGCACGGGTTCCGGTCGCTTATTCCACTCTGAGAGCAGTGTTTCTTCGAGAGCCTCGGCGACGAGTTCTGCGCGCTCGGCTTCGGAGTAAAAGCCTTGGATCTCGAAGTTAAGGAGCGGACGCTTGGTGTAGAATTCGAAATTGAGCGCTATTGACGGATCGTTCGGCACGACGGCCGTATTGGCTTACGCGGAATCAGATGGGTGGGATGATCTAGATGGATTCTTCGATGGTGCCTATATTCCTCAGAACGATCCTTTGCCTCTAGCCGAGAGCCGGACGGTTATGGCCGATCCGAATCGTTGGCAACCACTTCTCTTTGAAGTCGCGTTTACCCAAAACGAACAGACTACGGATCTCGTGCAGACGATCTTGGGTCCACACTGGGGAGGGGTTCGGCCGTTTGCGTTGAGCTCGCTTGGAGAGAATGAATGGCTACATCTCGATCCGGGTCCGCCGCCGTTTTTGGGTGGGACAAGAGACGCGGAGTTTAAAGATGGGAACGTATCAGTGATCGGATACAGTAGTCTGCTCGACCCAAGTCAGTCGTTGAATATTGATATATCCCCTGGCGCGATTGGGAACAATACCCTCGGGTCCAATGATGGGCTTGGTCACCCATTGAATCCTGCAATCAATGCGGCCTATGACTCTAATGTTGTGAAGCATGCCGATTTCGGCCGCGTGCTTGCAGAGTTTTGGGCCGATGGGCCTGAGTCTGAAACACCTCCGGGGCATTGGAATGTTTTGGCAAATGAACTACATGAACACCCTGATTTCGAAAGACGCTTTGCTGGGGTTGGCCCAGAGATAGACACTTTGCAGTGGGATGTGAAAATGTATCTCGCCTTGAATGGCGCACTGCATGATTCGGCCATCGCTGCCTGGGGCGTTAAACGTATCTACGATTACGTGAGGCCCATCAGTAGCATCCGCTACCTAGGAGGCAAGGGGCAGTCATCGGACACCTTGGGCCCTGCGTACCATCCGGAGGGGCTCCCCCTCGTCGATGGATTGATCGAATTGATCACTCCAGCCACCTCGGCATCTGGAATGCATCATGAACATCTGGCTGTCTATGTCGGTGAGATTGCAATTCGAGCGTGGTCGGCAGGTCCTGATGAGGCGGAGGGTAGCGTTGAATGGATACGAGCAGTCGACTGGTTACCTTACCAACGTGATACCTTTGTGACGCCAGCCTTTCCAGGCTATGTATCAGGGCACAGCACATTTAGTCGGGCAGCAGCTGAGGTCCTAACCCGCATAACAGGTGATGCGTTCTTTCCAGGTGGCATTGGGGAGTTTGTTGCCCTTCAAAACGAATTTCTCAATTTTGAACCAGGCCCAAGTAGTGATGTTCGGCTACAGTGGGGCACATACTACGATGCGGCGGATCAAGCGGGGCTGTCTCGACTGTATGGTGGTATTCACGTTCCGATCGACGATGGTCCGGGATGAGTGATGGGTTCAGTCTGTGGGATTACCGCGTGGGGCCTTGCTAAGCGCTATTTCGACGGAAGTATTCTCGACGAATCGATCAATTTGTCGTTCTCAAAGATCAGTGCAGGGAGTGTTCAGTTGGATTGGAACTCTGTTCGAGGGGCTTACTATAAGCTGCAGACGGGCAGCCATCCTGACGCCGCGTTCCTCTCTGATTATACTGATTGGATATGGACGCTCGAAACGACTGAGTCTTTACTATTTCCGGAAGCGGAAGCACTTCAAGCCCCTGCCTATTTTAGAGTTCTACGAAGTCTTGAGGCGCCAGAGGAGTGAGGTCCTAAACGCAGCCAATTTTGGCGAGGGTGAGCGCCAGCGCCGCGGTTACAGCGGTTTCGACGCGAAGGACACGGTCGCCAAGGGTGTAGAGGCTAAAGCCTGCTTGCCGAAGGGTAGTGCGCTCTCTTGGGGACCAGCCGCGTTCTCCGCCGATCGCCAGTGCCATCGGTAGCTCAACCGTGCACGCGCTATAAGGGGTGGTGCCTTCATAGACATCTAAGGCCGCTCGTGTCCTTACGGTGCTCGCTAGAGTGAGCGCTTTGTCTAGACTTTTGGATACGGTGACCTTCGGGATAGCCGTGTTGAATGCTTGCTCAGCACCTTTGAAAATATGCGATCTCCATTTTTCTTCAGTCCAGAGGCTTGATTTTTCATAAGACGGATCCCCTTTTTCGGCAGCGAAGAAATGAAAGGAGTGGACGCCAAGGGTGGTCGCGTCGAAGAGAACCTTGCGTGCTGTAGCCGGCCGAGGGATGGCCAGGATCAGGTGGATCTCCGGCGGCGGCGGCATGGCTTCGCGATCCCAAGTGATGGCGACCTCGATAGCGGTCTTCTCAATCTTGAGAATCTCTGCATCGCCACGAGGACCATCGACGGCTCCGACCATGAAGGCATCGCCGACGCCTAGTTTGAGGACCCCGCGAATGTGGTCGAAGCGTGGGTCTCCCGTTGAGAGCGTGTAGTGGCTCTTGCGTTCTTCGAAGAGGATGAGGTTCACAATGCGCGACGTCAGTAGGTCTTTGTCGTGACAATGAAGGAGTTCCGGTAAGGACCTTCTTTGTGGAACTCGTTCAGGATGAGCTGAGGATTCTTTGCCTTCCACTCGTGAAAGGCACGCTGTTCACCGAGACTTGGGTTGCCTTTGTAGTGATACCACTCGTCAAAGATGATGATACTTCCGTCTTGGAGGTAGGGTGTGACAAACTCGAGGGCCTTGAGAGCAGATGAGTAGAGGTCGCAGTCGATGTTTACGATTGAGACCGCTTTCAAATTTAGATCGCTAGATGTTTGCTCATTGAGGCTCTCCTCGAAACGGCCTTTGACGAGTTGGAACTGTTTTTCGGGTACGCCCGCTTTGGAAATGTTTGTTCGGCATTTATCCAAGGTCGTGACGAAAGAGCCTTCTTCGAACATGTCGTAGGTGGCATCTATTTCGTTCAGGGTCGGCATCCCTTCAAAGGTATCGAACCCGATGAAGCGCATCTTTTCCCACGCCTCTCGGTAACTCTCCTTTTTGTCCACCTCTGCTGAGCCAGCATCCCAGTGGCCGTCTTCCATCAGTTGGAAGATGCGCTTTGAAGCATTATAACTTTGGATCATCGACGCGCCTTCAAAAACCCCGAACTCGAGGTAGTCACCGAAGCAGGCGACTTGAAAGGCCTTCTCAAGCAGCCGATGAGTGTAGAAATGCTGACGGTAAAAAAAGTTACGGAGGTGCTTAAAGTCACCAAGGAGATTTTGGTGGGCTTCTTCGAGCGCAGCGAGGCGGGCTTCGAGTCCGTCTGAGGGAGTTTCTGACATCTTCCCCAGTTGAAGGCGAAGCGGCGTAGAGCGACAGCCAAAAGTTTAACAGGTGCTGCCCATTTCCACAATCCAAGGCCTAGTGGTAAATGGTGCGGGCGGGGGGAATCGAACCCCCATCACTAGCTTGGAAGGCTAGGGTCTTACCACTAAACGACGCCCGCTTATTGCGATTGATCGTGCTTCAATCAGGAAGGATGGGAACTAACACTGGCTCGCATTCGTGCGTCAAGCCCAGAGTCTGTGCGCCTCGAATCGGACACTTTTACATTCGATTCGCACACTCTTGTTAATAGAGCCTAAAGGGGTCTCAGGCAGAGGCGATGTATGGGGCATAGTCTGCAGAGAACTCTCTGTGATTTTTCGTTCGAAGAAAATCTTTAGCTTTTATCGCCATGACAATGATTACATCAGCTCTTCCGGCCCAAGGTTCTTCCCGCTCCAAAAAGAAGGTCGGTTTTATGGAAAACCAAAGGCTGGCTAAACAAAAAGCCTACGAGAAGAAGGCGGCTAAGAAGAAAGTGAAACTGATTGATTTGACGGTCTTCACTCAGCAGCTTTCGTCTATGCTTGGAGCCGGCTTGCCGTTGGTTTCGGCGCTTGAGGCACTTCAGGAGCAGACGGAGGATCCGGTCTTTCAGATCGTCATTCGCAATGTTAAGCAGGATATCGCGAGCGGGACGGCCTTCTCCGAGGCGGTCCGTAAGTATCCGCGAGCGTTCCCGAATCTTTTCATTTCCATGGTCGAGGCGGGTGAGGCTTCAGGTGGTCTGGCAGAGATTCTGGCCAAAGTGGCGATTTACTTCGAAGACACGGTCACGTTGATGAAGAAAGTTAAGGGTGCGATGACGTATCCTGTGGCGGTGATCGGAATGTCGACTGCGCTTGTGCAGGTCCTGCTTATCTTCGTTATCCCGGTGTTTGCGGAGATGTTTGAGAGCTTCGGCAAGGAGTTGCCTGCGCCGACACAGTTCTTGATCGATCTGTCTAACTTTTTGAAGTCCTACATCGTCTACCTCATCGTCGGTACAGTTGCTTTGTTCATTCTTATCAAAAAGATGGCAGCGACTCCGAAGGGGCGGGTTGTAAAGGATAAGATTTTCTATCGCATGCCGATTATGGGGAACCTGCTTCAAAAGGTCGCGCTCTCACGTTTTTGCCGCACCTATGCGATTTTGCTCCGTTCCGGGGTGCCGATTTTGCGTTGTTTGGAAATCGTATCCTCCGCGAGTGGTAACACCTTTATCGAGTCTGCATGTCGCGATATCAGTCGCAATATCAGTCAGGGTGGGCAGCTCTCAGATGTCGTAGCGACCTTGCCCTATTTCCCGCCTACAGTGAAACACATGGCGCGAGCTGGTGAGCAAACCGGTAATGTTGACGGTATGATGAATAAGATCGGCGATTTTTATGACGCTGAGATTCAGACAACGGTAGACTCCCTCACTTCGTTGATGGAGCCGATTCTGATCTGTGTGCTCGGTATCGTGATTGGTGGCATCGTTATGGCGATGTTCCTACCGATCTTCAACCTCGCCAGCGTGGTGGGTGGCTAAGCTGGGCCGAGGTTCGATCCTTCGGACTGAGTCTTGATTGGAAACGTGTTCCCTCAGGGTTTTGTGCTGGTGTGCTGCTTGTGGAGTCGGGTGATCAACTCTCGATCTGCAGGCGATATCTTTCGGCGGACATAGTTCCTTTCGACGGAATCTAGGAGCTCATCCCAGTCTTCGGGCTGGGGTTCCATTGCCTCCCAGCGCTCAAATCGAGCAGGCTTTTGCTTCCATTCGAGATCCTTGCGAACGAGTGCGCAGCTTACTTTTAGGCGGCGCTTGTCTTCGTTGCGTTTATACCAGCCGAGATTGAAGGTCATTTTGATTCAAGTGTTGTCTGATATTGGGGAAATCACCGTGGAATGCACGAAATGACACAATTGGGTTACGTTGGGCTTGGGTCTGCACATTTGGCGAAAATTGGTCCCATTCATTTTCGAGACTCGTCTTATAAGCCTCATTGTTCGCGACTGATGGGCGAGTCTCATTTAACCAAACCATAAGTCAACGAAAGTGATCCTAGGTTATATCTAAGCTGAAGTCATTGCGACCACGTTAGCCACCGACGATCCCTGAGCGGTTGATCAACCAAAGTTGTGAAGCGATACCCAAGATCACGAGTGGAACCGCAAAGATCAGATACCTTGTTTTACGGTTTTTGTGTTTGAAGAAATAGATCGCCGCGATGGCTCCAGGACCCCCTAGAAAGCTGAGGACTAAAAGCGTTCTTTCAGGCGTTCTCCATCGCCCCCGTAGGGCTGCGTATTTGTCCCAGCCGTAAGAGAGGAAGGATAGCAGGTTGATCGCTGCGAAAAAGAAGAGAGAGTGGGTGAGACTTATATGCACGATTGCTGCTGAGGTCAGGATTGAGTTCGAGGCAAATAACTAGGTCGAATCTTTGCCGATTTAGAAGCGACTGGGTTCGCGCTGCAAACGAGGAATCCGGAGGCGCTATATCCCCAAGTGCTTCGATTCTCGAGATCGCTGCATATTCTTATAAGTCTGTCGTTGGTTCGCCTGAAACCGTTTACTTGTGGGGCTTGAGCGACTATTCGGACGGATCTTCGCATAATTATTATGCACAAATATTGCATTTATTTGATTGGAATTTGACAGGCCATCTTTCCTCAAAGATGAACTTCTATGCAGCGGGTCGCTATACCCCGCTTCGTGCTTCTTAGGATTTCATAGACCCCCCCCCGCTCAGCGATGTAATCCAGTGGATTGATCATTCCGGGGACAACGGTTGCTGGTTCGCTTAACATGGATGAGTGCTCATACATCCGCACGTAGTCGACTTCCATTGTTTGAGGCCAGTTACCATTGTAATCGATCCCGATCGGATGGGGGGAGCTGCCGTAGAAGTCTTGATTAAAATGGCCGCCCCAATTGCCGCCGACCGCAAGATTCATCAGTAAGTGAAAGCGCTGATCGAAGGGCCACCACGGGGTGGTGTCGTCTGGTCGGTTACGAACGGGGATGGCAACATCTGTCTCGCGATCCACTCTCAAATAGCTCTCACCATTGATGAAGAATTCCATGCCATCTGGAAACCATTCAAAGGCGTAGACGTTGAATTGAGTTGAAATCTCTTCGAGGTAGGTGGAGGCCCCGATTCCGCCACTATTGAGAAAGTTCTGCTTTTCCGAGTGGATCGTGCTGTGGAGATTATTGAGGAAGTTAACTCCTTTTAGCTGAAGGGAAAGTGGGTCTTGTTCATATCCTACATGCTCGACGATATCGATTTCGCCATTGTTCGGCCAGTAGAGGTCGCTGAAGAGAGCGTCGGTCGGAAGCATCCAAATGGCCGCCCACGTCCCTGTTTCATTTGGCATGATGGCTCTCACTTCCACTCGCCCATACTGGATAGACTTCTTTTCGCGAGTGACGAGGCGCGCTGAGGTGTAAGTAGGGGCTCTCGTGTCGCCGTTCGTCTGCACCGCTTGGATGAGGAGGCTGCCGTTTTCTACCCGCGCATTTTCGAGCTCATCGGTGTAGACTTGCCGTTCTCCGTTTCCGCCGCCACCAGCGCCGAGGTCGTAACCCCATTTTTCGGGATCTGGAGCTCCTGAATACTCGAACTCGTCAGACCAGATGAGGTTCCAGTCGCTGCTAGATGACGCATCACCTGCTGGGACAACGCTAACGAGCGCAGTCTGTAGCAGAGTCGTAAGCAGTATTTTCAGATTAGCCGGAGCCATTGGGTAGGAGGAGTGGGGAGTGGAGACAGGTGGGGATTCCCAGTCTCGTGACTCAATGTCGCTATTCCATCGGTAAAGTCAAATAGCTTAATGCATAAATACGCATTATTTCATGAAAATGCGAGATATAGGGCGAATTATTCATTTGATTGATGCATTTCATTTTGTGCCAAAATCGCGATTATTACTTATAAAGAAGGACGATTCCGGTCAAATAGACGGTTTCGAGTCTCGCTTGTAGAGGCTAGGAAACTGAATCGTACTTTTATGCATTGCCATTGACAGTACTCTGCATGAAATGCTGCATACGATTTAATTTTACACCCTGTTTCGTTACTATGGCTCGAGTTAATCAACAAATCATTGCCCAGCGTCTAAACCTCTCTCAGACAACAGTTTCTAGAGCTCTAGGTAACCATCCCGCGATCAACGCCGATACAAAGGCGATTGTTTGGAATTTGGCTGCTCAACTTGGTTACCAAATGCCTCCGCCGCGGGCCCGACTCTCTTCGGGCAAGGAGCCCTGTGTGATTGGTGTCTTGATTGCGATTCCGGAACGTCAACGCGGGCACGCCGAGACGTCGCAAGAAGTTTTACGCGGGATCGCAGAACGCAGTTCAAGCGACGTCGTGACCCTCGATGTTGTTTACCATGAACCATCGGATCATGATCCGAAAGCGATTCAGCGCCGTATTCGACAAAGCCGCTGGAGAGGTGCTATACTCGTTCATCCGATGACGGACGAAGTCGTCGAAACAATATCAAAGACGATTCCGTGTGTTTCGGTTGTCGAAAACTACCGCCGTAACTACATCGACAGCGTGGACGTTGATCAGATCGACTCGGTGAACTTTCTTGTCAAAGCCCTGCACGAGCAAGGACACCGCAAAATCGGTTTTTTGAGCTGGGTTTATGATGTTCCGACGCCATGGGTACACCATCGCTTTGGCTCATATGTCGAGAGCCTCTATTTGTTCGATCTTGAATTCGACCCTACCCGTGTAATCAACCTGCGCCCTGCCGAGCAACTCACGGTCATTGAGGTAGCGGAGAAAACCGCCGAACTCGTCCGTGAAGGTGTGACCGCATTTGTCTGCGCGGCCGATCACCAAGCTTACGAATTGCGTCAACTTCTGGCCGAGCGTGGAATCCAAGTTCCCCGCGATTGCTCTCTTACTGGCTTTGACGGCATCGAGCCGACGACGGGCGTGCCAGCAATGGCTACGGTTCGTGTCCCATACGACGAAATCGGTCGATCTGCTTTCCACCAGTTAATGCGCCGCGTTGATCACCCTCTAGCTCCACGCCGTCACGTCCTTGTCGATGGAGAATTCGTCGAGGGCACATCCATCGGTCCTCCGAATGGAAGCGCCGCTGTATCGGCAGTCGCAAAACACTAACTAGTCTCAATCTCTCTCTCTAAGATGTCCTTATCTACTCAGGCAATTGACACTGCGTCAGCCAATAGCATGCATGCTTCTTCAACAACGGATTCCGAATGGTTCACCATCAACGGAGTTGAGTCGTTTAAACCTTTTCTTGTCTCGATCGTAAGTGATGAAGACCACTGGCTTTTTGCAGCAAGTAATGGAGGTCTGACTGCTGGGCGATCATCGCCTGAAAAGTCATTGTTTCCTTACTACACTCAGGACAAGCTGATCGATCTCGCTGCTACAACCGGCCCCGTAACGCACGTCCGTGAGCGGACTAAGGGCGGGGACTATCGCTACTGGTCACCCTTCGATACGAACGTAAAGGAGACGCCCCTCGCAGTGTCTCAAAGCGTTCCGACGGCACTCAGCTGACCTTTGAAGAAGTGAACGAGGACCTCCAGCTTGTCTTCCGCTATACATGGGCCTTTAGCCGACAATACGGATTTGTTCGCCGTTCCACGATCGAGAACCTTTCCGGTGATGACCGCTCTGTTGAAGTCCTTGATGGTGTTCAGAATTTGCAGCCATTTGGAGTCAGCGATGAATTTCAAAATGCATACAGCATTCTCGTTGATGCCTATAAGAGAACGGAAGCGATCGCGGGCACCTCTCTGCGCCTGACGTATCTAAGCTCGATTCCGACCGACCGAGCAGAACCATCGGAATCTCTTCGAGCAGCTGTCTCTTGGACGGTGGGTCTCGATGCCTCAGCCCAGCTTGTGAGCAGCGAGCAGATAGAGGGATTTTTGAATGGAAAGACCGTCACATCTGAAGACGGCAAGCGAGGCATCCGCTCTGCATGCATCGATGTGGCGACACTAGACCTCTCCGCGAAGGAATCTAGCACTTGGTATTGGGTTGGGGATGTCGCCTTGAGCACAGCTCAAGTGTCCAGACTTCATAAAGAAATCAAAGAGCGCAGTTCGGAGGAATGGATTTCTCAAAGGCATCGTTCCGATCGGTCGTGATGCGCGCACCCGCCTTCGTGTAGGCATCATCACTGTGGGCTGCATTGTTACCGGCACCGCTTTCGACAAGGACGCTGAGCCCAAGTTGTGCATAGGCCTGAACTTGCTCAGGGGTAGCGCTGACTCGAGTTTCTGGCGGCGTCTCTTTGGGAATGAAGAGATACATTGATAACCAGCTAGAGTTCGGGAAGTGTTAGGGCAAGTAAACTCGACGGGGGGGGGGCGTTTTTGTAGGGCAGAGCAAAGGCTTGTCTCGCCCTCTTTCGTCGGCACCCTCTGACGACGTGCCGAAAAACCACCGTGCTTTCAAAAAGTGTCGGGCCATCGCCTTAGCCCTTGTTGTGATACTACCCCTTGCCGATTCCGCCAATGGGCAGGTTGGGCAACCGGATGTTCCGCTTGAATTTTCAGCCGAAGCCGCTGGTGTTTCGCAGACTTCACGTTGGCAGTGGCGTCTCAGTGCGGCGGAGTCTGCCTTGAAAGAAGGGTATGGTGAACTCGCGAGGCGTTTCTATGCAGAGGTTTTGGCTGCGGAAGGCTTAACCGATGCTTTGCGACGTGAAGCGCAGCTCGGGCTTGCGAGTTCGTTGATCACCTTAGGTGAGGGAGCGTTGGCTTACACCGTGATCAATGAAATGGATGCGGAGGGCGCGGACGTTTCGCTAAGAAAGGCGTTAGCGGCCTACTTAAAATCTTCGTATGAAGAAAGTGCGCAGCTTCTCAGTGGGATTTCATTGGAGGAACTCGATCCGAGCGAACACTCTTGGTATTTGCTCTGTGAGGGGTTGCTCTTTTTTCAGCGCGGTGAAACGGAGCTCGCTTCATCTCGCCTTGCCGAGGCTCGAACACTGGCGACATCGCCAACAGTGGTGGCGCAGATGGATCTTCTCCGTCTAGATGGTGAGCTGAAACATCGTGCTGCTTCTGAAGAAGATGTAGGGCAGCTTCGGGCGACGGCGAGAGCTACGGAAGGGCAGCGCCTTGGGTTTGAGTCCCGTCGGATGTTAGCGGTCGTGCTCTTTCGCCTAGGCCGTAGTGATGAGGCCGTCGACGAGCTTGAGGTTTTGCTACGCCTACCAGAATTGCTTAACTCTCCTCGGCGCGAGGAATTGCTCCTCATGCTGGGTATGATGTCTGGGGCTGATGGCGGAAGAGGGCGACTGGCGTTACGCCAGTTAATGTCGATGCGAGCAGCGCCGGTGTTGCAGCGGATTGCTCTGAGGCTCTTAGCTCAAGCTCCGATGAGAGGTGAGCTTTTTGTTGAATTTGACCGATTTCTGCGCGACCTGATCGCTCAGCCAGCGCGCCACGCCCTCTACGCAGAGCTGTTAGTTACCCGAGCGAGTTTGATGTTAAGTCAGGGAAGTTTCGATGTGGCCGAAGTAGCCGCCTCGCGGCTTATTGAGGAGTTGCCGGGCTCGGCGCGAGTTTCACAGATGTTGCGCCTCCTTGCCACAGTGAACTGGCAGCGCACGCCGCCTCGCTACCGAACGGCGGCGAGCTATCTCGATCGTCTTCGCATTCTGGAGGACCGACCTTCCGAGCAGGCGAAGATACTTGGCCAGATGGGGGACTGCTTCTTTCTCAATGGCGATTATGCCAATGCGGCTGAGGCCTATGCTAGTGCTCTTCAGGCGGGCGACGACTTGGGCGATGATTCAGAGCGCTGGCTCTTTCAGCAAGTCCTCGCAGAGATCCGACTCAATCAGCTGGATAAAGCGATTGCGGCGTTGGATACGACGGTGATTCGAGATTCTGCTCGGAGATGGGAGGCTGAATACAACCTTCTTGATCGCCTGCGTGAGTCGGGCGAGACACAGGAAGCCTTTCAGCGTATCCAAAAACTGATACAGGGCGGAGCTGCCTCTGATCTGTCGGTGGAATTGCAAGCGAGACTTCGCTGGATGGAAGCGAGGTTGGCGCTCGATGTTGACCGTATCGCCGAGGTTCCTGCCTTATGCGATGCGATTACAGATTGGCTCGATGATCTCGATTCGATCGAGGCTTCTCAACGTGATGCAATTGCCAGTCACGTTATGTTATTAAAAATTGAAGCTCTTCTCCGACTGGGAATGCGGACTGATGGGCGGGCGCTTTTAGATCTCTTGCGGGCACAATACCAAGACTCTGGGCCAGCGATGTTGTCCTACCTCCTTGAGTCCCGATTGGGATCCGAAGGTAACAGTGTTTTGGACACTCAGAAGAGCCTGATGTTGCTTGTGGAGCGCTTTCCTGAAAGTCGGTATGCGGGGATTTCCCTTTGGGAGGCAGCCCTCCTTGCAGAGCAGCGCGGTGTCGACAGCGCGTATCGTGAAGCAATGACGATTCTAGAGCGCTTGATACGCGACTATCCAGAGCATGCCCTCGTTTTCTACGCGCGCCTGAAACAGGCCGATCTTTCCAGAAAACTGAATGATTTTTCGACCGCACTGGATCTGTATGATCGCCATTTAGCGGACTATCCTGATCACCCTGAGCGCTACCGCGCGGAGATGAGCCGTGGTGATTGCCTGCTTGCGCGTGGCGGTGTCCAAGAGGTTTCACTGGTCGCTGCGACGGTCGTCTACGATCGCTTGTTTGAGGATAGTCGCACACCCCGCGATGCGGCGGTGGAGGCAGGCTATAAGTGGGCAACTGCGCTACGTCAGCGTGGGCTATGGGTAGAGACGATGGCGGCCCTTTTTCTGGTTAAAGACCGTTTTTTTGATCGATCTGATCGGCCACAGCTTGGGCCGAACGGCCGCTACTGGCTTTCGCGGAGTCTGCTCGAACTTGGAGGACTCTACGAGGAACAAGGGGGGATTGATGGCCTGGAAAGGGCTCGCGGCATCTATCGCCTCATGGACGAGAGGGCATTGCCAGGCAAGGCGCTGGCAAAGGCTCGGCTCGAACTTTTGAATCCGAGCAGCGCCGCTGCAACTCCTCGTTAAGGGTTGCCACCTGTAGAGTTAATTCACGATCTTCGTCGCAATGGATTGGAATCCCTTGTCACTCCTTGATCGGGGCGGACCTATCATGTGGGTGCTGCTCGCACTCAACCTTTTTGGCCTCGTCATCTTTTTTGAGCGCCTGCTCTTTCTTCATGCTGGGCAGCTTAAGAAAGAGGAGTTCCTTGCCGGTATTAAGACGAATCTCCGTAACCGCCGGCTCGTCGAAGCGGTGACGGTTTGTGAATCCACGCCGGGTCCGGTGGCCAGTGTTGTTAAATCAATCTTGCTGCACTACAATGAAGGCGAGGAGCGCATTCGTATGGCTGCTCAGGCGGCTGCATTGGTTGAAATCCCGACTTTGGAGCGCCGAATTGCGGTGATCGCCGCCTTAGGACGCATCGCGCCCATCCTTGGTATCATTGGGACTCTTTTAGGGATTTCAGATGCGTTTTTCGGAATCGGCAGCGCTGAAGCGGTCGCTTTCCCCAGATTTGGAGACTTCCTCGATGGGCTTACTGAGGCGATGCTGACGACGATCATCGGTCTCGCTTTTGCGGTCATGGCGCACTTGGGGTATGCCTTCCTCGTCTCGAGGGTTCGCTCAATCGTGCATGATATGGAGTATGCGGGTCATCACATTATTGAATTTCTGCTCTTCGACCTTCCTTCCGTCGAGGCAGGCAAAGACGATGAGGACTAGAGATGAGAGCGACGCCTCGATCAATCACTGAGCCTCTCAGCTTAAAAAGCTACATCAGGACTGTGCCGCGGCTAGGGTGGGGGCTCTTTGCCCTCGTGGATTTATTGATCATCCTTGCGATGCTCTTCCTGAATTATTCACGCTTCGTATCTGCCCCAGGGGTCGAAGTTAATCTGGCAATCCTAGAGTCGAGTTCTTTGCAAACGTCGGTTAGCCGGGCAGTCTTAACTGTTCGCCGCGATGATCTTTTGTTTTTTGATGGCCGAAAAATCACTCCTGAGCGTCTCAGCGAAACCTTGGCAGCGTATTTAGCTGAGAATCCGAATGACCAGGGCTTGCTTTTGAAAGTGGACCGCAGCACTCCCACGGACGAGTTGTTCTCCATCTTTGAGTCCGCCCGTTCAGCTGGATTCGTAACCGTTCAAATCGCCGCCGAGAGCCCGTCGGATGCGCGATCTCGCGACGTGTTTCAATGAGCCAAGGCCACGCACAGCGTTCATGGGGCCTTCGGAGTCGGCTATTTCTGGTGATTGTGGTTTTGGGCGCAGGACTAGCGGTGCACTGGCTGCTTTTCGCCTTCGTTTCGATCAGTATTGGCGCGGGGCCACGTGAGCCGTCGTCGACATTTGATGTCGCTTGGGTCGAAAGCAGGCAGGAGGCGCTCGATGAAGGCTGGGCTGACTCGGCTCTGCTCTTCGATGCAGAGCCCCTCTTTTTGCCCACTGAATGGAACTCTGCCAGCGATGTGACTGAAATAGCGCGCTTGCGGGATGCGACAGAGTTATTTCCGCCATTTTCATTCCGGATTGGGGCGTTAACGATGAGCGCGCCGACAATTACAGCGGGCAGTGTGGGGGATCTCCCTTTGATTTCGGAGAAAACGAAGCTCTTTCGGCTCTTTTTGGATGGTGGCCCGGATGAGGTTAGCAGCCTTCAAGCCTCGGGCGTCCATGTGCGGATTCATTCTCTCAGCGAGGAAGGCGCACAGCTCGAAATCACCGAGATACTAACGGTCGACGTGAGTCAGGCTCCGCCAACGCTTTGGAATCCTCTCGAGTACGTCATGATCCTCGACCCGGCCTTTGGCGCGGAAATGCCTTTAAAGCTGAGTTCCAGCGGATCGGTCGAGTGGGATGACCTCTTAACCGAAGCGCTTTCTGGCAGCCCTGTCCTAGAGGGTCTCCCTTACGGCTACTACCGTGTTTATGTGGCTGAGTAAAAAAGGCGGAAAACTTAAGTGAAAGTGCTTGACCTGAGTTTTAGCCGAAAGCAAGGTTCGCGGCTTTGCTTCAATTTCTGGAGCGCTGTTGTAGTGCCCTTGTAGCTCAGTCGGTAGAGCACTTCCTTGGTAAGGAAGAGGTCGGCGGTTCAAGTCCGCTCGAGGGCTCCATTTTAGTGTTCACATCTTTCATAGAAAAACCGAAAACAGATCCATGTCCAAAGCAACCTTCGAACGCACCAAGCCGCACGTAAATGTCGGAACGATTGGCCACATTGACCACGGTAAAACGACAACAACGACTGCTATCCTTAAGGTTCAAGCCGACAAGGGTCTCGCAGAGTTCAAGTCCTATGCCGATGTCGCTAAAGGCGGCACAGTCCGTGATGAGACCAAAACTGTAACAATCGCTGTAGCGCACGTTGAATACGAGACAGCCAACAGGCACTACGCCCACGTTGACTGCCCAGGCCACGCTGACTTCGTTAAGAACATGATTACGGGAGCTGCCCAGATGGACGGCGCTATTCTCGTAGTGAGCGCAGCTGACGGCCCTATGCCGCAGACTCGCGAGCACATCCTTCTCGCCCGCCAGGTTGGTGTGCCGAAGATTGTCATCTTCCTTAACAAGTGTGACCTCCTCGACGATGAAGAACTCCTCGAACTCGTTGAGATCGAAGTTCGTGACCTCCTCTCCAAGTACCAATACGACGGCGACAATGCTCGCGTTGTAAAGGGTGCCGCATTCCCAGCTCTCCAAGGCGAGCAGCAATGGGTCGACTCGATCAGCGAACTGATGGACGCGATCGACGAAGAAATCGAGGAGCCAGTCCGCGAAACTGATAAGCCATTCCTTATGTCTGTAGAAGACGTTTTCTCGATCACTGGTCGTGGAACAGTTGCTACAGGTCGTATCGAGCGTGGTATTATCAAGGTCGGTGACGAAGCTGAAATCGTTGGTCTGACTGACACGCAAAAGACGATCGTAACAGGGGTTGAAATGTTCCGTAAGCTTCTCCCACAAGGACAAGCTGGCGACAACGTTGGTCTCCTCCTCCGTGGTGTTGCCAAGGAAGATGTCGAGCGCGGTCACGTTCTCGCCAAGCCTGGTTCGATCACTCCCCACACTGCTGGTAACGCAGAAATCTACGTTTTGAATAAAGAAGAAGGTGGTCGTCACACACCATTCTTCACCGGCTATCGCCCGCAGTTCTACTTCCGCACAACGGACGTAACGGGTATCCTCAACCTCCCAGAGGGTGTTGAAATGGTTATGCCTGGTGATAACCTCTCAGTTTCGATCGAGCTCGGTAAGCCGATCGCGATGGAGCCTGGTCAACGTTTCGCGATCCGTGAAGGTGGCCGCACCATTGGTGCTGGTCGTATCACAGAGATCACGAAGTAGTTCTTCATTCTACCACCTTTCCGGGTGAGCCGGGGATCCATTTCAGGGTTCCCGGCTTCCCTGTTTTTCACAGTTATTATTGTCTAGGGCAGTGGCTCAATTGGTAGAGTAGTGGTTTCCAAAACCATTGGTTGGGGGTTCGAGTCCCTCCTGCCCTGCCAATCTCGCTGAAACCCGTATAGTTAGCCTTCCCATGAATTCGATTCGCCGCACCCGCCAATTTTTCTCCGAGACAGCACAAGAGCTCCGTAAGTCTGTGTGGCCGACGGCGAAAGAGCTTCGCGACAGCACTGTTGTGATCCTGATCGCTTCGTTACTTCTTGGTGGTTATATCGCTCTCGCTGATTTCGCAGTTTACAACTGGATCGAGCTCATCACTAAAGTGGTCCGCTAGAGTCACACTTCTTTACAGTCCCACCCATGGAATCCTCCGACAACGCACTCGATCAGTCGACCCCCTCTTCTCCAGAAGCAAGGGGCTCTTGGTTTGTTGTGCAGGCCCTCTCCAATAAAGAGCCTGCCGCAAAGCGCTACATCGACCGTTACATCCCTGACAACGAACTCGAGGACTTCGTCTTCGAGGTGCTCGTTCCGATGGAAACGATTTCAGAGGTCAAGCAGGGCAAGAAATCTAACCGGAAGCGTAAGCTTTATCCTGGTTATATCTTCGTGAATTGCCGGCTCTACGACGAAGACGATAATATCGTCCAGAAGGTTTGGTATTACATCAATGGTGCCGACGGCGTGATTGGATTTGCCGGCGGTAAATCACCTAGCGCGCTCAAGTCCTCAGAAATTGACCGTATCCTCACTCAGGTTGCAGAAAATGAAGGCAAGGAAGTGCCGAAGGTGCAATACGAAGTGGGCGAAGACGTCAAAATCACCGACGGACCTTTCCTCAACCTCACCGGACGCATCGACGAGATCGATCCGGAAGCAGGCAAACTCAAAATCTCTGTCTCTATTTTCGGCCGCTTCACTCCAGTTCTCCTCGAGTATTGGCAAGTTGAGCGTGATTCCGAAGAAAACTAATCCCTTTATCTCTTTTATTCGATGGCCAAGAAAATCACAGGAACAATCAAACTGCAGCTCCCAGCAGGTGCAGCAAACCCATCCCCACCCGTCGGTCCCGCACTCGGTGCTGCTGGGGTCAACATTATGGCCTTTTGTAAGGACTTTAATGCGCGGACAAAAGAAAAAGCCGGAATGATCCTGCCGACCGTGATCACGGTTTACGCAGATCGCTCCTTCTCTTTCATCACAAAGTCGCCACCGGCTTCCTACCTTCTGAAGAAGGCTGCAGGGATTGCCAAAGGCTCTGGGGTCCCGAATAAGGATAAGGTCGGCAAAGTGTCATGTTCGCAGGTCCTCGAGATCGCGAAGACCAAGATGGCCGACCTCAACGCCCAAACCGATGATGCTGCGATGCTCGTTATCGAGGGGACCGCGCGTTCGATGGGGATCGAAGTCACGGAGTAATTTTTTTTTCTGATCAATCTCAACGATCGAACCTCAACGAGGGAGTTGAATACATATGCCTAAATTATCTAAACGCATTCGGAGCGCGCAAGAGCACGTCGACCGTATGAAATACTATCCGCTTCCAGAAGCGGTGGAAACGCTCGCACGTTTTCCCAAAGCGAAGTTCGACGAGACAGTCGAACTCTCGATCAACCTCGGTGTTGATCCTCGCATGAGTAATCAAATGATTCGAGGGACACTTAACCTGCCAAATGGCAGCGGTAAGACTGTCCGCGTGATCGTCTTTACCGATGACGTCGAAGCGGCGAAGGCTGCAGGCGCAGACGAAGCTGGTATGACTGAGCTCATTGAGAAAGTCATGGGCGGTTGGCTCGACTTTGACGTCGCTGTGTCGACCGTCGCTGGGATGAAGGAAGTGCGTAAGGCAGCTCGGGTTCTCGGACCTCGTGGCCTGATGCCGAATCCGAAATCTGGCACGGTGACAGACGATATCGCCGCTGCGCTCAAAGACATCAAGCAGGGTGGGCGTGTTGAATTCAAAATGGATAAGACAGCCAATATGGCTGTTATCGTTGGCAAACGTTCGTTCGCTGGTGAACAGCTCGCGGAGAACATCCAAGCCGTCATCGATGCAGTTGCGAAATTGCGTCCTGATGGCCTCAAAGGTGCTCGCTACATCAAGACGATGGCGATCTGTGGGACGATGACTCCAAGCATCCGTCTCGACCAAGCCCTCTATCCTAACCACTAAAGGAAGACCGATCCATGCAGGAAGAAAAGAAATACCTCGTTGAAGAAACCGGCGATTGGCTCGACCAATCAGACTACGTTTTTCTCGCAGACTTTACACGCATCACGGTTATCGAAACCGAAGAACTCCGCCAGATCCTCGCAGAGCACGGCGCTGAGTTCCACGTTGTAAAGAACCGCATCCTTAAGCTTGCTGCTTCCGCGCGCGAGTATCCGGATCTCGATGATCAACTTAAAGGACCGACGGCAATCGTTGTGGGTGGCAGCAATGCTCCCGGCGTAGCGAAAGCACTCGAGAAGTTCTTTAAGGATAATAAGAAAATCGAACTTAAGGGGGGCATTCTTGAAAAAGGTGCGCTCACAATAGATGAGATTTCACAGCTCGCTAAGCTACCTCCTGTCGAGGTGCTCAAAGCACAACTCCTCGCTCTTCTCAACACTCCAGCCACGCAGATGGTTCGGATCGCTCAAGCAGTTCCAGAAGGTCTCTTGAACGTCCTCCAAGCGAAAGCGGACAAAGACGAAGGGTAAGTTCTCTCACCTTATACTTTACCTAAAAGCTTCAGTTAGGGGGGTAGTCCCTTAAACGACGAAAAGGCAAGTCGCCAAAGTAGCGCTAACTGATCCAAAGGAAAATCAATATCATGGCAGACATTACAAAAGAAGATGTAATCGAATGGCTCTCCGGCCAATCCGTTCTCGATATCGCTGGTCTCGTTAAGGACCTCGAAGAAAAATGGGGCGTTAGTGCTGCAGCACCTGTTGCTGTTGCTGCTGGACCAGTTGCTGGCGGTGACGCTGGTGCGACCGAAGAACAAACTGAATTCAACGTTATCTTGAAGAGCTTCGGCGGAAACAAGATCGCTGTTATCAAGGAAGTTCGTAGCATCACTGGTCTCGGTCTCAAGGAAGCGAAAGACCTCGTTGAAGGTGCTCCTAAGGCAGTCAAGGAAGCCACTACGAAGGACGATGCTGAAGAAGTTAAAAAGAAACTCGAAGCCACTGGCGCCGAAGTCGAAATCAAGTAAACTCCTGGAAGCTTACATTTTATCCAGTTTTTCCGACAACCAGATCGCATCCACAGGATGCGGTCTGGTTGTTTGTTTTCATTTTTGTTCATGATCAATGCGTCGTCGGAAGCACCGTTTTGCGGTGCTCCCGACTTCGCATCGTTACCTTTCTCACCGCAATAATCTAGAAGACCCACTACCATGTCCGAACGTATCAACTTTGGTAAACTTCAGGAAGTCATTCAACCGCCTAACCTGATTCAGATTCAGATCGATTCCTTTAAGGAATTTATTCAAGAAGAGCTCGCCGTAACAAAGCGCGAGCATCTTGGACTTGAAGCGGTCTTGTGTGAGGTTTTCCCTATCGAGAGCTACGATGGTCGCTGCCAGCTAGAGTATGTCTCCTATCGCCTCTCAGAGCCGAAACTCTCCGAAATGGAGTGTATTCGCGAGGGTGTGACTTATTCGATTTCTCTCTACGTGAACCTTCGTCTCAAGGAAGAGGAAGCGATTAAGGACGAAGAGATCTACATGGGTGAGCTACCTATGATCTCTGAGCGCGGCTCATTCATCATCAATGGTGCTGAGCGCGTCGTCGTCAGCCAGCTCCACCGCTCGCCGGGTATCGCTTTCGAAGTTGCTCCGCATACCAGTGGTAAACTGCTCCACAGTTACCGCATCATTCCGGACCGTGGAACATGGCTCGAAACTCAGTTTGACCAAAACGACCTACTTTATGTCTACCTCGACCGCCGTCGTCGTCGTCGTAAGTTTCTCGTTACGACGCTCCTCCGTGCGATGGGCCATGGTAGCGATTCCGAAATCCTCAATTTCTTCTACGACATTAACGAGCTCAAGGTCGCTGAAGCGCTCGAGATGGATACGGTCAGTCGCCTTGTCCTAGTTGAGGACTTGGTTGATGCAGAGCGTGGTGCCGTTTTGGCCCGTAGCTTTGAACCTCTTACAAAGACGATTGTTCGCAGTATTGAAGAAGCAGGAATTGATATCGTCCGCGTTATCGACACCACGATCGATGACGGTGCGATCATCCGTTGCCTGAAGAAGGATCCGACGCACAACGAAGAGGAAGCCCTTAAGGATATTTACAAGCGCCTCCGCCCTGGTGAACCACCTACAGTAGCGAACGCTCGCGCGCTCTTGAAGCGTCTCTTCATGGATCCTAAGCGCTACGACCTCGGTCGTGTTGGTCGTTACAAGGTGAACCAGAAGCTGAACCTCGAAACGGATCTCGATATGCGCGTTGTCGGGGTTGAAGACATCGTCGAAGCAACGAAATATCTCGTTCGCTTGAAGAAGGGTGAAGGCGTTATCGACGACATCGACCACTTGGGTAGCCGTCGTGTTCGTACTGTTGGTGAGCTTCTCATGAATCAGTGTCGTGTCGGCTTGGCCCGCACCGAGCGTCTCGTGAAAGAGCGCATGACTCTTTATGATCAGTCGGTTGACTCGATCACCCCGCAGAAGCTCATCAATCCGAAGGCGTTGAGCACGGTCATCCGTGACTTCTTTGCCCGGAGTCAGCTGAGCCAGTTCATGGACCAAATCAATCCGCTTGCAGAAGTGACGCACAAGCGCCGCCTCTCAGCTCTCGGACCCGGTGGTTTGAATCGTGAGCGTGCAGGTTTTGAAGTCCGTGACGTTCACCCGTCGCACTACGGTCGTATTTGCCCGATTGAGACTCCTGAAGGACCAAACATTGGTCTGATTAACTCTCTTTCGATCTACTCCCGCGTTAACGAGTTTGGTTTCATTGAAACGCCTTATCGCATCGCGAAAGACGGCGCTGTAACGAATGAAGTCGTTTATCTCAACGCCGACCAAGAAGAAGATAAGACGATCGCTCAGGCGAATTCGAAAACCGAAAAGAACGGCAAATTCATTGGTAAGGTGACCGCTCGTCGTGGAGATGACTTTGTTGAAGTCGATCCGGTTGAGATCAACTATATGGACGTCTCGCCTAAGCAGGTCATTTCGGTGGCTGCCGGCTTGATTCCATTCCTTGAGCATGATGATGCGAATCGCGCTTTGATGGGTTCGAACATGCAACGCCAAGGAGTGCCGCTTCTCCAGACCGAGTCGCCATTTGTTGGCACCGGTATCGAAGGCCGGGTTGCGCGTGACTCGAAGACAGTTTCTGTCGCCGAGGGTGACGGGATTGTTGCTGATGTTGATGCGAACTTCATCATGACGACGAAGGACGGTGAGATTCCTCAGAAGCTTCCACGTAAGCCAAAGAGTGATCCGAAGAAGGGTTTCCACTACTATCCATTGCGCAAGTTCCTCCGTTCGAATGCGGGAACTTGCTTTAACCAAAAGCCACTCGTCCAGAAGGGCCAAAAGATTAAAGCCGGCGACGTCATCGCTGATGGCGCGAACACTGATGACGGTGAGCTCGCTCTCGGTCGTAACGTGCTCGTGGCTTACATGCCTTGGAATGGTTACAATTTTGAGGACGCGATTCTGATCTCAGAGCGTTTGCTCAAGGACGACATCTTCACCTCTATCCACATCGAAGAGTTTGAGTGCACCGCGCGTGACACCAAGCTCGGGCCGGAAGAAATCACTCGTGATATTCCGAATGTGGGTGAAGAAGCTCTGAAGAATCTTAACCACGACGGTGTGATCCGCGTTGGTGCGGAAGTGAAGCCAGGCGACATCCTCGTCGGTAAGATCACTCCGAAGAGTGAAACTGAGCTCGCTCCTGAAGAAAAACTTCTCCGCGCGATCTTTGGTGAGAAGGCAGCTGACGTGAAGGATACGTCTCAGCTCGTTCCATCGGGATCGGTTGGCATCGTAATGGATGTTAAGGTTTCGAGCCGGATCGAAGAGGAGTCTGAAAAGCTCTCAGCTTCTGACCGTCGCCGCCAAGTGAAGAAGATTAACGAAGAGTTCCGTAAGGAAGCCGATCATCTGCGTGAGCAATTGACCGAGTCTCTTTCGAATATCCTCCTCGGTGAAAAGATTCCTCTCGATGTGATCAACCGCGATACTGGTGAAATCATTATCCCGGCGAATCGTAAGATTACGAAGACGCTTCTCCGTCGTCTCGCAGCAGTCTATAAGAGCGTTGAAATCGATCCTTCTCCTGTTCGCATCAAGATCATGGAGATCATCGACAACTTTAAGACGAAGTTCGAAGAACTCGATACGGATCAGGGCCGTCGTATCGAATCCGTTGAAAGCGGAGAAGATGTTGAGAACGGCACGATCAAAAACGTGAAGGTCTACATTGCGACCAAACGTAAGATCCAAGTCGGTGATAAAATGGCTGGTCGCCACGGTAATAAGGGTGTTGTCGCAAAGATCGTTCCGATCGAAGACATGCCTTTCCTCCAAGACGGCACGCCGATCGATATCTGCCTCAATCCACTCGGGGTTCCTAGTCGAATGAACGTCGGACAGGTTCTTGAGTGTCACCTCGGTTTTGCTTGTAAGCGCCTTGGTATTAAAATCGCGACACCGGTATTCGATGGTATTGAAGAAGAGAAGATTCAACAATACCTCGAAGACGCCAACTTGCCGAGTTCGGGTAAGAGTTTAGTCGTTGATGGTCGTACCGGTAAGCTCCTCGATCAGGAAGTGGTTGTGGGCTACACCTACATGCTCAAACTCAATCACCTCGTGGCGGATAAAATCCACGCTCGTGCGGTCGGTCCTTACAGTCTCATCACGCAACAGCCACTCGGGGGTAAAGCCCAGTATGGTGGTCAGCGATTCGGAGAGATGGAAGTTTGGGCCCTCGAAGCTTACGGCGCGGCTTACACCCTCCAGGAACTTCTCACGGTCAAGTCCGACGATGTTCAAGGCCGAACTAAGATCTACGAGCAGTTGGTTAAGGGCGATAACTCGCTTCAAGCCGGCACGCCGCAGTCCTTCAATGTTTTGATGAAGGAAATGCAAGCACTCTGCCTCGATATCCGCCTCGGCGATCGAGACCCGCTCGCTTCAGCTTTCGCTTAAGCCACCTCTCACCACTCAGAACTTTAAAGAATTAACACTATGAGCACGACGACGGACGAATTTTCCAATCGCGAAGCACGCGAGGCGATGGGCATTGAGCGGGATCAATCCTTTGACCAAGTATCGATCACCGTGGCTTCACCGGACATTATCCGGTCATGGTCACGCGGGGAAGTAAAGAACCCTGAAACGATCAACTATCGAACCTTCAAACCGGAACCGGGCGGTCTTTTCTGTCAGCGGATCTTCGGACCAGTGCGCGACTACGAGTGTGCCTGTGGTAAATACAAGCGCATCAAGTACAAGGGTGTCATCTGTGACCGCTGTGGTGTTGAGGTAACCGTAGCCCGCGTTCGTCGCGAGCGCATGGGACACATCGACCTCGCCGTTCCTTGTTCTCACATCTGGTTCCTCAAGAGTATGCCGAGTCGTCTGGGCCTACTCCTCGATGTTACCGCCCGTAACCTCGAGCGCGTCATCTACTACGAGAACTATATCGTAGTTGATCCTGGCAAGACACCTCTCGAAGAGAAGCAACTTCTCACTGAGCAAGACTACCAAGCCTCGGTCGAAGAATACGGTGAAGACTCTTTCGAAGCCGTCATGGGTGCCGGTGGATTGCGCCAGATTCTTGAGCACATGGATCTGCCGTCAGTCGTCGACGAACTCTATGAGCAAATGCAGAGCACACGCTCTAAGCAGATCAAGAAGAAGCTCTCGAAGCGCCTCAAGGTGCTCAACGGATTTATCGATTCTGAAGCCCGTCCCGAGTGGATGGTTCTCGAAGTTCTGCCGGTCATCCCGCCAGACCTTCGCCCGCTTGTTCCCCTTGAAGGTGGCCGTTTTGCGACCTCTGACCTCAACGACCTCTACCGTCGTGTGATCAACCGGAACAATCGCCTCAAGAATCTCCTCATGCTCAAGACGCCGGACGTTATTATTCATAACGAAAAGCGCATGCTGCAAGAGGCGGTCGATGCCCTCTTTGACAACGGCCGTCATGGTCGCGCGGTCACAGGTGCGGGTAACCGCCCTCTCAAATCTTTGAGTGATATGCTCAAGGGTAAGCAGGGTCGTTTCCGTCAGAATCTCCTCGGTAAGCGCGTTGATTACTCGGGCCGTTCTGTTATCGTGATTGGACCTGAGCTCAAGCTGCATCAGTGCGGTCTTCCTAAGAAGATGGCGCTCGTCCTCTTTGAACCTTTCATCATTCGTCGTTTGAAGGAACTCGGCTTCGTTCACACCGTGCGCGGTGCACGTAAGATGATCGAGAAGCGTGCCCCAGAAGTTTGGGACATCCTCGAGGAAGTAACGAAGGGTCACCCAGTTCTCCTCAACCGTGCTCCGACGCTTCACCGCCTTTCGATTCAAGCATTTGAACCAACCCTGATTGAGGGTAATGCGATTCGCCTGCACCCACTCGTTTGCTCCCCTTACAACGCGGACTTCGATGGTGACCAAATGGCGGTTCACGTTCCTCTTTCGCTTGAAGCAATCCTTGAGGCTAAGCTCCTCATGCTTGCGCCGAACAACATCTTCTCGCCTTCGAGTGGTGAGGTTATCCTTACCCCGTCGCAGGATATTGTATTGGGTTCATACTACTTGACTCTCGAGCCGCGTAAGCTGCCCAAGGATGAAAGCAAGTTGCCGCTCTTCGGCTCCTTTGAGGAAGTTGCTCTCGCTGAAGCTGATGGCGTCATTGGTAAAATTGACTGGATCCGGATTGCGAACCCGGATTTCGGCAAAGACACCGTTCATGGACGCAAGGATGACAAAGTCATCGTTACGACGCCGGGTCGGGTGATCTTTAGTAGTATTTGGCCGGAAGGGATTGGCTTTATCAACTTTGCGGTCCCGAAGAAGAAACTTGGTGAGCTGATCAAAAAGACTTACAACGTCTGTGGAAGTGATGCATCAGTTGCACTTCTGGATAGCCTGAAGGAGCTTGGTTTCCGCATCGCGACGATTGCAGGTATTTCGATCGGGATGCGTGACATGATCATCCCGCCTGAGAAGACGGAGATCGTTGCTGGCGCTCGTGAGAAGATCGCTGAGGTTACAGACCAGTATCGCAAGGGTATCATCACCGGCGGTGAGCGCTACAATAAGGTGATTGAGATCTGGACATCTGCGACGGATGAAATCGCTAAGGCGGTATTTAGGCATCTCGACTACAACGCGGGCAAAGAAGAGGTGAACCCAGTTTACCTTATGATGGACTCGGGTGCTCGTGGTAATAAGCAACAAATTCGCCAACTGTGTGGAACACGTGGTTTGATGGCTAAGCCGTCCGGTGAAATCATCGAACGTCCGATTCTTTCCTCCTTCCGTGAAGGCCTGACTGTTCTCGAATACTTTATTTCGACGCACGGTGCTCGTAAGGGTCTCGCGGACACCGCTCTCAAGACGGCTGACGCGGGTTACCTCACTCGTAAGCTCTGTGATGTTGCGATGGATACTATCATCACCTGTAAGGACGATGGTAACCGCGACGGCATTTGGAAGTTTGCGATCTACGAAGGTGATGATGAAATTGTCCCTCTGCGCGACCGTATCATCGGTCGTTGCCCAGCACAGGACGTCATCAACCCAATCAGCCCAGATGAAATCGTCGTGAAAAACGGTGACGTTATCACGGTTGATCAAGCTAGGCAGATTGACGAGCTCGGTATCGAGCGCGTCAAGGTCATGTCGCCGCTCACCCACATGCGTAAGAGCAGCCTTCCGGCACTCGCTTACGGTATCAACCCTGCGAGTAACGCGATGGTTGAGATGGGCACTGCAGTCGGTATTATTGCGGCGCAGTCGATCGGTGAGCCAGGCACACAGCTGACGATGCGGACTTTCCACATCGGCGGTATCGCTTCTGCTGGACTCCAGTCGGCGGAGATTACAGTCCGTAACACGGGTAAGCTTCGTTTCGAAGGTCTCCGTATTGTAGCGGTCAACGATGGCGCAGCCTTTGTTGTTCTTAACAAGACGGGTAAGATCGAAATCATTGATCCACGTGATAAAGTCCTCGAAGAATACAACATCCCAGCGGGTGCCGTTATTCTTCATGGAGACGGCGGCAAAATCGAAGGTGGCTCGAGCCTCGCTCAGTGGGATCCGCACAACGTGCCGATTCTTTCGGAGAAGCAGGGTATCATCCAGTTTAAGGACATGATTCCTGGTGTAACCGTGAAACGTGAACTCGACCCTGCGACGGGTCGTGTTGGAACGATTGTGGTTGAGCACAAGGAAGACTTGAACCCGCAGATCGACATCGTTGGCGCGGGGAAAAAGGTCCTCGCGACGTATGCGGTTCCAACCGGTGCGACAGTTTCTGTTGTTGAAGGTGACGACATCGAGGCGGGTGCTCTTCTCGCGAAGACTCCACGTCAGGCGTCCAAGACACAGGACATCACGGGTGGTCTACCACGGGTTGCTGAGCTCTTCGAAGCACGTCGTCCGAAGGAAGCCACTGAGATGGCCAAGATCGACGGTATTGTTTCTCTAAACGGAACCCTTCGCGGCAAGAAGCGCCTCATGGTTACGGACGAAGAAACCGGGCAAGAAGAGGAACACCTCGTTGCGCACGGTAAGCACATCGTCGTTCAGATCGGTGACACGGTTCGCAAGGGCCAACACCTCACTGAAGGTGCAGCTGATCCGCACGAAATTCTTGATATCCTCGGGCCGAACGTCCTCCAAGAATACCTCCTCGCAGAAATCCAGAAGGTTTACCGCCTCCAAGGTGTGACGATTAACGATAAGCATATTGAACTCATCGTTAGTCAGATGCTCCGCAAGGTGCGTATCACCGAGCCAGGTGACTCTGACTTCTTCTGGAGTGAGCAGATTGATAAGGAAGCCTTCATGGTTGAGAACGAGCGCCTCATTGAGGCCGGTGGTCAGCCAGCAGAGGGTGAACCGATTCTTCTCGGTATCACTAAGGCTTCGGTTGAAACGGAATCCTTCATCTCTGCTGCCTCCTTCCAGGAGACAACGCGTGTTCTCACTGATGCATCGACGCTGGGTAAGGTCGATCAGCTTGAAGGCTTCAAGGAGAACGTTATCATGGGTCACCTTATTCCAGCTGGAACAGGTCTCCCACGTTACCGCCGCCTGAAGATCAATACCTTGGGCGCGAGTGCTGCTCCAGTGGCGAAAGACGAGTCTGCTTAGTCCTAGCAGTTAGCTAAACATTTCAACCGCGGGTCCTTTACTGGGCTCGCGGTTTTTTTGTATCCAAGCGGCACTGTGAAATACTTGATCGGGTGTCTTTCAGTAGAGGTAAAACAGAAACTGCCTCTACGCGCCTCTTGTAGGAAGAAGGACTTCGAAACAAGCGCCGCCGTCTTTTCGATTGGAAGCGCGAATCTGACCACCGTGTTTTTCGATGATCTCTTTAGAAATAGAAAGTCCTAGTCCCAGCCCGAAATTTGATTTGGTCTTCTTTGTCGTGAAATTCATTTCGAATATCTGTTCGATGTAGTCTGGATCTATACCACTCCCACTATCGGAAATGGATACCACGATACCTTTAGGAGTGCTTTGGGTTGATATCCAGATTTCACCATTGGGCTGAGTCGCCTGGCAGGCGTTGACTAGGAGATTTGTCCAAACCTGATTTAGTTCGCTAGCGATGCCCCGAACGGGCTCAAGGGGTGATAAGTCTGTATGGAGACGGTATGGGTGGAGACTGCTATTTAAGACGGTTAGAGTGTCTTTGATCCCCTCGAGAGCATCGATCTTTTCCCAGTCTCCTTTACCTGGGGCAGCATAGTTTTTTAGGCTGGCGATGAGCTTGCTGATACGCCCTGAAGATAAGCGGATGCTGCGCAGGTCAATTCCCAGATCAAGAAAGTCTAGGTCGCGTTCGAGCGTATTCAGGTCGGGTGAGCTGTTTGGAGTCAGCCCTAGAAGGACCCAGCTGGCAGTATCTAATCCTGAGAGGCGCCGTACCAGCTTTCGAGCAAATCGAGGATAATCTTTTGCGATTTGACCGCTGCCGCAGCGAGGGGAAAGCCCCCCAGAAATAAAATAATGATCGGGCTAGCGAGTGTGCCGTAGAAAGCGGTGTATGGCTGAGGTTTATAATTCCCTAGGTAGTCCAGAGTGAGACCTTTATCACTGAGGAGAAAGACTTGCAGAAGGATAACCACCATGGAGGTCGCGTAGATAGGGATGGGTTCTAGAATCCAGAAAATTCCTGCCATCAGAAAGATCCCCAGCGCAATTTGACCTTCGAGGCTGAGTGATCCTAGAGGGATGAAGGATGGAGCCGCCAGAGCTGTCAGTCCTGCGATAAGTCCGATCGTTTGTTTGCTGATCCTCATGATCCTTCAGGTAAATGTATTTAAAAAGTGTGGTTAAGGTGTGTCCCTATTGCGTGGTTGTGTGACCAAGGCATTCCATTCGTCGCCCGATTGGATTGTATCATATAAAAAATACTGAGCTGGGTTGCTTTGCTCAATTTAAAGCCGAGGCCGACGGGTATGGTCCGCACTTGGCTAAGAAGATCTCGTTCGTAGTTATAGAAGACTTCGGTATTAGTATAGATCTTGTAGAGTTTTCCAATAGAAAGTGGATGACTTAGTTGGATACGGTGACGGGAGCGATATTCGTCGGTATTTTCATCTTCGTCCCACCAAATTTCGATCCGGTTGCGCAAGTGAAGCTTCAGCGATGCGTTGAGCTTTGTTTCGTGGCTAACCTCCAATTCAAGTCGTTGCCGGTGCATCCAGGTGTCTTGCGCGATATTGCGTATATCGAGGTAGGTGTAGCCCAAGCCAATCTGGGTTCGCTTACTGGCTTGATACTTGTAGCCGATGCTCGCGAGCCAAAGTCTTTCCTCTGTGACATCTTCCACTATACGATTGTCCAAGTATAGATGGATTTTATGAGGCCCTTCTTCCATTAGGTTCAGATTGAGCCATTGCCACCATTGAATGTCGTCTCGAGCGTAGCCTAAATTTGCACCTGAAAGGAAAATTCCTAAGAGCGAGGATGCGAGTATTACGCTTTTAATCGTCATTATGTATAGCTATTAATAATTAATTATGCTTATTAAGTATGGCATAATAATTAGTTAAGCTTATCGCTATGCCCAAGACAAAAACGAAATGATGAGTGCCTAGAGTCTACCCTAATGGTGGAATGTAGGTGGCCTTATAATCTGATCAATAGATGTGCTATACACCTTGGCGGCCGTCAGGCGTCCTCTTTAACGTGAAATCGGTTCCTAATTCACAGTAGTGCAAAAGTCGGTGATAAGGCCTTCGAGACTGGGTGGAATTAAAGCGACAATATGGACACCATCCTCCTTTGCATCCTCGTGTCGAATGGCACCGGCTTGGTGGAGCTTGTTGATGATATCGTAGCGGGAATGCGGGACGAGTAGTTCGACTGTGCGCCGGGTTTTGGAAAGAAGCTTTTCGATCGATTCGAGCAGCGCTGGGATTCCGTCTCCGGTCATCGCGCTGACGAAGAGTGCATCCTTTGTCGGCAACTCTGAACCGACGAGTGCTGCGGGTAGTTCGCCTGACTTCAGATCTAAGCCATCGACCTTGTTGTAGACGTAGATACTGGGCTTTTCGCCCACACCGAGTTCCTCAAGGACCTTGCAAGTCGTCTCGAAATGTTCAGCGAGATCAGGGTTCGTTAGATCTAAGACATGTATTAAGAAATCACTCTGGACGGATTCTTCGAGCGTCGCCTTGAAGGCTTCAATCAGACTGTGCGGTAGACGTCTTACAAAGCCTACGGTGTCGGTCAGGAGTAGTTTCTGACCACGTGGGAGGATCAGCTGCCGTGTCGTTGGATCGAGGGTGGCGAAGAGTTTATCTTCGACCACGACATCGGCTCCCGTGAGCCGATTTAGTAGGGTCGACTTACCAGCATTTGTATAACCAACGATGGCTCCGGTCGGTAGTGGCACTCGTTGACGCTGGTGACGTTGGACATGGCGCTGTTTTACGACGACATCGAGCTCTTTTCTGAGGGCGGCAATGCTGTCTCTGACCATGCGCTGATCGAGCTCGATCTGGGCTTCACCTTCGCCGCGCTGTGTCACACCACCACCGCCGCGCTGCCGACTCAGGTGGGTCCACGCATTTTTCAAGCGAGGCAAGGAATGCTGGGCCCGGGCAAGTTCAACCTGGAGAACAGCTTCCTTTGTCTGGGCACGCTCACGGAAAATATCTAGGATGACTTCCTGCCGATCGATCACACAAAGCTTACTCAGAGCTTCCCAGTTGCGCTGTTGGCCGGGCGTGAGCTCGGCGTCAAAGACGATGCAGTCGCATTCCTCAGCCAGTGCGCGAGCGATGATCTCATCCGCTTTTCCGGTGCCTACGAGCAGCTTTGGATTCGGCTGACGGACCTTGGCCAGCATTGTGCCGCCGATATTAATTCCCAGGGTTGTAACGAGCTCTTCCAGCTCCTCCAAAAGGGTGATCGTCCGATCCTCGGATTCTTTCGCAAGAAAAGCTCCAACGAGTAATGCGCGTTCGACGAATTTGGGTTTCTCGCGAACGTCAAACATGCTGGCGGGTTAAAATGTATCTATCTCGCACTAGTAAGTAACGCTTTGTCGGTACTTCAATAAACCCGAATGTAGAGCGGAATTTTATAGATCTTTCCGCTCGCAGTTTTGAACTCCCAGTCGGTTCGGTTGATCTTTGCCGGAGCGTTTGCAGTGGGTCGGATTGTCGCGGTTACAATACCACTTTCTGGCGAGATCTTTAAGTCGAGATTGTAGTGTGCCTCGTTGACGGTGTGTCCAATAAGCTCGACTGGTAGGTCGACGTGGAATTGGAAATTGGCCGTTTTTGGCGCCATTACCTCCGATTTTTTCCAATGGAGGAGGCGGACGTCGAGGGAGTAGCGAAGAGGGATGTCGACCGTGAGGGCTAGCTCATGGGTGCCTTTGGAGGTCGGAACGGTTACCGTCTTGTGCTGTGTGCCAGAACGTGTGCCGTAGGAAAAAACTGCCGTAATCTCACCTTCTTCGCCGGGTGCGTAAGTCGTCTTCTCGAGACTCGGAACAGTGCAGCCGCAGGACGAAGAGGGCTTCTTGATTTCGATCGTGTCATCGCCCACGTTCTGGAATTTGAAAACGGCGGCGAAATTAGATTCGTCAACCGTCGCTGTGTGCTCGATGACCTTCTCTTCGAAAACGATTTGCGCAGAGCTGAGGGCTCCACTGAAGGCTAGAATGAGGAGTGTAAGGGCTTTATTCATAATGGAACTCATTTATCTTGGGTGGTGTAGCCGATAAGCTCAATCCCAAGTTGATTAGCTTTCTCAATTAACCCCGGCTTGCCGAGAAGGAGTGCACAGTCGGCCTCAAGGGCGGCGGTTGAGATGCCGGAGGACGCCATTGTTTCGAGCGTCTTTTCGCCGAAGCAGGGCCAGTCGAAGAAAGGTTTTTGGGTGGGCTTACTTGTTTTAACGAAAATCAATTTCTCTGTCTTATACTTATTCGCACGAGCGAGCATGTCGTCGGTCCCTTCGAAAGCTTCTACCGCGAGAACGGTTCCTTTGCGCACGACGACGCCTTGCCCAATGTCGAGGGCGGCAATCTCTCGGGCTTTTTGAACCCCGAAATCTATGTGCTCCTGATCGGCTTTGAGTTTCCCGCGCGTCATGAGGCCCACCGAAGCGAGATGGTCATCCATGAAGGCTCGGGCATCGAGCATCGAGACTCCGACCTTCTGCACTTCAGCAACGATACTGCCAAAGATCGTTTCCGCATTTCGCTCCTTTAGCATCGCGAGCATAGCGATTGCCTTCAGGTCTGGCTTTAGGTCGCGGAACAGTCGCCCCGGCGTGATCTGCCCTACAAAAATCGCATAACCGCAGTTCATCCGTTGGAGGGCTTTGAGCATCTTGCCTACTTGGCCGACCTTTATCTTCGCGCGCTCGCTGTCACCAAAACTCTCATACAGCGCGTCATCAGTTTCACCTTCAAACGCAATAAGGCGAACCTGTAGCCCAGCGGCTCGAATGCTCGCCACTGCAAGAATCGGATAATCGCGTTGCCCCGCCACGACCGCAATCGGTTTCGACGGATCAAAGTCAGCAGGGAGGAAGCGTGAGGGTAGGTTGTCCACGAATAACACGAATTTTAACGAATGGGCTCAGAGAACTAGGCGTTCGGATTCTAGTTTGTCGATTGAGCCGAAGTTTACGAGGAGGGCTAGTTTTAGGCCGGTGGCTTTTAAGTAGTTAAGGGTTTGGCCACGGTGGTCAGGGGTGAGATTGGAAAGTGCTTTGATTTCTAGAATGACTTTCTGATCAATAATAAAATGGGGGATATACTTTTGCGAAAGTTGTTGGCCTTTGTAAGCGATCGCCAAGGTCTCTTGTGCTGCATATAGTATGTCTCTCTTCTCTAGCTCAATCTCCAAGCACTCCTGATATACAGATTCTAAAAATCCAGCACCCATCGAATTGTGCACTTCAAAACATGCTCCCATAATTTGATAAGCCAAATCCTTGTGAAATACTTCCATGTAGAATGAGTATTTGTGTTATTCGTGGACGCTATCCTACAACGAGGTTGAGGATTTTCCCAGGAACGTAGATGATCTTGCGGATTGTTTTCCCTTCGAGGTGCGCTGCAACTTTTGGCTGAGCTTTGGCCAGATCAAGCGCTTCGTCCTGAGTTGTCGTCTTGCTGACTGTCAGCTGGCCACGGGCCTTGCCGTTGATGAGGACGCCAATCGAAACTTCGCTGGAAACGAGGAGCGATTCATCGTGCTTCGGCCATGGCGCGACGGTGACTGATCCCTTGTTCCCGAGGCGCGACCAAAGTTCTTCGGCGAGGTGCGGAGCAAAGGGTGCGAGGAGTTGAATAAAGGTGGAAGCGGTTTCCCGGTGAACTGATTCTGCTTTCCCAAGGTGATTGACGCAAATCATCAAAGCAGAGATCGCCGTATTGTAACGGATCGCTTCTATGTCTTCCGTTACCTTTTTGATCGTGAGATGAAGCTGTTTGAGCGTCTCGGAAGTTTCTTTTCCATGCTCATGGATCTTTGATGACAGGCCATTAGATTCGCCGGTGAATTCTCGCCAGACCTTTTTGATAAAACGGAACGGACCTTCGAGGCCTTCTGTTTTCCATGGCTTGGAATCCTCGAGCGGCCCCATGAACATGAGATAGGTTCGGAAGGCGTCGGCGCCGTGGGTCTGAAGAAAATCATCGGGGTTAGCGACGTTGCCTCGGCTTTTAGACATTTTTTCGCCGTCTTCGCCGAGAATGATCCCTTGGTGGAAAAGGCGGGTGAAAGGCTCAGCTTCTTTGAGGACACCGATGTCGACGAGGAATAGGTGCCAAAAGCGGGCGTAGAGGAGGTGGAGAACCGCGTGTTCGCGTCCGCCCATATAGAAGTCTGGCACGCCCCAGTAGTCGCGGATCTCAGGGTCGATGATGGCTGTTTCGTTCTTAGGATCGAGGTAGCGCAGGTAATACCAGCAGCTGCCAGCCCACTGCGGCATCGTGTTCGTCTCGCGTTTGGCGGAAACCCACTCTGGGCCTGTCGCTTCAGAGGCGGTTTCGCCTGTTGCAGTATTGTAGTAGACTTCTACCCAGTCGGTCAGGTTGGCCAAAGGACTTTGTCCATCTCCAGAAGGCTTGAAATTTTCTGAGGGAGGAAGAGTGACCGGTAATTGATTAGGAGGGACGGGTAGGGCGTAGAGTGATCGACCGTTCTCTTTGTAGGTGACGGGCTCTTGAGGGAGCATCTCCGCAACATTTCCTCCTGCTGACTTTGCGGCTTTGTAAGCGCTTTCATCGACCCAGACAATCGGGAACGGTTCGCCCCAGTAACGTTGGCGACTGAACAGCCAGTCGCGGAGTTTGTAGTTGATCTTTGGGACGCCCATTTTCTGCTCTTCAAGGTGGGCGATCATCTTAGCTTTTGCTCCGGCGATCTCGAGTCCATCGAGGAAATCACTGTTGATTGCAGGACCTTCACCTGAGTAGGCTTTGCCCTCAAACCCTTCGGGTGGTTGGACAGTCCGCTTGATCGGCAGGTCAAAGGTTTCAGCAAATTCCCAGTCGCGTTCGTCTTGTCCGGGAACGGCCATAATCGCGCCGGTGCCATAGCTGGTTAGCACGTAGTCTGCGATCCAGACTGGGAGGCGTTCGCCGGTGATTGGGTGAAGTGCATAAGAACCGGAAAAGACACCAGTTTTTTCTTTCGCTAGTTCAGTGCGGTCGAGGTCGCTCTTGAGTGAGGCTGCTTTGACGTAGGCTTCGACGGCATCCTTTTGCTCAGCTACTGTCAGGCTGTCCACGAGGGGATGCTCGGGTGCGATCACCATGTAAGTGACGCCAAAGAGAGTGTCGGGGCGAGTGGTGTAAACGCGGACGGTTTCGTCGTGGCCTTCGAGTTTGAAATCGACTTCGGCGCCGGAACTGCGGCCAATCCAGTTCGTTTGCTGGGTTTTGGTCGAGGTTGGCCAGTCCAGGGTTTTGAGACCATCGAGGAGTTTATCGCCGTAAGCGGTAATGCGAAGAACCCATTGGCGGAGTGCTTTGCGTTCCACGGGATGACCGCCGACTTCGCTTTTGCCGTCGACCACTTCTTCATTGGCGAGGACGGTGCCGAGCTCGGGACACCAGTTCACCGGGCGTTCATCGACGTAGGCGAGGCCGTGTTTGAAAAGTTGGACAAAGATCCACTGCGTCCAGCGGTAGTATTGTGGATCAGTCGTGTTAACCTCACGCGACCAGTCGATGGCATAGCCGAGGTCTTTGAGCTGACGACGGAAGTTGCCGATGTTTGTCGCTGTAGTCTCCGAGGGGTGGGTCCCTGTCTTAACGGCGTATTGTTCGGCGGGTAGGCCAAAAGCGTCCCAGCCCATCGGATGGAGAACGTTGAAGCCCTGAGCCATTTTGTAGCGTCCGAGGACGTCGCTGCCAGTGAAGTTCTCCGCATGACCGGCGTGCAGCCCAGCGCCCGAAGGGTAGGGAAACATGTCGAGAATGTAGAATTTCGGTTTTGCGGAAACACCTTCTGTTTCGAAGGTGCCATCTTTCTCCCAAATCGCCTGCCATTTGGCTTCGATCTCGGAGGGGTTATACGGCTTGAACTCAGTTGACATAGCTAAAAATGAAAGGTGCGACGGTGAGGGGAGACGTTTGCCTCGTCAATGAAGCATCCGATTGATTTGGGAGAAGGGCTTGACGCTGATTCTATACAAATCAAAAAACCCTCTAGCTTATGCCGAACCTCTACGATTGTGACCTTGGATGGTATGCGTTGAAGGCTTCTCCCAAAAAGGAGCACTTGGCTGCTCAGCTGTTACAGAGATTGGAAGTGACGGATGCTTTTAGCCCGCGCTTACGTTATACGAAGAAGGCGCGGCGCGGCGCAGTGAAATTTGTCGAGGCGCTGTTTCCTGGATATGTGTTTGTGCATACCGATTTGAAGACGAATTTTCGCCGCATTATGGCGACGGCAGGAATCACTGGACTTGTTTGCTATGGTGATAATGTTCCACAGATTTCGGACCGTTTTATCGAAGAGCTTCGCACCAGTTTGGAGGATGATATCCAAGAAGAGCTAGAGGTCGTTCTTAAACCTGGGCAACCAGTTGCGATTGTTGAAGGCCCGTTCAAAGAGTGGAGCGCCGTGGTTACTGGAATGGTCCCAGGGAGTGAGCGGGTGGCGATTCTTCTCGAGTTTCTGGGTCAGTCTTTAGAGCTGAAAGTTCCGGCGGACACGCTGATCGTCGATCCTGAGGCTGGATAGAGCTAAGTTTGAGTGTTACGGTGTGCTCTGAGGTGGAGCCAGAGGATCATGCTGGCAGTCCAAATTGCCGTAAAAGGAACGACGAAGTAGCCTAAAGTATGCTCGAAAAAATGAGGAAGGACGAGAGTGATCAGATCAGTGCTTTGGCCATGGGAGGTGGCATCTTTCAAAATCGATCCAAGACCCAAAAAGAGCGCTATACTAGTCGCAACGAGCGTAGCGATTGTCCAAAGGGGCCAGTGCAGGCCATTGTCTTCCGCCTGTTTCTTCTTATCAGTATGAAAGGAGGAAAACCACCACAGCCCAATGACCCACGCGAGTGGAATTGTAACCAGCGCTCCGATAACCACTAATGGGCCATGGGTGGTCTCCCTCATTTGCGCCTCTGGATCCTTTAAGGGCATGGATTGAAGTGCCTTGTTTCTGTTGGATTGTCGACCTCAAACCTAACCCTTCTCTAGCTTCAGCTTGAATTTGGATTACGCATTATCTTCCTCGTATCGGCGAATGAGCGCTTCGGGGGTTTTCAGAGACTTCCGAATCCAGTCGCTGCGCAGACGTTGAAGGGTGGCTTCGTCGAGGGCCCAATCGTCGCGCTCTTTACGGACTCGGTTAACGAGGCTGGAAAGGCAAATCGCGGCGCTAACGGAAATGTTGAAGCTCTGCGTAAAACCAAACATTGGGATGCGCATCGTCTTATCAGCGAGCTCTAGGGCGGTTTCGGAGAGTCCCTCCGCTTCGGTTCCAAAAAGGAGCGCAACGGGTTGATCGGTAGGGACGTCGTCGAGTTCAATAGAGTCCTCGCGGAGGGCTGTGGCGACGATCGTGAAGCCTTGCTTTTTAAGGTCGGTGAGACACTGCCGCGTATTATCGGCATCCTTTTCGCGGTGGCGGTGGAGACTTAGCCACTGTGCAGAGCCGAGGGAGATCTCGTTGTTTGGAGCGAAGGTGTTCCGGTTTTCGATGATGTGCATGTTTTGCACGCCAAAGCATTCGCATGAGCGCATCACAGCACTGGCATTGTGGGGCTGGTAAAGGTCTTCCACCACGACCCTGACACGGTCGGTTCGCGCTGCGAGGACACGCTCGATCTTTTCCCGGCGGGCTTCAGTTACGAAGCTTTGGAGGAATTTGATCAGGTCGGCATCGTATAAGGGGTCACTCACAGTGGCTTTGAAGATGTTCGGCTTGATCTGACCGCCAAGGTTAATCCTAGGGGGCGTCCTAGATGTTTTTTCCTTCGTAACCTTGTCTTAGCTAAGGGAATGGGCTTTTGTTACGTTAACTAGCCAAGGCTGGTCGATTATTCAGATATGTTTGTTTTCCCCAAAATGAGATTAGGTAGCTTTCTTACTGGTGTGTTGCTCTTGAGCGGGCTCCTCGGAGCGCAGGATGGCGAGCGGGTAAATGAGATTTTTCCGCTCTCTGAGGTAGAGAAAGGACAATCGGGCATCTGGAGAACAGTTGTGCAAGGCGACGAAATTCGGGAATTCAAGCTCAAGATTCTCGGCGTGGTGGATAACTTCGCTGGACCAGGGCAACCTGTGATCCTGGCTGAAGCACTCGATGCAGAGCACATTCTTAGTGGCCCCGTTGCGGGGATGAGTGGCAGCCCGGTTTTCATCGATGGCCGAATCGTGGGCGCCTACGCTTACGGCTATATTTGGCCTAAAGAGCAGGCTTTGATCGGTATCACTCCGATCGAGAAGATGCTCGAGATCCTTGATTTTGAGGAAGACGAAAGTAATTCGATTTCTACGAGGACGCGTTCGAAACTCATTTCGCGCGCAAGTGCAGGTGTGTTTGGATCTGCGCGACTCGAAGCGGTGCCGTCGCCGATGATGCTAGCGGGCTTTGGGAGCGCTTCGATCGAAGCCTTTCGAACTGAACTGGAGGATCTCGGCTTTGTCCCTGCGGCTGGCCCGGTCGGAGCAGGTGACGACATTTCGCTCGATCTACGCCCTGGCGCTGCGGTGGCGGGTGTCCTGATGCAAGGCGACTTTCAGGCCGCTGCGACGGGCACAATCACATGGACCGATGGTGATCAGCTTTTGGCTTTTGGGCATCCTTTTCTACAGTCGGGCTCGATCGACATGCCAATGGCAGGGGCGGACATTATTACCGTGGTGCGCAACCTTAAGAGCTCTTTCAAGCTGGCCAACATCGGCCCTGCGGAGGGCAGTCTCTTTCAGGACCGGCTGACGGGTGTGGCTGGACGGCTTGGCGAGGTGCCCGAAATGGCAGATCTCTCGCTGCGGCTCATCCCAGGTGAGTTGCCTCCGGTAGATTTTAATGCCGAGATTTGGCCAGACGCGCGCTTTTTGCCGGTGCTGTCGGCGATGACGGTGATCGAGGCGAGTTCTCGGAGCCTTTTCAAAGAAGAAGAGCAGAGCTTCCGCCTACAGGCTAGGCTTGTCTTATCGGATGGAGAGGAACTTCAGTGGGAGTCCCGTAGCGTGGGAAGTGAGGGCGCCAATGCCCTCGCGCAAGAGATCTACGGTCGACTCAACATGCTTTTGAATAACCCCTTTGAGCAGCTCGAAGTTGCCTCGATCGAGATGCAACTTGAGGCCAAGGAAGGGCTGAAAGCATCCATCCTACGAGCTGTGCGGCAGGTGGATGCGAGTCCGCGTGCAGGAGAGCCTTTAGGGCTCATTCTGGATCTTCATGACTATAGGGGGAACGCTTCGCAGCGGCGTATTGAAATTCCGATACCCGAAGACTTTCGCTCCGGTCAAAAATTGCTCGTGACGGTGGCTGATGCCGAGGGTGCGAATCGGATCGCGGCCTCTCAGCGCCGGAGTGCTGATGGCGTTGGCGATCTGCTGGAAGCATGGGCTGATACGCGTCCTCAGGGCTACGTTTATGTGTTTATAGGCGAACAAAGGCTGTCGCCGGGAATCGATGGGCAACGGTTGCCTGGGCTCCCGCCGTCTTTCGCCTCAACTTTCGCTTCGGAAGCGAGTAATTTTGTTATGACACCGGGAGGCTCCCATATATGGTGGGAAACTCGTTTGCCGGTTGAAGGCATTTTCTTAGGGCAGGACATTTTTGTTATTACTTTAGAATAAGCACATGCGAATCTGTATTGGATTTTTACTTACGACCCTCATCTTTACTCCGCTCGTTGCAGTGCAAACCGGCGTATTGGTCGACGAGGGCTACCAGGACTTTATCTCCGGAGAACTGAAGAACATATCACTCTCACGCTCCGGAGAGCTCGGAACTGCGCCGAATCTGATCGAGCTCGCTAGCCTAGACGACACCTCGATCTGGCAGGTGACTCCCGCGCCGGATGGTGGCTTCGTGATTGGAACAGGCAACAAGGGCCGAGTCCTCAAGTTGAGCCTCGATGGTGAGTTGGAGGTGCTTTTTGAGCCCGGCTCATTGATTTCGCGCGGATTAGTCTTTGATGATGTGGGAGACCTTTATGTCGCTACGTCACCTAAGGGAGCGATCTATCGCTTGCCCATTTCAGGTGGCAAGCCTGAGCTTTTCTACGATCCGGACTCAGTATACATCTGGGATCTTAAAATTGTGGACAACGTCCTCTGGATTGCGACAGGGTTTCCAGCGCAACTCATACGCCTTCCACTTGGCGATGACGATACGGATTCCGAGGTTTGGTTTAGCTCAAAGGATGAACATTTCACGAGTCTCTTGAGACGAGGCGAAGAGTGGCTGCTCGGTAGTAGTCCACGGGGTGTTGTCTATGCAGTGTCGAGCCCTGACGAAGCCCGGGCGGTATACAAGTCGGACGAAAAGGAAATTCGTCAGGTAGCTCAGTCGGGCGATACACTCCTTGTATCCACTTATTCGGACAAACCCGCGCCAAAGAAACCACAGGTGCCGAACGACAAAGGTGAGTTGCCTCCGTTTGAGGTGAAAGCTGAGAGTCAAAGCCAGCGATTGTTTGCGGATGGTGCAGGCCAAGGCTTTCTCGTGCGCGTCGGGCAAGATGGCTTTGCGCGTCCAGAGTGGCGTTCAGCTGCTGGGTCTGTGTTTTCTCTTTCACCTATTAACAGCGAGCACTGGCTGCTGGGGACGAATGACAAGGGTCGCTTGTATACATTTTCAACTAGGCACGAGTGGGGCCTCCTTCACCAAGTCCCGAATGGTGGCGAGATCAGCGTTATTCAGCGCGGCGCAGGTGATACCGCACCTTTCTACATTTTCACGAGTAATCCGGCTGCGATTTACCAGCTCGGCGGGCAATCAAGTGATGCTTCCACTTTTACCTCAGACGTGATGGATGCCCAGCGGTCGGTGCGATGGGGGAGGCTTGAGGCGTCTTTTGCGAGAGAGGGAGAGGCAACGATCGCGACGCGCACAGGTCTAACCGATGAACCTGATTCGACGTGGAGCGATTGGAAGACCTTGGAAGGAAATCATATCGCTAGCCCCGCTGGGCGTTATGCGCAGTATCGGCTAAACCTTCCAGCTGACTCCGAAGCGTTGTTTTTACGTGCACGATTGTTCCACACTTCGCCAAATGCGGCACCTGTGTTCACTCAACTGCGAGTGCTCGATTACGGGGCAGAAGCACGTGCGAGTTCGAGCTCACCGCAGATTTTTGACCTTTCGACGGTTTTTAAAGAGAACAATAAGAGCCCAGCTAACCGCGGCAGTGATCGATTTAAACTAGAGCGCCGTCCGGAACTGACTTTTCGCACCGTTGTCTGGATGGTGAACGACCCCAATGGTGATGAACTGAGATTCGATGTTTCAGTTCAGCGCGTCGGCGAGGATTCTTGGACATTGCTAGCCCGCGATCTTTCGCAGCCAACCTTCCTCTTCAATGCAGCGGGATTTGAGCCCGGTGAATACCGCTTCAAGGTCGTTGCGTCGGACGAGATGACAAACGCGACCGCCGATGCTCTTAGCGCAGAGCTTGTGAGTGAACTTGTTCGTCTCGATACGACCCCGCCTGTGATTGAGTATGTCGGATTTGAAGATGGGGTGGTGAGCTTTAGGGTTGAGAGCGATGTGAGTCGGTTGGTCGCTGCGCAGATCACCGTCGATGGCGCCGAACCCATTTCACTGCGCCCGGTCGACGGACTTTTCGACGACATCTTAGAGCTGTTTGCGCTTCGGCTTGCGACGGAGGTTGAAGGATCGCTCTCGATTGTCTTCGAAGCTCTCGATGAATCAGGTAATCAGACCGTATTCCCGCTCCAGCTGGCGCAGGATTAGAACTTGACCTAAAGCGGCTCATAGCCTGTTTTTACCCGCTTTTTGAGACTTCGTCTCTAGTGCTTACTATGACTGATTCCGATATTGTACAGATTGAAGGCAAGATTGTTGCTGTTTTACCAGGGACAATGTTCCGCGTTGAGCTTGAGAATGGCCACCAAGTGTTGGCTCACATCTCAGGTAAGCTCCGCAAGCACTTCATCAAAATCACAGTCGGTGATACAGTCAAAATGGAGATGACCCCGCGTGATCTCGATAAAGCACGCATCGTCTACCGCTTGCGGAAGAAGTCGATGAACGCGAATGCGCCGATCCGTAGTTTCGGCCCGCGTAAGCGCCGCTAGTTCTGGTCTGCCTTTCAGCCTTTGTGGCATTAGGCATTAATTGATCTTTCAAGTTGCGCGCTGCTTCGATTGAGCGTTAATATTAGCGTTTAACTTGAATCCCAAAACACCCCTGCAACTATGAGTTTGCTCGCATCCAATATCATCGAAACCGTCGGCAACACGCCGCTGATTAAACTGAACGCAATCGCGAAAGATTTGCCTGCGACGATCTATATCAAAGCTGAGTGGTTCAACCCGCTCGGGAGTGTGAAGGATCGCATTGCCCGTGCGATGATTGAAACGGCAGAGGCCGACGGTCAGCTCAAGCCGGGTTCTGTTGTCATCGAGCCGACCTCTGGTAACACAGGGATCGGGCTGGCTTTTGTTTGTGCCGGTAAAGGTTATCGCTGCATCCTCACGATGCCAGAGACGATGTCCCTCGAGCGACGCATTCTCCTCGGAATGCTCGGAGCAGAGATCGTTCTGACCCCTGGGGCAAAGGGCATGCCAGGCGCGATTGCGAAGGCTGGCCAATTGATGGAAGAATACGGCGACAAAGCTTTCAACCCATCCCAGTTCGATAATCCAGCTAACCCTGAAGTTCACCGCACCACCACCGCCGAAGAAATTTGGAGTGCGACAGGTGGTAACGTCGATGCGTTCGTAGCGGGTGTTGGAACGGGTGGAACCATCACGGGTGTTGGCGAAGTTATCAAAGCGCGTAAGCCTGATTTCAAGGTCTTTGCAGTAGAGCCGGAAGGGAGCGCGGTCATCAGTGGTGGTGCCTCCGGCCCACATAAAATTCAAGGTATCGGCGCCGGCTTCATCCCTGGGAACTGCAACACGTCGATCATCGATGATGTTGTGAAGGTGAGCAACGAAGACGCTTTCGAGACGGCTCAGAAGCTCTCCCAAACGGATGGCATTAGCGGTGGAATTTCAACCGGCGCCAATGTTTGGGCAGCGATGCAAGTTGCTAAGATGCCGGAGTTTGCCGGCAAGACGATCGTGACAATCGGTGCTAGCCCATCGGAGCGCTATCTCAGCACCCCGCTTGCCGCCGCGATTCGTGAGAAAGTAACTAGTCTAGAAGTTGCTTCCTTATAAATAGATTTTTACCTGTCTCGTCGTCGCTGTCGATCACAGGAAGATAAGTCAAAAGTAGACAATAATACCGCCCGGATTCGTCCGGGCGGTTTCTTTTTGACCCATAAAGAATCCCATTTGCATTTTAGATTAACGTGCCGTAAACGTTCTCGGTGTCTTCAGTTACAATACTATGGTTTCGGCAAGATCTCCGGCTCGAAGATAATCCAGCCCTCGCCGCAGCGATAGTGCGAGGCGCTGTTCTGCCAGTCTATATTTTTGACTCGGGCGAGAAACACCCGTGGGCGATGGGTGGTGCGAGCCGTTGGTGGTTACACCACGCCCTGAACGATCTCATCGAGTCATTAGTCAAGCGGCAGAGCACTCTTCAGGTTTTATCTGGAGAGCCGAGTGTTGTTCTGCGCGAGCTTGTTCAACGCTATAATGCGGATGCCGTATATTGGAATCGGCGATACGCCCTCCATCATATTGAGCAAGACAGCGACATCAAAGCTGGGCTCCGTGATGATGGAGTCGAAGTGAAGAGTTTTAATGCGAGTCTGCTTATTGAACCCTGGGAAATCGCTTCTCAGTCTGGCGGTCCGTATAAGGTTTTCACGCCCTTCTCAAAGGCTGTGCTAAAGAACTCTATCCCACAACCCGCTCAAGTCCCTCTCGATAGCGCACAGTGGGTGGATCCCAAAGAAGCGGCGCAGGCCAATCGATTGGAGGCACTGGGATTGATTCCAGAGATTCCATGGGACGAAGGCTTTTACAAAGCATGGCAGCCGACACGGGAGGGAGCCCTTGCGAACTTAGATCGATTTATTGATGAATCAATCGAGGGGTATGCGGACGATAGAAATCTTCCATGGCTGAAGGGAACCTCGGCCTTGTCTCCCTATTTGGCCTTTGGACAAATCGGTCCGCGCGAAATTGCTGAACGAGTGGAAGCGAAGCGGGAAGAGAAGGGTGGCTGTGTCTTCTTTAGTGAGATTCTGTGGCGCGAATTTGCCTATCATATTTTGTTCCATTTTCCTCATACAACAATCGAGCCATTGCAGGCTAAGTATGAGAAGTTCCCTTGGAAAGAGTGTCCGGAGGATTTGCAGGCATGGGAAAAAGGGCAGACCGGCTATCCGATCGTAGATGCTGGTATGCGCCAGCTCTGGACTACGGGCTGGATGCACAATCGCGTGCGTATGATCGTCGCATCACTTCTAGTGAAGCACCTTCTTCTTCCGTGGCAGGAGGGTGCCATGTGGTTTTGGGATACACTCGTCGATGCTGACCTTGCGAGTAACTCGCTTGGCTGGCAATGGGCAGGTGGATGTGGAGCAGATGCAGCTCCCTATTTCAGGATTTTCAACCCCATTATCCAAGGGAAGAAATTCGATACCGAGGGCGACTATGTTCGCCGTTGGGTGCCAGAGCTTTCCAAGGTGCCGGCGAAGTTCATTCATTGCCCTTGGGAGGCCTCTGAGACTCAGTTAAAAGCATGGGGCGTATCGCTGGGGGAGAATTATCCGTATCCAATTATCGAGCACAGCGCTGGGCGTGATCGGGCCTTGAAAGCCCTGCAGGAATTGAAGGGAATGGAAACCGCGTGAGTGACTTTAAAGCCAAGTTTCAATCTAGAGTGACCGTCTCGCCCGCGGACCTCTTCAAGTGGCACACCATGCGCGGAGCGTTCAATCGTCTCACGCCGCCATGGCAAGATGTGACGCTGCAACTCGCCCCCGATGAAATCATCGATGGAACCCAAGCAGTTTTAGAATTTAAGCTAGGGCCCATTCGACGGCCATGGGTGGCAGAGCATTTTGACGTCAAAGTAGGAGAGGGCTTTTCTGATTCAGCTCTTCATGGGCCTTTTCCGAAATGGGAACACGTCCACACCTTCCTCAAAACGGAAGAACCGAACACGTCGGTTCTATCAGACGAAATCACTTATCGGCTGCCATTGGGCTGGCTCGGGGCTGCCTTGGGTCGTGGTTTCGCTCGAAAAGAACTCGAACGGCTTTTCTGGTATCGTCACGAGGTTACCCGCCTCGATGCCGAGCGGCACTGGGCGCAGCGATTTCCTCGAGAGGGCACGATCCTGATTACAGGCAGCAGTGGATTGGTTGGTCGTGAGCTTACGGCCTTATTGCAATCTCTCGGCTATCGTGTGCGAGGTCTGACGCGGTCACCGAATCACACCGACCAGTATTTCTGGAGTCCTCAAACAGGCACTATCGACGAGGCTGCGCTCGAAGGTGTTGATGCTGTTGTCCATCTCGCAGGTGCTGGGGTCGCGGACAAGCGTTGGTCAAAATCTTATCGTGAAGAAATATTGCGTAGCAGAGAGCTGGGGACACGTCTCCTAGCTGAGACGATGGCGAAGATGACGCATCCGCCGAAGGCATTGATCTGTGCGTCCGGTGCAAATGCTTATCCACTCGATGGTAATCCGCATGATGAAACGGGCCCTAAAGGTGATGGTTTTCTGTCTCAAGTCGTTGAGGCCTGTGAGAGCAGTGCGGATGCCGCCCGAGATGCCGGTATTCGTGTCGCACATTTACGACTGGGTGTTGTCCTCACGCCAAGTGGTGGCGCACTCAAGAAGATGCTCCCAGCTTTTATAATCGGAGCGGGCGGCCCTATTGGCACTGGCGAGCAAGCCTTCTCGTGGATCGGCCTGCACGATGCCCTCGATGTCTTTCTGCAAGCGATCGAAGACGAACGCTATGTGGGGCCGATCAATGTCGTCGCTCCTCATGTGCCCACCCAAAAGGAATTCGCCAAAACCCTGGGTAAAGTCCTTCGCCGTCCGGCCATCATTCCGCTGCCCGCTGGAGTTGTTCGAACCCTCTTTGGTAATGACCTCGCGAACGAAACCCTGCTGGCCGATCTCCATCTCGTTCCGCAAAAGTTAAAAGACCACGGCTATGACTGGCGTCATGAAAATCTAGAAGATGCGCTACGTTACTGTCTTGGTAGGCCTTCGGAGCTATCGCCAAGGTAGCATGCCTCTATGTCCGTCTCTTCAGAGCGCTGAAAAGCAGTGATGCAGGGATCGGCTCCTGCCTGTCCGCGGCGTGGGCTATGGTATTTCAGCAGCGGACCGACGGGAGCCGGTCCCTCCAGTTGTGATCCCTACCGAACAACTTGTATTGAATCGAAATCAGCTTACTACGACGAATGCTGTTACCTCGCCCTTGATCTTCTTGCCCGTTGCTTTCTCTGCGACTTCGAGATCATAGCGAGCTTGAAGCCTCATCCATACCTCGGCCGAGGTTCCAAAATACTTCGACAGGCGCAAAGCGGTATCAGCCGTGATGGCACGCTTCCCATTGACGATTTGACAGATCCGAATGGGAGGGACTCCGATGTCCTTTGCGACACGATATTGGCTGAGCCCATACGGTTCCATAAAGTCAGACAGAAGCACTTCGCCAGGGTGGATACACATTAAACTTTTCATGGTGCTTTAGTGGTAGTCGATGATTTCTACTGAGGATGCGTTGTGCCCGTTCCAAACAAAACAAAGTCTCCATTGTTCATTGATCCGAATGCTCCACTGTCCCTCTCGGTCTCCGTGGATTTGCTCCAGTCGATTGCCCGGGGGTGAGCGTAAGTCATTGATATCAAGGGCTTCGTCGAGATATAAGAGCTTTCTTCTCGCTGTTCGATGAATCTGATTCGGCAGCCTACGAGCGTAGCGGCCAAGATAGATTTGTTTTGTCTCATCACAGGCAAAATCTGCGATCATTCATATGTGTATACGTTGCTCGTTAATATCGTCAAGCGTTAATACTTTTGAAAACTTAGGATGGAGTCCAATCTTGCACAAATCTTTCTCGTGCATGAATTGATGGAAATGCGAGCAGTTGTGCAGCGAGTGAGTTCGGCGGCGGTAGCTGCGGATGGGGAACCGAAGGATGCGATCGGCCGCGGGCTCTTGATCTTTCTCGGCGTTGCTGAATCGGATGAGCCGGAGGACTTGGAGTGGCTCGTTCGCAAAATTCCGCAGATCCGCTGTTTTGAGGATACCGAAGGGCGGATGAATCGCAGCGTGGTTGATATCGAGGGGGAGCTGATGGTGATCAGCCAGTTCACGCTTTTTGGAAATTTGAAGAAAGGATCGCGGCCATCTTTCAATCGGGCAGCGCGCCCTGAGAAAGCTATTCCGATGTATGAGGAATTTGTTACAAAGCTTGAGGCTGCGGTCGGGCGTCGAGTGGCAACCGGTTCATTTGGCGCGCAGATGGATATCGAGGCTCAGAACGATGGACCGGTGACCCTGATCCTCGACACAGAGCAAAAAGATTTCTGATCGGCCCTGCGAGACCCCAAAATGTATGCGTCGCCGCTTGCACTGGAGGGACCGGCTCCTGTCGGTCCGCCACCGAGGAGCTACTGCGGACCGACAGGAGCCGGTCCCTCCAAGGCACGTTCAGTCATATACGGTTTCTCTTCTGATTTTATCGATTGGCTTTTTAAAATCTGAATAGTCGGGACGAGGCGCGCCTTTAGCCCCTGATAATCGCTTTTTTCGCTTGCGCCTGAAAATTCTCCGAGCTTATTGAGACATATATTTCATTAAGGCAGGAATCCCTATGGCAAAGAGTCTATTTCAGAAAGTGTGGGACTCCCACAGTGTGCGTGTAATGCCCAATGGGCAGACCCAGTTGTTGATCGGAACTCACCTCATTCACGAGGTGACGAGCCCGCAGGCCTTTGGCATGCTCCGTGAGCGCGGTCTCCCGGTGGAATTTCCTCACCGCACCTTCGCGACGGTTGACCACATTGTCCCGACGAATGAAGTCGCTGAGCCCTATAGCGATCCGCTCGCGCAAGCGATGATCGAGGAGCTGCGCAATAATTGCGCCGAGTATGGCGTAACTTTCTTTGATGTTAGCACCGGCAAACAAGGCATCGTTCACATCGTCGGACCTGAGCAGGGCATCACCCAGCCGGGCACGACGATTGCCTGTGGTGATAGCCACACGAGCACGCACGGTGCTTTCGGTGCGATCGCTTTTGGTGTCGGCACGAGCCAAGTGCGCGACGTCCTCGCTAGCCAGACAATGGCCATCGGCGAGCTCAAGGTGCGCCGCATCAATGTCGATGGTGAGCTGGCTCCGGGGGTTTACGCGAAAGATGTCATTCTCCACATCATCCGCCTCCTCGGCGTGAACGGTGGCACGGGCTTTGCCTACGAGTATGGCGGCGAAGTCTTGGACAGCTTCACGATGGAAGAGCGCATGACGGTGTGTAACATGTCGATCGAGGGCGGTGCCCGCGTTGGTTATGTGAACCCCGATGAAACGACCTACGACTACCTCAAGGGTCGTCCCTACGCACCAAAAGGCGCAGACTGGGATGCAGAGGTTGAGCGCTGGAAGGGCTTCGCCAGCGATGCAGATTGTGAATACGATGATGTCGTGAACATCCGCGCTGAAGACATCGCGCCGACCGTGACTTGGGGAATCAATCCCGGCCAGGCCGTCTTCATCCACGAGAATATCCCAGCGATTGAAGAAGGCGCGACGGAAAGCGAACGCGATGGTATCGCAGAAGCGCTTGAGCACATGAAGTTTGAAGGAGGCCAGGCGATCAAAGGTACTAAGATCGATGTCGCGTTCCTCGGCTCCTGCACAAACGGACGCCTCTCTGACCTCAAGGAGGTCGCCAAATACCTCAAGGGCCGCCAGGTCGCTGCCGGCGTGAAGGCGATTTGCGTTCCCGGTTCACAAGTTGTGGATGCGATCGCGAAGGAACTTGGACTTGATCAGATCTATATCGACGCAGGCTTCGAATGGCGTGCGGCGGGTTGCTCGATGTGTCTCGCAATGAATCCAGACAAGCTCATCGGCGATCAACTCAGTGCGAGTTCAAGTAACCGTAACTTCAAGGGGCGTCAGGGCAGTGTCACGGGTCGAACGACTCTGATGAGTCCGCTCATGGTTGCTGCAGCCGCCGTCACCGGCGAAATCAGCGATGCGCGCGAAGTCTTCGGTATTGAAACGGGTGCTTTAGCTGGAGCCTAGACCACTCACTCCGGTTGCCAGTCGAGCTCTCCGATACGCGTAGCGGGTCCTGTCATGCGGACGTTGTAGGCGTCGTCGATCTGAAGCTGGATATTGCCGCCAGGCATGTGGACAGTAATGTCGTTGTCGACGAGCCCGAGTTTTTTGGCGACCGCTCCGGCAGCGCTAGAACTGCTGCCGCTCGCGAGGGTGTAGCCGGCGCCGCGTTCCCAGATTTCAATCTGGATATTGGCTCGGTCGAGGACTTTGAGGAACTGGACGTTGGTGCGGTTTAGAAAGCGTGGATCGGTTTCGATGAGCGGCCCGAGCTGGAGAGCTTGGGCTTCACTGATTTCGTCGAGCGGAAGAACGGCGTGCGGGTTCCCGATCGTGGCAGCGCAGAAAGTGTAAGGTTTCCCTACGAGCTCGATCGTCTCGTTGATCACCTCGCGCTCGTCACCGGCGAGGCCAACTGCGGTTGAGACAAAACTGACTTGGCCCATTTCGACCTCAATTGAATTGGCGCCGTCGAGAATGCGGCAGGTAACAACACCGCCCGGGGTTTCAATCGTGAAGGGAGCGTTGCTGACTTTACCTTCGTCGAGCAGATAGCGGCAAAAGATGCGCAGGCCATTGCCGCTTTTTTCGGCTTCAGAGCCGTCGGGGTTGAGAATGCGGAGGCCGAAGTCAGCATTTTTAGTGGGCAGTGGGCCGAAGAGGATGCCATCGGAGCCGAGACCGAAATTGCGGTGGCAGACTTGTCGAATGCCGTCTTCCGAAGGAAGATCTGCTTCGCTGGGTGGAAGGACAAAGTAGTCATTCCCCAAGGCGTGATACTTTTTGAAACGCATATCTAGAGAAAGGAAGGCTGGCTTCGGGCTTGGCAAGCAACCCTAAAGCCTCCCTCATTGCAGCCAATCTCCAGATTACTTCTATGAACGTCGAAACAAAACTTACTTCTACCTGGCGCAACCGCATGCTGTTCGTCGGATTTATGATCGTCGGTGTAGCCGCATGGTTCTTCTACGATGGCCTCGTTGCATGGCCTGCTGAAGCTGAGCGTTATACGGAATATAAGTGATATCCGACGCGATGATCGCCAGTGGTGCGGTGCTTGATGAGGATGCCCCTGAGATCACACTTGCTTGGAAGAAGATCGCGAAAGAGAACGGATTTCCTGAGAAAGTGCCTTCGGAACGCACAGACGGAGACATCGCTGGCCAGTTTAAATGGGGAGTGGGGACTGCTCTCATCGGGTTCGCATTCATCGCATGGGTCCTTTGGAACCAGACTTTAAAAATCCGCAGCAACGACGAATTTGTCTACAGCGCCCGTGGTAAGAAAGTGGCTTGGGCGGATTTCAAGAGCGTCGACCGCACGAAATGGGAGAAGAAGGGTATCGCTGTCGCGATCTACGAAGAGAACGGCAAAGCGGGCAAGATGATCCTCGATGACTACAAGTTTGCGCCTGCTGAAGACGTCATCCTTGAAATCGAGCGCCGCCTTGGAGTGACCTATGTTTCTCCAGCGGATCGCGAGAAAGAAGCGGCCGAAGCGGCAGCTTCAGCTGAGCCAGATGCAGACGAAGAAGCCGAAACGATCGATAACGATAATATATAGCTGGTTCCCGGATTCTGGGATGCCTAGCGAAGGCGCAGCTCATACATCGCCAGCCCTGCAGCAACGGAGGCGTTGAGGCTGTTGACCTTTCCACTCTGAGGGACACTCAGGATGGCGTCGGCATCGTTGAGGATGTATTGACCGACACTTTTGTCTTCTCCGCCAATGACGAGGAGAAGCTTCTCCGGGGGAGACTCAGCAAAAGTATTGAGCGCGACTTTGCCTTTCGCATCGAGGGCGGCGACGGTGTATCCGTTTTCGCGGGCCTGCTGAACGTAGCGGTTGGAATTGCAGTCTTTTGCAATAAGCATGTGTTCAGTCGCTCCTGAACTCACCTTGGCGACACTGGGATAGACCTCAGGGACCCCTTTAATCGGGAGGAGCGCATGGTCGAAACCAAAGACTTCGGCGCTGCGCAGAATGGCACCAACGTTGTGCGGGTCTTCGACGTTATCGAGCAGCATGATGCGTTTCGCCCCTGATTCAAAAATTTCTTCGTGTGAGGAATATGGATACAGGTCTGCGCTGACAACGACACCTTGGTGTTCCTTCGCCCCACAGATTTGATGGAGACGGCCTTTGTCGCACCACTCGATGGGAATGCCGTCGCGTTCGAAACGCTCCTTGAGCTTTTGCTGTCGCCCGTTCTGTGCACTGGTATCGCTCATGTAGGCGCAGTGGAAAGTGCGTCGGCCATCACGAAGTGCTTCGAAAATCGGGTTGAGGCCGTAGAGGAATTCTTTGATGGGTCTTGCCATGGGATTACTTATGGAGGGGAGGGCGCTTGGTTAGCAATGCAATGCGAGTACCGCGTAGATCGACTTCAAGTGAGGTGGGGTTGGCTTCGACTGAGATTAAAGCGGAGCCGATTGGAGCATTGATTATTGGAGAGAGGGTGCCGCTTAGAATGCGCCCAACTTCAATCCCGTTGCTTAGGACAGGTGTATCCATTCTGGGGATACGTCGGCCTTCGGTCGTGAACCAGACGATACGTTCTGTGCTTCCAGCCTCGAGCTCTTCCGCCAAAGCGTCTTTACCGATGAAGTCGTCCGGCTTGTTGAGTTTAACGACCCACTTGAGGCCTGCCGTAAGAGGTGAAATGTCGTCGGAAAGCTCATGTCCGTATAGCGGGTAGCCTGCTTCTAGCCGGAGGCTGTCGCGAGCCCCGAGCCCGATGAGCTTGAGTCCGAAGGTTTCTCCGGCTGAAAGGATCTCGGTAGCAACCGCTTCAGTGTTTTCAATCGGTATGAAGATTTCAAATCCATCTTCGCCGGTGTATCCGCTGCGTGCTACTAAGGTGGTGATGCCTGCGATTTCGGCTTCTGAAATAGTGAGCCGGGGAAGGTCATTAGCGAGCGGAGTGAGCTTTTCGAGGACCTCAGCGGCTTTGGGGCCTTGGAGCGCGAGAAGCGCGTAACGATCGCTCTGGTTTTCAACTTCGCATTCGAAGTTGGCCGCGTGTTTCTGAATCCACGCCCAGTCCTTGTCGGCATTGCCGGCATTGACGACGAGGAGAAAGTCTTCGGCGCCGAACCGGTAGACGAGAAGGTCATCGACGACGCCGCCCGAGGGATGGCACATCACGGTATAGAGTGCAAAACCAGGTTTGAGCCGAGAGATATCGTTAGTCAGGAGGTAGTTTAGAAAAGCCTCGGACTCGACTCCCGTGACGTGGACTTCACCCATATGGCTGACATCAAAAAGTCCGACGCCTTCTCGAACCGCGCGATGCTCTTCGAGGATGCTTGAGTACTGCACCGGCATTTCCCAGCCAGCGAAAGGGACCATGCGAGCACCATTCGCGAGGTGGAGGGCGCTCAATGGCGTGCTTCGAAGGTCAGACATAGCCCTACGCTCCCAAAGTCGTGGATGCTTGCAATGGAAATTCAACTACACCGCGGCGGGCTATTCGAAAACGGCGAGGATTTGCTCCATGATTCGAGCGTGTTCAGCTGCGGTGATCTTGGCGGTCGCGAGGAGCGTATCGAGTTGTTCGATGTGCGTTCCGAGTTCATCAAATCGATCTGAACCGACACTCTCAGGGACGATTTCGGAAATGAGTTCGATATGCATCGGGGCTGGCGCGAGGCGCCGATAGTGGCCAGCATCCGCTTTGAGTCCAAATTGGAGATAGGGGGCGTCAGGTAGTTCGCGCGCAGCAAGCAGGGTGTCGCTTGGTCTGTAGCCTTCCTTCTCGACGACCACCGTATATGAACGCTTCGTTTTGAGGTCTATTTGGAGAGGTGTCTGGCCGATAGGTTTACCATTTACCTGAATGGCGGCGCCGGGAGGACTTGAAGAAATATCCACTGTTTGCACCGTATTTCGGCACCCGCAAAGTAAACCTAGGGCAAGAGAAGTGAGAGCAAGTCGACAAAACATACTAGTTTGCTTGGGTTTTTTAGCGCGAGAGGTCAAGGCGCGGCTTGAATACAAGCTTGATCGTGAGTGATGTCATGTAGAGAGTTATCGGCATAGTGGATCCCATATTATCCGACGAAACTGAGGATGGAGACAGTCGAAGTTGTTTTTTGACTGACGATTGCCGACCGGCCATCTCCACGAGGAGCACGCTGAGCTCATGACTGAGTTTGTCATAGCGATTGCATTTACGCTCGGGATTTCGGCCTTTTGTTCTCTTCTGGAGGCACTCATTCTCAGTACCACCTCGGCCGAAATCGAGGCACTGAAACAGAGTCACCCGTGGCGTGGAGCCCTCCTTGAGCGCTACAAATACCAGATCGAAGAGACGACCTCCGCGATCCTAACGCTCAATACGGTCGCGAATACGGCGGGCGCTGCATGGATTGGATCTCTCGCAGAGGGGCTGGCAATGAAGGTGGCAGTCGTTTCCGGGTTCCTCGTTTTTTCAATTTTAATATTCTCCGAGGTCTTGCCGAAAAACATCGGCTTTGCTTACAGACGGAAGTTTCAGCCTTTGGCCGTATACGGATTGGGCTTTGTTCGCATTTCGATGATGCCTGCGTCGTTTTTCCTCAAAAATCTCGTTACGATCTTGGTTAAGCTCGAGGCGCCGACGGAGGAAGAGCAGGAAGAGGAGATTAAGCTTCTAGCGGAGAAAAGTGCGGCCTCAGGGGCGCTCTCCAATAACGAGAGTGAGCTGATCAAAAATGTCCTCAGCCTCGATGATTCAAGGGTCGGACAGATCATGACTCCTCGCACCGTCACGATGTTTCTCTCGGCTGATTCGAGCGTCGATGAAGTGTGCTCGAAGTCGAAGAATATCTCATTTGGGCGTATCCCAGTTTACGGAGAAGGCGTCGACGACATCATCGGACTTGTCCGGCGTCGTGACATTTTGCAGGCCTACAGCGAAGACAAGGAAGCGCTCACGATGCGTGAGTTGATGAACGAAATTCTCTACCTGCCTGAAACCGCATCGGTACACGACGCCCTCCAGCAGTTTTTGAAAAAACACCAACAGTTCGCGATCATCGTCGACGAATATGGCTCGACGGTGGGCGTTTTGACGATGGAGGACATCGTGGAACTCCTCGTTGGTGATGAGATCTATGAGGATTCGGATGTCGCCGTCGATATGCGGGAGCTGGCCAAAAAGCGTGCTGAGCGCAGCCACGCGAACGATTCAGATAACAGCGAGTTGAAGGACTCTTGATTCGGACCTAAAAAGCGCCGAGTGGAGGCTTGTCCTCTGAGCTGTGGAAGGGCACGTTTTGCATGCAATGACGTCTGTAGAACCGATGCCCGGAGATTTTCCGATTCATGACTTCTCGCCGTTCTTGATCCAATTCACGGAGAGCATCGGCATCCGCTACTATGGTTTGGCTTACGTCTTGGGATTTGTTGCGGCGATAATGCTGTTGTATCGGGCGGCCAAGACCGACCGCACCGAACTCAAGGTGCAGCAGGTAGAGTCTTTCTGGGTCTACATAGCGCTCGGAGTTGTGCTCGGCGGCCGCATCGGTTCGGTCTTGCTCTACTCGTTTGGCGATTTCCTCAAGGAACCCTGGATTGTTTTCCAAGTCTGGAATGGCGGGATGGCGAGCCATGGTGGTTTTATGGGGGTGACGATCGCGATTTTTATCTTCGCCTATCGCCATGGCTTATCCGCGCTGAGACTTGGGGACTTGGTCGCAATGACGGCCCCGATTGGGATTTTCTTCGGCCGCATTGCTAATTTCATAAACGGCGAACTCTGGGGGAAGCCCTCGACGGTCGCTTGGGCTTGGGTGTTTCCCGATGCCCCGGTGGACTACTCGGCGGTGCGCTATTTCGAGCCGGCACTCGGGGTCATGGTCAATCCCCGCCACCCTTCGCAGCTCTATGCGGCGGGATTAGAGGGCCTCCTTCTCGGGAGTTTCGTTCTGTGGCGGTTCTGGATTCAGAGTGGGCAAATGAAGCGGGGAGGGCAGCTTATCGCTGAATTTCTTATCTTCTACGCCATGGTGCGAATTATGGGTGAGCAGTTTCGCGAGCCCGATGCAGATCTTATTCTGGGCGTTTCACGGGGTATTTTCTACTCGGTCCTCACTCTCGTGGCCGGTGGCGGCCTTTGGGCGTGGGTATTTCGGTCGGCACAAAGTAAATCAGCCATTTAGGCGTAAGGGTTCTTGAGTTTGTCTCGAAATTGAGTCCATTTAGTTGCTTAAGGAAATTTATGGAAATCGTAGCATATTTGAAACCGACCTGCGGGTGGAGTATGGGCGTTCGCGCAATCATGTCGAAGTACGGCTTGGAATACTCTGACAAGGATATCATCAACAATCCTGAGATTTACGCTGAAATGGTGGAAAAATCGGGTCAGCCACTCTCTCCCTGTGTCGTCGTGGATGGCATCATGCTCGCGGATGTGAGCGGTGAAGAGGTCGAGAACTACCTTTTGGCCAATAAGCTGGTGAGCCCGAACGAGTCCTCGACCGATGTTCCTACCAATGCTTCATGCACGGACGAGGAACACGAGCGGATGCGCTCTCAGACGATTCGCTTCTTCTAGAGAAGCACTGAGCGAAGCGCTCGATGCGTCCTGCGGTCGGAGTTTTTGCTTCGGTCAAAATACCACTTGCACGACCTTTTCTACGTGTCTGAAACTGGTCGACTTTAGTCTATCGCGGGAGCTGCGAGGTCTCCCTCCAGCCCAAAGCTGTCGACTGATTCACTTTTGATAAGAAACTTCAGGCCATTCCCGCCTAATCTCTGAATTTTAGAAATGCCGAATAATCCTACCGAGCTTCCAGCCAACGCACCTTTTACGCCTGAGCAAAAGGTGGCTTTGTCCGCTCTCTTGCCAACGCTGACACCTCCGCAATCGACATGGCTCATTGGCTACTTTGGTGCCCTTAGCCAAGTCAGTGGTGGAGCAGCAGTCGGTCAGTCAGCTTCTGCTGCGCCGAAGGTTCCACTCACGATCCTCTACGGCTCGGAAAGTGGAAACTCCGAGGGGTGCGCCCAAAAACTAGAGGCAGCTGCGAAGGCGGAGGGCTTCAAAACGAAGCTTGTCGACATGGGCGACTACGGAGTCGCTCAGCTCGAGAAAGAAGAAAACATCCTCGTCGTTGTCTCAACGTGGGGTGAAGGCGACCCACCCGAAGGTGCGACTGACTTCTATGAAACGGTGATGGGTAGCTCGGCGCCAAAAATGGAGAACACACGCTTTGCTGTCTTCGCTCTAGGCGATACGAGCTATGCAGATTTTTGCAAATGTGGTATGGACATCGATAAGCGCTTCGGTGAGCTCGGAGCGAAGCGGATCTTTGACCGTGTTGACAGCGATGTCGCTTATGAGGAGCCCTTTGCACAATGGCAGAGTGGAGCCATCGCTGCGATGGTTGAGGCGAGTGGAGTCAAAAATGCGACGACCGCGGCGGTCCCCGCTGGAGTTTCTGCTGCGGTCACGTCCTATTCAAAGTCGAACCCGTATAAGGCGATCCTGAAGGAAAGCTTCGTTCTCAATGGGGCAGATTCTAAAAAGGAGACACTTCACATCGAAATCGATTTGGGTGATTCCGGACTGTCTTATGAGCCGGGTGATGTCGTAGGCGTCTTTGCGACAAATTCTTCTGAGGTCGTTGACGATTTCATCCGCATGGCGGGATACCGGGGCGATGAGATTTATGAAGCCGACGGCAGTAAGCTCACGTTAAAAGAGGTCTTGGCTGAGTATGACATTACTTCGCTCTCGAAGGCATTGATGAAGAAGTATGCTCCGCTGGCGAAGAATACGGCCCTCGACGGAGCCTTGGATGATGCTAACGCAGCGAAGACGAAAGATTGGCTGTGGGGGCGTGAGCTGCGCGATCTCTTCCTTGAGTATCCACCAACCGCCCCACTCACGCTGGATCAGTTGTTGAAAATGCTTCGCAAACAGCCACCTCGCCTGTATTCGATTGCATCGAGTATCGCGGCACACCCGGGTGAGGTGCACCTGACGATCGTATCGGTTCGCTATAACAGTCATGGTAAAGATCGTCTCGGAGTTTGCTCCACATACTTCGCCGACCGCATTGAGCTAGGTGAGGCGATTCCGATCTTTCTCCACCGGAACAAAAACTTTAAACTGCCTCAGAATCCCGAGACTCCCGTCATCATGGTGGGGCCGGGCACCGGTATCGCTCCGTTTCGAGCTTTTGTTGAAGAGCGCGCTGAGACAGGTGCGAAAGGGAAGAGCTGGCTCTTCTTTGGCGAATGGACCTTCCAGGATGACTTCCTTTATCAGACCGAGTGGCAGAAATATTTGAAGTCAGGAAGCCTGACGAAGCTGGATGTCGCCTTCTCGCGCGATCGTGCTGAGAAGGTCTACGTGCAGCATCGCATGGCTGAGCATGGCAAAGAGCTCTATGATTGGCTTGAGCAGGGTGCGTACTTCTACGTCTGTGGAGACGCCTCGCGGATGGCAAAAGACGTTCATCAAACCTTGATCGATGTCGTTGCCGAGCATGGCGGGAAGTCGGTCGAAGAGGCTGAGGCCTACGTTAAAGCTCTCAAAAAGGACAAGCGCTACCAGCGCGATGTCTATTAAGGTTAGCTAAGGGCGGGTTTTTATTCAGGCAACGGACTGAATCGTTAGCCCTATTTTTGTTTTGCATCTAAAGTAGATTAGAAGGGAAATCAGGCGAGTATCTTTTTCCTGAATACAGGGGTGATTTAAGGGTGACTTGGACGAAGGATCGCTGGGATGCCTTTGGATCTGTCAATTATGTCGGCCCATACAACCAACTTTTCGCTTCATTCTCCGGGGTAGAAGAGGTGGACCCGTTTGTGACGGTAGATATTGGGATAGGCTTCGAGGCCTTAGATATGTAGTTTACGGTTGAGGTCATCAATCTGTTCGATGAGGAACCGCCATTTTCGGATGCTGATTCTATCGGTTACGATTATCTTCATTCTCCCGTTGGACGGATGTATCAGATCGGTGCGAAAAAGCGCTTTTAGGCGAGGGGTTGACCGATGCCCATGCGCTTTTGCGTTGCCACGATGCGCTTAAGGATTTGTCTCATATTCGTGTTTTTACGACTTACATTTCTGATCGTGGCAGTATCGATGGTTGGTTGTGCCACTACCGAAGAAACCGCCTCTGGCCCTGGCTCCGACTTCAACTTTCTCGGCATTGTGTCGGTTGAGAACGAGTCTTTCGAGCCAACCGGTTCAGTTTCTCCTACGCTGTCGGAAGGTGAACTCGCGACGAACGAGAATCCAACCGGGCGGAAAGTCGAAATTCTTTGGGGGTTGCTTTCGTTTACTGATTACTAGGCCTCTACGGTCGGTCGTTTGCTGAGTGGATACCAACGCTAACGTCGCACGATTCCTCAATGCGATGGCCTCTGAAAGGGGGCATCAGGCTGCGCTTCGCGTTGCTGAAGGACGAAGTTCGAATGGAACGATTCGATATCTCGAACGGAGCTTCGCTGAACTGGATGCGTCGTCAAATCGCGCCGCGCAGTTCCTTTCTGAGCGTGGGGTCAGGAGGGGAACACGGACCCTCCTTATGGTTCGGCCTGGTTTGCCTTTGATTGAGATTTGCTTCGCTTTCTTCAAGCTGGGCGCGGTTCCGGTTGTGATCGACCCCGGCATGGGTCTGAAAGGGTTTTTGAGCTGTGTGAAGAGAACCGAACCTGAAGCCTTAGTTGGGATCCCGCTGGCGGTTGCTCTCTCGAAGATTTTTCGTCGAACCTTTCGCTCCGTGGGTCCGCGGGTCCTCGTTGGGAAAAAATGGGAAGCTGCGATTGGGAATTGCGCGGGTAATATCGGAATGGCTGAAGCCGATGCGGATGAGCTCGCTGCCATCCTTTTTACCTCGGGGTCAACTGGGCCAGCTAAAGGGGTGCAATATACTCACGGGATGTTCGATGCACAGGTTCGGCTGATCCGGGACACGTATGGTATTGAGCCCGGGGAAGTAGATCTCCCGATGTTGCCCATCTTTGCGCTCTTTAATCCTGCGATGGGTATGACGACGGTTGTTCCTGAAATGAATCCGAGTCGCCCAGCAACGGTCGATCCAGCCAAGATTGTTCAAGCGATTGAGCAAAACCAAGTAACGAACTCCTTCGGTTCGCCAGTTCTTTGGAAACGTATCGCCGACTACTGCGATGCGCAGTCCCTGAAGCTGCCATCGATTAGGCGAATTCTTATGGCTGGTGCCCCCGCGCCCGTAGAACTTCTCGAAAGACTTTCTAGGCTTTTGCCAAATGGAATGGTTCATACGCCCTACGGAGCGACGGAATGCCTCCCTGTATCCACGATTTCAGCACGGGAAGTACTAGATTCAACCTGGGACCGAACGCGGGCAGGGCAGGGCACTTGTGTGGGGCGCTTAGTTTCTGAGGTGTCTGCGAAGATCGTGCCCTTTCAAGAGCAACCCTTTGACGGGGCAACTGAGCTTGAAGAATTAGAGCAGGGGCAAATTGGAGAAGTCATCGTCACTGGACCTTCAGTGACTGAGACCTACGACCGCTTGCCTGGGGCAACGTCGAAATCCAAGTGGCTCTCTCCTGATGGGGTCGTTTGGCACCGAATGGGCGACCTTGGCTATTTTGATAAAGAGGGGCGCCTTTGGTTTTGTGGACGGGCCGTGGAGCAGGTGGTGACAACTACTGGGGTCCTTTTTACCGATCAGGTCGAAGCGGTCTTTAACCAGCTCCCCGGTGTTTTTCGCAGCGCTCTAATCGGGCTTGGCCAAGCGCCGAGGCAAATACCGGCCGTCGTGCTGGAATTTGAAAATGGTAAATCACTTCGAGTGGATGAGCTTATTGAGCAAGCGTCCCGATTTCCTCATACGGAAGTGATTAAGAATTTCTTTGTCAGCAAAGGCTTCCCTGTCGATGTGAGGCATAATGCGAAGATTCATCGATTGACCTTGAAGAAAGAGTTCGAGGGAAAGAAAGCTTTGTAGGGCATGCGGATTTTGGTGACAGGCGGGGCAGGTTTCCTCGGAAGGTATATCGTCAAAGCGCTGCTTGAACGCGGAGATGAGGTGACTGTATTTCAGCGCTCAGCCGCAAATGACCTAGCTGAGAGTGGGGTCATCGTTTGCCAGGGAAATTTGACCCATGCTGATGAAGTGGCGCGCGCCATTGAGGGCAAAGACGCAGTGATCCACGTCGCGGCGAAAGCCGGGGTGTGGGGTAAGCGCGAAGAATACGAAGCGATTAACATCGGTGGCACTGCAAACGTCTTGGCTGCTTGCCGTAAACACGGTGTACGTTGGATGGTTCACACGAGTACGCCGAGCGTTGTTTTTTCCGGAGAGTCCTTCCAAGGAGAAGACGAGTCACTGCCTTACGGACGTAACTGGCTTTGCCACTACGCTGAGACAAAAGCGACTGCTGAACAGATGGTTTTGCAGGCGAATGGTCCCCGTTTTGAAACCTGTGCCTTGAGGCCGCATTTGATTTGGGGTGTGGGTGATCCACACTTGCTGCCCCGCGTCCTCGATCGTGCTCGAGCAGGACGCCTCGCCCAGATAGGAACGGGCAAAAACCGGGCAGACATTACGCATGTTCGCAATGCGGCGGACGCACATGTGCAGGCGCTGGACGCGCTTCAAAGAGGAGTGGCGGGGGGGAAGGCGTATTTTCTCTCCCAAGGGGAGCCGGTTGTATTGTGGGATTGGGTAGCTGAGATTCTCCATGCTGTGGGAATTCCGCCCTTAAAGCGTAGATTGAGCCTTGGGGTGGCCTACTGCCTTGGGGCGACGGCTGAGTTCATTTGGAAATTGCTACGGCTGGATGGGGAACCCCCGATGACGCGCTTCGTTGCGACGGAGCTAGCAAAAGATCATTGGTTTTCTATCGAAGCGGCTCGAGCTGATTTGGGATACGAACCTGAAAAACATCCGACCTCGGTGGGTCTTTCCGAGTATCTCGCAGATTTGAAGGCGAAGACATGAGCCTTTTTTGCTTCTGGTTGTCTCGGTGGCTTGCGTGAGCCGTGTTCCTGTCTTTAGCATTACGTAGCCTAGAACTTTTGAAATGATTGAGCCCATAGATTTATCAAGCCTACCCCTCGGCTGCTTTTTATATCAGACCGATACGCACTACGATGACCTCGATGGACAAATGGTCGTTCACCACCCGAAGTATCTAACTTTCGTCGAACGTGCTCAGCAGCTTTGGTTCGAAAGTGTGTTGGGCGCGCCGCGCTTTGATTGGGAAAAATTTCCCGACATGTATCATGTCGTGAGTCGGATTGAGTCGGATTATCTCAGCTCGATTAACGGTGTCGTGCCTATTTCGATCGTTCTCTGGTGCCAGCGACTCCGCGCGGGATCGATGACAACTGGTTTTGCGATTCAGTCGGGGGATAAGGAGCGGCTCTACGCCCGAGGATTTCGGACAAATTGCCGCATCTCGGCCGAAGACCATCGGCCGCTTATTTGGACGGATTCATTTCTAGAGCGCTTTGGCGAGCTCGAGGCGCAGGCTTTGGCCTCCGGTTTAGGCGCATGGAGCGGTCGTCATCGCTAAGCGCTGAATATTTCCGCTGTGAATTCCCCCCCTAAAACATACGCCGATTGGATTGAATCACTCGTAGCTTTGCGGGATGCCGCAGAGTCGATCGGACGAGACACGTCGGCTCGACCTAGTCTTCCGCCCGTCGCCGAGGATGCACCCGTGGTAGTGATTTGTTCACCGCACCCAGATGATGAGGCGATCGTTGGTCTTTTACCTTACAGACTTCGTCAAGAAGGCTGGCGGGTAGTCAATTTAGCCATGACCCTAGGTAGCCGGTTCGAAGAGCATGGGCGTCGCCGAGGAGAACTTGAGTGCTCGTGTGCCAGCCTTGGTTTTGAATGTAGGTATCCTTTTGAGGACCTAAGCGGGGGCTTCTTGCGTGCATCCAAAGAAGCGCAAAGAGAAGACGCCCTCGCAGGTTTTGGGGCGGTTTTAGACGATTTAGGAGCCACAATCGTGCTCGCACCGCATCTAGCAGATGCCCATCCGACCCACGTTTCGGTCGGGAATTTCGTTCGCGAGGCGATCAAAACGCTGAATAGAAGACCTCAATTATACGTTGAATCAGAGTTTTGGGCCACCATGCCTGAGCCAAACTGCATCGTTGAGGCGACACCGCTTGAGGTTTCTGAGCTGGTTCGGGCACTGGCTGAGCATGAAGGGGAGGTGAGGAGAAACCCTTATCACCTGACGTTGCCCGCGTGGATGGAGGATTCTGCGCGCCGAGGAACGGAGCTCGTTGGCGGATTTGGATCCTCTTCAGGCGCCCCCTTTCGCTTCGCTAGCTCATACCTAGTCAGTGCAATTGATTCCGAGGGCGAGCTCCTTGGGCACAGGCCTGTGCTCTGGCAGACAAAGACGCTATTTCGCTCTAGAATCAGGGTTTAGAGGTCTAAATGTAAAAAACATTAAGGTTTTTTAACAGGAATATACTTATAAACCCTTTGATATCCCTGTAGGTGTATTCCTTAATTTGCACAGTCTACTACTAGTCTTTCATCTCAATCCTGTCTACTATGAAGAAAAATCTAACTGTCAGTCTGCTTGCGGCCGCTGCAATCTCCGCACCTTTAAGTGCTCAGTTCATGTCGTCGCTCAACCCCGCGATTGACCTCAATACTTTCGGTATCGTCCAAGACACTGGAATCGTAATCGAAATCCTCGGAACAAATGGTGCGCACGTTGTTGCCCAGCTGTCTGCTCTAGAACTCTACAACGGCTTCTTCGACTACGGCACAGGCGGCGGCGACATCATTAATGGCGTGTTCGGTTACGCTGGTGGCGCAAATACTCCTATCCCGGGTGTCGCTGATGCCCTCGGCATCATCGGCGAAAGTTACGGTTGGGATGCTTTTGATTTCGGCGGTGGTATCGCTGGGATCAACATCGAAATGACGATGTTCGACTTTCAAGGTTTTAATAATCCAGGCGATGATCTCCTGATGGTTAACGACCTCGACTACAACTTTGGTTTTGATCTCGGCTTAATCTGCGGTCCACCGGCGGCATCTGTTGGCACAGCTGAGTTTCTTGGTTGTGGTCCATACTACGACGCTATCTTGGCTGACCTCACTAGCTCTGGTATTCTGAATATCAGCATGTTTGAAACATTTCCTGACGTCTACACCTACGGTGGTTACACCCCAGTAGACTTCCTTACGGATATTAAGCCGAGTAAGCCGGTTCGTCCAACGCAAGTGACAGCTCCGATCCCTGAGCCTTCATTCATTGCTCTGATCAGCTTCGGATTTATCGCTACGCTCCTCGGCACATCACGCCGCCGCCGCTAGATCCTGCGTTAGATTTAAATCTCTCTTTCAAGCCCCTCGGTTTACCGAGGGGCTTTTTTGTGCCCCAACTACAAGGGGGCCGCAAAAGGTAAGCGCTGCCCGCGGTAAGTCAGGTAGATGACGAGGCCCGAACGGTGGGCCTTTTGTTTGGACAGCTCGTCCTAATAGATGCCGGCGTCCTGAAGTCTCTTCATCAATGGAACTGCAATGGCGCTCCTATTCATGATGTAGAGGTGGACGTTCTTAAAGCCGGCCTCACTGAGCTCGTTGACCTGCCGAAAGGTCCAATCAACACTGACTGCCTGAATCGCTTGCGGATCATCACCTGCCTTATTCAACGCTTCGAGTAAGGGGGCTGGGATGTCTGAGCAGAAGCGTTTGGCGGCTTTTGCGGAGAGGATCGGCATGAGTCCTGGAACGATCGGTATCGTGATACCCGCACTTCGGCAGTTTTCCGCAAAGCGAACGAAGTTCTCAGTTCGATAAAAAAGCTGTGTCGTAATGAAGGATGCCCCTGCATCGACCTTCAGTTTCAAATGCTTGAGGTCTTGTTCGGCAGAGGCTGCTTCAGGGTGAACCTCGGGATACGCCGCTACACCGAGGCAAAGTCCAGCGAACTTCTCGCGTAAGAGGGCCATGAGGTCACTCGCGTAGGCGAGTCCATCTGGGTGCGGCTTAAACTCTGTCTCGCCTTTTGGCGGATCCCCCCGGAGGGCCATTAGATTACAAAAGCCTGCTTGTACATAGCCTTCGACGATATCGACGATTTCAGCTTTTGAAGACCCGACGCAAGTCAGGTGTGGCATGACATTGAAGTTGTTTTCGTCCTTTAGCTTGCTGGCGTAGCGAAAGGTGCGCTCGCGCGTCGAACCACCGGCCCCGTAAGTGATCGAAACAAAGTCGGGCTTCACTTCTTGAGCAATTTCGACCGCACTGCGAACGATCAGTTCGCCTCCCGTTTCGTCTTTGGGCGGATAAAATTCTACCGACAATGTAGGTTTGTCCTGAGCGAGCAGGTCAGTGATGGCTCGGTTCTTCATGATAACAAATCAATATATACGGATATATTGATGTAAAGCTGAATTAAGAATTCAAATTTACGTGTTTAAGCGACTTGTCCGCGTTCTTTCTCTGTTAGCAGACGGAGCTGACCACAGGCTGCATCGATTTCGTGCCCTTTTTCCTTCCGGATCGTAAAAGAGATCTTCTGCTTTTTGAGGATCGTTCCGAAGGCTTGCTGACGCATAATATTAGGCCGTTTCCAAGGCAGACCCTCCACCTTATTGTAAGGAATCAAGTTAACGTGCGCGTGAAGGCGCCGAGCAATCTTGACCAGTTCGTGGGCTTGTTCAAAGGAGTCGTTCACGTCCTCAATGAGGATGTATTCAAGTGTCAGCATGCGTCCATGGTTCTGGCTGAAATATTCGGCTGCGGGAATCAATTCCTCGAGTGGATAGCGTTTGTTGATCGGCATGATCTTCTCGCGAACGGCGTTCGTTGCCCCATGCAGACTGATAGCGAGGCGAAACTGAATTGGCTCTTTGGCCAATTTTAGAATCTGTGGGACGAGGCCTGAGGTGGATAGGGTGATGCGTCGTGCCCCGAAGTTGAATCCCCATTCTGAGTTCAAGGTTTGGATCGAGCCGACAACGGCATCATAGTTGGCTAAAGGCTCACCCATTCCCATGAAAACGATGTTGTCGAAGGGAGTGCGGCCTTCGGGAGTAGCCCGCTCACGCTCGATTTCCCATTCCCTGATTTCGATGAACTGGGCGACGATTTCGCTTCGGGTGAGATTCCTTTTCCAACCTGCGAGCCCCGAGGCACAGAATTTACAGCCATAAGCGCAGCCAACTTGACTAGAAACACAGATCGTTCGGCGCGACTCGCTTTGACCTACGCCGGTTTGTGGGTAGCGAATGAGAACGGTCTCGATCAGGCTTCGATCTTCGAGTTCGAGGAGGAGCTTTTCGGTGTTCCCGTCGGGATTTTTGACGAGCAGGCGTTTTGTCGGCATAAACTCATATTGCTCTGCAAGTTTCTGACGAAGGCTCTTCGGCAAGGAGCTAAAGTCGTCGAAGCTAGCGGCCTGCCCGCGGTAAATGCCATCGAGGATTTGCTGGCATCGGTATGCAGGAAGTCCCCAAGCCTTAAGAGACTCTTTGAGACTCGTTTCGCTTTCATCGAGGATCGACCGTTTCGCTGGTTGAAAAGGCATAGGGGGGGGACAGTTTGGTATTCCCTCAATGCATGCAATCGGTAAGCGCTAAACTTGCCACCGAGCGAGTCCTTATCATCGTAACTAACTAATGTTTAAAGACTGGAAGACTGCTCTCGCTCTCGTTCTCTTTGCAGCCACGTGGGGCATGTTGTTTTTTGGCGGTGAGCTTGCCGCGCTTTGGCCATCGTTTCTTGCCTTGGCGATGGTGGTCCTTTTCCGGCGGGTCGTGATTGCCCTGTTGGTTGGGGCTTTGAGCGGAGCGATTCTTTTAAGTAATGGGAACCCTGCGCTCGCTTTCGTCTCACTCGTCGAAATTCATTTTCTACCTAAATTCGGCAGCTTGTGGAATGTCGGCGCTCTGGTTTTTACCCTTCTTTTGGGGGGATTTGCAGCAATTCTTGAAAAATCGGGCGCTTTGGATGCATGGCTCGGACGCGTTGCTGATCAAGGTTCTAGACGCCGACTCGAAGGCGCGGCGATGGGATTTGGCCTGATCTGCTTCTTTGACGGGTTGGCAAACTCATTGATGGTCGGTCGTCTGTTTCGAGGCCTAGCTGACCGTTGTGGGGTCGCTCGCGAGCGGCTTGCTTATATCGTCGATACGACGAGTGCAGCGGTCGCTTGTATCGCCTTCATTTCAACATGGATAGCTTTTCAACTGAGTCAGATACGAGAGGGTATGATCGAGGCCGGCCGAGAAGGGTTCGCTGATCCGTATTCGGTCTATTTTTCGTCCATTCCGGTTAATTTTTACTGTTGGTTCGCGTTAATCTTATTGGTGGTAGCGATTTATCGACAGTGGAACATAGGGCCAATGAAGTCCGCGCAAGCGGTTGCGCCGAGTGAGCTAGAGCCTTTGGCTCAAACGACCGATGGCGAAGAGAGCACGGTGGGACGCTGGCGCTTCTTCGGACCCCTCGCCTTGCTGATATTTTCGGTCATTGGCGGTATCGTTTGGGATGGCTTTCAACGACTCGGAGAGAACGGCTCCGAGCTGTCGGGCTTAAAGCTCCTCGCGGCTGCGTTTGGTGCTTCAAACGCGGCGATCGTTATGGTGTGGGCGAGCATAATTGGAGTGGTCGGAGCGCTCATTGTCTTCCCTCGCTCCCGTGGTGGAATCAGTGCGGGGATGGAGGCCTTTGAGAATGGCGTGCTGGCGCTCTTTAAACCGGCATTGATCTTGGTTGCGGTATGGGTTCTCGGAAGCGTGATCGGAGAGCTTCAGGCGGGTGACGTTTTATCTGCATTACTTGAGGGAGCCGTTTCTGTGAAGCTTTTGCCCGCGGTCGTTTTTGTTGCAGCCTCTGTGATCAGTTTCACGACGGGAACTTCTTGGGGAACGATGGCTTTGGTCATGCCCTTATCGATCCCACTTTTCTTCGGTTTGGGCTCCGAGATGGACGACGCTGCATTGCGCTTCGGTCTTTCTGGAATTGTGGCAGCAGTCTTTAGTGGCGCCGTCTTTGGTGATCACTGTTCACCGTTGTCTGATACGACGATTGTTTCGTCCATCGCGTGTGGAATAGAACCGCATGAGCATGTGAAAACACAGTTTCCATATGCTCTCCTCGCTGGAGGAGCAGCGCTTTTCTTGGGTTTTGTTCCGCTCTTTTGGTTGCCTATACCGGGTCTTGTCATCGTCGTGGGGGCTGCATTGCTTTTCGCCTCATCCTATATTTTCGCGACAAAACGAGCGACTTGAGATGTTTAATTTCCTTGATGATTCACCTCTCTGGGCGCATTCATTTTCTTACACCCCTACAACCCCTTAAAATTTTATGAGCCGTCATCGTCGGATCAAACAAGCTGAAGACAATACAGACATCAACATCTCCCCGATGATTGATATGGTCTTCATCCTTCTCATTTTCTTTATCGTGACCACCGTCTTCGTTGACGAAATCGGTATCAAAATCGATAAGCCACAGCCTAAGCCACCTGAGACGGAGAATGAGCCGAAGAGCGATCCGATCGTATTTAATATCCAAGCGAACGGCCAAGTCCTCTATAAAGACGACCAGGTAACGATGAATCAGGTGGAGAAGATCGTTCGCGATGTCCTCAGCCGTGATGATGTGCCTGTCATTCTCGAAGTTCAGCGCAACGCGTTGTCTGGCCTTATGGTTCAGGTCATCGATGCTTCTTACACCGCCGAAGAGGATGTGAAAATCAGTGTCACTGCCGTCGATTAGTCGGTAATTGTGTCATTTTTCTTGCCGACGTTGCTGTGTCTTGTTGGCAGTAGAGGTTTTCACCCAAGAAATCCAGAAACCATGAGTGGACGTAATTCTCCTTTTTACGGCAAACGCCGATCCAAGACTAAAGCCCCCGGTAAGAAGCCTAACGCTCACCGGCTCCGACATCTTGCTAAGCGCAAGAAGCAATACCGTGAGAGCGGATTGTTCGCTCTTCGCGAGGCAAAGCGTCTCGAAGAAGCCGAACCGGTAGGGACGGCTACTGCGACGGCTGTTAAAGAGTAATCCTCTCAATAGATTTTTATATGATAACGCCGAGGTTTGACCTCGGCGTTTTTGTTTTAGATACCTTGCGTCATGGGTAGATTAAGCGGCTTGGAGATTTTGGTGTTAGAGGATGAAGTCCTTTGGCGCCGCGAACTGGTTGCTTCTTTGGAAGCTTCTGGAGCGGAGGTCATGGCCGCCGGAACGCTCTCGGAGGTTGAAAACCTCCGAGAGCCAGAATTTCGATGTCATTTTGGCCGATGTTAATTTGCCAGACGGGAACACGGTCACTTCTTCAGTCCTATCGGGGATCAACGATTCTTCACCCAACATCGCTCCGGATGGAACGCTCTATCTCGGGATGCATGGAAATCGAATCATCGCTTTTGAAGGGGGAGGAAACGCTTTGAGCCCGACATCGGTTTGGCCCCGTTTTCGACAGGGTATGAATCAAGAAGGCCGCTATACGGGCTTTAATCCATTCGTGATGGAATTCTTTCCTTCCGCGGTGACGGCAGATGGAGTGTGGTATAAACTCGATTGGTTAGGTAGCGGCTGGCTCAGCGGGGTCTATTTCCCTTGGGTCTACCATATCGAACATGAATGGGTATACTGTAGTGGAGAGGGTAATACGGACAGCTATTGGTTTTACGATCAGCTGATAGGGTGGGTCTATACATCCAGAGATTAGGGCGATACGTTTTACCACCAGCCGACGGACGTATGGTATTTTTACCTCGCTGGGAGCTCTTTACTGAATACCGAGGGTGGCCGATGGTTTTACGACTTCGGGGCTGGAGAATGGTTTCAGGAAGACGTTTTGTATCTGAATCAATAAAAAGTCCCCCTTCGCAGAGGCGAAGGAGGACGTATGAAGGGTGTTAAACTTTTGCTTACAAACCGTTAATTTGTGAGCGCTGCTTGAGCTGCAGCAAGGCGAGCTACTGGGACGCGCGGTGGTGAGCAACTGACATAGTTTAAACCAACCTGGTGGAAGAAGTTGATTGAAGATGGGTCGCCCCCATGCTCTCCGCAGATGCCGAGTTTCAAATTCTTCTTTACCGAGCGGCCTTTCTCGACGGCAATTTCGACAACCTTGCCGACGCCGCTTTGATCGAGGCTGGCGAATGGGTTCTGTGCGAAGATGTCTTCTTCTTTATACTTATCGAAGAATGAACCCATATCGTCGCGGCTGAGGCCAAGCGTTGTCTGAGTCAGGTCGTTTGTTCCGAAGCTGAAGAAGTCGGCGATTTCAGCGATTTCGTCAGCAGTGATAGCGGCGCGTGGGATCTCAATCATGGTGCCAACTGTATAGCGAATTTTTACCCCCTTCGCTTTCATCACTTCGTCGGCGACGCGGCGAACGATCGCGATTTGGTTAGCTAACTCCTGCTTGAAACCAACAAGTGGGATCATCACTTCGGGCTGAACATCGATTGGCTTCTTCTGCGTGAGCAGTGCTGCAGCGGCTTCAAAGATGGCGCGTGACTGCATTTCGGTGATTTCCGGATATGAAATACCTAGGCGGCAGCCACGGTGTCCAAGCATCGGATTCTCTTCATGCAGTGCACGAATGCGTTCGGCAATGTAGTCGGGCTTTAGATTGAGCTTCTCTGCGAGCTCACGACGTGCAGCGTCGTCGTGTGGGACGAATTCGTGCAGCGGTGGGTCGAGGAGGCGAATGGTGACCGGCAAGCCTGCCATCGATTTGAAGAGGCCTTTGAAGTCTCTGCGTTGGAACGGAAGCAGCTTTTTCAACGCTGCTCGGCGATCCTTTTCTTCCCCGGCCAAAATCATTTGGCGCATGTAATCAATCCGGTCGCCTTCGAAGAACATGTGTTCTGTGCGGCAAAGTCCGATGCCTTCAGCTCCGTAGGTGATGGCTGCTTGTGCGAGGGCAGGGGAGTCGGCGTTGGTCCGAACACCTAGTTTGCGGTATTTGTCAGCCCAGCCCATGACTGTATTGAAAAGCTGATACGTATAGCTTTTGCTCGCTTTGAGCTTTCCGGCGAGAACTTGCTGCACTTCTGAGTCACTCGTTTCGATTTGGCCAGAGAAGATTGTTCCCGCAGTGCCATCGATCGAAATGAAGTCGCCTTCCCTGAGGACAGTTTTACCTGCAGTCAGTGTCTTCTTGGCGTAGTTGATTTTGATTTCAGAGGCTCCGCAGATACAGACTTTACCCATTTGACGGGCAACAAGAGCTGCGTGTGAGCTGACGCCACCGCGACTTGTCAAAATGCCTTCGGAGGCGATCATGCCTTTAAGGTCTTCAGGAGATGTTTCCTGGCGACAAAGCACGACCTTCTTGCCGTCCTTGACTGAGCGTTCGGCTGCAGCGGCGGAAAAAGCGATATGCCCTGAAGCAGCGCCGGGTCCTGCCGGTAGGCCAGTGCCGATCGTTTTTGCAGCTTTAACTGCAGCTGGATTGAAGACGGGAACGAGTAAGCTATCGATCGACTCAGCGGGGATCTTGGTCACCGCTGTTTTTTCAGTCATGAGACGTTCTTTTGTCATCTCCACCGCGATGCGCACGGCAGCTAAGCCAGTCCGCTTGCCGTTGCGCGTTTGGAGCATGTAGAGCTGCTTGTTCTCGATCGTGAATTCGAAGTCCTGCATATCACGAAAGTGCCTTTCGAGCTTCTTGCGAATGACCTCGAGCTCTTTGTGCCCCTTGGGCATTTCATCTGCGAGTTGCGCGATCGGTTTCGGTGTGCGCACGCCTGCGACGACGTCTTCACCTTGGGCGTTGATTAGATATTCCCCATAGAACACTTTTTCGCCATTTGCGGGATCTCGCGTAAAGGCGACTCCGGTTGCGGAGTCCTCACCCATGTTGCCGAAGACCATTGCTTGCACATTCACGGCGGTGCCCCACGCAGCAGGGATACCGTATTTCTGGCGGTAAATAGTTGCTCGCTCGTTTTGCCAAGAACCGAAAACGGCACTGACCGCTCCCCATAGTTGTTTGTATGGATCTTGAGGGAAAGCGTCGCCGGTATACTTTTTGATCAGGACTTGGTAGCGCTTGATGAGCTCGCGGAGATTGTTAGCCGTGAGGTCGCTGTCGAGTTCGACATCGACTTCTTTCTTTAGAGTTTCGAGGACGTGCTCAAAGGGTTCCGCTTCGGTGTCGTCCTTGGGTTGGACGCCCATGACGACGTCGCCGTACATCTGGATGAAACGACGGTAGCAATCGTAGGCAAAGGCTTCGTTGCCACTCTTATCGGCGAGGGCTTTGACGGTCTTGTCATTGAGGCCAAGGTTCAAAATCGTATCCATCATGCCGGGCATAGATTCTCGTGCACCGGAGCGCACCGAGAACAGAAGTGGATTCTTCAAATCGCCAAATTTCTTACCGACTTCCTTTTCAACTCGGGCGACGGAGGCCTTAACTTCAGCGACGAGGGTCTTAGGGTATTTGCGCTTATTATCGTAGTAGTAGGTGCAGACGCCTGTCGTGATAGTGAACCCAGGAGGCACCGGTAAGCCGATGCGAGCCATCTCCGCGAGATTTGCTCCTTTGCCTCCGAGAAGGGTCTTCATTGTCGTGTCGCCGTCAGTTTTTGCTCCGAACGCGTAGACATACTTTGTCGCTTTAACGGCCTTCTTTTTGGCCGGAATGGACTTTTTATTAACTTTTTTGGGCATTTTGAGTGTATGGATAGTATAGAGGATTTGCGACTTTTAGGGGTCGCTACAAATTGGGATAAAGCTAGCGCGTAAATTTGGCTCTCGGCATTGAGCTGTCAATGACAAGACCGCGTGCTTGCGCTGTAAGTTGCAGTCGCCATCTTGACTCGACGATCCGATGGCAATTCTACCCGACGAAGAGAATCAAAATGTAGACTCGAAAGCGATTGCGCCTGCCGAGCCGATTGACAGCGCTGCGGTCGAGATGAGCTTTTTAGACCATCTCGAGGAGCTTCGCTGGGTGATCGCGAAGTGCTTTGGAGTCTTTCTCCTCTCGTGTCTTTTGGTTGGGGTTTTTGTCTTCCAGTTCGCCGATCTTTTGCGTTGGCCCTACGAATTTGCCCTGCGTGGACAAGAGGGCGTCGACGATACGCTCTATATCCGGGGCTTCATGGGCGTGTTTTCGGTCATGCTTCAGCTCTTCTTTCTTGGGGGACTGTCGATCTCGCTGCCCTTTATGCTCCTCTTCTTGGGGAAGTTTATCGCGCCAGGGCTGACCTTGAAAGAGCGACGCATGCTTCTTCCCGGTAGTCTCGCGGCCTTTGTCCTGTTTCTTGCGGGGGCATCTTTCAGCTTCTGGATTTTACTACCAGCGGGTCTGCGCGCCTCGGTGATGTTCTCGCAGATGTTCGGCTTTGAACTTTTGATCGATGCATCGAGTTACTACGGACTCTTGATGTGGGCGACGATGGGGGTCGGTGCGGCTTTCGAGTTTCCGCTCGTTCTACTACTGCTCATCCACATGGGGGTTGCCACAACCGTGATGCTGAAGAACTACCGGCGCCATGCCATCATAGCCTTCCTCGTTTTGTCGGCTGTCGTAACACCGACGCCTGACCCGATCACGTTCCTCTTTTTGGCAATCCCGCTCTACGTGCTCTATGAGCTGTCGATTTTTGTCGGCGGGAAGGTGGAGCGCCGACGCGAAGCTGAGCACGCTATGACGCCTGAGGATGATACGCTGTAGGGCTGAGAAGTCTTAGTTGCTGAGAAGCATCCAGGTCTTTCTATCTCCGAAGCTCTTGAGACGAACGCTCGTGCTTTTGACGCCTTCGCGGCCTGCGATTTCGGGCACTGCAGAGTCGATGTAAAGAGTACTTGGCGGACAGACGCCGCAGAGGCGACTGGCTAAATTGATTGGGCGGCCGAGGTAGTCGTTCCCGATTGAAATCTTACTCGCGAGGCCAAAGCTTATGCCTGCACCGATGCCGGAAGGGGCACCATGGCTGAACTCTGGACCACGGATGATTTGTTCCCACTTTGGAGCGAGCTCAAGGATGCCGTTGATGCAGGCTTCAATCGCGACTTCCCGATCGCGTGCGGTTGTTTGCCTAATCGCAAGAACGCCGTCGCCAAGGAACTTAACCAACTCCGGTGGGTAGCGCTTAAATCCATCATGTACCATCCCTTAGAAGGCCGTCATGAGACCACAAGTGTAGGGCGACTCGATGTTTGCCTGCTCACAAAAGGAACTGAAGCCCCGCATATCGATGACCGCCGTGAGGACTTCACAAGGCATACCATACTCGACGTTACGGTTCAGCTCTTCCTCGATATAGTAGCTGTTGAAGATGTAGTCTTCGAGCTTGTAGAGGATGAGTTTGTCGTCGTCCGGGCTGTAGAAGTGAAGGCCTGCTGGGAGAAAATCAACAATCTCGGGAAGATATTCCAGTTTCGAGTTACCGTAGTCTCCGGGCTCGGACAAGGCTGATAGATAAAATCGGGCGGTGAATCGACGAACCTGATTTTGGTTTTTCGCAATCGCTTGGAGAACGACGGAAACATCAGATTCGTTTTCGACGAGTTGGCTTCCAAAGCCTTCGACACTATAGAGGATGCAGCGATATTTCGGACGAAGGCGCTGATATTGGCGACAGATATCCCAGAAGTCGCGGAAGCTGAGATCCGGGATCCGATAGTGGCGATGTAATGGAGGTTGTTCCGACATGGGCAGAGCCACTGCATGTGTGCAGTCAGTCTCATTGGAACATCGCCCGATCACGGGTCGGGTTTAAGGAGTTGGGCTCATCTCTTGCATTAGAGAGCCTTTCCTTGGGGGGTAAGCCCCATTTATCGCGCTAATTGCGCGCTTAAGCGTTCAGTTTCGCTTCGCGCTGCTCTTTAACAACGAGCCAGAACATGAAGCTCGCAATGCAGTAAACGCCTGCGAGCGGGGTGGCAGTGAAACCGCTCAGGACATACATCCATGGCATCGATTCAGTCGGAACAAAGGCAGTGAGAAAGTAGGTGAAAAAGCACCAGACGAGCAGCGTGCTGAGAATGCTGAACGCGATAAAAGGCTTTCCGATGTAGTCGTTGAATTTGTCCGATTCCATGTCTAAATAGTTTAATTGGGAGTGCCGGATTGCACTTAGGGTGACAAGGCAAAAGGTATCCGTGCGCCTTATATGGAAAAACGAGTGGCGTTTAGCTCGAGCGTGAGGAAGACTTTTCATCCTCATGATAACGATCTATTCCCGATTTCGTATTTTCCTCTTCTTGATTACGGCTCTTGTGACCGTGCCCCTGTTTGGCTTCCACCCCGTGAGTGTGGCCGAGGTGAATGGCCAGACGGATGTGGCGATCAGCGGCTATGACGCCGTGGCCTATTTTGTTTCAGGGGAAGCGGTGCAGGGACGCTCGATCTTTCGCCAGGAATGGCAAGGGGCCTACTGGTATTTTTCGAACGCCTCCCATCAAAAGCGCTTTGCGGAAAATCCTGAAAAATATGCCCCGGCTTATGGTGGCTACTGTGGCTACTGTGTGAGCGAGAATGGGGCAGCTGCGACCGGTGGCGATCCGGAGATTTTTGTCATCCACAACGATCGTCTCTATCTACTTCAGAGCGAAGAGATCCTCGCTAAGTGTAAAGAAGACTTGGCGCGTTACGCGAAAGAAGCCGACGAAGTGTATATACGTCTAACTTCAGCGAGCACAGAGGCGGGCTCACCTGCTCAATAACCGCTACGGATGGCGGCGAGGAGCTCGTCGTAGGTGTTCAACGCTGGATATTGCGGGAACTGATCGATGACGTTTTGCGGGGCGTGAAAGAGAAACCCGTGGTCAGCTTCGCTCAGCATGGTCGTGTCGTTGAACGAGTCGCCTGCCGCGATGACATTGTAGTTGAGCCCGTGGAGGGCCTTCACTGCCTGGCGTTTTTGGTCTGGCTGGCGTAGCTTATAACCGGTGATGCAGTCATTCTCAATGATGAGCTGGTGGCAGAAAACGGTCGGCCATTTCATTTGCTTGAGGAATGGCGTGGCGAATTGCTCAAAGGTATCGGAGAGAATGATGAGCTGAACCTCTGACCGGAGGGCGTCGAGAAACTCAATACAGCCGTCCAAAAGAGGGAGTTCCGCGATCACTTCCTGAATCTGAGTGATCGTGATGCCGTGCTTGTCGAGGAGATCGAGGCGATACTGCATCAGGACATCGTAGTCTGGCTCGTCACGAGTCGTGCGTAAGAGGCCTTCGATGCCGGTGCGCTGGGCTACATTAATCCAAACTTCCGGGGTGAGGACCCCCTCCATGTCGAGAGTGACGATATTCTGTTTCACAGAGGCGTAGTGAGACGCCCCTTACAGCAGGTGGCAAGTCGAGAGGAAGAGGAAAGGGCGGATTTGCTCCCTTTCGTGATCCAGAAGACTATGCCTCGGCGGGGTCGGATTGTGCGGGTTCTTCAAGCTCTTGGATGTAAATCGCTTCTTTTTGCCGCTGAGATGCGACTTCGAGTAAGTGATTTTGCACGTCGAAAGGTGCTTTGCTCCGGTGCTGAGAAACTTTGCGGTAGTTCCCTGACGATTGTAGTTGTACTGCGGCTACGTTATCGAGGGCGTAGGAACTAAGAATCTCCTCTATGATGCGCTGTCGTAAGTCTTCCTGTTCAACAGGTACGACGACCTCGACTCTTCGGTGGAAATTTCGCGACATCCAGTCTGCACTGCCGATGTAGATATCTGGTTTATCACTTCCCGAATTTTCGAAGTAATAGATGCGACTATGCTCCAAATAGCGGCCGAGAATGGAGCGGACTCGTATCGTATCGCTGAGACCTGCAAGACCGGGCACAAGGCTGCAAATACCGCGCACGTAGATATCTATCTGCACCCCTGCCTGTGAGGCCGTGTAGAGATTATCAATCGTCTTTTTGTCGATCAGGCTGTTACACTTCACGATGATACGAGCTCGTTTCCCACTGCGAGCATTGCGAGCTTCGCGGAGGATCTTCTCATTCACTCGCTTGTGCAGGGTGTAAGGCGCTACGAGCAGTTTCTTAAAGACAGGATTCTTTGCTCGGCCGGTGAGCGTGTTAAAGACCTCCGCTACCTCATTACAAATTTCGGGCGAACTGGTGAAAAGGCTGAGATCGGTGTAGAGACGTGCCGTCTTATGGTGGTAGTTGCCCGTTCCGATGTGAGCATAGCGCTTCACTGCATCTTCTTCGCGGCGAATGATGAGGCAGCACTTACAGTGCGTTTTTAGCCCGACAAACCCATAGACAACATGGATGCCCGCTTCTTCCATCATCTTTGCCCAGTTGATGTTGTTCGCTTCGTCGAAGCGCGCTTTGAGCTCGATTAGAACCGTAACTTGTTTGTCCGCCTTTGCCGCGTCGATGAGGGCTTTGACGATCGGTGAGTTGCTTGCTGTTCGGTAGAGCGTGATCTTGATCGCGAGGACTTGAGGGTCTTTCGCTGCTTGTTTCACGTAGTCGACGACAGGCTCAAAAGAGTCATAGGGGTGGTGAAGGAGGAAGTCCTCTTTCTTGATCGCATCGTAAATTGTTTTACCGAAGCGTAAAGCTGGAGGGTAGTGGGGAATCGGTGAAGGCAGCTTCAGGTCCGGCCGATCAATAGCATCATAGATACTCATCAAACGCATCAGATTGATGGGCCCATTGATGCGGTATACGCGTTCGCGTGCGATGGGGATTGATTTGAGGAACTCTTCGAGGAGTGCCTCATCGATGTCGCCTTCAATTTCTAGACGGACGGCGGCTCCCTTTCTCAAATTGTAGAGCTCTTCTTCGATCGTCTGGAGAAGGTTTTCGACTTCCTCATCGTCGATATAAAGATCGCTGTTTCGTGTGATGCGGAAGGCATGAATTCCGACGATCCGATATCCGGGAAAGAGTTCTTTAGCGAAGAGCTTAAGGACGCCACCGAGAAAGATGTAGCTGTCTGGACTACGGCGTGTGCCAGGGATGCGGATGACTCTAGGCAAGATGAGCGGGACAGGGATGAAGGCGAGAAGTCGTTCGCCGGCTTCTTTGTCTGGATCATGGAGCCAAAGGAGGATGTTTAGCGATCGATTCCCGAAGTGGGGCAAAGGGTGCGCTGGATCGATGGCGAGCGGGGTGAGGACCGGCTCGATTTGATCTTTGAAGTACGTCTTCAGCCAGGCCTTTTCACGCGCGGTAAGGGTATCTTTCGTTTTGAATGGGATCCCTTCGGCGGCGAGGCCTGGGACTATTTGCTCGTGCCAGCGTTTATACTGATCGCTGACAAGCGATGAAGTAGCTTTCTGGATACGTTTAAGCTGCTCCTTCGGCTCCAGTCCGTCGATGCCAAGTGTCTTAACCTTTGACTCGACCTGCTGCATCAGTCCCGAGACCCGGATTTCGAAAAATTCATCCAGGTTCGACGAGACAAACGAAAGGAATTTTAGCCGCTCCAAGAGCGGAAAACGCTCATCCCCTGCCTGATCTAGCACTCGGCGGTTAAACGCCAGCCAGCTGAGTTCGCGATTGAAGTAAACGGGCTCGGTTTTCTTCGCGCGCTTTCTTGGAGTGGTGGATGGCATGTCGAGCTGATCCTTGCCCATATCGAATTAAGGGCAAGGCGAGAGCTTCCTTAGTGCAGACCATCTCGAGCACTTTAGCCCCCTGCAGTACAAGCTGTTATCCTGTTCTACTGGGCTTTAATCCACCTATGCGGCGCTCTGAGGCAGGTAATTACAACGGCATTTCTGATTAAATCTGTGATACGGGTCGATTTGAAGGATGGTGGTGAACGATTACATTCATGATGAAATGGTCATATTCCCGTAATAAACAGGTAACATTGATAGTCTATTTTTATGGCGAACTTTCAAATACCATAAAAATGAATACTCTAATTAATAGTTACATGTTTTGCACGAAAGGCCTCCGTGGCTCTTCAGTTAGTTTTTCTTTCCACACTGCCTTAGTTGAAAAAGCGTCATCCCTTTTTAAACGCGATCTCAGACGTCGTCTCCATCGTCCACTTCCAACCCTAAAGCATCTCTTGGTGTTTCTTGTCTGCGCTCTCCCGCTCACGGGAATCGCTCAGGATAGAGATTTAGAAGTAAAGGGGGGGCTGAGGACAGCGATTCCTCAGGATCTCAAAGGGCTTCATCTCTCAAGACCGCACGCCGTTATCCTCGTAGAAGTGGATGCTGAGGGTGAACTGATTGATCAGATGCCTTTCGACGCGACGCATGCGGGCCTGATCGATAAAGCGCTCAAGGTGATCAAGAAAGCTGAGTTTAAGGCAGCGGTAGTTGAGGGAGAACCGACCAGCACTCGAAAGAAAGTGTATGTGAATTTCTACGACATTGAGCAGGAAGCTTGGAGAAACGGTGGCTTTATGCCCCAAGGAGGATCTGTCAGCGATGCCTTGGAACGCCGTCTTTATGAAGCTGCCCCAGAGAAGTTCAAATACCAGGAAAGCAAAGTGAACGAACTTGATTCACCGCTGCGCATGACTAAGTCGACCCTCAGAATCTACACCTCTGAAGAAGGCGTTCGGCAGCAGGGTAGTTGTGTTGTAGAATACTTTGTCGGCCCAGAGGGGAAGGTTCAATTTCCTCGAGTCATCGAAAGTGATCACGCGGACCTGAGCATGAGTGCCCTGCTCACCCTCGAAGTGACAGAGTTTGAACCACCAATGAGGGACGGTAATTCGACCTTCGTCAAAGTTCAGCAGCCGTTTAACTTTCGAGGCTAGGAGTGCCAATGCATTCAGATGTAGGCGAATGATAGGTCACTAGCAGTCTGAGCCTCCATACGCTTGGGGGGCTCAAAGTTACAGATTTCATGCAGTTTTTTAGGAAATTCTCATTAATTTCAACTTTATGCTAGGCAGACAGGTCTGTCTGTTTATGTTGATTGAATGGCACGGACTTTAGATCAGGAAACAGCTCGGGATCGCATCCTCATTACCGCGGGAGATTTGTTCTACCGAAATGGGTATCGTGCGACGGGCATCAATGAAGTGATCCAAAAGGCTGGGGTGGCAAAAGCGACTTTCTATTCGAATTTCAAAAGTAAGGATGCGCTCTGCCTGGCATACTTGAAAAACCGGAACGAAAATGAAGCAGCAGAGATCCTCGACTTTGTAGGCACCAAGCGCACTCCGTTGACTCGGTTCTACGGAGTGATGGATTCAGTCGAACCATGGGCGATCCGCACGAAGTTTCGTGGCTGTCAGTTTATTAATATCGTTCCTGAAGTTCCAGACGAAGCCAGTGAGCTTCGCAAGCAGGGGCACGCTCACTATGATTGGGCAAAAGATTTTGTCCATACCTTGGCGGATGAGCTCATTGCCTCCGACAAAAAGTATAAGCATCTGAAAGCTGACGAGTTGACGGCTGCCTATATGACCCATCTCGCCGGCGCGATAGCACTTGCGGGTGTTTATAATGACATCAAACCGATTCAAGATGGCATGAATGCCGTCCGCCAATTGGTGAATTAGACAAAAAGTATCTACGCGGGAGAAACACACTAATACGTAGGTCTCAGAGAACAGGAGAGAAACTCTTGCGAGACTTATTCCTTTTGTGACTCATCCCCTCAACTAAACCTCCGGGCTTTTTTTAGCCCAATTAAAGACAGACTTGTCTGTCTGTAAAGTTAAAAATCATGAAAATAGAAACACCAGAAATCACACTCATTAACGGCGTCAATGTTACGGCCCTCGGCGAAAACGTAGAAGCGGTGAAAGCGCAACCAGAGATCGCGAAGTTCCAATTTCGTGCGAAGAACAAATGGCTTGGAGGCGGGCACAACCGCTCCGAAATTAAGGGCTTCTACGGCGCATGTCAGGAAGATAGCACACGCACGGAAGCTTTCGTATTGGATAATGATGAACCGCCAGTGCTCTTGGGCGAAGACCAAGGCGCAAACCCAGTGGAGTATGTTTTGCACGCTTTAGCGGGATGCATGACGACGACTATGGTTTATCATGCCGCTGCCAGGGGGATACATCTTGAATCGGTCGAAACCGAACTTGAAGGCGACCTCGATCTGCACGGATTCCTTCGCCTCGATGAAACAGTGCGCAATGGCTACGAAAACATTCGCGTGAAGTTCACCGTAAAGAGCGATGCAGCACCGGAGGTCCTCGCTGATCTTGCGCGTATCTCGCCGGTCTTCGATATCGTCAGCAACCCCGTCAATGTGGAGGTCGATATTCAGAAGTTGTAAACACCTCAGGCGCGAATCAATCAGCAAGGTGCAAACGTAAAATGTTCAGATAGCGCACTGCTCAGACAAAAAAGCCGGTCACATCGCTGTGACCGGCTTTTTGAAGTGTAGTTGAATCTTGGGACGTCTAGGCGTCGCTTTTGCCAGCTTCGCGGGCGGCGAGGCGTTCCATCATTTTGTAGACGCGGCCGACCATTTCGCGCGGGTCTTCGATGAAGCCAGCGGCGACCATGGCGTTGCCATAGATTTGCTCGGCGAGTTCACCAGCGAGTTCACTGTCGCTCGTGCGGAGGGCATTGAGGTTGTGCAGGAGGGAGTGACGCGGGTTGATCTCGAGGCGGATCGTTTGCTGATCAGGCACGTCCTGCTGCATCGACTTCATAAGGCGGCGCATCGTGGGCGTCATCATCTTGTCGGCGTTGAGGGCAGCGGCGGGGCTGTCGACGAGGCGCTTGGAGGCTTCGACTTCAGAGACCTTTTCGCCGAGGGTCGTTTTGAACCATTCGGTGAGGGCTTTGAGTTCGTCTTCGCTCAGAGCTTCGCCTTCGCCGGTCGCATCATTCAGATCGATTTCAGAGCTATCGGCGGCGAGGAGCTTCTTGCCGTCGAACTCGTTGAGGTGGTTCATGACGAACTCATCGATCGGCTCGTAAAGGAAGAGGACCTCGCGGTTGTTTTGGCGGAAGGTTTCGAGATACGGACCGGTCTCGATCGCGTCGCGGGAAGGAGCGTAGAGATAGTAGATCTCTTTTTGCTCTTCCGTCATGCGGCTGACGTAGTCGGCGAGGCTGGTGGTCGACTTCTCTTCCGTGAGGGAGGACTCGTAGCGAAGGAGTTTGGCTAGGCGCTCTTTGTTCGCGAAGTCGGAGGTGACGCCCTCTTTGAGAAAGAGCCCGAAGTTTTTGTAGAACGCGTCGTAGTCCTCGGGGTTCTTCTTAGCTTCGTCGATGAGAGACTTGAGATAGCGTCCACTGATGACGGTGCCGATCTTCTTGATCAGGGCACTGTCCTGCATCGATTCTCGGGAGATGTTTAGCGGGATGTCAGCACTGTCGATGACACCCTTAACGAAACGCATCCACTCGGGGAGGAGGCCTTCCGGCTTAGCGTCGATAAGGACCTTTTTGCAGTAAAGGGAAACGGCGGGCTCCATCCGACCGAAACCAAACTTCTCCATGTTTTCCTTTGGCGTGAAGAGGAGGGAGTTGATCGTGATCGGCGCGTCGGCGCTGAAGTGGAGGGTGTAAGTCGGCTCGTCGAAGGCGTTGGCCTGAAACTTGTAGAACTCAGTGTATTCTTCCTTCGTGACTTCAGCCTTACTGCGGAGCCAGAGGGCCTCGACGGTATCGATCTTCTTGCCGTTGAGGTTGATCGTGAAGGGAACGAAGGAGCTGTAGCGCTTGATGATGCCTTCTAGGGTGCTGGCGTTAGCGAAGACTTTGTCTTCGTCCTTAAGCTTGATGACGATCTTGGCACCGCGGCGCTGTGTGTCAGGGGCTTCTTCGATCGCGTATTCGCCAAGGCCGTCAGAACTCCAAATGAGATTTTGGCCGTCTTCTTTCCATGAGTGGGTGTAGACCTTGACGTCTTCGGCGACCATGAAAGCGCTGTAGAAACCGACACCAAATTGGCCGATGAGCTCCGCGCCTTCTTTGCCAGCCTTGCCCGCTTCTTTCAGGGCAGCAGCAAATGCTTTTGAGCCGGAGTGGGCTATTGTTCCGATGTTCTCGTTCAGCTCGTCACGGGTGAAACCGATGCCGTAGTCCTGAATCGTGATCGTGCCGGCGGTATCGTCGGAGGTGATGTTGATTTCTAGTGGCAGGCTGTCGTCGAAGACCGATTCAGTGAGCGCGGTGTGGCGCAGCTTCTCGAGCGAGTCAGCGGCGTTTGAGACAAGCTCGCGCACAAAAATCTCTTTATCAGTGTAAAGAGAGTGAATAACGATATCGAGGAGCTGGCGTGTTTCAGCCTGAAATTGGTGTTTTTCCGGAGTTTGTGTGCTCATAATGAATGACGTGAAATCAGCCTTTTAGTCAGGCGCAAGTTTGATTTTGAGAAAGGTGCGAAAAGTGGGGCGTAAAACCACGAATGAACGCAGATAAAAACAGATTGCGGCTGTGAATCGTTTTACTTTGGAACCACAGAAGGCACAGAAGACTCAAAAAACAGAAATTGGGGTATTTTTAACCACGGATGAACACGGATTATTTGTGAATTCTGTTTTGTAGTACTGCAATTTAGGTCATGTGAGAGATGATTTTGTCTGCTCCAGGCAGTGCCCGCTTTTGTGGGTACCTATTTGTTTTCAGCTAGTTTAGCTGAGCCGAGCCCCATGCTCGGAGGTCTGGGCCGGGGGCTACGATTTCGTCGCCGGGGGATACTTGGCCGGCAAGGAGAGCGGCGGGACGGCAAGGTAAGGGTCGAGTTCAATCACGAGCGTGTTGTCGGTATCGCTGACCCAGGTGACGAAGCCGATGCGTTGATTGGGACTGAGGGTGGTGTCTGAGGTGGTCGCGGTAGGCTGCGCAAGCGGAGGCATCGCTGTACCCATTTTCTGCTGACACCCGATGAGCGCGCAAAAAAAGACGATACCCCCGAAGAGGTATCGTCTGTGAAATGAATTTCCGGCCATACTTGGGCGGGTAGTAGGACGAAGGCTTACTTGCCTTCTTTGCCTTCGATGAAGTCCTGTGCGCCAGGGCCGTCGAGGTTGCCTTCGTTTTCGAAGAAACCGTGGAGCTGACGAATACGGGTTGGGTGACGCATCTTTCGCAGGGCCTTCGCTTCGATTTGGCGAATCCGTTCCCGTGTGACGTTGAACTGGCGACCCACTTCTTCGAGGGTCCGGCTGTAGCCATCGACGAGTCCAAAGCGGAGGCTGAGAACACGGCGCTCGCGGTCTGTGAGCGATTCGAGGACGTCCATGATCTTCTCGCGAAGGAGCGAGTAGGCAGTCATGTCGTAAGGGTTTTCAGCAGCCTTATCTTCGATGAAGTCACCAAAATTGGTGTCATCCGAATCGCCGACTGGCGACTGGAGGGAGATGGGCTGTTGAGCCATCTTCATGATCGACTGCACGCGATCGACCGGGAGATCCATTTCGTCGGCGACTTCCTCGGCGGTCGGCTCGTGGCCGAGTTCTTGGAGGAGCTGCTTCTGAACCTGCATGACCTTATTCAAGGTCTCGATCATGTGGACTGGAATCCGGATCGTGCGGGCTTGGTCTGCAATCGAACGGGTGATCGCTTGGCGAATCCACCAAGTGGCGTAGGTCGAGAATTTGTAACCGCGACGGTATTCGAATTTCTCGACCGCCTTCATGAGGCCCATGTTGCCTTCCTGAATGAGGTCGAGGAAGGAGAGACCACGATTGGTGTACTTCTTCGCGATCGAGATGACGAGACGGAGGTTGGCTTCGACCATTTCGGTCTTGGCGCGGTGAGCGGCTCGCATCGCGCGGCGCGTGCCACGGATGACTTGAAGAAATTCGTCGGGTTCGATCCGGAGCTGCTGATGAATCTCATCTAGACGGCGCTGAACGCGATCGACATCGATCGGACGGCGACGGCGCAAGTGAGCCTTGTCTGCGAGGTCGAGGCTGTTGATCAGCTTGCCGATTTCGCGGATGAGCGGGTCGAGGGATTCGAGGTGTTCTTCGAAGACCTTAAGCTTGAAGCAGAACTTGCGGAAAATCGGCTTGAGCAGCGCTTGATTCTTGGTGAAACGACCGAGGGCACGTTTCTTGGAGGCGTCGTCTGCCTCGGGCTTGGTGTGGTCGCCCCAGTTCTTTGTCAGCTTCTTCTCGATCACTTCGATTTCAGTGATGATCTCGGGAAGTGCCTTGAAGTAGGCTTCGCGGGACTCGACTTTCTTATCGAGGACAACGCGGTCGAAACGCTCGTCGCGATCGATCAGCTTCTGACCGAGCTCGCGTTGGAAAGGTGATGTGAAAGCAATCGAGAAGAGCTCGTCTTGAGCCTTGAGCTCGGCGTCTTCGATCCGCTTCGAGATGGCGACTTCTTCCTCACGAGTGAGGAGAGGCACTTGACCCATCTGCTTGAGATACATCCGGACAGGGTCGTCGAGGATGTCGGACTGAGCGTTGCGGACTTCTTCTTCGGAGTGCTCTTCGAGGCGCTTCTTGTAGAGCTCGACTTCCTCATTATCGATCATGTCGATATCGAGGTTTTCGAGGATCGTAATGACGTTCTCGATTTCGGCTGAGCTGCCTACGGAGCCGGGAAGCTCGGCATTGATGTCGGCGTAAGTAAGGTAACCTTGCTCCTTCGACTTACGAATGAGGTTTTGCACGCGGTCGTTCATCTCCGCTGTCGCTTCGTCGGCCTTCTTCGTGTCGTCGGACTCTGTCGCCATGCTAGCAGCCTTAGAGACGAGTTCTGCAGCGATCTTAGCAGCAGAGCTCTGAGTTGAAAGTTGCTCTTCAGCGGCCTGCTTTTTGGCTGCCTTCTTCGCCGCGGTTTTCTTCACTGCCGTCTTTTTTGCCGCAGCTTTCTTGACCACGGTTTTCTTCGCCGAGGTCTTTTTAGCCGGAGCCTTCTTCACGGCCGTCTTCTTTTTGACGCTGGAAGTCTTCTTGGTGGCCTTCTTCGCTACGGTCTTCTTTTTGACACTGGAAGTTTTCTTAGTGGCCTTCTTGGTGGTGGCTTTTTTTGTGGGCATGCGCGCGGGTGGTGGTCATCGCCGAGAGGCGGAAAATGGACAAAAGCGGTCTAACTTGTAGAAGGATTTAGATTTCGCAAGACTGGAACTTGATTCGTTTGGAGGTCTTTTCGCAGTTCGGAAAGCTTTTTCTGCAGTTCCATTTGCTTTTCAAAGTCTCCTTCGAGGTTTGCGATCTGAGCTGCCAGCGACTGCTTTTTACGATCGAGGTGACGTTTGTAGAGGACTTCGAGCTGGGCGTTGATGAAAACTTCTGGGTCCAGAGGCGGTGATTCTTGGGCGAGGAGCTGAAAATAGGCGTCGATGTCGGCCTCGTTTTCGAGGGAGGCACGGGGTTCAAGTTCGCTCAGTTTTTGGCCTTCGGCAAGCTCGCTGGTCAGCCAGCCAAGAAGGCGTCCTTCGGTGGCCTCGTAGTTCAGCCAAGCGGGGTCGAGAACTTCGGCGAGCGGGGCTCCATAGTCTTCGTGATGGAGAATGTAGACGACGAGGTCGGCCTCGGCGTTGGTCAGCTTTTTTGAGGTGGGCGCTGCCGGGCGTAAACGCTGTTTGGGTTTCGAGCTATCGAGTGAAGCCTCATTGCGAATGGGTTTAGCGCGTTTGAGGATACGACTCAGGTGCAGATCAAAATCGTGGCGAGCGGCGACAGCATCGAGAGGCAAGACCTCGATGGCCTCTTCGAAGTAGGCGATGCGAGCGACGTCAGATTCGCAGGGCGCGAGGATTTGAGCGAGTTCCTGGATGACTTGAGCGCGGTCTTGGGCACTGGCGTTGTCGGGAAGGAGCGCTCGAGCGGTGAAAGGCATGGCGGCCTCCGCTTGATCGAGCAGCTCCTGAAAGGCGTCGGCGCCTTGGGATTGAAGAAAGCTGTCAGGGTCTTGCTCAGCAGGCAGGGCGGCAAAGTGGAGCTCGAGGCCAACGCCAAGGGCGAGCGGGAGCATCCGGAGGGCCGCTTTTTGGCCGGCCTTGTCGCCATCGAGCACAACGGTGAGCTTAGTCGTAAAAGGGCGGAGGAGGGCGAGTTGTTCGGGCGTGATGCTCGTGCCTTGTGGGGCGATCGTCTCACGGACGCCTTCGTGCCAACAGCGAATCGCATCGAGTTGGCCTTCGACCATGACGAAGCGCTGGGTTTCTCGCACTGCTTCGCGGGCTCGCTCGAGATTGAAAAGGATGTGGCTCTTGCTGAAAAGTGGCGTTCCGGGCGAATTGATGTACTTGGCCTGGTGGGCGGGGTCATCTTCCGGGGTAAGCTCAAGCTGCCGAGCGGTAAAGGCGATGATCTGTCCTTGGCGGTCGCGGATCGGAACCATCAGGCGACCTCGGAAGCGAGGACGGAACTTGAGTGGGTCGGGGTCGTAGTCGCGCGCGTAAAAAAGGCCGCAGTCGCGGAGCGCTTTTTCGGTGAAGCCTTTGCGAATGAGGCGCTGGTTGAGCTTTTGCGATTTGACTGGGGCAAAGCCGATCTTGAATTCCTTCGCCAGATCGAGGGGGAATCCCCGCTTTTCCGTCCAGTAGGCGCGGCATTCTGCGGCCTCGGGGTGGTCTGCGAGAAAGGCCTCGTGGTAGTAGTCGGCGGCGTATTCGTGGAGCTCGAGGAGTTGGCGCTTGAGGGAGCGTTCTTCGGGTTTTGGGCCCGCCCCCTTCTCGTATTCGAGGGGTTGATTGAAGCGCTCAGCGAGCAGCTCCACCGCTTCGACGAACGTTACATGCTCAAGCTCTTGAACAAACTTGAAGATGTCGCCGGCAAGGCCGGTACTGAAGCATTTGAAAATCCCCCGTTCGGGGAGAACGTTGAAAGAGGGAGTCTTCTCGTTTTGAAATGGACTGAGTCCGACCCAGTTCCGACCGGCTCGCTTGAGCTGCACCTCGCGCGCTACGACATCATAAATATTGATGTGCAGCTTTAGGTTTTCAATCGACTGGCGGGTAATCAGAGCCAAGGGAGGACGGCGAGGGGTGCCCAGAGGGCGGTGAATATTTTTCGGTTGGTAACTAGTAACGCGTCACCAACAGATAGACTTAAGAGAAGATAGAGATGTTCGCCAGACCTCAGAGCTCGCTCAGCTCGGTTTCGGCCTTTGCGAATTCTGGGTGCGATGGTGGGGCAAGGCGGATAAAGTCTTGGTAGTAGCGCTGTGCAAAACGCGTGTTACCCAGCTCGCGGTGAGCCCGGGCGATGAGGAGGGTGAACTCGGGCTGAAGAGGGAAATCGCGTCGGGCTTTTTCCATCGCTTCGAGCAGGGCGTTGGGGCGGAGGTTGCTTTCGGCGACACGGAGATACTGAAGGCGAAGCCCTGGGGCATCCGGCGCGCGGCGCATGGCCTCGCTCGCTGAGGCGAGCGCGGTCTGGTTCTCGCCGGAGCGGCGCTGAGCCTCGCTGAGTTCACTCCATACGACGGGGTCACTTGAGGAGCGAGCGAGGGAACGATGGTAGAGCTTGATCGACTCGGCGTAGCGCTCGTTAGTGAATGCGACACGGGCTTGGGCGAGAAAGCTGGCGTAGTCGTTTCCGGTCGGAACAGAGGCAATGACGTTGTTCGACCCGGTGTCGAATTCGTCGGTTGGAAATAGATTCAGTGGGCCATCGGAGGGCACTGCAGGCTCGGGGCGGACGAAGGGCTCCATGTTTGCTTCGACACGGGCGACACGCTCTTCCTTATCTGGCGGGCTAAGGTCGGACTCGGATGAGGAGCCTTCTTCGAGGGTGGTTTCAGCAGGCGCAGCAACGATCTCGGTACCTTCTGTGGACGCAGTCGCATCATCAATAGTTGCGGGCTCTGGCTTGGCTACGTCGGCAGCATCGACCGATGGAGGGGATACTTGCTCGGTCGGTGTGGGTTTCGGGAGGCGGCCATCGGTAGGGGTGCGTATTCCTTGCAGCTCCTCTGCCGCGGCAACGGCTGCGGCCTGTTGTTTCCGCCACTTTTCGAGCTGAGGGCGAACGGCCGCGATGTGGCTAGCTTCGAGGCGACCGGGAAATTCTTCGTCGATCACGGTGACGAGTTGATCGGCATCGGCGAAACGGTTTCCGCGAATGACGACTTCGAGCAGACCGAGAAGGGCTTCGTCGCGATTCTCATCGCCAAAGCGGGCAGCGCTGTCGAACCACTGTTGCGCGAGAGCGAGGTTCCCGCTTTCGAGAAAGAGTTCACCGAGGCGGACCTGAACGCCACTCTTGGGCGAGAGACGATTGGAACGGAGGAGGGTGTTGCGAGCTTCGTCCAGATCACCATACAAATAATAGAGGTCGGAGAGGGCGATGCGTGCGCTTTGGTCGTTTGGGCGAGCGAGGATATACTGCTGGTAAAGGTTGATCGTGCTGTCGAGATCGCCGGCATTCTGCCATGCTTGGGCAGCAAAGAGGAGATGCTCGGCTTGCGAGGGATCAATCTCGGCGGCGCGGGCAAAAAACATCGCACTTGTGGCGGGGTCATCGACTTCGCCGTAGAAAAAAGCGAGCTGTTCAACGATGGCGAAGTTGCCGGGGTTCTCCCGATCGTAGATTTCGAGGAGCGAGATCGCTTCACCGAGTTTTTGTGTGGCACCGATGGCTTGGGCCTCGCTGAGGATCTCCTCAGGAGTTTTAGTTTTTTCGGCACAGCCAGCGATCGCGAGGGCAAGAACAGCGAGGAGTGCCCAGCGTCGTGTGACAAAGAATGACTTTAGAATGTTTATGTGATTTGAACCGTCTGGCATGTCGTTCTGGGTGACTGGGGAGTGGCTTGCTCGGGCACAGGGAAGACCGCACAATAAGGTAGAAGATAAGGCATTTGGCCAAGTTGCAAGCGAGGCGTCGATAGAATGGGTAGATTTTTACGCGGACTCAAAACCTTTTTAAAAGCAGATTTGCTTCTGCTCGCTTCTACCTGAACGTTTAGTGCTCTAAAGTATCTTACCTTGTGACCATGCGTGTGCAGAAATCCCATCCCCCATTTTTTCTCGTTAGCCTGATCGGGCTCTGCGCTATGGCCGCGTGTGCATCGGCGGGCGTATGGGGTTTTGAGGGGGAGCGGAAGAACTGGAACGGTGTGGTCTGGGAAGCTCCCATGGTGAGTTTTTCGGAGCAGATGTATCAGGCCTCGGTCGAAGCACTGATGGCCAATTTTGAAGAGGATACAGGTAAGTCGCTTGCGCCTTCAGTGCATGGTCGAGCGGCCATCAAGATCTACACGAACTCAGGCCCAGGGCTAGATACGCCGCACTCGCTCACGCGAGCTGTCATCGCTGCGCTCGTGAAGCGCGGATTTTCGCGCGATCGCTTATTGATCGTGGATGCTTCGAACAGTCAGCTGCGGGATGCGGGTTACTATCCGCTGCGCTCTGAACGGGACTCGACGCCGAGCTTCGATGGAGTGCCCGTTGTTTCAATTGATTCAGGCGAGCTTTTGGCGGATGGCTGGGAATATGACAGCCCGGTGCCTCTAGATTTTACTTCGGGGCTGGCACGGGCGATATTTCAACCCGGGCGTGATGATGTCGCCCGAGATCAACAGCGAAAGAGTCGGATGCCGGGAAAGATCTTCACGTCCTTCGATTTCTGGATCAATCTCCCCATGGTGACCGATCACCCGACCCTTGGAGTGAATGGAGCGCTCGTGAACGCTACACTTTGGAATGTGACGAACCGCTCCCGCTTTTTTGTCAGCCCGAACAACGCACCGGTAGCGACCGCAGAGATTGCTGCGATTCCCGAGCTCCTCGATACGTGGGCCTTTACGCTCATGACACTGGAGTCGTATCAGTTTGTAGGGGGACCTTCATTCAATTCTCTCTACACGGATTCGGAGCCGAAGCTTTGGCTCGCGGTCGATCCGGTCATTTTGGATGCACTCATCCTTCAGCGGCTGAACGCTCGGAGAGAGCGCTGGGGCTTCCGTTCGCTCGGTATACTTCTGCCGATTTTGGACTATAGCGCTAGTTTACAGTTGGGGGCTGCCTTCTTCGAAGAGGTTCGCCTCAAGGTCGTGAAGCCCTGAATTTTGCCGAGGGTCTTCCCCATTCTAGGCTGTTTTTTTGCAAAATCGACTCGCCATGGAGTGGTGGGCGGCTTTCGTCAGTAGAGATATGACGCAAGAGCTCGCAGATTACCTTCCGGTCTTAGTGCAAGTATTACTCGCTTTGTTTATCGCTGGGGCGGTGCTCTTGGTCAGCCATCTGATGGGGCAGCGGGGCCCGACGAATAAGTTTAAGGATTCCGCTTACGAATGCGGTGTCGCGGCTGAAGGCACTCCGGGAGCACGCTTTAGTATTAAGTTTTATGTAACAGCGATGCTCTTTATCCTTTTCGATATCGAAGTCGTCTTCCTCATCCCTTGGGTCTTGATTTATCGCGACTTCCTTTCTCAAGGACTTCCTATCTTTTTCCCGATCATGGCGTTCCTTGGCGTTCTTGTCGTAGGTCTTTACTACGAGTTGAAAAAAGGCGCTTTGGATTGGGAAAAGTAAGCTAGCGTAATTTTTCTGTGCATCTGGGCACAATTCGGTTTGACCGAATCGTGGGCAGTGTTTCTTTTCATCTTTACCCCGGATGCGATTAGACCGCTTCATTGCTCGTTCAAGAATTATTGAGTTAGAGAGCTCCGACCTTTCAGGAGCTCTTGAGGAACTCGTTCAGGTTGCCCTTAAGCGGATGCCTGGCACCTTGAGCGCTAAGAAAATCTCTCGCGCTCTCCTGAATCGCGAGACGACGATGGCGACCTATCTGGGCGATGGTGTCGGCATGCCGCACATGCGTATCAAGATGAAGCGGCGCTACATCTTTGCGGTGGGACGCACGAAGACGGGTCTGACCCATGACACGGTTAATGACTATGAGGAATCACGGCTGATTTTCCTCCTCCTCGCTTCGGACAAAGAAAGCAACTATCTGAACGCCCTCGCTTCGCTCGCGCGCCTCTTTAGGGATCGCGATCTGGTTCAACAGATCTTCGAAGCGGAAAATACAGAGAAATTTAAAGACCGTGTGCTGATGGGTTTTGGTGCCCAACTGGCAAAACCAGAGCGCGGCCAGAGTCGGCTTAACCGACTTTTCATCAAAGAAGCTGAAAAGGTAGCTCAAGACACCGGTGCCGCCGCTGTCGTCATATTTAGCGATACCTTTGCCAGCGGGGTCGAGATGACCGAGACTTTTCCGAAGCACCGAACGATCGTCGTCACACGTGGCGGAGATCGCCGTATCGAAGGCCGGCAGGTTGAGGGTGTGATCGAAGTTCGATCTTATTCTGCGGCGCGCCTTTCTCAGACCCGTAGCGCGATTCTCATCGGGCTTACGCGTGGACTGTTTAAATACTCCGACCGCATCTGCTGTGTAGGAGGCCTGCCTGGAAGCAATCTTCTCGATACGCTCATGGTCATTGATATCGAGCGCGAGTTTCAGAAAGTGATCGATAAAGGGAATCACCTCTTGCCGACTTCGGTGAAGGTGGAGGTCATGGAGCGCATCATCGCGATCGCGACAGAGCTATCGATCGAAGGACGTGAAGGCCACGCGATCGGCACATTGTTCGTCCTTGGCGACTCAGAGAATGTGATTGGGATGTCCAAGCCGCTCGTGATGAATCCATTTTTCGGATACAAGGAGGAGGATCGCAACATCCTGAATCCATTCATGGATGAGACGATCAAGGAGTTTTCCCAGATGGATGGTTGCTTTATTATCCGAGGTGATGGGGTGATGGAATCAGCTGGAAGCTTGATCCACGCTCCGTTGGAATTCCATCAAGAGCTTCCTAGCGGGTTTGGCGCTCGGCACTCTGCAGCGGCCTCGGTCTCGCTCGCGGCTGACTGTGTAGCGATTCTACTGAGCGCTAGCTCGGGCCAAGTAACTATCTTCCGGAAGGGCGCTATGTTCCCGCTCTTAGAGAAGCCGACGGGTAGTATGTAAGCCCTGCGGCGGCTTAGAATCGCCCTTGGTCCTTACTTCGAAGGCTCTTGATCGACGACGACGTCGAGAATTTCTCCGATCGTGGTATGCTCTTCAAGGGAATGTCGGAGTTTTATGTCTGTGTGCAGAGTGTATGAATTCTGCCGGCCAATCTTTTTGCGCTCAAGATAGCCCGCTGATTCGAGCTCTGAAATGATGCGCTGCACGGCACGCTCCGTAATGCCGACCGCGATGGCCACTTCCCGCAAGGGTTGCTCCGAGTTGCTAAGCTCTACGACATTGTTGGTCCCTTTCGAATCGACTTGAGCCACGTCCTGGATCAAAGTGGCGTCAATATTGACTTCTCCCACGTCATTAACGAGGACCGCTAGGCGTCGGCCCTTTGCCGTTTGCAGTAGATGATTCAGAACTGTTGTTTTGCCCGCCCCCGAGGAAGCCGCCTATAATAACGAGAGGGATACGCCTGTCGAAGGGGCTCAGGGCGTGTTTTCAAATAGCGAGCTGTTCGATGGAATCACGAGCACTTCTCTCGGTATTGCCTTTCCTTTCAATCCAGTGATTGGCTTCCTCTGTTATTTGGACTCAGTCTGATTATTTATACTTAAGACGCTCACACTATGAAAACCGCTTACATTGACTTGATCGAGGCTGGCCTCAAAGACGTCGAGTCGACCCATGGCCTGTTGACGCATCTGTTTGTCGACCTTCTCGACCGCCTCGGAGAGAAAGAGGCTGCGTCTCTCATCCGCACGCTATCGCCAACGACTCAGTTGGACACCGAAGAGCTAGAAAGTGAGAGTATTCAGGCGCTGTCCTACTACTTTCAGCTTCTGAATCTCGCTGAAGAGCACGTGGCCAACCGGATGCGCGTTCAGCGCGAATCAAAACTGGGCGGAGTTGTGAACAAGGGGCACTGGATGAGCTACCTCGCGCAGCTGAAAGACGATGGGCACGACCCGGAAGTTCTTCGTCGCTCGATTGCGGATCTTTCGGTCGAGGCAGTCTTCACAAAACACCCGACAGAGGCGAAACGTTGGTCTGTTTTGCGCATTCACCGTGAAATCGTTGATGCCTTGAGAGAACGTGAATCGTGTCACAGCGGATACGAAATCGACCTGAACACAACGACCTTTCGAGAACTGCTCGAGCGCCTTTGGCTGACCGGTGAGGTTTTTGCTCGGAAGCCAAAAATCGACGATGAGTTCAACAACCTGCTGTATTACTTAACTGAAATTCTCCCTGAAACGCAGGCAGAGATCGACGAACGACTTTCATACGCTTGGGAGCAAACATGGCCCGACAGTGAGCCTTTGAGTACCGATGAGTTTCCCCTCCTGCGCTTCGGTTCGTGGGTGGGCGGAGATCGTGATGGCCACCCACTGGTGACCGCCGACATTACACGGAAAACGCTCCTGCGGCTGCGCAGTGAGGCTCTCCGTGTCGTGAGCGATCGCATCCAATTGATTGCGAAACGTCTCGATTTTGCTCCTTTGCAGACACCTGCGCCGGAAGCCTTAATCCAAGCACTGCGCAAGTTGGGCTTTGGTGACGTCAGTGAAAAGTCGCCGTGGCAGACCTATATTCGGAGCATTGCTGGAGCGCTCGGAAAATCGCCTTCATCTGAGACTCTCGATCGGCTTAAACAGCTTGAACAATGGCTCACAGACGCCGGCGCTCAGCACTTCGCCAAGATCCAGCTGCGCCCACTCATTCGCTTGATCCATTGCATGGGCTTTCACCTCGCACGGGTCGATATTCGCCAGAACAGCGACTACTACGAGAAGGCTCTCTCGCAGATGATGGTGAAGGCTGGGATCGAAGATGCAGCCAACTTTGGAAAGTGGAGTACTGAAGAGAAACTCACTTTCATCAACAAGGAGCTGCGCAGTTCGCGCCCGCTTACTCTAGGTGCGACCGCCTTGCCGCCAGAAGCGACCGCGGTCCGAGACTGCTTTAAAGTGGTTGCTGAGCATATCGAGAAGTTTGGCACCGATGGCGTCGGCGTTTTGATTGTGAGCATGACACGCAACCTCGTGGACCTGCTGACGGTCTACGTTCTTTGCAAGGAAGTCGGGCTTTGCGTGGATGATGGCACAGGCCTTCGCTGTAAGCTACCAGTGGCCCCTCTCTATGAGACCTATGATGATCTCAAGCGTGCGCCGGGCATCACTGACCAGTTTCTTAAACACGAGGTGACGCGTCGAAGTCTTGAGTCTGATCGTAAGGGCGGTTCTCGCTTAACGATCATGCTCGGCTACAGTGATAGCAATAAGGACACGGGCATTCTTTCAAGCCAATGGGTGCTGCAATCTGCTCAGCGCGAGCTCCTCGAGATTGGCGAGGCAAACAGTGTGGCGATTCAGTTCTTTCACGGCCGTGGTGGCACTATCGGGCGGGGAGCGGGCCCTACGCACCGTTTCCTTGAAGCGCTTCCGAAGCGTGCCCTCGCCGGAGGGCTTCGCACGACCGAGCAAGGGGAAGTCATCGGCCAGAAATACAACACGAGCGAAACCGCTGCCGCAAATCTGGAGTCACTCGTCGCCAGTACCTTCGGTGCGAGTATGCTGAGTGATGGTCGGACATTTGACCCACGACTAGCTGATACGCTAGATCGCCTCTCGGCAGCCTCTCAGAAGCACTATCGGAGCTTGATTGAGGCCGATGGGTTTATGACCTTTTATCGTCAGGCAACGCCGATTGATGCGATCGAGCTCAGCCGGATTGGTTCGCGGCCTTCTCGCCGCACAGGCCAGGCAACGCTGGATGATCTTCGCGCGATTCCATGGGTCTTTAGTTGGAACCAATCCCGATTCTACATCACTGGGTGGTTCGGCGTCGGTAAGGCACTAGAAGAGCTGTATCAAGATTCTCCAGACGATTTCGCCTACTTGCGTGACAATATCAATGCGAAGCCATTTCTGCGCTACTTCTTCTACAATGTGGAGAGTAGTCTCAGTAGCTCTGACAAAGAATGGATGAGCGCGTATGGCTCACTTGTCCAAGAGGAAGGATTGCGTAGCTGGTTTATGGATACGATCTTCAGTGAGCATGAGCGCGTTTCGGTCGGCCTTTCCCGCCTCTTTGGTGCAGAGATGACGCAGCGGCGCCCTCGCTTCTGGAAAACGCTCCAAGATCGTGAGCCCGCTCTCCGGAGGCTGCATGGCGCACAAATCGAGCTTCTCCGAGAATTGCGAAAGTCTGAAGAGCCTGATTCCGCAACGGTTGAACGCCTACTGCTCGTCCTTAACGCGATTGCGAGCGGACTGCGGACGACAGGCTAGACGAAGACGAAACGCCTCTAGTTTAATAGAGTGTTTCTGAAGCGACCGGCTGGCCTTCTGACGGGATCGTTTCTACGCGCTCGATCACTTCGATGCTTTCCCAGCGGCTGCTGCGGAAACGGAGAGCAAAGCTTAGCGAGATACACAAATAGTTCCCGAGCGCGCATCCCCACGCGTAGGCGAAGGGAAGGTGGAAAACCTCAACGACGAGGTAAACCGGTATGACGAGAACGAAGAGGGAGGAAACCCCGAGTGTTGCCATGACAAATCGAGTGTCACCCGCACCCTTCAGGGCGGATGCACAGATGATGGCCAGTGAGTCGAAAAGGGTGAAAAAAACCAGAAAGTAGAAAAGCATGAAGATGAGCGAGCGCAGGAGCTCGATATCTTCGATATCCGTATTAATGAGGAAGGGCGCGACGAGTAGCTCGGGGATCGTGATATAGAGGGTTGCAACGCACGTTGAGTAAATGGCTGCGAGTTTGACGGCATTCCAAGTGGCCCGCCGGGCGAGCTTGCTATTGCCGGCGCCTTGGAATTGTCCGACGAGAATAGTGGTCGCTACGCCGAGCCCAACAAGAGGTAGGAAGCCGATGAGATTGACTTGAAGGATGATATTACTCGCCGTGAGTTCGTAGTAGCCAATGCGGCCTGTGAGGAGGATGAAGACAGTGAAGCCACTCACATCGAGAAAGAAGTGAACGCCTGAAGGTGCGCCAAATCGGATGAACCGAGTAAAGAGGTCTTTCTTAAAGCGCCATCCACTGCGGGTGTGGTATCGCTTGTTGTACTTTTTGGAAAAAATGAGGCTGGCATAGAGGAGCGTGATCGTTGCCGAAGACAAAATCGTAGCCAGCCCGGCACCTTGGATACCCATCTCCGGAAAGCCCCAATGCCCAAAGATGAAGGCGTAGTCCAAGAGCGCATTGAGGAGCGTGAGGGTGATGTTCACCCAGACAATTGTCCACGACTTGCCTCGACCGGAGTAGAAGCAACTCATCGTGGCGTTGCAGAGGAAAAAGACCCCCGCGAAATTTAGAATGCGGAGGTACGGAGCCTGTAGCTTCTGGACTTCCGGCGGATGCCCGATGAATGCGAAAATCTCTTCCGTGAAGGGCGAGATAAGGGGGATCAATGCTCCGCCGATCAGAGCGATATAGATTCCGTTCCAAAGCGATGGACCGACCTTATCGGGTCGATTGGCTCCGGTATATTGAGCAACAAAAGTAGATGTATAGGTTGCGAGCCCGAGAAAGAAGCAGATGAAGGCGAAATTCAAAATGCCTGCAGGAACCGCTGCCGCGATCGCGTCCGCAGAATACCAGCTGAGAAACATCCGGTCGACGAAGAGCAGCACCGAGATCGAACCCATGCTCAGAATGAGTGGGAAAGCTACAATGATGAGTTGCTTGAAGCCGCCCGGTTGCGACCACAGATTTTCTCGTTCCGACGACATAAAGGCGGTTTAGAGACTCACCCCGCTAGTTAAAGACAATTTCTCCGCGAGAATGAATGATGTTCGAATCTTCTTGGCCTGCCATGAGCAAAGGACGCGGAGCGGAGAGCGTCGAATGGCGGACAGAGAGGGAGTCGAACCCCCGGTACCCTTGCGGGTACACCTGATTTCGAGTCAGGCACATTCGGCCACTCTGTCATCTGTCCGGTAAGGTGAGATAAAGAGGTGAGAATTTTCAGCGATGGCAAGCAAATCGAGCATCGATGGATGCAATCTCCAGTCTTGCGCTGCTCTCAACACTTGAGATCTAATCAGGAAATGGGAAAAGCCGCCGTCATCGCTGCTCTCATTGCCCAGCTTGAAAAGCGGGTAGAAGCATCACGCCAAGCCTCGTTGGACGCGGCGAGTTACGCAACTGATGCTGAGTCGAAAGCCGATTCGAAGTGGGATACGCAAGGGCTGGAGGCGTCTTACCTCGCGGCGGGACAGGCGACTCAGGCCAAAGAAACGGCGGTGGCCTTGCAGCGACTGCATGCGGAACGGGATGTGTTGGGCCAACCGCTCCGTATCGTTGAATTTGGCGCGCTCATTCAGGTGTCCTTCGGAGGTGAGATGGACCGCTACTTTATTGCTCCGGTCGGTGGCGGAGAGGTGGTCGAGATCGAGGAAGAAAAGGTGACGGTCCTCACCCCGCAGAGCCCGCTCTTTGACACACTCAAAGGAAAAGTCGCAGGCACAGAGTTTGCCCTGCCGTCAGGGGTTCGGGTTAAAGTCGTCTCTATCGGATAGGTTTACCGAGGCTCATACTTGCCATTGTTGGAATCTTAGCGTCGTCTTATGCCAATGCGTTCACACCTCTTATACTCCGGATTGATAATCCTAGGACTAGCATCGCTGGCCTCGGCTTTTGTTCTGACGGAGGATGGTATTTACGCAGTTTTCGATACCTCGGCGGGTGAGATTACGGTTGAACTCGATTACGACCAAGTGCCGATCACGGTGGGAAATTTCGTCGGCCTGGCAGCTGGAACCAAAGCATACTTTGATAAATTAACGGGGGAAATTTCGCAGGCACCGTTCTACGATGGGATTACATTTCACCGTGTTGTGACTAACTTCGTCATTCAGGCTGGTTCTCCAAACGGACAAGGAACAGACGGGCCGGGTTACAGCTTTGCAGATGAGTTTGTCGACGGATTGACGCATGAAGCTGAAGGGGTGCTTTCGATGGCAAATAGCGGTGTCAATACCAACGGGAGTCAGTTTTTCATTACGCTGCGTGCAACACCGGAACTCGATGACTTACACACGGTTTTCGGTAGAATTGTTGAAGGTATCGAAATAGTGCGCTTGATTGGCTCGGTGAGCCGGAGTCCAGATGATGTGAACCCGCCGGAAGCTGCGGTGATTAACTCGGCCGAGATTGTGCGATCTGGGGCAGCTGCTTTAGCGTGGGACGAGTCAGTCGTCTCGCTTCCTGAGGTTTATTCCGATTCAATCCGCGTCACTTTCCCTGGGGATGGCACCCCGTTGATACACATGAATCGACCAGCCTCAGCGCAGGCTTGGCTCTATTCCTCGACAGACCTTTTCAACTGGACCCGCCTCGCGGCGTGGAATCCGTTGACTGTAGCGGATCCGGATTTTACAGCAGGCTTGGCTCCCGGTAACTATCCGGTTGATACGATTCGATATCTTCGCAGAGTCGATGTGTTTTATCCGCAGTGAGCTTATTTATTGAGCATCAGGTCAGGGATCAAGATCTCTGTCTGATGATGGAGGTAGTGTTTGAGATCATCGAGGTAAGCTCGTAGCTCTCCCTGTAATTGGATTTCTGCTACGGGTTTCTGGATCAAATCGGCAATCGCTGCGCGTTCATCTTCGGGTTTCTGAGCCCACCATTGTTCCTTCACTGGATAGCCTTCTTCGCGGGCGAGGCGGTAGAGGGCTTTAAAATGGACAAGCTCGGGGGAGATGCCGGACTCGAAAGCTTCTAGAGCCTGTATGCATAGAGTGTAGAGGGGTGGAAAAAACTCTGCGTGGCGAAGATTTTTCCAGATCGTCCGCGTGAAACTAGTTGCCTCTTTGAGGGCAGGGTAAGAGTGCGCGAGGGCGGCATGGTCTTCTTTTAGGGCGAACTCAGTGATGAATGGGAGCTTGCTCTTGCCCACCTTGTTGAGGCTGACAGCGATGATCTGAAAAAGGTCCGGTGGGGCATGTCCTGCACTCTTGGTTGAGCGCCGAAAGAGTGCTTCGACGGGGCCCTCTTCAGGGTGAAAGAGCTGATAACGCCAGTAGCGTTCACCTTGCTCGATACGAGCGAGAACGATCGTAGTGAGAAGTTGTGACGCTTCCGACATCAATCAGTCGGCGAGGCGTCTTCGGTCGCATCGTTTTCTGGTAGCTCCGGCTTTTTCTCTGGTGGATATGAAGGGACCACTGCGCCTCCGCTGATGATCAGCTTCATTCCGTCAGAAACGCTCATTTCGAGGAATTTGACATCTACAATTGGCACCATGAGGAGGAAGCCGCTTGTCGGGTTAGGCGTCGTTGGGACGAAGATATTGACCAGATCTGCTTCTGTTTTTTCTTGGATTTCACCACGCCCAGTCCCAGTGAGAAATCCGAGAACCCAAACGCCTTTGCGCGGATACTCGAGCAGGACGGTTTTTTGGAAGACAGCCTTCTGCTGTTGGACAAAGGTATCGCGGATCTGCTTTACGGTGTTGTAGACCGTGCGCACGACTGGGACGGTGCCGACGATCCGCTCGAAAGTAAGAACTATCCACCGTCCGATAACGAGCTGTGAAAGCCACCCCAAAAGCATCACGAAGCTCAAGACAGTGGCGAAGGCGAAGATATTGAGCCCCCAGAGCTGGTAAGTCGTCAGCTCGGAAATTCGATCGCCAGGAAACATCAGGTTGCGTGCGGGCACCGCCACCTTGTCCATGAGGAAAATGATGACGAAGAGCGTAACCCCAATCGGGGCGACAACGAGAAGGCCGGAAAAGAACCATTTGCGAAAGGTGCGAAACATAGAATTGAGGTGCAATGTGATCTACCGCGGATGATTTCTCAAGCGGTATTGTCAGTGCTGTGTCGGCAATCTTTCTTAGGTGAGTTCGAAGCACACGGCTTCGCCTGCAGCGCGGTGGTGGGTCCAGAAGTGAGTGCCGTCGTGGGTGAGAGAACGCGCAGGAAAGGGGACGAGGGCGATGTCTTCAGGGACGGGGTTTTCGTCTTTGAGGTTTAGGCGGGTGAGCCAGTAGTCGCCGTTTTCTTCGTCGTCGGTCGTGATGAGGTAGAGGACATCACCGAGAATGACTTGGCCGCTAATACCGTGAGGGACGCTGAGGGTCCGTGTGATATTGCCTTCTTCGTCGAGGCGAAGGACCTGCTGGTTATACCACTGACTAACATAGATGCTTGTGCCGTCATAGCTGAGCTGGGAGCCGGTGAGCTCGGGAAGGGCAACTTTGAAATCGGGATCAAAGCCTTGGCCGGGAACTAGACGGCGAATGTAGCGGTCGTCTTCGGAGGTTTCACCGGTAAGGACGCGGAGCTCGTTCGCGACCGAGACGAGGCTGAATGGATAGCCGGGTGTTTTTGTCTCGCAGAGCACTTGCCATGTCGCGGGGTTGAGCTGGTAAATTGACTGGGTGTCGAGAGAGCCCATCCAGAAGTGAGCGCCGTCCCAGGTGAGGGCCTGAGGCAGGTTGGCTGACGAAGTCTGGCGTTTGATTTCTTTAATTGGGTTCATAAGAGTTAGTTATGCTCCGTTGTCCACTCGTGGGCGAGGATGGCATAGAGCTCGAGATTGACGTAGTGGTCGTAGAGCCATTCGGCATCGCGTTGGGTGCCTTCGTGGGTGAAGCCGAGGCGCTCCGGGATAGCGCGACTGGCGGTGTTCCCAGTGGCGCAGCGCACAAAAATACGGTTCATATTCCGTTCTTCGATGGCGTAGTTCATAAGGGTGCGAATAGATCGCGTCATGATGCCCTTCCCCGTCTCAGATTCGATCAGCCAGTAGCCGATGCTGGTAATGCGATTTACTTGGTCGAAACCGTGGTAGCCGATGATGCCAACTAGTTCGTTTTGAAAAATAATGCCTAGAGAAAAACCACTCCCTTTGGCGTAGCTCTGTCGCCAAAGATTGATCACCTTCGCGGAGTCGCTTGGGCGATGCTCCCCGTCAACCCAAGGTAGCCATTGCCGAAGAAAGGCGCGGTTGCCATGAATCAGCTCAGACATTTTTGCGGCGTCTTCCAGCCCGAGCAGGCGGAGGTCTAAGGTGTCATCGATACTGAGGCTGAACGGCATAGTTTGTTGGAATTCAGGTTTGGGTCAGGTCGGTGTATAGTTCTGGTCTGCGATCCCTGAAGAAGCCCATCGTTGAACGATCCTCGCGGATCTGGTCTAGATCGAAGGTCGCTTTCAAAAGGGTCGATTTGGTGCGGTCGGCTTCAGTGATGATGTCGCCAAATTGATCACAAATAAAACTCGTTCCATAGAAAATTTGGCCAGCTTCATTTCCGATGCGGTTGGCCGCGACGACGGGCGCGACATTGCAGACAGCATGCCCCTGCATTGCACGGCGCCATGGGGCGGCGGTGTCAAAGTCGGGTTCTTCGGGTTCGGAGCCGATAGCAGTGGGGTAGAAGAGAATATCGGCGCCTGCTAGCGTCATCGCACGGGCACACTCAGGGAACCACTGATCCCAGCAGATGCCGACACCGATCGTTCCGTATCCAGTTTCCCAGACGCGAAAGCCCGTATTGCCGGGGCGAAAGTAGAACTTCTCTTCGTATCCGGGCCCATCGGGGATGTGGCTTTTGCGGTAGACGCCAAGAATCGTCCCGTCGCCGTCGATCATCGCGAGACTGTTGTAATAGTGTGGGCCGTCTTTCTCAAAAAAAGAAGTCGGGATGGCGATGCCATGCGCTTTCGCTGCTTCCTGCATCGCGATGACGACAGGGTGTTTCTCCGTCGCGTAAGCGGTTGAAAAGGGCTCTGCCGTTTCGGTTTTGCAGAAGTAGTGACCTTGAAAGAGTTCAGGAGGCAGGACGATCTGCGCTCCAGAATTTGCGGCTTCGGCAACATGGCCTTGGATCAGGGCACAATTGGACTCAATATCTTCAGAGAAGGCTTCCTGGATGGCTGCGACGGTGATCATGGGAGGGTGGGGACGTGTTGGGTAATGCAATGAAAGGATCCGCCCCCATGCAAGATGTTCCAACTCGGAGAGCCGATCACTTCTCGCTCTGGAAATAAGCTCTGAAATGCTTGGACGACTGCGCTGTCATAGGAACTTTGATACGTCGGGACAATGACGCGACTGTTCGAGAGGTAGAAATTCAGATAGCTCGCAGGCATGAGTTTGCGCTCGCGGTCGTAGACACGGCCAGGCGATGGAACGGTCGAAAGGTCAAGGCGGCGTCCTTTCGCATCCGTCATCCTTCCTAGTTCCTTTTGAATTGAGCGTAGGCGATCGTGGTTCGGATCGAGCGGATCACTAGAAGCCATGCAGACGACGCGCCCCGGGGCGATGAAGCGGGCCACGTTGTCGATATGCCCATCGGTGTGATCGCCAATGAGCCCTTGTTTGAGCCAGAGCACTTTTGAGGCGCCGATGTCCTCGCGGAGATTGGCTTCGATCTCAGTGCGCGAAAGGGTCGGATTCCGGTTTGGGTTGAGGAGGCATTCCTCCGTTGTGAGGAGTGTCCCTTCTCCATCGGATTCGATCGAACCGCCTTCAAGAATCCAATTTTTCTCGATGGGTGGATCGCCGCTGGCCCGCGCGATATTTACCGCAACCGTATCATCGTTTGGGTAGATAAACTTTTGGCCCCAACCATTAAAACGAAAAGCGGTAGCCTGCCTTTGATGGCCCTGTTTGATGAAAATAGGCCCGGTATCTCGTAGCCAAATATCGCCGTATGGAATCGGGTGATAGGTTGCATTGAGGTTACCCATGGCTGCCCTAGCGGCGTTTTCTGCCTCGAGATGAGGGACGAGGATGTTGAGGGGCTCACCTCTGAGTTTTCCAGTATTGGCGTCAGGATCTGCAATTGCATGACAGAAGGCAGTAAACTCGGCTTGAACGGCTTCCGGAGGTGTTTCACCCCATGGGGCTTGGTTGCTTGGCCATGCAAGCCAAACCGCGTCGTGTCGTTCCCATTCACCAAGGTAACGCAAGGGCGTCTCCATGCCTTGAAAAATCCATATGGCTTCCGCGAGGGCAATCTCGTAATCGCCTTTTGCTAAGAGAGGAGCCTTTTGGAGCATCTAGTTCTTGCGACACGATCGGACGTGCGAAGACTGTCCGTGATGTCGACTCCAACTAAAATCGTCCCCGGCCAGCGGTGGGCCAGTGAAGCCGAACCTGAGCTTGGGCTTGGAACGGTCTTGAGCTGCGAATACGGCCGGATCGAGCTGGAGTTCCGAGCGGCGGGCGAGAAACGCCTCTTTGCCCTCTCATCGGCGCCGCTTCGCCGGGTGCAGTTTGAGGTTGGAGACGTGATTCAGTCTCGGAGCGCTAGTGGTCTTACGGTCGATGAAGTACAGGAGCTGAACGGTTGCTTCGTTTATATCACCCCTGAGGCGGTTGTTCCCGAGTGTGAACTGTCGGACACGATTCGATTCAGTCGGCCGGAAGAAAGGCTCAAAGCGGGCATGATAGACGACCGCGAAACCTACGACCTGCGAATCGATTCTCTCAAGCGACGGGCCCAGTGGCGGTGTTCGAAAGCCCGGGGCTACCTCGGAGCGCGTATTCAGCTATTACCGCATCAGCTTGCAACCGCCAGTGCGGTGCTTCGCTTGGCGGGGCCTCGTGCCCTCTTAGCGGATGAGGTGGGCCTGGGGAAAACGATTGAAGCGTGTCTCGTCCTCCATCGCATGCTCCTCACTCATCAGGCGGAACGTATCCTCATCGTTGTACCCGATTCTCTCATACACCAATGGTTTATCGAATTGCTGAGGCGATTTAACCTCTCTTTCAGCCTTTTTGACGAAGAGCGCTTTGAAGAGATTCAGCGCCACGATCGTGAGCGAAACCCTTTTCTTGAAGAGCAGTGGATTATTGTCAGTCAGGATTTTATCGTGTCTGCCCCTGCTGTAGCCGAAGCGGTGCTGAGTACCCCGTGGGACATGCTCGTAGTGGATGAAGCGCACCACTTGGAATGGAGTCCAGAGGCTGCAAGTCCCGCGTATGTAATCGTTGATCAGCTCTCACGGCAGACCGCCGGCCTGCTTCTGCTCACGGCGACACCCGAGCAACTGGGCGCCGCTGGCCACTTTGCACGCCTACGCCTCCTTGATCCAGATCGCTTTACCGAAATGACGGCTTTTGAATATGAGGCACAGGGCTACCATGTCGTTGCCGACCTCGTCGAAAAACTCGAGACGGGTCCATCGGCGAGTCTTTCGAAGAAGGCTTTCGCGAAGATGGCTAAGGGCGATAGTGTTGTTGCCCGACTTCTAGACGAATGGCCGGATGGCGTATCGCGCACCAGTGAGGCCGTGGTCTCTCGCTTGATCGATGCCTTTGGTCCTGGTCGCGTCCTCTTCCGTTCGACGCGTGGTGCACTGGGTGGATTCCCGAAAAGAAAAGCGATCTTGCACCCGCTTGAAGCGAAGGACGATAGCGTCCACTTCAGCGCTAAGATTCGCTGGTTGGTCGATCTGCTGGCCGAGTTGAAGGAGGCAAAAGTGCTTCTCATTGTGCATACGCGAGAGATGGCTGAAACGATCATGGCAGCGGTCGAACGACAGGTGCGCGTGCCGATGGGGGTCTTCCATGAAGGCCTTACTCTGATCCAACGAGATCGCCAAGCAGCCTACTTTTCTGACCCAGAGGGCGCTCGCTTACTCGTGTGTTCCGAGATCGGGAGTGAAGGTCGCAATTTTCAATTCGCGCACCATTTGGTTTTGTTCGATGTGCCACCGGCACCTGAGTTGCTTGAGCAAAGAATCGGGCGCTTGGATCGAATTGGACAGTCGGAAACGATCCGTCTTCACGTGCCATATATCAAGGGTTCGCAGGAAGAAGCTTGGGTGCGCTGGTATCATGAAGGCCTTCAGGCATTTGAAACTTGTCTACCCGGCGGGCATGGCTTCGGGGAGACCTTCGGTCCGCGGCTTGATGCTATGGGAGCCCCCATGAATGAAGGAGAGCTCGCGGCGATTATTTCAGAAGCAGTAGAGAGTGTAGCGGCATTTCGACTACAGCTGGCGGATGGTCGTGACCGCCTTTTGGGTGTTCATCCTGAAGCACAGCGCGAAGCCGAAGAGCTGATCTCGGTGATCAATGAATTTGGATCTGATCCTAGTTTCGAAAAGTATGCCCTGGGTGTTTTTGATGCCTGCGGTTTGAATATTAAGGATTTAGCTCCCCGTCGCTACCGGTTGGCACCGGGGGTATTGATGGCCGAAACGCTTCCTGGACTTCCGGAGCAGGGCATGACGGTGACCTTCGATCGCAGCGAAGCGATCGCCCGTGAGGACCTTATTTTCTTCTCGGCAGATCATCCTCTCCTGAATGCTGCGTTTGACCAGTTGCTCGGAAGTGAGAACGGCAACTCCTCTTTTGCAATTTGGCCTGATGCTCCGAGTGACGGCGTTTTTCTCGAAGTCTGGTTTGTTATCGAGGTGGTTGCTCCGAAGGATTTGCACGTGGATAGATTCTTGCCGCCCGAGCCCTTCCGTATCGTCGTTGATCATACGGGTGAAGAACTTGATGACGTGCTCTGGGCAGATCGAGATCTCGTCGATGGAGATCCGCGTCCGATTCTTGAAAAGGGGGCTGTAAGGAAAAGACTACTACCTGTGATGCTTGAACGGTCGAAGGAGTGGAGTGAACTGACGGCCAAAAAAGTCTATGCTGATGCATTAATAAAAGCGGAGAGTTCCTATGACGCGGAGATCGAGCGCCTGCATCTACTGAGTCGTCTTAACGATCACGTCGATCCGGTTGAAGTGCAGCGTCTTGAAGCTGAAAAACTATCTGTTCTCGACGTTCTGAAAACTGCCGATGCTCGCGAGGACGCTGTCCGGCTGATCTGGGCTCAGGCGTAGGCTCTCTAGACAGAGGCGTATAGCCTGTTGATGAGGCGATCAGCCTGCGCGTAGTAGCTGCCGCCGAAAAGGTAGGCGTGATTCAAAACATGATAGAGCTGGTAGAGGGGCTTGCGCTGAGTGTAGCCATCATCCAGTGGCCATGTCGCATTGTATATGCCTCATAGAGTTCTGGTGAAAAGCCGCCGAAGAGCTCTGTCATTGCGAGGTCAGTTTCGCGGTCTCCGTAGTATGAAGCCGGATCGAAGAGGACTGGAAATCCGTTTTGAGTGTAGGCGGCATTGCCTGTCCAGAAATCACCATGAAGGAGCGATGGCACTGGGGTATAGCCGGAAAAGAAGGCTTCGATTTTATCGAGAAGAGCAGTCCCGTGCTCGTAGCGATGGCCTTTGTCGTGGTTGAGGCGGAGTTGGTATGCGAGTCGTTCCGAGCGATAGAAATCGATCCAGTCGTAGTTCGTGGTGTTCTTCTGGGGAGTGAGTCCGATGAAGTTGTCCTCATGCCAGCCATATTGCTCGCCGTTGTTGAGGTGAAGCCTAGCGAGCTGTTGGCCCATTAGCGCTGGCTTCTCCGTGCCCCCAAGGTCGATGTATTCGAGAATTAGATAGGCCTTATTATCGGATAACCCCGTTTTCAGAGGCTTTGGAAGGAAGATACTTTGAGTCTCTCGCAAAATTCTGAGGGAACTCATCTCGCGGGAGAACATTTCCTGAGCATCAGACGCATTCGTTTTTACAAAGAATCGACGGCTGTCTTTAGCCTCAATTCGGTAAGACTCATTGATGCAGCCTCCATCTACAGGACGTGTGTCCTCTAGCTCGAAGAGTTGACCGGTGTGTTCTGTGATAGCGGCAGCGATGTCGGACCACATAGCAGAATCCCTCAGGAGATTTCTTCGATCGCTTCTTTCAAAACCTGTTCACATCCATCTTCGAGTAGATCGAGGACGTGCTCGAAACCGCGGGCGCCACCGTAGTAGGGATCGGGCACTTCAGTTTCGGAATGGTCGGTGCAGTACGCGCAAAAGCGTCGGACTTTTTTGAGATGCTCGTCGGTCTGCGCGAGCGCTTGGACGTTTCCATAGTTCTCGTCGTCCATTGTGAGGATGAGATCAAAAGTGTCCAAATCTGTTTGCCGGATTTGTCGGGCCTGACTGACGAGCTCAACACCACGCTTCAAGGCAGCTGCTCGCATTCGACTGTCGGGCGGATTACCTTCGTGAAAGCCAATCGTGCCGGCGGAGTCGTAGGCGATCGTGTCTGACAGGCCATCACGCTCTACGAGGTGACGGAAGATGCCCTCACCAGCCGGCGAGCGACAGATGTTTCCCATACAAACGAAGAGAACGCGGTAGACTGGCATGCTTTGACTGCTGGGGGGTTAAAGAAGCCCTAGTTCCATCTTACCCGCTTCGCTGATCATGTCCTGATGCCATGGCGGATCCCAGACGATGTCGACAGCGGCTTCTGGCACGCTGGCGATCGCTTGAATCTTCATCTTCGCGTCTTGGGCGATTGCAGGCCCCATTCCGCAGCCGGGCGCAGTGAGAGTCATATCGACTTTGACCGTCCAGGTGTTGTCCGCGTCGCCTTCTTCGATCGTCATGTTGTAGATCAATCCGAGATCGACGATATTGACAGGGATTTCGGGATCAAAGACGCCTCGTAGCGCATCCCAAATCATTTCTTCGGTCGGCGGCCCTTCGTGGCTGGTGGTTGTGCTCGCTCCGGAACTAGGAGCGGTCGATTCCTCACCTAGGGCCTCGGCATGGACTCCGTTGATCTGCGCCATACCACCACTCCAGGTGACGGTGAAATTGCCCCCGAGTCGGTGTGTAATCGTGACGACGGTCTCAGCCGGGATAACGACTTGATCTCCATACGGCACGATCGTCGCAGGGACGTCGCTGGTTAGGGTGCGTTCATTGTCGATCATGAGAGGAAACTTGATTTGAATTTCGCAAATGGCAATGCCACTTGTGATTCCGTTGAGGTTTATCTAGCGCCGGCTAGATTTCCAGCTGCTACAAGGATTGAATGGAATACCGCTAAATGAATTAAAAGCTAAAATCGTAGGCTGTTTGCATGACACCGTAGTCTTTCTTCGACTGTATCTTATCGACCCAGCGGTAGCCGATCGAGAGATCTTGTCGTTCGGACAATTCGAAGCCGATGCCTCCGATGTAGACGTGGCGGTTTTTACCGGTGTTGAGATCAAGACTGTCGTAATACTCGTATGCAATGTAGGGGCTTAGGTTCAGCTCCTTGAGGTTGTAAGTAAACTTTACGCGGTAGCGGATGTATTTCTTGTCTTCGCCTTCTTCATCATTTCCATCCGTATAGCGTAGGCGCAATTGGGTGGTCAGGTTTTCCCATTTCAGTGAGTATTTTGTATCTAAATTGTAGCGATCATGATCTGAGCGCTCTCCATCTGTATCCGTCGTTCCAATACGATATCCAATGCCCAGCTTGAGCTGTTTTAGCAGCTCGTAGGATAGAGAAATGTCCGCCTGATATTTCTCAGTGTTACTGCTCGGCTCTGATCTCCACTCAGGTGCAACTTCGAATTCGAGGCCTTCTAAGAACTCTGTCGATAGGCTGCTCCCGATGTAGATGCGATTGGCCGCAGCGAGGGGATTACTTGTCGCTATAAGAGCTAAGAGCAGAAGGCGCATCGGCTACGGTCTCTGGTTTTTGAGGTTGGTCTTCGAAGTAGACGCGGAGGTCGGCGGTGTCTCGGAGGAAATCAACACTTTCAGTCCTTACGCTTTTTACATCAATGCCAGTGCGCTCTACGAGGTCTGAAATGAGTTCATCTCGGCGATCTTTTTGGAGGTTTTCGATCTTTTCGTATCGGACTAGAATCGAGCGTTCACTGCTTTTGGCCAAAAAGGCTTCGAGGAGTGCTAGACAGATAAAGATACCCGCATTCGCAGACGAAAGGAGGAGGATACTGATCGACTCATCCGAGAGTGCATTGATGACGGAGATGCCGATGATGACAAAAAGATAGGTCATCTCCTTGATCGGGATCGTGATCGTTCGGTAGCGGATGATACCAAAAATCGCGAAAAGCCCGAGGGCGAAGCCGAGTTCGAGTTTTACGCGTTCGAGGAGGAAGCAGAGAGCGAAGACAACGACTCCAATAGCGACATAGCTAAAGCAGAATTCTTTGCTCCCGATTTTTTTCTGATAGAGAAAGAAGACGACGGCGAAGAGTGACGCTAGGTGAACGAGAAGTTGGAGCGGAAATTCCATGAGTTGTGTAGTGATTGTTTCCATCCTTAACTTTGGATCTTCCTGATCTCTAATAAAGTATGTTTTAGGCGATTTTGTTTCAAATTGGGTTCCATGAGTGCTCTGCCAAGGCAGTATTTGCTAAAGCCATTGAAGGGAATACGGTGGCTTTTTAAGGCACGAGATAGCTCGCTTTTGACGCCACGGACGCCGTGTTTGAGTTCGATGATGACGAGCTGTTTGAGGGAGGTTTTACTGTCCTCGTGAATGAATGTGAGATTAAAATCGATCGTGCACCTCTCTTGGAGGTTCTTGTGTATTAGGGTGATCCGGTTGAATCGATTCTGAAGGACCGCATCTAAGCTCTCAGGCGATTCCTCGATAAATCGGTTGAGGAAGTCTCTTTCATTCTCAGGAAAATCTGACGTGCTGGATGCTGTATCGATTCGGCGTTTCTTCGTTAAGCCCTTGTTTGTTTTATGTTTTACTTCAAGGAATTGCAGCTTGGAACCAACGTATTCACGTTTCCTTACTTTTACCCGCTTTGCACGGCTGTTCTGGTGGTCGAGGTAAAAGGTGTCATCGACAGTGTCGTAGTAGGTGTTTTTGTAGACTTGGACTGACTCATTTTCGATTGCGAGGAGGTCGTAGTAGGGGGCGATCTCGGTGAGGATAGCGGGCAAGAGCTCAACTGCGAACCAGCACTTTGAGTCGATACGATTCATCAATTCGACATTCTTGATCTCATCTAAGCTGACACGGCTGAAGTCTTTTAGATAAGACTCAAGCTGATTATTTTGTACTGTATTGCGTTGAAAATTTACCATGGCCCACTGTTCCCAAAGCCCGCTTGGACTTCATGTTGGGGATTATTGGCTCAGAATGTGAATTTATTCTCAATCTATTTGTGACAAAATTGTCATATTGCTTGTTGGTGTCAGCGAGGGGTGCCGGAGGGCAGAGTCGATCTAGGAAAGCAGAGTAGGGCTACAGATATCCGTCCGCCCTGTTATCTACTGGGCTTCTATGGTCGTTATACTCTAGGGCCTAGTTCCAGTGGTCGAGATCCTCAAGACCGATGTCAGAACCTTTGAATGAGGGTTCTTTGCCGGCTTTGAGCTGTGCCTCGTAGTGTCGCAGGCAGCGAATAGCGGGTTTCGTGAGGATGAGGATGGCAATGATGTTGACCCATGCCATCAGGCCTACGCCGATGTCACCGAGCTGCCAGACGAGGCTGGCGCTGTTCACTGCTCCAAAGACGACACCTCCGAGAAAGGCTAATTTGACGACGGCGTAGGCCGGTTTGCGCCACTTGCTCTTTTCAGGGATGAGGTAGGCAACGTTGTTTTCGGTGTAGTAATAGTAAGCGAGGGTGGTGGTGAAGGCAAAGAAGAGGAGGGCAATGGCGACGAAGGCCCCGCCGAAATTTGGGATGACGCTGTCGACCGCAACTTGAGTGTAGGCTGGACCGTCGGTGATGCCGGGAAGCTGTTCGCGTAAAAAGCCTCCGGCGCCGTCGAGGACATTGTAGCTTCCCGTGGAAATGATCATCAGCGCTGTCGCGGTGCAGACCATCCAGGTGTCGAAATAGATCGAGAATGCTTGGACGAGCCCCTGCTGAGCAGGGTGTTCAACTTCTGCTGCTGCGGCTGCCATCGGAGCGGTGCCTTGACCTGCTTCGTTTGAATAGATGCCACGCTTTACTCCGAAGGCGATCGCGCTGCCGACAATCCCGCCATACGTCGCTTCCATCCCAAAGGCGCTCCTAAAAATAAGTCCAAAAGCAGCGGGTATTTCGGTGATGTTCATCGCGATCACAACGAGGGCAACGAGCATGTAGCCGACCGCCATGACGGGAACGATCATCTGCACCGCGAGCCCGATGCGCTTGATCCCTCCAACGATGATGAGACCGATCCCAAGCGCGACCACGACGCCGCTAACCCATGTGGGTATCGCAAAGGCGTTCGCCATCGCCTCGCCAATACTGTTCGACTGCACGGTCGGCAGGCAGAGGCCACAGCCGATGATCGTCGCAACGGCGAAGACCGATGCGTAGACCTTCGTCTTCATGCCTTTCTCGATGTAGTAGGCGGGGCCCCCTCGATATTGGCCGTCGACCTTCTTCTTGTAAATCTGCGCGAGGGCAGCTTCGACGTAAGCTGAGCCGGAGCCGACAAAAGCAATCAGCCACATCCAGAACACCGCCCCGGGCCCACCAGCTGCGATCGCTCCAGCGACACCGGCGATGTTGCCCGTTCCCACCCGACCCGAGACGGCGAGTGAGAAGGCTTGGAAGGAACTGATTCCCTGAGCAGACGCGGGGCTCCCGAAAAGCACCCTCGAAAGGCTTGGGAGGTGGCGCACCTGCACAAAACGGGTGGCGAAAGTGAAGAAAACCCCAGCGCCCATACAGAGAATGACGAGTGGGGGACTCCAGATGATCTCATTCACTTTCGAAACAATGTCCGCAAAATCCATAAGCCTTTGGTGACAATCCTCGTGCCAATGCCGAGCGTTTTGTTTGTTCGAGGATTTCTAAAGCCCCCTCTTCAGCGGTAAGATCGCTATGGCTCCAGCGCGCTCCGATTTAATGAATTATTATGGGTATTAGGCCCTAACAAGTTAGCCAGATTATTACGGCTTATGAGTGTCTTAACCCCCATCGATGGATTTACAGAGTGTGCAGGCTTCATTTGTTCACGGACTGCCCACATTGCCCCCAGCAAACTAAACTCCTTATGAAACTAAATCAAAACATGCGAAGAGCCTTGGCTCTGATGTCTATGTTGGTCTTTGCCGCTGCTGTTCACGGTCAAGGATCGACCACGGCCGCCCTTAGTGGACGCGTCGTATCGGGCGATAGCTCGGTTTCCGGAGCTGAGGTCCTCCTCACCTTCGTTCCTACAAATACTTCTTACACCACTACGACAGATTCTTCCGGTCGCTACGCCCTCGGGGGTCTCCGTGTTGGTGGTCCCTACTCGCTCTTGGTTTCGAGCAGAGGCCACCGTTCGACGATTGAGGATGGCATTGTTCTTAGCCTCTCGCAAACGCTTCGTATCGTGACCAACCTCGACTCATCTGATGACGTCATTGAACTCGAGCCGTTTGAAGTGAATGCCCGCCCGGCCACTATTTTCGACTCCGATCGCTTCGGCTCGGGATCAGTCATTGCTGGCGAAGCCATTCAGATCACCCCTTCGATCAACGAGAACATCGCTGATATCGTTCGCTTAAATCCATTGATCGCGATCATGGACCCAGAGCGCCTAGAAATCAACGCAGCGGGCCAGCACTTCCGCCAAAACTCGGTTCAAGTCGACGGGGTTAACCTCAACGACCAGTTTGGTCTCGAAGCAACCGGCTTTCCTCCCCTTCTGAATCCTTTCCCTATCCGCACGATTGAGCAGTTCAGCGTATCTGTTTCACCATACGATGTGCGCAGTAGCGGTTTCACTGGAGCTCTGATCAATGCGGTAACAAAGAGCGGGACGAATGAATTCGAGGGTGAACTCTACTACCTCTATTCAGACGACAGTCTGCGCGCCGATAATTTTAGCACGGGCGCAAGTCCAGCATACGAATCAAACACCTATGGAATCAGCCTCGGTGGTCCGATCCTTAAGGATAAACTCTTCTTCTTTGTTAATTATGAGAAGGCTGAGATCGAGCGCGAAGCATCAAGCCCAGGCTTCATTCCTGATGCTGCTGAAGTGCAGCGCTTGCGTGACTATCTGACGACCCTCTCAACCACGGCCTACCCGACGGGTTATGATCCAGGTGGCTGGGGCAGTGCAGGAGCGCTGACTCAAGAAGACGAAAAAATTCTCGCGAAGCTCGATTGGGTGATTAACGACCAGCACCGCCTCACTGTTCGCTATTCTGAAACGGAAGCGACTGAGCCGCTCTTTGGTGAGTATGATGACTTCGGTGAAACATCCTTGGAGTCGCATTATTATACGAATGCCTTTGAGAGTACTGCGTTTGCGACGCAGTTAAACAGCCGTTGGAACGACGTGGTCGAAACTGAGTTCAGTGTGGCTCGTGACACCTTCGACAAGGCCCCGACCTACAACGACCCGAACTTGTTCCCGCAAATCATCATCGATAAATTCCCTGGCACGTCGGCAGACGGCTCGTCTTCAACCAATGCTGAGCTTTTCTTCGGCTCTGAAGACTCGCGCCAAGCCAATGAACTCGCAACGAAAACATTGAAGGGCAAAGGAGCTGCAACCATTTATCTGGGTAAGCACACCATTGTGACAGGCTTCGATTACGAAAAGACCGAGTTTGAAAACCTCTTCCTCCAAGATGTGTATGGTGATATTGAATTCGAAACTTTGCAGCAGATTATTGATGACGATATAATCCGGCAGAGTTTCAGTTCCCCCAACCCGTTCATGGCCCGTAAAACGGGTGTCGCCGGTGAGTCGATTGCAGCGGGCTCGGACTACACTGGCATAGGCTTATTCGTTCAAGATACTTGGCAAGTGAACTCGCGACTGGAGTTATTGTTTGGTATCCGTAAAGATGAATTCAGCACGAATCAAACACCCGCAGCAAACAATACCTTTAACTCCACCTTTACGACCCAAAGTGGTCTGACTGGTTTTGATAATACGAACACGATCGACGGTAAGGATCAGTTCTCAGTGCGTGCTGGATTCAAATTGGACCTCGATTCAGAGGAGCGTCAGCAATTCCGTGGTGGGATCGGGCTCTTCCAAGGGCGCGTTCCTGGGGTGTATCTCTCGAACGCCTTCAGCAACAACGGTGCGACGACTTCGGTGATCGATTACGAAACCGGTGCATATGATAATCGTGGATTTGAATCTGACGGCACTACTGTCATTAGAGGCATCACACTGACCGAATACCTGAACAACGAATTCGATCCAAGTAGCCCAATCATTGAGGTGGCTAGCCCTAGCGGAAGTCAGGTTGACCTCATCGATCGCGCATTCGAGCTTCCTTCTGTTTGGAAGGCAAATGTCGCTTACGATATTGAGATTCCATCAACCAACCTCACCTTCACGATTGAAGCGCTCCAGACTTGGACGAACAAGGGTATCTATGTTGAGAACCTCAATCTGAGCCCAATCGATACGACTCCAGATGGTCGCGCCTATTACGATGGTGATAACTGGTTCAACGGTAATTACGGTGAAGTATACAACCTAAGGAACACTGATAAGGGTGAAGCCACCAACGTGAGCTTCGCACTGACTCGTCCAATGATCAACAACTGGTCGTTCAGCGCGAGCTACACCTATGGCGAATCTTCGGATGTTAGCTCGGTTACGAGCTCCACTGCTGGTTCCAATTACGGAAATCGCGCGATCTTCAATGGCAATGAAGAAGTCGAGTCTCGGTCCAACTACGAAACCCGTCACCGTATTCTTGTTCAATACGCCTACCAGAAGCAATGGAACGACCGTAACAAGTCTATCTTCTCGATGGTCTATGAAGGTCGTAGTGGTCGCCCCTATAGCTATGTTTTTGATGGGGACTACAACAACGACGACCGCTCCGGAAATGACCTCTTTTACGTTCCCTCAAGCGCTAATGACTCACGTGTGACACTGAACGGTAGTGCGACAGAGATCGCTGACTTCTTTGCTTACATCGATAGCCAAGAAGGGCTGCGGGAATACCGTGGCTCTACCGTGGATCGTAACTCAGGCGTAAGTGACTGGATCGACCGGGTTGATATCCGTCTCGCTCACTCCTTCATGGTCACTGAGCGCGTTGAGTTTGAGCTCTGGGTCAGTGTGCAGAACTTCCTCAACTTGCTCAACGATGATTGGGGTCATACGGTTGAAGTTCCGTTCAGCTTCACTTCCGAAGTTGCATTTGCTGAATACGATTCAGCTACAAATAAGATCGAATACGACCTTACGGCTGATCCGCAAAACCCACAAATCGACAACGATCGTAACTACGCGATCAGCATCGGTGGTGCTTTGAAATTCTAGGTTTATTCTAGCTCAGAATTGTTTTTATAGACGCCGGCCTCTTCAGAGGTCGGCGTTTTTTTTGGATGTGGATGGCCCGTCCACACGACGGATCGCCTATTCAGGCCTAGTTTTGTTACGAAGGCGTGACGTTCATGTCACCAAGGTGACGTTTGCAGGTGCATAGTAGATTTTTGTTGAGTGTTTGTGTGTGCCATCTGAATCAGTCTGCCGAACATTGTAATCTAATCTCATGAACAACCAAAAATCTAAGAGCTACTTGGCACTTCTCAGCCTCTCGATGCTTTCATGCGTCCATGCAGCGACAGATTCGGCTCTCCTCGACCTGCTCGTCAGCAACAACGTGATTACGTCGGAGCAGGCTGGAACAATCGAGACAACGGAGAGTGGTTTGATCGATCCTGCTCTCCTCAGTCTTCTCGTCAGTAATGGCGCGATCACCCAAGAACAGGCCTTCGGCCTAAAAAACACGACGCAGAGTGCACCGGCGACGGCACCGCTTGCTCCAGCGCCAGCGGCGGAGCAACCTAGCTTCATCGTGAAAGCGAAGGACAAGGCTGTAGATTCGATCACTATCAGTGGCCGCATTCATGCACAGATGGATTATTTGAGCACGGATTATGGAAATGCCGCCTCTCCGGATGATGAACTTAATCTCTTTCTTCGCCGCCTTTATTTGGGGGTTTCGGCAGATATCGGCCCCAAGGTGACGGGCAGTCTGACCGCTACTTTTGGGTCAAATGCAGATGGTGACGGTAAGCTCGAAAAGGCACTCGTATCGTTTAAGCTTTCTGATCAGCACAAACTCGATCTTGGATTTCAGAAGACTCCTTTTGGTATAGAGGAAACGACTTCTTCATCGAAGATTCCGGCCGTCGAGCGCTCGATCGCAACCCGCTATTTTACAGAGCAGCTTGATTATGGCGCTCGTCACACAGGGATCACTTTGCATGGCAACTATGACTCTGGAGTTTCTTTCAGCCTCGCATTGACGAATCCGTCCCAAGGTGTTGTCGCATCTGGATCTGAAAACGATGAGATCGCCATCTGGGCTCGGACAAGCTGGGCAGGGGAGGTCTCAGGCGCACATCTTGAACTCGGTGCGAACGGTGGTTGGATACCTGATCAGCGCGTCGATGGATCTACGGACTTAGTTTGGGGAGTCTTCGCCCGCACCCAGTTTGAGGCCCTTCGTTTCGATTTCGAATACCTGAGTGGTGTCTTCGAAAATGCGACTGCCTCGGGCGATGCGAAACCTCAGGCGCTCTACCTCACAAGTGTTTTTAATCTGAATCCAAGTATCAATCTTGTCGGTCGAGTGTCCTTCCTCGATGCAGATGGCGGTGTTGGCGCTGACATCAGTAGCACGATGCGCCGCGCACCTGAAAACGGAGCAGCGCTCTTCGATACCGCTGAAGCCTATTACATTGGCGCCGACTGGTTGATCAAAGGAAACAGCATCAAGCTCAGTTTCGGTTATGAGTGGGCTAACTACTCAGATAATCTCACCGGTAGCCAAGGCGATGCGACGATCAATAGTGTTCGCTCCCGTCTCCAACTCCTCTTTTAACCATATAGTCACCTGTTCTTCACGTATCTGTGGCTAGAGCAGGCCATTGTCCGTATCTGAAACTCACTTCAATTCGATTAATGAAATCACCTATTCGTATCCTCACCGCTGGGCTCGCACTGGCCCTTTGCCTCCCAGCTGCGGCTGTTATCGAAGTAGACCCTAGCCTGCCAAGCTACAGCCCTGTATCAGGGGTCTCTGGGAACTTGGACTCCATCGGCTCAGATACCTTGAACAACCTCATGACACTTTGGGCGGAATCGTTTCAAGCGATCTATCCAAATGTGCACATCCAAATCGAAGGGAAGGGCTCCTCGACGGCGCCACCTGCTTTGATTGAAGGAACGGCACAGCTGGGGCCGATGAGTCGGGCCATGAAGCCGACTGAAGAAGATAAATTCGAAGAGCGCTTTGGTTATAAGCCGACCGCGATTCCTGTCTCGATCGATGCCCTTGCGGTCTATGTGCATAAGGACAATCCCCTCACACACCTCACTCTAGAGCAGGTCGACAGTATCTTCTCCAACACCTTCAAACGGGGTGGCACTGCGCTCGACACCTGGGGAGATCTTGGACTGGAAGACAGTTGGGCTCAGCACGGCATCTCCGCTTACGGACGTAACAGTGCTTCTGGTACTTATGGCTTCTTTAAGGGGGTCGCACTTTCAAAGGGTGATTTCCGCTCGACCGTAAAAGAGCAACCAGGCTCCTCTGCGGTTGTTCAAGGGATATCAAGCGATATCTACGGCATCGGTTACTCTGGAATCGGCTATCGCACTTCTGGCGTTAAAGTCCTTGGCCTAGGTGAGTCTGAAGACGCCATCTTTGATCCGAGCTACGAGAACTGTCTCACTCAGGACTATCCATTGGCCCGCTTCCTCTATGTCTATGTGAACAAATCCCCCGTCGGCTCGCTGGATGCTCTAACAATGGAGTTTCTGAAGTTTGTTCTCTCCAAAGAAGGGCAGGAGATCGTCGTCAAAGATGGCTATTTCCCTCTAACGAATGAGTACGCTGAGCAGATCATCGCACTCTTCGAATAGGGTTTTACTCACGGGTTTCATTGAGCCTCTTACGTAGCTCTAGGAACGTGGTTTTTTGAGCAAGTGGCCGGTTCCGTCGACCACTTTCTTTTTTCCAGACTTGTCCTTGGTAGATCAACCCATTGCCTTAGCCGAACTGTTGAACCCACTATGGATTCCGAATCTCCATCGAATCAACCTAGAGAGCTTGATCCCAATCGTTTTTCGGTTTCGAAAGGCATATTGAGGATGGATCGGCTAATGGGCCGATTTATTGTCGTAGGAGGCGTTGGAGTCATCCTTGCCGTATTTGGGATCTGTTTTTTCATCTTTGCCGAAGTCCTTCCGCTCTTTCAGGCACCGTCGGTGCGCCCGTTGACGGAAATTCGGACGGATATTGCCGATCCTATAATTCTCGGATCAGACGAGTGGACCGAGCGCCCATTCATCATCTCGGCTGGCGGAGACATCACATGGGTCGATGTAGCGGGGGGCACGACAGAAACCGCTTCCCTCCCCATCCCGGCAGATTTTAAAATTCATTCATGGGACTATCATCAAACGGATCAGGAGCTCCTCCTTGGCAGTAGCGACGGTCGCACCGTTTTAGTCTCAGTTACATACAAGCCAATCTTTGCTCCTGACGCTGCTCGGACCGTTACATCCTCCGTTAAAGCGGCATCTCCGCACCCATCAGGGCAGGGAGCGATCGAAGCGATCTCCTTTAATACCGGCGATTCTCGGCGCACGGTGGGGGTCATAGCTAAAGATGCACTGAGTGGAGTGAGCACCCTTCAACTCGTCACCTATGTCCGCAAGCGAAGTCTTTTTGGGGCAGGGACCTTTAAGCAGGATAAGACTTTCGACCTCACCGATAGCCTGCCTTCTGAGCCGGTCGATTTGCTCATTGGCACCGGTGGGCAAGAGCTCGTCGCCCGCCTCGTAGATGACCGCATCGCCTACTTCCGCCAAGCGGGTAGTGTCTGGACGCTTGAGCAGCTCTTCCAGCCATTCCCTGAGGGGACGCTTGCTTCGATGCATTTTCTGCAAGGGGCCGTTTCACTAAACCTGACTTCGGCAACGGGTGAGAACGCCATCTTCAGTTTGACGCCATCTCCTGAGAAGGGACTGCAATTCGTGCAAACAAAGAGCCTCGTTGCGCTCTCCACGGGTGCGACTAATTTCAAGGCGAGTATTCGAAATAAGGCCTATCTTGTCACCGACGGTGCCGAGCTCTCATTGCGCTATGCCACGACGGAAAAAGTCCGCTGGCAGCGCACCCTCGACGCTCCTCTCGCGGACATGCTCATCGGTGAGAAATACGACCGAATCCTCGTCTTATCTCAAGAGGGTGAACTTGAGATATCAGTGCTTGATGACCCTCATCCTGAGGCCGGCATCCGGGCGTTCTTCGGCAAGATTTGGTATGAAGGGCAGGGAAAAGCGAAATACACCTGGCAATCAACTGGCGGCACGGACGACTTCGAGCCGAAGCTGTCTCTCATCCCCCTCATCAGTGGTTCGCTAAAGGGCACCTTCTACGCATTGCTATTTGCCGTGCCGATTGCTCTCCTCGCCGCAATTTATACCTCACAATTTCTGCGCCCTGGTTTGAAACAAGTGATCAAGCCGACGATGGAGATTATGGCTTCATTGCCCTCGGTCGTGCTGGGCTTCTTAGGAGCCCTCTGGCTCGCCCCGATTTTAGATAATCAGGTGCCTTCATTCATTCTCCTCATCGTTGCCATCGTCGGAACGGCGAGCCTTGTCGGCTACATCTGGAATCGTTTTCCCGTTAACATCCGTGTCCTTATTCCCTCGGGTTCAGAATTCGTTGTTTTCTTACCCATCTTGCTTGTTGCTGGCTGGGTGGGTTGGAAACTTGGACCTGCTTTCGAAGGCCTTGTCTTCAACGTAGTCGATCCAGCGACGGGGACGAAGACCGCAGACTTTAGACTCTGGTGGTCACAGTTTTCGGGTGAAAGCTACCAACAGCGTAATTCGCTCGTCGTCGGGATCATGATGGGTTTTGCCGTCATTCCGCTTATCTTCACCATCGCCGAGGACGCACTATCCAACGTCCCGAGAAATCTTGTTTCAGCTTCCCTTGCGCTGGGTGCTAGTCGTTGGCAAACAACGATGCGGGTCGTCTTGCCAGGGGCTGCCGCAGGCATTTTTTCTGCTTTGATCATCGGCCTCGGCCGAGCCGTCGGAGAGACGATGATCGTAGTGATGGCGACTGGGAATACCGCGATCATGGATGTGAATATCTTCACCGGCATGCGGACCCTTTCGGCCAATATTGCAGTCGAACTTCCTGAAGCACCGCATGGCGGCACTCTTTATCGCACCCTGTTCCTTGGAGCCTTCGTTCTTTTTGTTCTCACTTTCACGATCAATACCTTGGCCGAACTCCTCCGCCAAAAGCTCCGTGATCGTTACAAGGTGTCTGGTTGATCTGACCACTACGTTTTCCAATGGAATCAAAGACTCAGTTCGATTTTAAGGCCCGCCCGAAGGGAGAGGTTCAAGTATGGCTCGCTGCGGCAGGTCTCGCTACAGGGATTCTCATGGTTATCGGCCTGCTGGGGATTGTCTTCTGGCAAGGGATTACCGTGTTTTGGCCACACCCTGTAGTGGAAATTAAACTACGTGAAGATTCTCAATATGCCTTGAGTGGGAGTAGCGTCCTTGCCGGTTCAATTGCTAAGAAGCAGGCAAAAACTAATGCGATCGGTGAAGAATGGCAGCTCTTTGTAGGTAATAAAGATACCTATGGGATGATGTTTCACTACATCGACGAGGCTGATATTTTAGAAGTAAGTAACCCTGCAAACATCTTTGTCGCTGAGCGGATGGAGTATGGTGACGCGATTTTTTATCCATTGGAGCTTAAGACCGAGCAGGGCGCCGCGGTCTTGGTTGATGATGCTGATTTCGTTGTCCGCTTGGAAGCCGCTCTCGATAGCGTTAATGATCGTCGTGTAGCCATCCGTAAATTGGAGAAAAAGCGGATCGGGAAGATTAACCATAAGATGAAATCTCTGCGTCAGCGTTTACGTGGCTTGGAGACAGAAGGTGACAGTGCTTCAATTGAATCGATTAATGGACGAATCGATGCCCTTCAGGTAGACTATGAGGTCCTCGCAACGGAAGCGCGCCAACTGCGTAATAAACAGAAGGTGGGCAGTCTGAGTTTCCGACTTCCGTCGGGTGAAGTTCGAAGCCAAGTGCTCGGAGATTTCATTCGGGTCCACCAACCCAACCAGTTGGGTCTCTTCCAAAAAATAGGATTTTTCTTCGCTGAAATCTGGCGCTTTCTCAGCGACAGTCCACGTGAGGCGAACACCGAAGGAGGCATCTTCCCTGCTATCTTTGGAACCTTTGTCATGACCGTTCTGATGAGTGCCGCGGTGATGCCTTTTGGTGTCTTGGCGGCCATCTATCTCAGGGAATATGCTAAGCAGGGGCTTTTTGTTCGGGGTGTGCGTATCGCGGTGAACAATTTGGCAGGTGTGCCATCGATCGTCTTTGGCGTTTTTGGCCTCGGGTTCTTTGTCTACTTCGTTGGCGGAACCCTCGATCAGCTTTTATTTAGTAATGAATTGCCAACCGCGACCTTTGGAACCGGAGGCATTCTTTGGGCGTCCTTGACCTTGGCCCTAATGACGGTGCCGGTCGTCGTTGTCGCGACCGAGGAAGCCCTTGCTTCAGTTCCCCAAGGCGTGCGCGATGCCTCTCTCGCTTGTGGTGCTTCTAAGTGGCAGACGATTCTGCGTATTGTCCTTCCCGTATCGACGCCAGGGATTCTTACCGGTCTTATCCTGGCGATGGCCCGTGGGGCAGGGGAGGTCGCACCGCTCATGCTCGTTGGGGTGGTAAAGCTTTCTCCGAGCCTTCCTCTCGATGGTGAATACCCCTTTGCTCACCTTGAGCGCAAATTCATGCACCTCGGTTTTCATATCTATGACTTAGGGTTTCAATCCCCGGACTCTGAGGCCGCCCGCCCGATCGTTTTCGCCACTACATTGCTCCTCATTGCTCTTGTCGTTGTGATGAATCTTGGCGCGATCATCATCCGTAATCGCCTCCGTCGCAAATACACCAGTAGCACTTTCTGATATCATGGAACCGACTTCCTCAAATACCGCTTCAGACTCGGAGACGTTCATCCAAATCGAGAACTTCGATTTCTCCTATGGGCAGAACCAAGTTCTCTATGATATCAACCTCGATATTCCAAAGGAGCAAGTAACGGCCTTCATTGGCCCCTCTGGTTGTGGAAAATCGACTCTTTTGCGCAGTATCAACCGTATGAATGACCTCATCGATGGAGCCAATTCAAAGGGTGATATACGGATCAATGGCGAAAGTGTTTTCAATCCACTTTTGGAAGTTATTTCGCTGCGTAAGCGCATTGGGATGGTCTTTCAGAAGTCGAACCCATTTCCAAAGTCGATTTATGAAAATGTCGTCTATGGACTGCGCGTCGCCGGTCGCACGAAAAAATCTGACCTCGATCGCATCGTCGAAGAAAGCCTGCGGGGAGCCGCTCTTTGGGATGAAGTGAAGGACCGCCTCCATCAAAGTGCCCTCGGCCTCTCGGGTGGTCAGATGCAGCGAGTCTGTATCGCTCGGGCGATCGCGAATAAGCCAGAGGTCATCCTCATGGACGAGCCATGCTCAGCTCTCGATCCGATTGCGACGGGTCGTATTGAAGAACTGATACATGAGCTTAAGAATCAGTTCACCATCGTCATCGTTACCCACAATATGCAGCAGGCTGCTCGGGTCTCTCAAAACACGGCTTTTTTCTATCTCGGCAAATTGATCGAATATTCACCTACGGATGATATTTTCATGAGACCGAAGTTACCACAGACCGAGGCTTACATCACTGGGCGTTTCGGTTGATTGTGTTCATCATTAAAGTGCGAAAGAATTAGGCTTGGACCTAATACATGTTTAACTCATACCCTTTAGAACGTGGATCGATATTTTCATTCTGAACTAGAAACCCTTCGCTCACATATTACCCTGATGGGTTCTTTGGCCGTTGAAGCCGTGCGCAAGGCAATGAGAGGCTTTCTCGAAAATGAGATTATGCTATCAGAAGCCGTCATTGCTGCAGACTACGCAATCGATGACCTCGAGCTCACGATCGATTTGGAGGCGACACGATACCTTACGCTTCGCTCTCCGGTAGCCTCAGATTTGCGGATCATTACGGTTGCGATTAAGGCCTCACATGACCTCGAACGCGTCGGAGATGAAGCTAAGAGCATCGCTAAAAAGACCCGCCGCATCTTAAATCGTAAGGGTGTCCAAAAGGAATTTTACAAGCTCGAGAAGATGTCGAATCAAGCGCTCGACATGATCAATCGTGCGCTCCTCTGTTTCATCAATGAGGATGCTAAGGGTGCACGTGCCATTCTCGACGAAGACGCTGCCGTCGATAAACTGAACAAAGCAAACATTCGCGCCATCATCGAAACTGCGAAAAATGACCCTGACGATATCGATAGCTGTATCGACCTCATCTTTATCAGTAAGTCTATCGAGCGCATTGCCGATCATTCGACGAACTTGGCCGAGGAAGTGATCTACTTCAAAACAGCAGAAGATGCCCGCCATATTCGGAATGATTCTGCCCCGGAGCAGGATAAGGCATAGGCGTTGCGATCTTCGCGACGAGCAGTCTTTTCAAGTCGACTGGAGTGTGCTTATTGATACTTCTTTTTGCCCATGAGCCATTCTGACGGAGCTAGACCAAAGGTCCTTGTCGTGGGGAGTTCCGGAATGGATATGACGATCTATCTCGAGCGTATTCCGAAGGTTGGTGAGACGATTTTAGGCGGTGAATTCTTGACCTGTCCAGGTGGTAAGGGTGCGAATCAAGCTGTGGCGGCGGCGCGCGCTGGAGCGGATTTGACTTTCGTTGGGCGTCTCGGAGCCGATCACCATGGTGACGAAATCTTCGAAGGATTTAAGGCCGACGACATCGATACATCATTTGTTGTCCGTGATTCTAAAACACCGACAGGTGTCGGGCTGATCTTTGTCGCAGAGACGGGAGAAAACTCAATCGGGGTTGCGTCCGGCGCGAATGCTCAGCTCTCACCCGACGATGTGGTCGCATCGGCTGCTGCGTTTGAAACGGCTTCCGTTTTACTTCTCCAGCTTGAGGTGCCGCTAGAGACCGTTGTGGCGGCTGCTGAACTCGCGAGAGAGAAGAATGTCCGTCTTATCCTGAACCCAGCGCCTGCCCAGTCGCTCCCAGATTCGTTGATGAGAATGGTTTCGATCCTGACCCCCAACGAGACCGAAGCGGAGCTGCTGACAGGCATTGCTATTAAGAGTGTCGATGATGCCGAGCGTGCTGCGTCCGCCCTGCGAAAGCGTGGCGTCGAGACGATCGTTCTTACCCTTGGTGATCAAGGGGCTTTCGTGTCGCAGGCTGATGGATGCTATCTAGTCCCTGCATTTGCAGTCGCCGCCGTCGATACAGTGGCAGCAGGGGATGTGTTCAATGGGGCTCTCGCGGTTGCCCTAGCGGAGGGAAGCGATTTGAAAGATGCCGTCCGCTTTGCGAATGCTGCTGCCGCCCACTCGGTGACGGTTCCCGGTGCTCAACTATCTGCGCCCAAGCGCAGCGAGATTGAAGCTGTCCTGAACGTAGTGAATTAATTCATACGATTACTTAGACCCTTATCCATGGCGCACTCATCTAAAAAGAAGTCTGATAAAAACTCGGCCAATGCGGCCGATGGCTTTGCTCGGGAAAAGAAGAAAGGCTTTAAGGCCAAGAAGCGCCGAGCCTATATCGAAGAGGAAGACCTCTTAGAGCTTCCGAAAAAGAAAGACCCCTATCCGGAGAACAATAAGCGGGTCTTTGCTCAGTTTGGTGAGCAGGAGCAGATGCTAGCGGATAAACCGCGGATGAATTTCTACCGGGAGATGATTCGGAGGCACATTCATGAGGGTGACAGGGTGATCGATCTGGGGACGGGCACAGGTATTCTCTCCGCCTTCGCTTCGTGGCAAAAGGCATCGCAGATCCACGCCCTAGATCACTCTGATATCATCGAGCACGCGAGAGCCCTCGCTGCGCACAATGGTATCGAAGGGGTTCAGTTTCACGACATTCACAGTAAGGACTTCAAGCTCGATGAGCGGGTCGACGTCATCCTTCACGAGCAGATGGGAGACATCCTTTTTGACGAGGATATGGTGGCGAATGTCACGGATCTTCGCGACCGCTTGCTCAAAGAGGGTGGTCGAATCTTACCCGCCCGGTTCGAGCTCTACTGTGAGCCGATTCAAATTAGGGATAGCCGAGTCGTCCCCTATATCTGGGAGCTCAACGTCGAGGGTTTCGATTTTAGTCCGCTCAAAGATAAGCAGGCACAAGATGCTGGCTACTACGTGTTTCCCGAGACGGATCAGTCTCTCATTGAGCACTTTCTCTGCGATCCTGTCCCACTCCTCAGCTTCGATCTACATACGCTGCGTGAGAATGAGCTGCCGCTCGAAATGAGCCTAGCTTCAGCGGTCGTGAAAGCGGGCCGAATGGATGGCTATGCCGTATATTTCAAAGCGATCGTTGATGAGGACCTCGTCCTCTCAACGAGTCCCATCGATTCGGGGCGAGCACCCCATTGGGGCTATCGTGTCTTACGCACAGAGCAAATCGACTTAAAGGCCGGCGATATCCTCGATATGACAATTGGCGCAGAGCATTGGTATGACTTGGATACATGGCACTGGGGACAGTCTGCCTATTCAGCTGATGAATATCGCGACTGCATGTATGTTGGGGAAGAGGACGATGAGACGCCTTCTAGCTGAGTGCCTAAGACCTCGCTGATCCCTCTTTAAGGCCAGACAATGCGGTAGTAGCGGCCAGACAGCGCGGTCCAGTTGGCATCAACGAAGAAACCGGAGCCATTCGTTAAAACGATCCGACCTGCTTCGACCCAGCTCGTGGAGACAAAGTCTGTGCTCACTTGGACGATTGCTTCCTGTCCTGCATCCCCGACAACGGTAAAGCCAAACTCATTGTTGCTCACTCCGAAGTTGCCATCGGTGGTGACGATTTCTGGGAGCACTTCCGTCGATAGGGTGCCGAGGAGTGGTCCCCAGCCGCTCGTGTCGGCGAAGTAGTAGACGGTTGCGGCTTCCGCTCCAGCAAAGGTGTTGAATTCGTTGAAAGCGGGAGCGTTACCGGCGGCATAAATTTTATCGAGATTCACGCAGAAGGCGAAAGCAGATTCACCGATCGTCTCAAGGGTGGCGGGAAATGTGACGGTTTGAAGTTGGGTGCAAAGATTGAAGGCAGCATCACCGACATCGACCAAACTTTCACCCGTCGAGATATTGATGAGGTTCGAGCAGTCATTGAATGCGCTTTCACCGATCGAGGTGACACTATCTGGGAGCGCTACGACAGTGAGTGAATCGCAGTCGAAGAAATCAAGTTTACCGATACTTGTGATGCTGCTGCCGAAGGTGACCGAGCTCATGTTGACACAGCTATGAAAAGCAAACTCGCCAATGCTTTCGACCTTATCACCGATAACTACGGTGGCGAGATTACTACACGTGGAGAATACTTGATCTCCCATTGTCGTAACGCTGTTTGGTATGACGATACTCGTTAGGCTGGAACACTCACGGAAAGCGAGGTCGCCGATCGTTATTAGGCTATTTGAAGCACTGCATTATTCAGGCTGGTGCAGCCTAAAAACGCCGCACTGCCGATTGATTCGACGCTATTACCAATCGTGACACTGCCAAGATTGCTGCAGAATAAAAAGGCTTGGACCCCAATAGAAGTGACTGAATTGGGAATGGTAACGCTCGTAATATTTAAATTCTCCCGGAAGGCGTCTCCTCCGATTCCCGTCACCGCCTGCCCGTTGATTGTGGCTGGGATGACGACGTTAGCACCCCCAGCGGTGTAACTAGTGATCGTGAGCCCAGTTGCGTTGCTTGCCGTCGTGAACTGCGCGTTGAGCAGGCATGGGAGCAAGCAGATGCTTGCAAGGACGACACCCTGGGAAGAGGTCATAAGACGCAGGAAGGCAGGGAGGGGATTTTGTAAAAACATCGTGAAATGGCGGGTTTGGGGCTACTGTGTGACAAATGGACAGATTTATCAGTATGCAGGGGATATAGCCTATTTTAGCTTTTCGGCGATCCTAAAAATCAGGCCGCTCGTTACTGGGTTTGGTAGGCTTTGATCAGTCGGTTTGCTTCCGATTTCAGGGCGGTGGCTGTTTTGGGTTTTTTCGCGAATGCTTTGAGGCCTTTGAGCAAAGCCTGTGAAGGGGGTAGGTTGAGAATAAAAGATTCCTCCATATAGTCGCCGATTTTAGCGAGAGCATCCTTTTGTGCGGCAGTGGTGGCCCCCTTGGATTGTAAGTCTGCGATCCACTTTTTCTCGTGCGTGCTCATTTCTCTAGCATTCTTGGATGGTGGGTGCTGTCAGCTAGAAAGCAGGCCCCCCGTTCCTGCATCCGCCTTTTGGCAATTTATTGATGAATGGGAAAACCCAATGGGGCATTCTTGCCTGTGGACATATTGCGAACGAATTTGCGCGTGCGGCTTTGGAGTCGAATAGCTCAGAGCTACTGGATTCGGTAGGTCTGGGTATATAGCTCGCGCTTTTGGCTGCCGCTTTTCTCTTCGATCCGCTTGACGTGCGTGTTCAGCGTTGAGATCAACTGAGCCATGCTCGGTAGTCACAACGTAGCGGACCTCATCCATCAGCTTGATGGCGACCTCGTTGTTGTCGCTAAGCCACCGGGACTCCCAACGACGGGCCTCACGCTGGACGATCAGAACTGCGTGCAGGCTCATCTCATCCAGCACTTTGGAACGATGGTCTGGGCGCTCCACCAACTCGACGCCGACACAAGCGGCGTGTGCTTGTTTACACGCTCAAAAGCACTGGTGAAAAAGGTCAAGGCTCGCTGGAGTACCCCAGAGACGCAGAAGATCTATCTCGCCGTCGTAGAGGGGCAGCCTGAATGGGAGACGATGGAAGCGGACTTTCCAATCGGAGAGTTGAGCCCGAATAATCTAGGCGTTTGTGCTGACGGAAAAGAAGCACGGACATCATTTTGTGTCATAGGTCGCGCGCAGGGTCATGCGCTTGTGCGTGCGACCCTGCACACGGGCCGTACCCATCAAATCCGTATCCATCTTTCCCATCTCGGACATGCCGTCGTCGGAGAAAAATGGTATCGCACAGAACCCTCCACAGAGCATCCCCGTCACGCTTTGCATGCCTATCAGTTGAGCATCCCTCCGGTGGTTGGGATAAAAGGCACACGCTGGACAATCCCACTTGCCGAAGACTTAGAGAGGCTTGTGCACAGCCTAGGGCTTAAGGTGAATTTGTCCTATAGAGTTTAGTCGCGTTGATTGTCGGCGGTCAGTCCTTTCTTCGGAGTAAAGTCGGCAAGGAGCTTTGGGATCGCTTGGTCTTTAGTCTACCGCTGGCCAAAGGACTTTCCCAGCGACTCGCCGTGAGCCGTTTTGCTCGCACCTTTGGAACGCTTTTCGAAAGTGGGGTGCCTCTTCTGGATGCGCTTCAAATATCGCGAGATGTCGTCGGGCAGACGGTTGTTCAACGGGCGCTCGATGACGTCCGTGAGCGAGTCAAAGATGGTGATACCTTGGCCCGCCCGCTAGAGCGCTCCGGAGTGTTCCCCGCCTTTGTTCCGAGTATGGTCGAGGTAGGGGAAGAAACGGGTCAGCTCGGTGAAATGTGCGAGCGCATCGCTGATACCTATGAGGAAGAACTGGATACAGCTGTCTCCGGCCTGACCGCCATGATTGAGCCCATCATGATCGTCCTTCTTGCCGTAATCGTCGGGACCATCGTGATTGCGCTCTTCCTGCCTATTGCGACGATTTTTCAACAAGGTGGGTTGCGCTAGCTTCTGTCCGAAAGCGTTCCGATTGCCTCATGCCGATCTACGAGTTTTACTCCCCTGATACGCACAAGATCTACAGCTTCTTCGCTCGTAGTCTCAGCTCGACCGACAAGACGCCACGCTGCCCCGATGACCCGAAGGCGCTCATGGAGCGCCAGGTCTCAAGTTTCGCTGTTACGACAGGTCGAGAAGAGGGCGACGCTGACTCTGATGATCCGAAAATGGAGGCTGCGATGGCCCAACTTGAAAGTGAGATGGGAGGCATCGACGAAGAGAACCCAGATCCACGCCAACTCGGACAGCTCATGCGCCGGATGAGTGATCTAACGGGCGAAAAGCTACCGGGCCCAATGCGAGAGATGGTCGAACGTCTTGAACGAGGCGAAGATCCCGAGAAGCTCGAAGAACAGTATGGCGACATCCTCGACGGGGATGGAGATGATGTCTTCGGGGATGGGGCAGAGAGTGGTGAAGGTGGAGCGAAGGAGCGCGTCTCACGCTGGTTGAAAAAACGTCAAGCGCCCGAATGAGACCCCGCAATGTATGAGTTTAGCGACTACGTTTCATCTTGATCAATATGTTGGTAATGATCCGTCTTGGCGGTTGCGTGAGGGCAAATATTCGGTAGGTTTTTAGGATGAGTGAATCGGCTCCAATCGTTGGCCTATGGATTGATAGTGACGACCAGATGAAGGTCGCTCGGCGTGGTGAATGCGCTGGAGCGACGTCGATTGAGACGGCAGCCTTTAGACCCTTTCTCTGGTGCGCATCTGAACTCGCGGCCGAGATACCCGGGAACGCGGTGCCCTTGGCAGGCGAGGGCGAGCTCGATAGCCGCGTTGATTTTTCGTCCGTCGCGGAGGCGAAAGAAGGGATTAAGGCGGTTGGGCGCTCTGGCGAGGTGGTCAAACCGCTCGAACAGCAATGGCTCCTACGCTCCGGAGAGAGGCTCTTTGGCGGCATGCGCTTTTCTGAACTGCGTCGGTGCCAACTCGATATCGAAGTCGCGACAACACCTCCGTATAATTTTCCTGATGCCACTCGACCGGGCGATCGTGTATTAGCGATTGGACTACGTTTCTCGCATGAAGAGTCGCCGCGGATTCTACGTCTAGAAGAGGAGAGTGATGCTGCCGAGCTCAACTTGCTCAAGGACTTGGACGTGGCTCTGCAAGAGGCAGACCCAGACACGATCGAGGGGCATAATATCTTTAACTTCGACTTGGCATATCTCCGCACCCGCTGCCGGCGCTACCGGGTGAAAATGGCGTGGGGGCGTGAGGGCGAGCTCGCGCGCTTTCGATCCAGTCGCCAGCGCGTTGCGGAGCGACAGCTTGATTTTTTGCGCTGCGACATACCAGGGCGCACTGTTGTCGATACGCTCATGGCCCTTCAGCTCTGGGACGTGTCTAAGCGCGATCTGCCGAGCTATGGTCTAAAGGTGGCCGCTCAGTATTTTGGTATCACGACGGAGAGTGATGATCGCACCTATCTACCGGGAGACAAAATCCAGGATGCCTTCCGCGAAGACCCAGAGGCTTTTGATCGTTACCTTGCCGATGACCTACGTGAGACTGCCGGTCTCGCAGACCGTCTTCTTCCGACCTACGTTGCTCAGTGTCAGAGTTTTCCGATTTTGCTCCAAGAAGCCTTGCTGCGCGGTACCGGTGCAAAGGTAGATCTCCTCATGGTGGAGAAGTATTTCCGTGGTGAAGCTGCGCTCTCAATCCCGGGCGGGGTAGCTCCGTTTGCTGGAGGATTTTCAAAATCGTTTGGCGAAGGTGTATTCGAAAATGTCCTACACTTCGACGTTGCATCACTCTACCCGAGCCTGCTTATCCAGATCGGCCGTGACCCAGTGAATGACAGTCTTGGGGCGATGATTCCTTTGCTCAAAGAGCTGCGAGCTTATCGCCTAGAGTATAAGGAGAAGGCACGGACAGCGACGGATCCTGCGGTGAAAGCTGAGTTTGATGCGCGCCAAAACAGTTTTAAGATCCTGATCAATTCATTCTATGGGTATCTGGGGTTTGCAGGCGCACGTTTTGCGGACGGAGATCTTGCGGCCGAGGTGACGTTGCGTGGTCGGGAGCTTCTTCAGGGACTCATTGCTTGGTTTGAGGAGAACGGCCACTCCGTCCTAGAGGCTGACACAGATGGGCTCTATGTGCAGGCGGGCGATGACTTCGAGGCACCAAAGTTGCTTCTAGCGGCTGCGCAAGCGACCCTGCCCGAAGGGATCGAACTGGAATTCGATGGCCGCTATGAGCGGATGTTTTGCTACAAGGCGAAGAACTATGCTCTGCGTGAGGGAGACCAGATTCGGGTAAGAGGTTCGGCGCTGCGATCACGGGCAACGGAGCCGTTTCTGAAGGATCTTACGCACCACTTGATTTCGCACCTTCTAGGGTTAGAGGATGAACCAGTGCTGACGTGTTGGCAGCGCTTTGCTGAGCAGATTGAAGAGAGCTCGATGCCGGTGGTGCGCCTTCTTAAGAGCGAATACCTGAGTATGAACCCAAGTGCTTATGCTGAGAAGATTGCGGCAGGTGGAAAGCCGCGCCGGGCGTCGCTCGAAGTGGCGCTCAAGATTGAACCCACCCCTCGATCAGGCGACAAGGTGAGCTACTTCATCGGGCCAAGATCCAAGGGACAGACAGCTGACTGGCAGCGAGCCCATCCGCTCGAACATTTCGATCCGGTGACGTGCCCCTACGATCCTGGGGCATATCTAAAGAAACTCAAAGAATGGCGGAAACGTTATCGTTCATTTGTCGAACAGTGAGAAATGGCGCGAATTTGAGGGGTTTTTGGGCTGTAAGCCTTAGCTACGAACGCTCCATTTCAGATAGATTGCTAAAAGTGTAAAAAAAGTCTCAGGCTACTCCGTGCAGCTCCGGTATAGGTGAGGAGCACAATGGAAAAGTCGTTACCGCAATCGGTCCTCATCGTAGATGACGAAGCCCACGTCCGGCTCTATATCCGCATGTTATTAAAAAACATGGGTATCGAGCAATTCGTCGAAGGAGGCAATGGCAAGGAAGGCGTCGAACTCTATCGAGAGTATCGCCCGGACTTGGCGTTGTTTGATATCAACATGCCTATTCTCGATGGGCTCTCTGCCCTCAAAGAAATCTTGGGCGAAGATCCCAAGGCCAAAGTTATCATGATGACTGCAGAGGCAACGCGCCAAGCTGTTGAAATCAGCGGTGAGACAGGCGCAGTTCAATTTATTCGAAAAGACACGCCTAAAGCTGAAAACCGATATAGAGCCTTTGGAACGCTACTCGGCGTTCTGGCGTGCCTTGATTGCTTCAAGCATCGCAGATGCTGCCTTCTGGGCTCGGGAGATAGCCTCAGGGGTCAATTTGAGTTCAATCTTATCACCAAATTCCGCAGCCTGTTGGTTACCCGGTGCTGCCGCCAGAAGTAAATGCATGTAGGACGTTTCGTAGTCTTTGATGACGCCATTGCCAAAGTTGTAGGCAACGCCCAGATTATATTGAGCGTCGGCGTGTCCCTGCTCTGCGGCCTGCAAAGTTTCGGGATCTATTCCTGCGGCGTCATCGACCGCGATGCATGTGGCGGTCAAAAGAGCAAAGCAAGCAATCGAGAAGCACAGATGATGACGGCATAACAGCCGGATATGATAGAACATGCTCGATTGATGATCGTTTAACAATGGTCAGGCAAGATGATCCTGCTTTTACAGCGCATCAGCGATTCTCTCCACGTCCGAGCGCAGTTCCTGCTCCATTGTTTTCCCACCAACCTCCTGCCAAATTCCTGTCATCCTGAGTGCAATCCTACGCACATTCCCCGCAACCCAACGCCACCCGAACCCGCATAGTAGCGTTGCAAGTCACTGTTTATCAGCACTTAAACTGATTTCGAACCCCGCTCTCTCCATCGGCCAAAACACATTGGAAGTAGGATGCGAGGAGCAATGCGGCAATTCAGGCCTGCTGAAGAATCGTTAAGAACGAATTAAGAACATTTAAGGCGGCTATTATGCTGCTTTAAGGGGTTCTATAGGGGTGTGCTTGATCCAAGCGATTCTTTTTGAAACGGCTCAAGTGCTGAGTTTATGGGATAATTAAATGGCGCCCCCACTGGGGATCGAACCCAGATTTACGGTTTAGGAAACCATTGTTCTATCCGTTGAACTATGGGGACAAGTCGGATGGTGGATGATGAAGGCGTATTGGTTCTTTGGGGCAATGCGGAAATTTTAAACCGCAGCCATTTTAGTGAGATTGATTTCTTCCTTGCCGGATGAGGGATCAAGGAGGAATTGAGGGGATGCGATCGAGGGAGGAGCGTAGAAACTATGGGGTCTACCTGTTAGAAGGTGGGATGTATGTCTTTGGCGCGGGGTTTGTGAATGCGCAGACATTTCTACCGGCGGTGATCTTGCAGGAAGGCGGGCCATTATGGCTGGCTGGTTTTGTTCCTAGCTTGATGGTGATCGGTCTGTTCGGGGTCCCCGTCCTGACGGCTGGTTTGATCGATCGGTTGCCGAGACTAAGGACATATATGCTGTGGACTGGCTTTTTACAGAGGTCCCCCTATTTGGTTGCTGGCATAATTTTGGTTTTAGCGAAGCCGTCTCCTGTTTGGACGGTAGCGATATTGGCCCTGACACCCTTGTGTTCCGGCTTGCTCGGTTGATTGGGGTTCACCGCTTGGCAACGGATGTATATTATGGGGGTGCCCGCTGAGCGCCGGGCGTCGAATATCGCTTTTCGCTTTATGTTTGGTGGCGTGACAGGGATTTTTGCCGGTCTTGTGATCGAGCGAGTGCTGTCGGCACACCCAGGCGCGACAGGGTATGGTATCCTCCACCTTTTCGCAGCGCTGTGCCTCATGATCAGTATGGTAATTCTGGGTTTTGCCACTGAACCAGAGCAAGCGGTCGAGGAAGAACCGCCGGAACGTCAGAGCATTCGGGAATCATTTGTTCATTTTTATCGTCCGGGTGAGTTTCAGCGTTCTCGTATATGCTTCACCATAGCTGTGCTTCTTGTGCATGCGTTTCTCCTTATGCCACCGTTCTATGCGACGCATCTGCTCGTTAAGCTCGGGCAGGGTAGTCGTTACCTCGGTGTCCTAGCGATGTGGCAAATGGGTGGCTGGGCTTTGGGCAATCTCTGTGCCGCATTTGTCGGTGATCGCTGGGGTGGGCGGGCGACACTGGGCTTTGGATATACCGTTTTGGCGATGGCGTGCATAGCTGCACTTTTTGTAGAAACACCGCTACAGGCACAACTGGCTTATGCTTTTACGGGTTCAGTCAGATGATCTGGATCGTAGGGAAGGATACTTTGGTGATGGAATTAACACCTCGAAAGCTGCAGGCAGGCTATCTCTCAATGATCTCTTTGGTGACGATGTTTGGCCTCCTCGGGGCGAGCACGCTCTGTCGGTTTTTATGGGTGCAGGGTGGTCTGCCAGCTTTGGCCTTAACAGCGGCTTCGCTCTGTTTCTGCGGCTTTGTCGCTCTGATTTGGGTTCAAGATCCTCGGGCCAAGCAGTTCCCTACAATGAGAGGGCTTAAGCAGGGGTTGATCCGTTTTATGCGATGAGTTCGCGTGGATTCGTCTTTTTGCGTGCAGTGCGGCGTCAGTGCTCCACTTTGGCGGGATGTTAATGAATCAAGAGGAGATTAAGGCGCTAATTCCGCACCGGGAGCCTTTCTTATTCATCGATTCGATCGTTGAAGCGGATGATGAGCATCTTGTGGCGACGAGGACAATCAGTGGCGATGAGCCTCAGTTTCAAGGGCACTATCCGGGCAATCCGATCATGCCGGGGGTCCTGTTGTGCGAGGCGATCTTTCAAGCTGCTGCTGTCTACATGTCTAGAAAGCTCGGTGTTGCTGCGAGGGACACCTCAATGCTAGCACCGGTGCTAGCCCGTATTCAGGATGCGCGCTTCAAGCAAATGGTGAAGCCAGGTGACGAAATTGAAATCACCGTGACGTACAAAGAGCCGATGGGGCGCTTCCACTTCATGAAGGGTTCGATCAAAAAAGAGGGCAAGGTGACGGCTACAGTCGAGTTCGCCCTCGCGATGATCGAGGCTGAAGGGTAGATTTCGCCCTTGCCGATGAGGTCTGATCGACGACTTTTGCACTATGGAGTTTCTACAGCTAGCGGGTAAGCGCTTCCTCGTCTTCGGTGTTTCAAACCGTAAGAGCGTGGCTTGGGCGATCGCGCAGACGCTCGAAGCGCTTGGTGCGACGGTTGTTTACAGCGTTCGCAGCGAAGCGCGCAAAGAGGCGCTGTCAAAACTCCTCGGCGACCGCGCATGCTTCACCTGCGATGTCGAAGAAGAGGGTTCGCTTCAGCGTTTAGCTGGCGAACTGCAGGCGCAGGGGCCTTTTGATGGCTTTGTTCATTCCATTGCTTTTGCGAACTACACCGAGGGCACAGATTCCTTTGAGAAGACGCCGCGCAGCCACTTCATGCAAGCGATGCAGATATCAGCCTTTTCTCTAGTTGAGATGGCTAATGCGCTCAAACCGCTCCTGAACAAGACCGCCTCGGTTGTTTCGATCGGAATCAGCTCCTATGTGACGGCTTCGAGCTATGGCTACATGTCGCCGATCAAGAGCGCGCTCGAAGGCTGCACCCGTTTCCTCGCCAAATCGTTTTCTAAATACGGCGACATCCGTTTCAATACGGTGAACGCGGGCCCACTGAAAACGAAGTCCTCTGCGGGCATCCCTGGATATCTGGAGAATTATCTCTTCGCGGAGAAACTGACGATGCGCAAAAGCGCTCTGACCACTCAGGAGGTCGCGAATACGGCCGTTTTTCTGCTCAGCCCGGCAAGCAGTGGGATCAATGCCCAGGGCATTACGGTAAACGCCGGCATGGATTGGAACTACTTCGACGAAGAAGCAGTCAGCCTTGCGATGCGTCCGGAGAAATCGGAATGAAGGTGGATATGAACATGTGGAAGGTATGCAAGAAATGAAGCTGATATGGTTCGTCTACCCCTTTTGCTCAATCTTCATGTTGGCTGGAACTTGGCTTAGCCTGAAGGCGCTGAGCCAAGTGCGGAAGGCGAAGGAAGCTCAGAGCTGGCCCACGGTCCAAGCAGAATTAAGTGCCTGCGAGCTTCTCAATACGAGCGATGGCGATGCCATTGTCCACGAAGTGGAAGTGACTTATCACTACACCGTGAATAAGCAGTTATATACCTCCAGTCGAATTCATCCCGCTTATTCAAGTAGTTCCGCAAGCGGCCACGAGAATCTGTATCACAAATTGAATACGGCGGCAGTCGTTGAGGCCTTTTATGATCCGAAAGATCCAAGCGTCTCGTTTCTGATTACGGAAACTTATGGGTTCCATAAAGCTGGTGTTTTCGGAGGATTGATTTTTTTTAGCGCAGGACTCTTTTTTATGTTAATATTCCACTTTGCCCTCGGAGGATCATCAAATTACGCAGATGGTCTCACCGTCATTAAATTGATAGAAGGGCTTTACTGATATGGCTACAGCGATTAAAGCGATTCGATTTTCGAAAGTTCGCATTCCCTCTTTTGGCACTGTCTTCCCACCGGAAGTCATGAGCTCCGCAACGATTGAAGAGCGCTTAGGAGCCCTCTACGAACGCCTCAAGCTGCCTCTCGGCCGATTAGAACTGATGACTGGGATTCGCGAGCGCCGTTTCTGGCCTGATAACCGGGCGCCCTCTGCCGCAAGTGCGGAGGCTGGCGAAAAAGCCCTCAAGGAGTGGGGTGGCGACCGCAGCGATATCGACCTCGTTGCGCACTGTGGTGTTTGTCGCGACCGGCTTGAACCAGCAACGGCGGCCTACGTGCACGGGCAATTAGGGTTGGCGAACACGTGTCAGATTTTTGATCTCTCGAATGCCTGCCTTGGGTTCTTAAACGGTCTGACGTTGGTTTCGGGCATGATTGAGAGTGGCCAAATTCGACGGGCGCTTCTCGTCTCCGGGGAGAATGGTCGCCCGCTGCTTGAGTATACGATCAAGACCTTGCTCGGTGGTCATTTCACGCGAAAGACGATCAAGCCGTACTTTGCTAATCTCACGATTGGGGCGGGAGCCGTGGCGTGTGTCATCACGCATGCAGATGATGCTCCGGAAGGTGCCATGAAGTTCCTCGGCGGAGTTGTTGAGACCGACTCGTCCGCAAATAAGCTTTGCCAAGGAGGTCAGGTAGATGGGCACGGATTAGAGATGTTGACCGAAGCTGAAGCTCTGCTTGATGCCGGGCTCGCGGTGGCGGAGAGAAATTGGGATCGATTTAAAGCAGCTTTTGGTTGGGCTGAGACAAAGCTCGATCGCTTTATCTGTCACCAAGTGGGTCGCTCGCATCAGCGCCAGCTTGTTGAGCGTCTGGGCCTCGACCCTGCGAAGGATTTTACAACCTATGAGCACCTCGGAAATGTGGGCTCTGTCTCTTTGCCCATTACGTTAGCAGAAGCGGTTAGAGCAGGCGCTGTGAAGACGGGTGACAAAATCGCACTCTTAGGCATCGGAAGTGGGCTGAGCTCAATGATGATGGGAGTCGAGGCGTGAGCGAAGGGTTGCCTTCAGCACTCAAAGCCCTGTATCCATTTTCCTCCTCTTGGATTGACCAGCCTGGCGGGCGTCAACACTATATCGACGTCGGCGAAGGCCATCCCGTGATCATGGTGCACGGAAATCCCACTTGGTCTTTCTACTATCGAGATCTCGCCCGCGCAGTGGCGGATCAAGGGATGCGGGCGATTGTTCCCGACCACCTTGGCTGTGGCCTTTCGGACAAACCTCAAGACTGGTCCTATTGCCTCGCCGATCACATTGAGAACGTATTACGACTTATAAAGGAGCTCGGCCTAACACGCTTCTCGATTGTCGTGCATGACTGGGGTGGGGCGATCGGAATGGGCGTTGCCACGGAACTTTCTGAGGCAGTGGAGCGCATCGTCGTTTTGAATACGGCCGCTTTTCGTTCTAAGCGACTGCCGTTGCGCATCGCAGCCTGCCGTTGGCCCTTCATCGGGCGCTTTCTCGTCCGTGGACTGAATGGATTTGCTGGCCCAGCGACAAGGATGACAACGGTTCAACCGCTTTCGCGCGATTTGAAGGATGGGTATCTTTGGCCGTACCGCTCTTGGGCAGATCGCATCGCGATTGCACGCTTTGTCGAAGACATTCCGATGAATGAGAATCACCCAAGCTATGATCGGCTAGTGAAGGTTGAAGAGGGTCTGACTTCTTTGCGCGAAAAGCCCATGCTGATTGCTTGGGGTGGACGCGATTGGTGTTTCAATGCCTCCTTTTTTCGTGAGTGGCAGGCACGCTTTCCTGAAGCTCAGACACATTGGAAGCAGGATTGTGGACACTATGTGCTCGAAGATGGTGGCGATGAGCTGCATCAGCAGATCGCTCAGTTCCTGAAGTAAGAGCGCTGCGGAAGAAGACGCTTGCCAGTGGCGGTGGTTAGCTAGGAGCCTTTCGACATGGGCGCCCCGTTTGAGATAAAGTATGGAAGTGTGAAAATCTGTTCGCTCGAAGAGATTTTCCAGATCACCGCTGAAAAGATTTCTGCAGTAGCGAGCGGCGTGACGAAAACAGTTGGCCTCACAGGAGGTTCAACCCCGAAAGCCTTTTATGAATGGGCGGCCGAAACGAAGCCATTTTCCGAAGAAGTCCTGAACAAAGTTCTGTGGTATGCGAGCGACGAGCGGATGGTTCCGTTGGATAGTGAAGAAAGCAATTTCGGCATCGCAGACCGTAAAATGCTCACTTTCTTAGATGTCTCTGAGATCAATAAACATCCATGGATCACGACGGTAGACCCTCAGTCATCGGCTAATGTTTTTAATCAGCGTTGGCTCGATAACCACGGCGCTAACCATGGATTTGATCTCTGTTTGTTGGGGATGGGAGATGATGGGCATACGGCTTCGATTTTTCCTGGAAGCACCCTGCTTGTAAGCCCAATCGCTGCCTTGTTCGCTTGTGTCGAGGTGCCTGAAAAAGGTTGGCGCCTGACAATTACCCGTGAGGGCTTTGGACAGTGTGCTGAAATTTTGATTACGGTCACGGGGGCGAAGAAAGCATCTGTTCTCAAAGAAGTGCTCGAAGGCCCTGATGATGTTTATCCTGTGCAGCTCCTCGAGGCATACGCATCGCGAGTCACTTGGCTTGTCGACGAGGCTGCGGCGGCTGAGCTCAACGTTGAATAAACCAAAAAAGCCCCACATGTGTAGGGCTTTTTAGTAAAGGGGGAAGTCTCACCCTCCCCGTATCGGATCAACGATTTCGCAAAGTGTATGCGCAGTAGTTAGATACTGCTGACGTAGTTGGGGGACCGCGTCCAAACCCATTGGGTGTAGGGCTCAGCTTGTGGGACACGAATGAAGTAGGCGCGGCCGGGATCGAGCGCGATCGATGCGTCGACAGCTTGAAACAATTCGTCGAACCAGCCGTAGCCTTCGTAGAAAGTATAGACTGCGGCAGGATTGCCGCCGTATCCGGATGCTCCATCATAGGCGAAAATGATCGTGCGGTCATCAAGCTCGAGGCCAGCATCTTGAAGCGCTATGCCTTCGGGATGCGAGAGGGCGAAAAAGACGTCTTTGCCCTGATTATCGTCAGCCGCATCGAAGACGAAGCGTTCGGGTGTTGTTGGAACATGGCCGAGGATATTCAGGTGGACGTCTGCCGTGTTCGCAGGCAGGCAGACGAGAAGCCCCTCGCCGCGTTTGATAATTGAGCTGCTGGCGTCGTTGCCATGCAAGTCAGTCCATAGCCCAGATGCATAGACCAGCGATGCGCAAACGTCGGTGCTGTCGCTTTCGAGGAGTATGAGTTTTGTGTTCTCAGGGACTTGGGTGTAGTTAAAGAGGGATTCCGGTGTCCAGTAAGGGATGACGAGGATGACGTCACCCGTGCCGTCTTGGGCGTCGCTCAGGAGCTCAGTGATGTCCTCGCTCTGCGGAGAAATCATAAAGCTACCATCGTCATTTGAGATGATAGGAAGTGTCGCTCCAGCGAGGGCGCCCGTTCTGATCTGACAAAAATATTTCTCATTTTTGGCATTGGCTCCGATGAGCTCGTTTGGCGTCCATCCAGCGCTCGTTGCTAGAGTGATCTCGAAACCGGAGATCGAGTGGATCCGTCCGACGAATCCTGCTGAGCGTTGGAGGGGAATCCCGATCGCGTTGTCGGCGCCTGCTTGAAGAAGAACCGGAAAGCATCCGGCAGGTGTCGAAGCGGCGCTTTGAGCGCTGAGGGCTGTAGGCATTACCAGAGCAGTGAGGGCTGCGGATAGTAAGCGGAGAATGTTTTTGGATATCATTGATGCGAAAGATTGATCTGTGCCTCTCACATCGGTGTTCCCGTAATAGTTTTAGCTCACGGGTAAGCAGAACTCTAAATTTGCTTTTTTTTAATCAAATCGGGCGTCTTCGGCACCTCTTTTACGAACCCTTAACGTCTTGTCTTCCTCCGTTCATTGGGAATGGGAGTCGGCGCTAAGTAATTAGCACATAGCGAGCTAGTAGCTTTACTCGAAGCGAGTAGCGATCTCTGTATAGACTCACCCGTCGCGCGTAAAAAAAGAGTCAGAGCTCTTTTCTAATTGTAACAAAAGTGTATCAGAATTCCCGATACTTCGCTCTAAGCCCTAGCTTTCGATTCTGAAGAAGATTCGTTTGCCTGCTTGGATGACCGTGCCCTCGTCGCCAGGTGCCTCTATTGCCGTCATCGGGTCAGTGACTTTCTCGTCATTGATCTTGATCGAACCTTGTTGGATGAGGCGCTTGGCTTCCTTTTTGGAGGGAAAGAGATTGGTCGAACCGAGGATATTCAGGAGCGTTTGAGTATCGCCTTCGGCGAGGGTGCTCCATTTGAAGCTTGGCATTTCATCGGGGCGCTTGCCTTGAGAGAACACTTTTTCGAATTGTTCCAACTCATGGGTGCCGCGGCCCTCGCCATGGATCTTTTCGGTTAATTCTGAGGCGAGTTGCTTCTTCATCTTCATTGGATGCTCCGCCTTGAAGCCAGTGATCTCATCTTCTGTTTTCAGGAGAAGTAACCTGTAGTAGTCCCACATCACCTCGTCGCTGATCGACATGATCTTTCCGAACATGTCTTTCGGGCTGTCGTTGAAGGCGATGTAGTTGTCCTGACTCTTGGACATCTTCTTTGTGCCGTCGGTTCCGACAAGGAGAGGAAGGGTAAGGACGACTTGTTCTTCTTGCCCCGCATCACGTTGAAGCTGCCTTCCGACGAGGCAGTTAAAGAGTTGATCGCTTCCGCCAATTTCGACGTCGGCTTCGATCTCGACGGAGTCCTGACCCTGAACAAGAGGATATAGAAACTCGATGATCGAGATGGGGGTTTGAGACTCGTATCGCTTTGCGAAGTCGTCGCGCTCAAGCATGCGGGCGACAGTCATTTTTCGCGCTAGTTGAAGGCAGTCTTCGAAGCCCATCCTGTCGAACCATTCACTGTTGTAGCGAACGGTTGTTTTGGAGCGGTCGAGGATTTTGTAGGCCTGTTCGATGTATGTCTCTGCGTTCGATTGAATTTCGTCTTTGGTCAGAACGGGGCGTGTGCTCGAACGGCCACTCGGATCTCCGATCAGGGTAGTGAAGTCTCCGATGATGAGGATGGCTTCGTGCCCAAGGTCCTGAAATTGGCGCAGCTTATTAAACACCACCATGTGACCAAAAGTGAGATCGGGGCGTGTCGGATCGACACCGAGCTTGATCCGCAGAGGGCGACCACTTGAGAGTTTTGTTTTGAGGTCGGCTTCGGTGTGAAGGTCGATCGTGTTTTGTTTCAGGATGGCAAGTGAGTCCATGGGAGTGAGTGCATGGCAGAACGGGCGCGGAGGTATTTCAAGCCCAGAAGTGTGAATGGCTACTCATTGTCCTCCTTATACTCCTAAATCCAGCCGTAATTCTAATCCAAATTTTTGTTCTCGTTTACGGCAGGTTGGGTGTGGGGTGTGGAGTAGGATGAAGATTGGGATTGAGAGTAAGGCTGGGAGTAGGGGTGGGATTGTGTGGGATTGTGAGAGAAGGAGTTGCGCAAACTCTTCTGACTCTCCTAATTGTTGAGTTATGGCAATTTCAACAGGAACCACCGCCCCCGCTTTCACGCTTAAGTCCAAGACAGCAGATGGACTTAATGAAATCTCGCTCGCTGATTCTGCGGGCAAGCAAAAGACTTTACTCCTCTTTTTCCCACTCGCTTTCACCGGCACATGTGAGGAAGAGCTGTGCACCGTGAGTGGTGGTCTATCCGACTACACCGGACTCAATGCGGTCGTTTACGGCATCAGTGTGGATAGCCCATTTGCTCAAGAAGCATTTGCGAAGTCGGCCGGCATCACGATTCCCCTCCTGAGTGACTTTAACAAAGAAGTGAGCACAGCCTACGGTATTCTGGATGCGGATTTCGTTCCCGGTGCACTGAGTTTCAAGGGCGTGGCGAAACGCAGTGCCTTCATCGTCGATGAGTCCGGCACGGTGACCTACGCTTGGTCGAGTGATGTGCCTTCTGTTTTGCCGCCATTTGACGAGATCAAAGCGGCTCTGGGGGCCTAGACTCTGTCACCTGAGCTTGTGGGGGGCTCTGTTCTGCGCTATCAATGGCAGTCTGCATGAAAACGCTCCTTAGTGCTCTCAGTTTAGGTGTCCTCGCTGTCGGCTTGGCGGCGCAGGCGCTTGTTATTGACTTAGCGGACCCACCTGAGGGGAAAGCGTTCACGCGAGTCTATGGGCACGGGAACACTGATGATGGTCGTTTTGGCGTGCCTGTCTGTGGTGGATTCGATGTCGATGGCGATGGCTACAAGGACACTGCGTTCGCTCAGTTCCTCGGCGATCCGCTTGGACGAGCTGGCGCTGGAATCGTCACGCTTGTTTTCGGCGATGGCCGCGTCGTGGATGATCTTGGCGGCGGCTCAGTTCAGCCCATCGAGAAAGATGCCGCTGCTCCGCGCACGGATATTTTGCATATCGCGGGAGCCCTGCCTTCGGAGTCGACGGGCAGTGAGATCTGGATGGATGATGTCAACGGGGACGGCTTTGGGGACTTACTCATCGCGCGCCAGAATTTTTCTCACCCGACAGCCAACCCAGCTAGACCCGGGGCGGGTGGGCTAACGATTGTTTTCGGTTCGGCAGGCCTTCGCGATCTCACTGCGTTAAATACGGGCTCAGAGCAGAACTACCTCGATTTATCGGATGTGCCGCCGCTCATCTCGACGCTGACCTTCGTGGGGCCACAAAGCTATGATCGCCTTGGGATCTGGATGCGAACGGGCGACATCACGGGCGATGGAGTGGCAGACATTCTCGTCGGAACAGATGAAGAAGGCGCGCCTGGGACTTCGATTACGAATAACAGTGGAGCCTGCTATGTGATTCGGGGCGGCGGGCATTTGGCAAATGTATCGATACCACTGGCTGACCTCTTCGAATTTGGAACCGCATCATTTCCTGATGTGCTAAAAGGACACGTCGCGCGGATCACGCCGCCGTTGGATTCGGCCGATTACCATTTCGGAGGAACCGTTCAGGTCGCTGATTTGGACCCCAACGGGCGCGCCGAGATTCTTATCGCGGCAACACTTAATCGGGCGGGTGCCGGTATTCGCTTACCCAGTGCTCCGTCAGGCACAGGCGAGGCAAGGGGAGGCAGTATTGACGGCACGGTATTCATTCTTTGGGACGAGAATTTTCCGCCCACTCTGTGGCCCGAGGGCTACGCTCTATCAGTCGATGCTTCGGCCCCAGGCGACTATACGCGGATTGATGGCGGCTCTGCCAATCGCTCCTTTGGAGAAGAACTGATCGGTGGTTTAGACTACGATGGCGATGGACTGCCCGAGTTTTTCGCCGGTGACCTCGTTGCCTCGCCTTTGGCGCGTTCATCGGCAGGCGAAGGCTATGTGTTCTACGCGGCATGACTTTTGAGAGGGTTGGATTTTTCGATCGACGATGCTCCGGACGCGGTGCGGCTGACGCGCATTCAAGGACCGGTGAGAGGAGCGATAAGCTCAGATACGGTTCTGCACGGTGATTTCGATACCGATGGGTTTGCGGATTTGGCGATCGGTAACCCCCATGACAATCCCATCGTAAAAGGCCTGACGCGCACTAGCGCCGGCAGCGTCAGCATTCTATACGGACGTGCGGGCGGATGGCCCGACGCGATCGATTTGCTGCCTGCAAATCTACCGCCTTCGGATGAGCTGCGCCTCGCCCAGCTCGCGGGGGCGCTTGGAACAGTGGGTGGAAACACTGGGGATACGCTGTGCTACAGTGCAGCCTCGGGCGATATCGATGGCGATGGGGTGCCTGATCTTATCGTTAATGAAATGGTGGGCGACGGCTTGGGTGGTTTGCCTGCTGATGTGGGCAATCTGATCATTGTCCGCGGGATCGATTTTCTGCCGCCAGAATCGACGGCCTTTGAAGCTTCCTCAGAAGGTATGGTTGATTTTGGGACACTTTCTCAGGATGGGGTAACGAAGGTCCTCACGATTTCATTTCGTAATACGAGCCAGACAGTGCAGTCCACAAGTGCTCTCGCCATCACCGGAAGCTCGGCATTTTCGATTGAATCGACTTCGGGGACAGGGAATTTTGATCCGGGAGAGGTCTTTCTCTTCGATCTCGCTGAGGCGCAACCGATCCTTGAGAGCCTCTTGCGAGAGGGCGCTACCTCGTTCGTATTCTCCAGTCAAAAGGACCAATATTACACCCTTACAGAGACGACAGATTTTGTCACTTGGGAGACGGTTTCGCGCGTCGAAGGAACGGGTGAGTCAATTTATTACACCCCTGAGGACGTATCAGCGTCCCCTGCATACTACCAGCTGGAGGGCGACCTTGGACCGTTTTCTCCGCTCGTTGGGGAATAGCTTCGAATTCTTAGGTGAAAAAAACCGAGGTTTTTCGCCCATCTCAGTTGCATATGAGGTTGCAACTTAGGCAGAGCATTCGCTTATTTTAGACAACAAAAGCTGAAAAATGAGCCTGTATTTAGACTACATCAAAGAAATTGAGGATCGAAAAAACCAAGGGTTAAATCCTAAGCCTATTGATGGCGGTGAACTGTTAAGTGAGATCGTTACTCAGGTTAAAGATCTTAACAATGAACACAGAGACGATTCTCTGAAGTTTTTCATCTATAACACTATACCAGGAACAACGAGTGCCGCGGATGTGAAGGCAGCGTTTTTAAAGGAGATCATTCTTGGTCAGTCGGTCGTCGAAGAAATTACGCCTGTCTTTGCCTATGAGTTGTTGTCCCACATGAAGGGCGGCCCTTCCGTTGAGGTCCTCCTTGATTTAGCTTTTGGGGATGATGCAGCCATCGCACGCGATGCCGCTGAGGTCCTGAAGACCCAAGTTTTTCTATATGAGGCAGATACAGGTCGCCTCGAGGCTGCCTACAAGGCGGGGGATGCCATCGCTAAAGCTGTTCTCGAGAGCTATGCCAAGGCCGAGTTCTTTACCAAGCTTCCAGAGGTTGTGGAAGAAATCGATGTGGTTACCTACATCGCTGGCGAGGGCGATATCTCGACCGACTTATTGTCGCCCGGTAATCAAGCACACTCTCGATCCGATCGTGAACTGCATGGTAAGTGCATGATCTCTGAGGCGGCCCAAGCTGAAATCCAAGGACTGCAAAAGGCGCATCCCGGCAAGAGTGTGATGTTGATCGCCGAAAAGGGAACCATGGGCGTGGGCTCCTCTCGTATGTCAGGGGTCAATAACGTGGCTCTCTGGACGGGTAAGCAAGCGAGCCCATACGTTCCATTCGTCAATATTGCTCCGATTATTGCTGGGACCAATGGCATTTCTCCGATCTTTTTAACGACGGTCAGTGTGACTGGCGGTATCGGCATCGACCTCAAAAACTGGGTGAAGAAGCTCGATGCTGAAGGCAACCCGGTCAAGGACGCGAACGGTGATCCAATACTTGAAGAGGCCTACTCGGTCGCGACCGGCACCGTGCTGACGATCAATACGAAGAAGAAGAAATTGTATAACGGCGACCAAGAGCTGGTGGACATTTCTTCGGCCTTAACGCCTCAAAAAGTTGAATTCATCAAGGCCCGTGGCTCCTATGTAGTTGTATTTGGTAAAAAACTACAGAGCTTCGCCGCCCAAACTCTCGGCGTCGACGTAGCGCCTGTCTTTGCACCTTCCAAAGAAATTTCGCATGCTGGGCAAGGTCTCACCGCTGTCGAGAAGATCTTCAATAAGAACGCAGTTGGTGTGACTGAGGGAGTCGTTTTACACGCCGGGTCTGATGTGCGCGTAAGGGCAGATATTGTCGGCTCTCAGGACACGACTGGGCTCATGACTTCTCAGGAGCTAGAGGCGATGGCCGCGACTGTAATCTCACCGACGGTGGATGCCGGTTACCAATCTGGATGTCATACGGCTTCTGTCTGGGATAAAAAGGCGCAGGAAAACATTCCTCGCCTCATGCAGTTCATGCACAAGTTCGGTCTCATCACCGCGCGTGATCCAAAAGGCGAATACCACGCCATGACGGATGTGATCCATAAGGTGCTGAATGATCTGACTGTTGATGAATGGGCGATCATTATTGGTGGTGATTCGCACACCCGCATGTCTAAGGGCGTCGCTTTCGGAGCGGACTCTGGCACCGTAGCCCTCGCCCTCGCGACGGGTGAAACCACCATGCCTATTCCTGAATCGGTCAAAGTCACCTTCAAGGGTGACCTAAAAGACCACATGGATTTTCGAGACGTGGTGCATGCCACGCAGTCGCAAATGCTGAAGAAATTTGGGGACAATGTTTTCCAAGGCCGGATCATTGAGGTTCACATTGGAACACTGCCAGCCGACCAAGCGTTCACCTTCACGGATTGGACTGCCGAAATGAAGGCGAAGGCCTCCATTTGTATTACTCAGGACGAGACCTTGATTGAATCTCTGGAGATCGCGAAAGGGCGTATCCAGATCATGATCGAGAAGGGCATGGATAACGATGGGCAGGTCTTACAAGGCTTGGTCGATATAGCGGATCAGCGTATCACTGATATTCGTTCAGGCGCGAAGCCAGCGCTCATGCCGGATGCGAATGCAAAGTATTCCGCGGAGTTTGTCGTCGATTTGGATCAAGTGGTTCAGCCGATGATCGCGGATCCGGATGTGAATAACGAAGAAGTCTCTAAGCGCTATACACACGATACGATTCGCGAACTCTCTTACTATGAAGGCGAGAGGCATGTAGATCTTGGATTTGTCGGTTCCTGCATGGTTCACAAGGGAGACCTGAAAATTGTTTCTCAAATGCTCAAGAACCTTGAAGCACAACAAGGTAAAGTGGAGTTCAAGGCTCCGCTCGTCGTGGCAGCGCCTACTTATAACATCATAGATGAACTCAAGGCTGAAGGTGATTGGGAGATGTTGCAGAAGTATTCTGGTTTCGTCTTCGACGATGATGCACCTAAGAACGCAGCACGCACCGAATACGAAAACATGATGTATCTCGAACGTCCGGGTTGTAACCTTTGCATGGGCAATCAGGAGAAAGCAGCTAGAGGTGATACCGTGATGGCAACCTCGACACGGTTGTTTCAAGGAAGAGTCGTTGAGGATTCCGATCGTAAAAAAGGGGAGTCGCTCCTCGCGTCCACTCCCGTTGTCGTTCTATCTGCGATCCTTGGTAGAATTCCTGATATGGATGAATATAGAGCTGCGGTGGATGGCATCAACTTGACTAAATTCGCTCCGCCTCGGACGGACTTGATTTCCAGTCTTTAAGTTCAGGAGCTGATCGGAGACTTCCTATGCTGAAGCGCTCTAAATTTTTGTGATTCGAGTGGTAGTTCGGTTTGACTGACCATTCAAAATACGTAGTGTATAATCATTACCCTTGAACACAGATGCCCGAATCAAAAGCAGCTTTTTTAGTAAACGCTGATACTGACCCAGTTCAACTCGTCGTGAACGGGCGGGCGTGTTTCCAGAATGCGCCGCCGATCAAGGACTTCTTTGACTCCATGATTCGGCAAGGGAAGCGAAACTTCGTTGTCGATTTAGGGGCCTGCGAAGGGATGGATTCGACCTTTCTTGGCATCCTTGCCAGTGCCGGCATTGAGCTTTCGGGCTTCAAAGATAAGGGAGAACTGACTCTGATCCACCTCGACGAGAAGAATCTCGATTCAGTTCAAAGCCTAGGCCTCGACCATCTCGTCAATGTCGATCTAAACGGCGAAACCGAACTCGAGCCTTGTAAATATGAAATGCTCGGTGGTGAGACAAAAACCGAGTCGGTTCACGCGAAAATTGCCCTCGACGCACACCAAAGCCTGATCAGGGTAAATAAGGCAAATAGCGCGAAATTTGAAGACGTGATCAAATACATCGAAGAGCGCATGGATGGGTAGGGCAGGCGGGAGGCTTGTATTGAGCCTTCTAAATGGGGATTGCTTTAGGAATCTAGCAGGAAAAAGATGCCGATGAATTTTCAATGGCCCCGGGTTGAGTCGATTCGCCCGATCGATACATATAGATATGAGTAGTAAGGTGAACGTAGAGTCTGAAGCGTCAAAGTTAACCAAGGAGTCGTGGCCGGATGCGCGGGGGCACTTTGGTCCTTATGGCGGCTGTTACGTACCTGAGACGCTTTACACCTGCTTGCAGGATGTTGAGGCAGCCTACCTGGAAGCGAAGGCGGATCCTAAGTTTCAGCGCGAACTAGATTACTACCTTCGCAACTACGCCGGGCGGCCGACGATGTTGACCTACGCTGAGCAACTCTCGGAGCGTATCGGTGGGCCGAAGATTTATCTCAAGCGCGAAGATTTACTCCATACGGGTGCGCACAAAATCAACAATGTCATCGGGCAGGTTCTCCTCGCCAAGCGCCTCGGCAAAAAACGAATCATCGCCGAAACCGGTGCCGGTCAGCATGGCGTGGCAACCGCGACGGTATGTGCAAAGTTTGGCCTCAAGTGCCGCATCTACATGGGAAGCGTCGATATGGAGCGCCAAGCCCTCAACGTTTTCCGCATGCGCCTGTGTGGTGCAGAGGTTGTCGCAGCAGAATCGGGCCAAAAGACACTCAAGGATGCGGTCAACGAAGCGATGCGCGACTGGGTTGCGAGCTCGCGGACGACACACTACATTCTTGGATCAGCTCTCGGAGCGCATCCGTTCCCGATGATTGTGCGTGATTTTCACAAGGTCATCGGAGAAGAGACTCGCGAGCAAATCCTCGCGATGGAAGGGCGCTTGCCCGACGAAATGGTCGCGTGTGTCGGTGGTGGCAGTAATGCGATGGGCTTTTTCTACGACTTTTTGGACGAACCTACCGTGAATCTTGTCGGCGTTGAGGCCGGAGGACATGGAATTCGTGAGGGTGAGCATGCCGCGCGCTTCTCGGGCGGAAACCTCGGTGTGTTCCAAGGCTGCCGCACCTTCGTTCTTCAGGATGAGCACGGTCAGATTCTACCCACTCACAGCATTTCGGCAGGACTCGACTACGCAGCAGTGGGACCTGAGCACGCGTATTACCGTGACGAAGGACGGATTTCGTATGCATACGCGACGGATGAAGAGGTTCTCGATGCCTTCAAAGTGCTTTGTGAAACGGAAGGTATTTTGCCCGCCCTAGAAAGCACGCACGCCATTGCTTACATCCTTAAAGAAGCACCGAAAATGAGCAGTGATCAGCTCTTGCTCGTTAACCTGAGTGGCCGGGGCGACAAAGACGTAGAGCAGATCGCACAGATTCTGGGCCACGCTTAGTAGGAATCCGCTTAAGTGCTACGTTTCGCCCGCTCTCGAAAAAGTGTCCTCAGGATGAACTATGGGTTGACAGGCCCGCAGGCGATACACACTTTTTCCGCTTTTCCCGCACATGAAGAGCTATCTGGCAAAGAAGGGCGAAATTCAGCCCAAATGGTACGTAGTTGATGCTACTGATAAGGTCCTCGGTCGTTTGTCCGTTGAGATCGCTAACATCCTACGTGGTCGTCACAAGCCGACCTACACCCCCCACACCGACACCGGTGACTTTGTCATTGTTATCAATGCAGACAAAATCGCAGTGACGGGCAAAAAGGAACAGAACAAGAAGTACATGTTCTACACTGGCTGGGTTGGTAACGAGTATTACAAATCTGTTGCTGACTTCCGCGAAAGCAAGCCGACCTACATCATCGAGCACGCCGTTCGTGGTATGTTGCCACGTAATCGCCTCGGTCGCATTCAGCTGAGCAAGCTGAAGGCCTACGCCGGATCTGAGCATCCACACGCCGCTCAAGAGCCGCTCCCCTTCCCAACCAAGTAATTTTTATTCCATGAGCGAAACCACCACCCACTTTTTAGGCACCGGCCGCCGCAAGCGCGCTTCGGCCCGCGTCCGTCTCATTCCCGGCGGCAGCGGCAAGTTCGAGATCAACGGTAAAGATCTCGAAGTATACATGTATGAAGAGGCCCTCGTCCGTACCACCGTCTCTCCGCTCGTAACAGCAGACAAAGTCGGTCAGTTCGACATTGTTGCTAAAGTTCAAGGCGGCGGTCCCAATGGCCAAGCCGGTGCGGTTAGACTCGGTGTCGCTCGTGCCCTCGAGAAATTTGATGCTGAACTCCGCGGCGACCTGAAAAAGGGCGGCCACCTCAAACGTGACCCACGACGCCGTGAGCGTAAGAAACCAGGACAACCGGGCGCACGTAAGCGTTTCCAGTTCTCCAAGCGTTAATCGTCTCAGTACGAATTGCATTTCGAGAAACCCTTCCTGCGATTCGAGGCGACCCCTCGATGTTGCGGGAAGGGTTTTTCTTTTTCCAGATCTCTCATATTTTCGGTTTTGCTCGGATATTCTGAGCAATATGCTTTTCCTATTCAGCACAGATTCTACTCATGAAAGTCGGTATTATAGGCGCCACCGGGTATTCCGGGGAATGGCTGGTTAGACTGCTCTCGAGGCATCCGCAGGCTGAGCTTGCGCTGGTCGCGTCGCGTTCGCAAATCGGCAAGACGTTGGACGAAGTCATGCCGGGTGTTGCTGGACCCAAGAGGGAACTGAAGTTTGTCAGCTCAGAGGTGCACGAACTCGCAGCCAACGAAGAGGTCACGCACTATTTTCTAGCTTTGCCGCATGGTGTAGCCGCTGAGTACGCGCTCCCACTCGTGGAAGCGGGTAAGACAGTTATAGATCTCAGTGCTGACTTTCGGCTTGATTCGCCTGAACTCTACGCGACGTATTACGGTGCTGAGCACCCAGCAAAGGAATGGCTCCCGAGGGTTCCGTATGTCTTGCCTGAGATCGCAGAGGATCGGGGTGACGATTGGCGGGCTAGCCAGCTGTTAGCGTGCCCAGGCTGTTACCCAACGAGTGTTCAACTTCCTTTGTATCCACTTCTTAAGGACAAATTGATTTCGCCCGAAGGCTTGATCATCAATAGTCTGAGTGGTGTCTCGGGCGCAGGGCGGAAGGCTACAGAATTTTTCAGCTTCAGTGAACGGCAGGGTAGCGTGCTCGCCTACGGTGCACCGAACCATCGGCACACGGCTGAAATCGAAGAGCAGTTGGCGGATTTTGCCGGAACCGATGTTCTCGTTCAATTCACCCCTCACCTCATTCCTGTCCATGCAGGTATTCAGACAACGATCGTCGGACAGGCGCAGGGTTCCATCGATGCTCTCTATGACGCCTGGCAGAGCGTATACGGTGAAAGTGCCTTTGTTGATGTGCTCCCATCAGGAACGTTCCCTGAAACGAAGCACGTCGTTGGAAGCAATCATTGCCGGATGAGTGCAGTTTTTGATCCACGGACGAAGCGGTTTGTTATCACCAGCGTGATCGACAATCTGATCAAAGGTGCTTCAGGGCAGGCGATTCAGATCTTAAATTTATTGGCCGGCTGGCCTGAAGACGAAGGGCTCAAGTAGTGGCTAAGGCAAAAACACCTTTTACTGTTCATATGCAGCCCGGTGGCCTCACGGACGCGAAGGGCTTTTTGTGCAGTTCAATCGCTAGTGACATCCGAGGTGTTGGCTCTGATTGCCTTGATCTTGGGATGGTTTACTCTGCCTTGCCTTGCTCGGCGGGTGCTGTCTTTACCCAAAACAAGATTGTCGCGGCGCCGGTTCGGCTCTGCCAAGAGCGCTTGAAGTCGCAAAACGCTTTCCATGGCATTGTCTTTAACAGTGGAAACGCGAACGCATGCACGGGTCCTCAGGGTGAGGTGGATGCGCTGGCGATGGCGAAGACTTCTGAGTATCTTACCGAAGCGCCGGAAGGCAGCTTCTTCGTCGCGTCGACGGGTCGGATTGGCAGGACTTTGCCGATTAAACGGATACTGAAGGCGCTCAAACCTGAGATGCAGCATCTGGGATCGACTAAAGTCATTGGTCTAGGCGCAGCCGATTGTATTCTAACTTCGGATACGAAACGGAAAGTTGTAACCGTTAAGGTGAAAACAAGCCAAGGCTCCTACACGATCTCAGGTATCGCTAAGGGAGCGGGTATGATTCAGCCAAATATGGCTACGATGCTCGCTTTTATTACGACGGATGCCAAGGTGCCGGCACGGGCGCTTCAGCGGCTTGTTCAAGAAGGCGTTGGACCATCGTTTAACTCGATCACGGTGGATGGTGATACGAGCACCAATGACGCGGTCATTGCGCTGGCGAACGGTGCCTCGGGTGTAAAAATTGGCCCGAAAGAAAAAGCAGACTTTGTAGCAGGATTTAACTACGTATGCGAAGTTCTCGCTCGGCTTATTGTGGGCGATGGTGAAAAAATCACAAAGGTCGTCGAGTTGAGGATAAGCGGAGCGCGGAGCGCTGCCGATGCGGACAAGGTTGCGCGGACGATAGGCAACTCTCTCCTCGTGAAAACATCGTGGTTTGGACAAGATCCGAATTGGGGTCGGCTGTTTGATGCGGCTGGTTATGCGGGAGTCGACCTTGTCGAAGCGAAACTGAATTTGGCCTATCGGGTGAGTGACAGTGAGAAAGCGGTTCCAGTTTTCGCTAAAGGCCTTCCCGTGAGCAAGAATGAGCTGAAGTGGAAGAAGGTCGTTCGGGAAAAAGAATTTATCATTGAGATGGACATGGGGCTTGGCCGGGGCAGTGCACGGCTTTTTGCCAGTGACCTGACAGACGGCTACGTTAACTTTAACCGGTCTGAATAATGAGTAGGCTCGATGACATAGATTTACAGTCGAAGACTGAGGTGTTGCTCGAAGCATTGCCGTATTTTCAACGCTTTGGGGGCTCTGTCTTTGTGGTTAAAATCGGTGGTTCGTTTCTTGAAGAGCCAGGCGCTACTGAGCGGGTCGCGATCGATGTTGCTTTCCTTTCAACCGTGGGCATCCATGTCGTGCTCGTTCACGGCGGCGGCAAAGCCATCTCTCGGGCAATGGAGGAGGCTGCGATCGAACCTGTTTTCAGTAATGGGATGCGGGTGACGGATGCGGCTACGGTCGGTCTTGTTGAGAAAACGCTCAACGGAGTGATTAACCAAGGCATCGTCGATAAACTTGAAACGATCGGAGCTGCAGGTGTTGGCGTTTTTGGACAGAGCGTTTTCTCCTGTGAAAAGCTGTGTCACGATAGCGCGGGTAACCCCGTCGATCTCGGTTTCGTTGGTAAAATTAATTCTGTTACAACGACTGAAGTTGAGACGCTCTTGAAGGCTGGAAAACTTCCTGTCGTCTCTCCGGTGGGAATCGATGACACTGGTCATTTTTATAATATAAATGCTGATGTTGCGGCGTCCCATCTCGCGATCGCTTTGAGCGCTCGGCGGCTTGTTTACCTCTGCGATGTGCCAGGCCTGATGAAAGACCCAAGCGATCCGGCCACCCTTATCTCGACCTTGCGGATGGGTGAAGTGCAGTCACTCAAAGACTCTGGGGTGATCGGTAGCGGCATGATGCCGAAAGTTGATAGCGCCCAGCGGGCGATCCTTGGCGGGGTCCACCGGACACACTTTATTGATGGGAAATTGCCCCATAGCCTACTTCTAGAAATCTTTACTGATAAGGGCATTGGAACAGAGATCGTGCAGGATGATCCTAGTTCCGAAGCATAGGAGTTAAAATGAAATCAATCACAGCGAGCAAAATCACCTCGGAGAAAACACAAGCGGCCTATGCGTCGTATGTGCTTTCCAACTACGGTAATGCTCCCTTTACGCTGGTGCGTGGTGAGGGAACGAAACTGTGGGATGCTGAGGGGCGCCGCTATCTTGATTTCTGTAGTGGTATTGCCGTCAACGCGCTTGGCCACGGTCACCCGAAATGGGTCCATGCCGTTCAAAAACAAGCAGCGGAACTCGTGCATGTGAGTAATCTCTACCACATCCCTCAACAGGCTGCTCTTGCTGAAGCGCTCTGCGCCAAGACTGGAGGCTCGGGTAAGCTCTTTTTCTGCAACAGCGGAGCTGAAGCAAATGAAACGATGCTTAAGCTCGCTCGGCTCTATGGCGTCGAGAAGGCTGGGGGAGAAGAGGGCAAGATCTACAAAGTAGTGACAGCAGAGAACGCTTTTCACGGCCGGACTTTTGGTGGCATGAGCGCAACGCCACAGGCGAAAGTCCAAAAGGGTTTTGCTCCACTTGTTCCTGGGTTCGTCCATGCGAAGTTCAACGACCTTGCCTCCTTTGAAGCTGCGATCGATGAAGAGACCGCTGCTGTCATGCTCGAGACGATTCAGGGCGAAGGCGGTATCAATGTCGCTACAACCGAATTTCTCCAAGGGCTCCGGAAGCTTTGCGATGAGCGGGAGGTTCTTCTCCTTATTGATGAAGTGCAGTGTGGCATTGGCCGGACAGGTGATTTCTACGCCTATGAATCATCAGGTATTCAGCCTGATGCGATTGGGATGGCGAAAGGCCTCGGAGGCGGCTTTCCAATCGGAGCAGTCTGGCTTTCCGACTTTGCTGCGAAGCTCTTTACGCCCGGAAGCCATGGGACGACTTTTGGCGGGACGCCGTTGGCTTGTGCAGCAGCGCTTGCCACGCTCGAGGTTATCGACGACGAGGGCTTGCTGAATAAGGTGCAGGCTCAGTCGGCGCCATGGCACGCTGCTTTGGAAGAACTCGTTTCAAGGCATTCTGATAAGCTTTCCGGTCTACGGGGTCGGGGCTATCACGTTGCACTCGTCGTGAAGGGTGATCCGTCGCATTGGATGGGACTCTTTCGTGAGAGTGGCTTATTAACCGTACGCGGCGGAACGGATGCGATCCGGCTCATGCCGCCTTTAAATGTTTCCCCTGCTGAGCTTGAAGCCGCTGTTGGTATCATCGACCTTGTTCTCGGCATGAATGCTTTACCCGAAGGAGTATGACTATGAAGCGCGATTTTCTCAAATCGACCGATTTTACGACCTCCGAAGTATCGGAGGTCTTCACTCACGCTGCCCAGCTGAAGGCTGAACGGGCCACTGTTGGCCGTGATATCCTCGCCGGACAGTCTTGGGCGATGATTTTCCATAAGCCGAGTACACGGACACGCGTGAGCTTCGAGGTCGGGCTCCATGAAATGGGAGCACACCCGCTCTACCTTGATCAGCAAGGTAGCCAGATGGGCCGTGGTGAGACGGTTGCGGATACTGCTCAAGTGCTTTCGCGGTTTGTTCACGGTATCGTCATCCGGACCTTTAGCCATGCCAGTGTCGAAGAGCTCGCTCAGAATGCCACGGTTCCAGTTGTAAACGGGCTGACGGATCTTTTGCACCCGTGTCAGATCTACACCGACGCCTTTACTGTGGCGGAGCGGTGGGCGGATAAGGGCGAGGATTACTTCGCTTCGCTCAAAGGGCGGCGGCTCGTCTTCTTTGGCGACTGCGCTTCGAATATGGCGAACTCATGGATTTTAGGTGGGGCGCATTTCGGGATGGAAATCGTTCTATGTGGACCCGCTGAGTTTGCTCCTGAGTCTGAGAAAATCGATCCGCTCCTCGAAGCTGCGGGCTTGCCGAAGACCTACCGGTTTACAACCGACCCAGCTGAGGCTGTGAAAGGTGCAGACGCGCTCTACACCGATGTTTGGGTGAGTATGGGTGATGAGTCCGAGAAGGAAGTTCGCCTCAAAACGATGGAACCTTATCAGGTCACCCTCGATCTTCTCAATGCGGCTAAGTCGGATGCGCTCTTCCTGCATTGCCTACCAGCGCATGCTGGGGAGGAGGTCTCGCAAGCCGTGCTCGATGATCCGCGCTCAATTATTTTCGATGAAGCGGAGAATCGGCTTCACGTCCAGAAGGCTATTGTCGCAAAGTTAACTCAATAAGCTGCTCTCTCTAATTCTTTCCCTATGAAAATTGTCCTCGCTTACTCGGGTGGTCTCGACACCACCGTTCTCGTCAGCTGGTTGAAGAACCACTACAATGCTGAGATCATTACCTTCGCCGCGGATGTTGGTCAGGAAGAAGAACTCGATGGGCTCGCCGAGAAATCTGCGGCAACGGGTGCTTCCAAGCACTACACCCTCGATCTCGTCGATGAGTTTGCCGAAGACTTCATCTATCCGATGCTCCGCGCGAATGCGATCTACGAGGGTCAATACCTCCTTGGCACATCGATCGCGCGTCCTCTCATCGCTAAGGCCCACATCGCCATTGCTGAGAAGGAAGGCGCGGACGCCGTTTCCCACGGCGCGACAGGGAAGGGGAACGACCAAGTGCGTTTCGAACTCACTTACGGAGCCCTCGCCCCTAAACTCGAAATCATCTCGCCATGGCGCATGCCGGTTTTTCGCGAAATGTTCCCGGGGCGCACGGAGATGATCGCCTATTGCGATGAGCAGAAGATCGATGTCGAAGCCTCGGCTAAAAAGCCGTATTCGATGGACCGCAATCTCCTCCATATCAGCTACGAAGCGGGTATCCTTGAGGACCCTTGGTTTGATCCGACAACTCCAGACAACAAGGAGATGTATAAACTCACGGTCGATCCTGAGGACGCGCCGGATGAATCTGAATACGTCACTCTCAGTTTTGAAAAAGGCGACTGCACCGCGATCAATGGCGAAGCCCAGCGCCCAGCCGCCATCATGCGTTCGCTCAACAAGCTCGCTGGCAAACACGGCATTGGCCGCATCGACCTCGTCGAGAATCGCTTTGTCGGGATGAAGTCACGTGGTGTCTACGAGACCCCTGCGGGCACCATCCTGCTCCATGCGCGTAAGCAAATGGAGTCCCTCACGATGGATCGCGATCTCGCCCACTTGCGCGATAGCCTCATTCCTAAATACGCTGAGCTCGTTTACAACGGCTTCTGGTATGCTCCCGAGCGTGAAGCACTCCAAGCCTTCTTCGACAAGGCCTCTGAGCCCGTCACCGGCGACGTTCGTCTCAAGCTTTACAAGGGGAATATGACGACCGTGGGTCGCAGTTCCGACCTGTCGCTTTACGACGAAAACATCGCATCGATGGAAGGCGTAAAGAGTGATTACAATCCTGACGATGCCTCTGGCTTTATCCGCCTCCAGGCTTTGCGTCTGCGCAATCGCGCGATCCGTCAGGGTGGGGCCGATGTCGTCCGTCCGACGGAGTTGGATTAATCGCTATCGATCAGAACACCTGGTAAGCTTATCAGGATAAAACAACCTTGAGGGTTCGCTTTTGTGGCAAATCGCTCACTGAATGTTGCTTGATGAGTCTTTCTCCTATCTTCCGAATCGCTGGAGTGCTGACAGCGATGGCGACGTTTGCTCTTTGGGCAGCGGGCGATTTCAACATGGGCTGGACGAAGGACCGCATCGAAGTGCGAACCGTTGACCCCATTTTGGGAATTGAAGGCATCAGCTATGAAGAGACCTACATCGCAGGCCTCGAAGTGCTCGCGGCTGGATGTCTTTTGGGTGTCGTCTTGTTCACGCTCGGAATATTCTTCAGGCGCAAGGGCTCCTGATTACTTACGCTTGTTTCTCTTCTAACTCAAAATCTGATTCAAATGATTAAGACTGCGACAATTCTCCTCTCAGCGCTGGCTCTCGTAGCCTCGCTTCCTGCCGACCACCATGCCAGCGGTGCTGCTTCCTTTGATTTTAAAGACCCTAAAGGTGTAAACAACGTCACCTTTACCCTCGATGCTCCCCTCGAGTCGATCAGCGGGAGTGCTAGCGGTATTTCGGGCACAGTCTCGTTTGATCCCATGCATCCGGAAGCGACCAAGGGCACGATCGTGGTTGATGCGGCGTCACTCACCGTGACGAATAACAAGATGCAAGAGCACATGCACGGTGATGGTTGGCTCGATACCGCCAACCATGGTGCAATCACTTTCGAGCTAAAAGAGATCTCTCAGGTAGAGAAGAGTGGGATGACCTATGAGGCTCACGCGATGGGCACTTTTACCCTCAAGGGTGTATCCAAAGACATCACCGTCCCGATTAAGCTCACTTACCTCCCAGGTCGCCTGTCTGAACGTTTACGTGATGTTGAGGGTGACCTCCTCGTCATCCGCGCAACCTTCTCAATCGATCGCAGTGAGTTTGGCATCAAGCCCGGTCAAAACACCGACAAGGTTTCAGAAAATATTGAGCTCAAGCTATCCATTGCCGGAGCTTCACCGCGTTAAAGTAAGAAGCTTCCTTGAAAATTTCTACCAAGCCACAATCGCATCGAGCGGTTGTGGCTTTTTTGTCTATTTGCCTAGTGCAACTTTCCCTTGCCTCAAGGCATAAAAGATACACAACTCTCAACCCTTCTGGATGCCCGGGTGGCGGAATTGGCAGACGCGTCGGATTCAAAATCCGATTCCTTCGGGAGTGCGGGTTCAACCCCCGCCCCGGGTACCATTTTTTGAGAAGGCTGCCACCTCTCAAACCTCTGCGGGCGTAGTACATCGGTAGTATGTGAGCTTCCCAAGCTTGAGAGGCGGGTTCGACTCCCGCCGCCCGCACCACTTTCCTCTGCTTGTAGCATCGCATCGAGCGATCCAGTATTGTGGAAAATCGACCAGTCCTCATCCTTGCAGTTGGGATTTTGTTTTTTCGTTAAATCTACGAGACTGTGACTGAATGCGCCCGTATCCTTTCTGAACATGCTGACCCTGACTCTCAATGGGTACATGATGAGCCAGGGTTCGATGCCATTGAACGATGGGTGTTTCTGAAGAAATCCGTCGCAGCCTATGGGAGGCTCCTCTCTTGATCGGAGACTTGGAAAATACGCCTTCATTTGATCGCTCTCTTTTGGGAGGGAGGTGCGGTTGGCGTATTCTCGGATTGCGCCGATTTTCTCAGACCCCACCGTCGGCTCCTCATGTCCAACATCGAACTGATCGTAACGCACCCGGGTGGAGCCCACAAAGATGACTTTCTCGCCTGCGCTGTTTTTCTTGCCCGCAATCCAGTAGCGATTGAGCGCCGCGATCCGACCGACGCAGAGGTGGCGGACGCCTCCATCGCAGTGATCGACGTCGGTGGCGAACACGCTCCTGAGCGTAACAACTACGACCATCATCAGTTTCCGCGCGATCATGTGCCGACCTGTGCACTGTCCCTTATTTTGCAGTCACTCGACCTTTACGAGGATGCGCGTGCCTTTTGCGACTGGCTCGAAATGGCCGAATGGCTCGATTGTCGTGGAGCGATTGGAACAGCGCGGCAATTTGGCTTTGAGCGCGACCTCCTTGGCCAACTCCTTTCACCCATTGATGTTACCTTCCTGCGGCGCTTCGCCAAATCCACGCGCCTTGAACCCGGTGAAACTCTCTGGGAAACCATGCGCTGGATCGGTGCCGATCTGCTCGAATACATCGAGTCGATGCATTCGCGCATGCTAGCAATCGAAAAAGAGGCACAATGGTGGGAGTTTGAGCACGCTGGCGAAGTCCTTCGCGTCCTCTTTCTCGAGCGCAAAGAATCGATGTCTGATGACGCTGGCATGGGCCTCGGGCGCTACATCCAACAACTCACGGATGGCCCGCCTGTCATCGGCACAATTGTGCCCGATCGTCGCGGCGAAGGTTATGGCCTATCCCGACACAACGATGATGCCCGCCTCGATTTTACCCGCATCGATGCTGAAGACGACGTTCACTTCGCTCACAAAAGTGGTTTCCTCGCGAAGACAAGTGCGACGGATCTAGCGCGGGTGCGTGCACTCTTTGCGCAGGGGCTGGTGGGTTGAGTGACTGTAGTCTGACTTTGGAGACAAACTGACCCTAAGCTGCCGGATCTGATAAATTGAGTCAGCGGCTTGTAAGTGTTGGGTGTTATGTAATAAGGCTGGCTTGGAGAGGGCAGTTATTCATCTCAGTTGCCTCTCCACGGCGGTAACACTCAATAAGTTGCTTCGAGTATTGGGCGAGTTTCCTGCGGACTTCGCGACGTTGGCCTTTGATGCGGGGGATGTGCATCGTGTCGTAGGCGGTTGTTTGGTGACGCATCCAAGCGATGGTAGCGGCTTCGGCGCGTTGTTCGATCGGTATGCGTTTGGTGCGAGCGACCGTGCCGCTGCCGACAGGGATGGCGTGGGCAACGATACGCTCGGTCATCTTTCCCGCTAGCTCACGGTGATTTTCGTGAAAACTAAGGTAGCTGAGGACGGCATTTTTAAAGTCTTCGCCGTAGGCTTCTTCTTGCTTGGCGCGGCGGGCTCGGCCGGCAGCGAGTTGCTTCTGATAGCTGGGATCCGTCTTCTCTGACTCGCGTGCTTGGCGAAGCGCCTCAATGCGATCAGCGGGCGCCCAGATCCCGAGCGAGATGACGCGGCGACCTTTGGCCTGCTTCACTGTCCATGTCGGGCCATTGGCTTTAAGGCGCCGACTGAGGGCAGCATCGCCGGGTGCGAGCAATGCCCAGCCTTCGGGGATCGCTAGGATCTCGCCTTGTGGGCTGAGGACATGGCCGGGCTTGGCAGGAAAAGGTCTAACTTCACGCGTCTCGGTGGGCACAAGTTGAAAGATGAAATGTGTGTGGCGCAGATCAAGGGTCGAAGTCGTTCTGTGGGTCTTATGCTATGAGGATGTCCACTAATCGCACGAATAAAGACGAATCCTTTGATGGGGACGATGGGGTGAGATCAAGAAAAGTCCCTCCAACTGTTGACCTGTTTTTGGTAGGGTCGCCTGTCCCCAGGGGACGGTGGGGGTGGGGTCTACTAGGCGCTCAGAGCGGACGGCTGAGACAGCCGATCCCTACCTTTGACAGTTTTCTTTACTGAGGACTGAAATGGGGAGCGGACTATTTTTTGCATCGTTCAGGGGGTAGAATTAAATGACGGCTACGGACCCTGAAGCTATGAATCTAGGTCGATACTCAATCCCAAAAGTAGCGCTCTTGATGGGAGTTCCTCGGTGCGCTCTAGCGTCCTGCGAGGAAGCGCAGAGCTGAGCGGTAGCCTTCGAAACCTAGCCCTGTAATCAGACCGAGGCAGACGGGCGCCGTCAGTGACTTATGGCGGAATTCTTCGCGCTGATAAACATGCGAAATATGCACCTCGATAGCTGCGAGATCGGTTGCTGAAAGGGCATCACGCAGGGCAACACTGGTGTGGGTGTAAGCAGCAAGGTTGAGGATGACGCCGTCGATTTTAGCATCTGCCCAGGTGTGAAGTTGATCAACAAGCGCTCCTTCATGATTACTCTGAAAGAATTCCAGTTTAACGCCCAAGCCACTTGCATCTTCGCGTAGGAGCACTTCGAGATCCGCGAGCGTTGCAGACCCGTAGACATCCGGCTCGCGTGTTCCAAGTCGGTTCAAGTTAGGTCCATTGAGGATGCCGATCGTTTTCATTAGGAGTGTGTTTGGATGAATTCTTGGCGAATGGCAAGGCGTCTAAAGTGGGCAATTCGTTGCGATGGATTCCCGGGCTTGGTCGAATCTTTAGCAACTTCTTCAGCGAGGGTGTTGATGCCAAAGGCCTCAGATGCGTAGTGACCACAGCAATACAGATTCAGGATTTCTTCCTCTAGGATGCATTTTTTTTGGTTTGATTGAACTGCGATTATGAGCGCAGTTAGGATTAGTTTAGTCATACTTATCGCTGTTGCATCAATTCGTTCGGCCCCGTGTCAGAATAATATTAACTGTTTGAATCACTCCTCATGAATATGAAATCTAGTTTTTTACTATCGCTTTGTACTGTCTTTCTAATCTGCTCAAACATCGTTTCTGCGGATTTTATCATTTGGGCGGACAGCACAAGTGACACGATTGTTCGTGCGGACTTAGATGGCTCCAATCAGATGAATCCTTACCCCTAACTTGCAGCAGGCGATGTATGGGGATTTAGGGGGGCCTTGGGGCGTCGCCTATGCGAACGACAAGATCTATTTTACGCAGGACAACGACTCGCGCCTTCACTCCATGAACGAGGATGGGAGCTCATCGGTGGAATTGGGTTCTGGAACAACAATTGGCACCCCTAGAGCCATACAAGTATACAATGGCATGCTTTATTGGATTACGTCTGGGTCTGGTATCAAGAGATCTAATTTGGATGGCACTGGCGTCGTTACATTAAATTCAACCCCTAATGCCAATCAGGGCATCTTTGTGAATTCTCAATATATCTACTACACGTATTCTTTTGGAGAAAAGTCAGTCTCTAGAATGGATTTGGATGGCGGTAATCAGATTGATCTTATTACGGGGGGCGATCTATCCATTCCCTATGGAATATTGGCCACGGATACGGCACTCTTTTGGGTGGACTTGGGGGCTGGAACGCTCTCTACATCAGGTTTGGACGGTTCTAATGTGACGATACTTTTGAGCGGTCTATCTCGGCCCACTGGTCTGACGCTTTATAATGACCAATTCTATATTACTGAAGGGAACTGGCGCTTATTAAAATGTGATTTGGACGGTGGAAATCTGACTGAATTGGCTAACAATTTACGTGATGCCCGCTTTCTTGCTATTGTTTCCGCGCCGGATGATTCAGGCGGTTCGACGTGGGCAGGTTACCCTGTTGAGTTGGATGGGGTTCAAAATGAATGGGCAAATACAGGCAGCTGGCTTGGCTATTTATCGATCAAGTTTGCACCCTGGATCTTCATTCTGGATACGGGGACATGGGCCTATATGGTTGAGCCAGGTCCGACTGACCCAGGTGTCTGGGCCTTCATGCTTCGCTAGGGATGTGGAACGATCAGAGCGGACAATCCGTCGCGATAAATTCCCAGTCTAGGTTAAACTTCGCGGCGACTTCAGCCGCGAGTGCCTTTACGCCGAAAGTCTCAGTGGCGTAGTGGCCACAGCAATAGAGATTAAGGCCTTCTTCTTGGGCGATGTTGAAGTGCTCTTGGCGGAGTTCGCCCGTGATGAGGGTATGTGTGCCTTGGGCATTGAGATGTGGAAGCGTGCTCCGTCCACTACCCGTGAGGATAGCGACGTTGCTTAGATATTCGGGCCCGTATTCGATGGCTGTGACATGCGGGAAAAAGGCCTCGAGGCGTTTGCGTAGAACCTTGCGACTGCTGATGCCTTTGGCGAGGACGGCGATGTCGTTGCCATCATAAGGCAGGAAGGTGCCTACTTTGTCTAAGCCTAGCTCACGTGCGAGGAGTGCGTTGTTGCCGATCTCAGGATGTGCGTCGAGTGGTAGGTGGCTACCGTAGACGGCAAGGTTCGCCTCGATCGCTGTTTTGAAACGCGTGTAGTTGTTTCCTGTTACAGGGAAGGGAGCGTTCCAGTAGAGCCCATGGTGCACGATGAGAAAATCGATCCCGCGGCGTGCGGCTTCTTCGAAGGGCAAGCGGCCAGCATCTACGGCCGCGCCGATTTTTTTCACTTTGCCATTATTCTCGATTTGAAGGCCGTTTTCGGCGCCGGGGAAGTCTTTGATATCGGAGCGTCGAGTGCGCTTATCACAGAAGGCGCAGATTTCTTGAAGAGTTGCCATAGATGTAGAATGTGCAGAGGTGGAGCCCTGCGACAAGGTTTGAAGCAGTCTTGCCAGTGAAGGCGCATTGGCAGCTATTGATCTGAAGATGAAGCTCACGGGTATAATTTTCGATATGGATGGGACCTTGCTCGATAGTGAACGTGTCTCAGCTGAAGCCTGGGCACGCACACGCGAGGCAATAGGGGAAGGCTTGCCGGAGAATTTCGCCGAATCTGTGATCGGTTTTGCAACGCACCGTTGCCGTGCCCGTATGGTAGAGCTGTTGGGGTCAGAATCGGCTATGGAAGCCCATTGGAACTACTTTACAAAGGCGTATGATGACTTGGTCGAAGGAGGCGCGGTAGAACTCAAATCAGGTGCTCGTGAGATCCTTGTCTGGGCGCGTGAGTGCAATCTTCGCCTCGCGCTCGCGACCTCGACCCGTCGCGAAGTTGCAGATCGTAAGCTGGCCCAGAAAGGTTTCAGTGAATTTTTTGAGATTGTTGTCTGCGGAGATGACGTATCCGAGAGTAAGCCACATCCTGAGATTTTCCTCACGGTGCAGGAAAAGCTAGGCATTGATAAGGATCTCCTCATCGCGATTGAAGACAGTCCGAATGGATTGCGATCGGCGGTGTCGGCGGGTTTGCGAACAGTGTTAGTGCCTGATCTCGCTAGGCTGAGCTCCGATGATAGAGCGCTTGCTTGGAAGGAATTCAGCGACTTGACGTCGTTGCAAGCGTGGCTTGCGTCACAGCTATAAACCTAAGCGGGAGCCCTATTTCCAACGAACGGCGAAAAAGCCTCCGACGCCTCCGCCGAGAATATGGGCAAATTGAGCGACGGTATCCTCTGAACTAAATCCCAGGTAGATTTCGCGCCCAAGAAAGAGGAAGGTGACGAGCGCGAACGAGAGGGGAATCGCCCCTGAGGACGCACGGGTGTAGCTCGACATGATGATGAAGGCGAAGACGACCCCCCGCTGGCTCCAAGGAGGTTTCCCGGCAAGAGAAGCATCGGTAGGGCGGTCATTCCAGCCGTTACGAGAGTGACAACAAAGAGTTTAAAGATGCCGTGTTTCTCTTCCAGCATAGGACCAAGGAGCAGTAGGAAACTGAGATTGTAGACGAGGTGGCTCGGGTCCTGATGGCCTAAAACGTGACAGAAAACGCGTATATAGCTCAGCGGATTTGTGAAGCTCATGTCATCGCCAACGCTGAAAATGTTCATCGTTGTCCAATGATCACTGACGACGCCGGCTAGCAAAGCGAAGACGGACAATGCGGAAAATCCTAGCGTATAGGGCGCGTTGAGGCTGAATCGGATCGCTTTCATGTCATTAGTTAGGGGCGAGGGGAGTGTCGCTGCAATGACCACTTTTCTTAGGCGAGATCGTTTCCTCAAGAAATGGGTTTGCTCCGACGGGTTGCATAAATTTGTCTCCGAGGATGGCTGTTAATGAGTCGCCCGTAGAGGTGCCTGAGGGGATTAAGTATCCATTGCTTGAGCAGTTGGCTGAGGTCACTGGAAAGCTGGAAGATCGTCCAAGTTGGGACGAGTATTTCATGTGCACTGCTCTCTTGATTTCAACCCGCAGCAGTTGTTCAAGGCTTCAGGTGGGCTGTGTGCTTGTATCGAGTGGAGAACAGGCGAATCGCATCATCGCCGCGGGCTACAACGGCTTTTTGCCCGGGGCTCCGCACGAGAGTCGGGTACGCGATGGTCATGAACAAGCGGTCGTTCACGCCGAACAAAATGCGCTTGCTGACGCCGCACGGCGCGGAGCTTCACTCAAAAACGCGACCGCGTATGTGACCCATTTCCCTTGTATCAATTGTGCGAAGATTCTCGCCGCCGCTGGGATTAAGCGAATCAAGTTTCGCGATGTTTACCGGAACGACCCATTGGTCAACGAACTGCTGAGTGGATCTGGTGTGTCGGTCGAACAACTCTAGAGAATTACTGTTTGCATGAGAGATCTTGAGAGAGCCAATTTTGAAAGTCTGCGTGGGCGTGTGCTTGTAGCGCACCCAGGGCTGATTGATCCCAACTTTCGCCGCAGTGTGGTCCTTATTTCGGAGCATACCCAAGAGGAGGGAGCCCTCGGTGTGGTCTTGAACCGTTCTCTGAGTAAGGTGCTTTCAGAATATCGATCGCAGTATGAAGGAAGCATATTGGCCGATGTGCCGGTTTTTGAAGGAGGCCCTGTTCAGACCGACGGTCTCATCCTTGCGGCCTGGAGATGGCAGGATAGTGGTGATGCGCTGCAGCTGCACTTTGGCGCAACGCCAGAGCAAGTGATCGCGCTTCTTGAGGATCAACCGGACTATACCGTGCGGGCCTATCTAGGCCATGCGGGCTGGGGAGAGGGACAAGTGGAAGGCGAACTGACCGAGAATGCATGGCTTGTGCAGCCTGTCTCGGGCGAACTTCTTGAGCGGTCTAAAGATGGACAGCTTTGGCGTGACACCGTTGTCGATGTTTCGCCTGAACTGCGCTATATCGTCGATGCGCCGGATGACCCCAGCGTAAACTAGAGTTACGGTTGCTGCTCTTCTAGGTTAACTCAGCGATGGAGGCGAAGTCTGCATCGAAGAGGCGTCGATGGATCCGAAGGGCTTCAGTATCAGTCATGGCCGCTAGATGGTCGCATATGATGCGATATCGAATCTCCAAATCCTGCTCCTCAACGATTCGTTGATCTATTGCACTGGGGAGGATGCGAAGTCGACTCTTGCAGGGCTCGATGTAGTGAGCGGTGAAGGCGTTAAAGAGGCCTTCGAGGAGGTGACCCCCTTTGAATTCAATCTGCTGGAGGGGGGAACTTTTGAAGATGAGGTCGACGGCGATCCTTTTGTAAAGTTGGCATTCTTCAGCAATCTCAGAATCTACACAGAGGCGATAGCAGTGTCGGTTAGTGAACTCTGAGAGCAGTGTATCAGACTTTTCGATACGGCAGGCATGAATGTATTTTCCAACCCGCCTGCCGATGCGTGGCTCGTAATAGCCCTTGCGTATGGATTCGAGAAGTTCGTCGAGCTTTCGCTTTTGAATAGCGGTCAAATCCGACTGCAAGTCTCTCCATGATTCAATTTTATCGAGCGTGATGAAACGTGCCTGAATGCCGTCGACAATGTCGTGAAGCGAGTAGGCGGTGTCGTCGGCCCAGTCCATGATCTGGCATTCGATGCTTTTTATCTGATTGATTCCTTCGTGAGGAATCTCCGCTCCTGAAAAAACGAAAGCGCGGATGCTTTTCTGGTGATCGTAGATGAAGTGGTTGTCTGGATACTGCTTTGCGGCTCCCTCGCCCGTGGTCGCTTCACCATAGAGACGCTTATACTTCAAAACGCCGTCGAGGAAGGCTCGCGTGCTCTTCATCCCGACGGGTTGGTCGCCTCGCTGATAAATGAGCTCAGTGAGAATCCTCAGGGTTTGAGCATTGCCCTCGAAGCCACCGTGCAGGTGCATCAATTCGTTCAGCTTTCGCTCCCCAATATGGCCGAAGGGTGGGTGCCCTAGGTCATGCGCGAGGCCGACCGCCTCGACCAGATCAGTGTCAATTTTGAAGTCTGATGTGAACTCCGGACTGTTGTCGTTGAGATAGTCGGTAATCGAACGCGCGATGTGGGCGACTTCGATCGTGTGAGTTAGACGTGTGCGATAGAAGTCATACTCCCCGCTCTGAAAGACCTGCGTCTTCGATTGCAGACGACGAAAAGTGGGGGAGAACACGACGCGGTCCCGATCGATTTGAAAGGGATTGCGATGATCGTCCGGATCCGTCGGCCGCGTCTCGATATGTTCGTAGTCGAAGGCCTGATAAAAGCTGTTTTTCATATCTGGATTGAGCAGCATTGCCGCTAGGCGCCGAAGCAGGAGCCTGGTCGAGCGATGCCTAGGTTTGAGCTAGGTTGAATTCGTGGTCCTTGGGAAGTCTAATTGGCGGTCTCAAGCCTGTCTGCACGCCTTTGGGTCGTAGAAATGATTCTTTCCGAAAAGTAGGCCCTTTAGCCTTGTAACGAGGCCTGAGGCGGCTACTTTCTCCCACTTTTCGTCAAAGTGCGCGTTTGTACTTAGGCGATTCTAGATTAACTCAACCCCCGCAACGGCACCTGTCTCGCGGGATTCAATCAATACAGTCTGCTCTCCGTGCCCGTGAGAGATCAAACACATGAATATTACACTCAAAGACCTCCTCGATGCTGGCGTCCACTTTGGCCACCAGACTCGCCGTTATAATCCAAAGTCGAAAAAGTTCGTCTACGATCACCGCCACGGGATCAGTATTATCGACTTGGAGAAAACCTACGAGCGGCTCGAAAAAGCAGCCGAATTCGTTGAAGAACTCGTTGCTTCTGGGAAGCCACTACTTTTTGTCGGAACTAAGCGCCAAGCAGCGGAAGTTATTCGCGAAGCGGCGGATTCCTGCAACATGCACTACGCTGCGACGCGCTGGCTCGGCGGTACGCTGACCAATTTCGCGACCGTGAAGCGCTCGATTGCTAAGTATAAGAAATACATGGCATGGGATGCAGACGGCACCATGAGCAAGATGCACAATAAGGAGGTCGCCGCTATCCGCCGTGAAATGTCCCGGATGGATCGCAATTTTCAAGGTATTCTCGGGCTCGAAGAAATGCCGGGTGCTCTCTTTGTCGTTGATACGAAGACCGAATACATCGCTGTGACAGAGGCTCGCCGCCTCGGCATCCCAGTCGTCGCACTGGTTGATACAAACTCTGATCCGCTCCTCGTTAATTATCCGATCCCTGGTAATGACGATGCGATCAAGTCCGTCCGCATTATTGTGGATGTCATCACAGAAGCGGTTCAAGCAGGTCTTGCTCGCCGTGAGGCAAAGGATGCTATCCAGCAGCGCACAGTCACTCCTCAGGCTGCAGATAGCACGACTGAAGAGCTTGTAGCTCCTGCCGATCCTGCCGCACCGCAAACCGAAGAAAAGGTCCCAGAGACTTTCAGTTCGGAATCATAGGTCTACCAAGACACTTTCACATTGTCCCTTTAGAACATAGATAGAATGAGCCAAATTACCGCTAAGATGGTATCTGAGCTGCGCGCCAAAACCGGCGCGGGGCTATTGGATTGTAAAAAAGCCCTCACCGAAGCTGGTGGGAACGAAGATGACGCAGTCATGATCCTTCGTAAGAAGGGGATGGCCTCTGCTGATAAGAAAGCAGATCGCTCCGCTACTGACGGTCTCGTCCACTCTTACATCCACATGGGTGGTAAGGTCGGCGTCCTCCTCGAGGTGAACTGCGAAACTGACTTTGTTGCCAAGACAGATGACTTCCAGAGTCTCGTTCGCGACATCGCTATGCACATCGCGGCCGCAGCTCCGATGTGCGTTACCCGCGAAGAGGTCCCTGAGGATGTCCTCCAGAAGGAGCGCGAAGTCGCTGCCGGCCAAGTGGAAGGCAAGCCAGCAAACATCGTTGAGAAGATCGTCGCCGGTAAAATCGAGAAGGTTTACTCGCAGTATGTTCTCCTCGAGCAGCCATTTGTGAAGAACCCAGATCTGACAATCGACGACTTGCTCAAGAACTTCATTGCTAAGCTCGGCGAGAATACGGTTGTAAAGCGCTTCGCTCGTTTCCAGATTGGGGCATAGCTAGTATTTTTAGAGTAACCTGACTTACGTTTCGTTTCGAGCCCCACTGGTCTTCCGGTGGGTTTTTTTTTGCCATTACTAGGGTTTTGATCATCCTCCCATTCTTAGGCCTATTGCGATGCCAGTGATCGACGCCCATACGCATCATTATCCGCCAGAAGCCCTTGCTGACCCCGCAGGCTGGGGGCAGGAGCGTGGTGAAACCCATTGGGTGGAGCTGGTCACGCAGGGACCACAGGGCTGGGCGAGCGCGGAGACCTTTCTCGCCTCGATGGATGAGGCAGACGTCGACCTTGCCGTTCTTCTCGGCTGGTATTGGGAGGAGATCGCGACTTGCCGCGAACAGAACGCCTTTCTCGCGGGAAGGGTGAAAAAGTATCCGGGGCGCTTCGCTTCTTTTGCGTCGGTTCAGCCGAGCGCAGGAGCCGCCGCTAACCTAGCTCTATTGAATGAAGCAAATGACCTCGGCCTGTGCGGTATCGGCGAGGTTCACCCGACGGCGCAGGGCTTTAGTTTGCGAGATGAGGCGTGGCTGGAGATCTGCCGATGGGCGCAGGACAACGGGTGGCCAATCAACCTTCATGTCACCGAACCAGCGGGCCATGACTATACGGGCAGGGTCGAGACGCCTCTGATGGACTACGTGTGGCTTGCTGAGCAGTTTCCTGAAGTGTCCTTTATCTTTGCCCATTGGGGCGGAGGCTTGCCGTTTTTTGCTTTGAATCCCCGTGTCCGGAAAGCTCTGCGTAATTGCTTTGTTGATACAGCAGCGAGCCCACTCGTGTATTCAAAAGAAATTTGGAAGCATGTCGTGGACCTCTATGGCCATGAGCGGATTCTCTTCGGCACAGACTATCCGCTGCGCCTCTATCCACGTAAAGAAAAGCTCCCGGCGATCTTATCGCTGAAACGTGAATTGGATGAGCAAGTCTTGGATTCAACCGCTCATACGGCGATTTTAGGCGAAAATATGGCGAAACTCTTGCCTGCATTCCGTCTTTAGCCAACCTCGTCGCATGGGAGACGAATCCGCGACAATTGCTCAACTTAAGGCACGCATCCTAGCTTTTGCGAAAGAGCGTGAGTGGGAGCAATTTCACAGCCCTAAAAATCTCTCGATGGCATTGGCAGCGGAAGCGGGCGAGCTGATGGAGCATTTTCTATGGACAGAGAGCGATGCGAGTAGGAACTTGGATACAAAGCCAGGGCTCCGGACGAGTGTCGAAGAAGAGATCGCTGATGTGGTCATCTACGCTCTTCAGTTTGCGAACGCATCCCAGATTGATCTGGCTGAAGCGATCGACCGTAAGCTGATCCAGAATGCTGAAAAATACCCGGTTGAGAAGGCGCGTGGACGCTCGGAAAAATATACCGAGCTCTAAGCCGCTTTATTCTGCCCAGCTCAGTTCTCCGAGGGCTTCCAATCAACGAGAGTGAGGCTCGGCGTGCGCCGACCCTTCCAGTTGTTCCAGTGGAAACGCACTGCGATATCAACCGATGTTCCGGAGGGGAGTGGCTTTTCCGCTGAATTCCAAGCGATACCACTGATGGGAGCTAAGCCTGGCCGATTGATCATAAAGCGTAGGTGTTTGTCGCCTCCAAAGGGACGGACATCGTTAGCTTTAACATCGGTCAGAGCAAAGACGGGTTCCCGGTTGCCCTGCCCAAAAGGCGCTAGCTGACTGAGCTCTTTAAGGAGATGGTCGCTCAATTCGGCTGGCTCGATTTCTAGGTCTATCTGCAGCGTCTTATCAGGCATCTCGCCGCTGACAGATTCGAGTATTGAGGCTTTGAAAGCTTCGCGGAAAGCGTCGATTGAGTTGGCTTCTGCACTGACGCCGATGGCCATCGGATGCCCGCCCCACTTCGTGAGGTGCGTCTCACATCGTTGTAGGACCTCAACAAGATCGATCCCCTTGATCGACCGACCACTGCCCTTAGCGGTACCATTGCCATCTGAGCCAAAGACGATCGCAGGGCGGTGGAAACGCTGTACCAGACGACTGGCAACAATCCCGACGACGCCGGTGTGCCATTCGGGATTGTAGACAACGATGCCCGCGGCGTCCGCTTGTTCGGCTTCCGCGATCTTTTTTGCTTCCTCAGCGATCGCCGCTTCGACGGTTTTGCGCTCCTTGTTAAAGCGGTCGAGTTCTTGCGCGGTTTGTCGACAGGTAGCCATGTCGCTGCCGAGGAGCATCTCGATCGGTCGAGCGGCATCATAAAGTCGGCCCGAAGCATTGATTCTTGGTCCGAGTCGGAAAGAGATGTCGAACGGATCAACCTCCTCGCCGAGCTGCATGCCGGCGACCTCGTAGAGCGCTTGTAGACCGATGCGTCGCGGGTTCTTCAGCGATATAAGACCGTTGTGGGCAAGGATTCGGTTCTCGCCGTGGAGGGGAACCAGATCGGAAATTGTTCCCATTGCAACGAGATCGAGATAGTCGCGAAGATCGATCTCCTTAGCGATCGCGTCACCTTCCTCCCGGAGGACTTTTATCAGACCGTGAACGACTTTAAAGACCAGTCCGACCGCGCAGAGATCTACCCATTCATCGTCTTCATTACCGTGGACGTGTGGGTTCACCAGCGTCGCGTTTTCGGGCAGTGACTCCTTCGCCGTGTGGTGGTCGATGATGACGACGCCGATGCCTTGCTCGGTGAGCCAGGCGACTTCATCTCGGCTGCTCGTTCCGCAATCAACGGCTATGACTAAGTCGGGCTTTTCGCGTTTTAGGGCGCGTTCCAAGGCTGCGATTGAGAGCCCGTAGCCTTCCTCTTGCCTCAGAGGTACGACAAATTTTGGGCGCACCCCAAAACGCTGGAGGATACTCACGATGAGGGTTGTCGCAGTGACCCCATCGACATCGTAGTCGCCAAAGACGAGGATCGATTCGTCTTTGTGCATTGCCTGCAAAATACGATCGACCGCAGCGGGCAAATTTTCGACCGCGAGAGGATCGCCTAAGCGCCGCAGCTGCGGTTTTAAAAAGCGTTCCGCATCTTCCGGTGTTTGCCAGCCGCGCTGCCAGAGTAAGCTAGCCGCCGTCGGTGTGATCCCTAAGCGTTGGCTTAGGTGTTGAGCACAGGACTCATCAGTCTGAGTGATTTCCCAGCGCATCTTACAGCGGCTGGACTAGGCTTTATCAGAGCTGCTGTTCGGCTCGTCGGCTCCCCAGTCGTAGGCGGGTAGCATTTCACCCCGTTCGACGCTCTTGCGATCACCCTTGTGATACCAGTAGAAGATCGGACTCGCGATGAAGATCGAAGAGAAGGTTCCAGTGATGACGCCGATGAGGAAGACGAGAGCGAAGTCCACGATCACCCCAGCTCCGAAGAGGTAGAGGGCGAGGGATGCAAAGAGGGTTGTCAAACTGGTCAAAATCGTCCGAGTCAAAACGCGGTTGATCGACATGTGAATGACACGCTTCAGGCCCATCCCGGGGTTGAGCTCAAGCTCTTCTCGAACCCTATCAAAGACGACAATCGTATCATTGATCGAGTAACCCACCGTCATGAGCACAGCTGCGATCATCGGTGCGGTAAACTGCCCGCTACCAATTCCGAGGAACTCACCCAAAGCAAAGAAGACGCCGACGGTTAGAAGAACGTCGTGCACTGTAGCGGTCAGGGCACCGAGGCCGAATCCGAACTCGAAGCGCATCGCGATGTAGATGAGCATGGCGAGGAGCGAGATCGCGATCGCCTTAATAGCGCCGGACTTCACTTCTTCACCGACACTCGGTCCGATCTGAGTGACGCCGATTTTCGCCAAGCCTACTTCTGGGTAGGCAAGCGCGAGGGCGTCGTAAACGCCTGCGCCTAAGTCAGCTTCAGTTTGAAGGGTAACGACTTCGGTGTTCGAACCGATCGGAGACAAACGGAGAATGTTGACTTGGTCGAAGCCAGCTGAATTGGCGGCACCGATCAGTTCCTCATCGCTGAGGGCTGTTTCGTAGCTCACTTGCACTTCGTCGCCACCGGTGAAGTCGATCCCGAATGCCTGTCCCCAGTGTAACCAGAGAGCAAGGATTCCAAGCGCAACAATCGTCCAGGAAGTGAGAAATGCAGGACGGGCAAATTTGAGGAGAGGGCGCTCTTTGCTGCCGAGAAGGCTGAAGCGGTTCGGAAGACCTTTCATCAAACCGCTGTGGGCGAGGGCATCCATGAAGAGGCGGCTCGTAATGAGAGCAGTGATGATGGTGGAACCGATACCAATCGCGAGGGTGAGTCCAAATCCACGCACCGGACCGGTGCCGAAGTAGATCAGAACAAGCGCAGTGATCAGCGTCGTGACGTTCGCATCCACGATGGTGGAGAACGCTTTCTCGTAGCCATCGGTGACCGCGTGGGTCATCGACTTTCCGGCTCTGAGTTCTTCGCGGATACGTTCGAAGATGAGGATCGTCGCATCCACCGCCATACCGATCGTGAGAACGAGGGCAGCCACACCTGGAAGGGTGAGGGTGGCTCCAAAGGCAGCGAGGCTACCCATGACGAGGAAGATATTGAGCCCCACCGTGATGACCGCAGAGATACCTGCGATGCCATACCAGACGAGCATGAAAAGTATAACGAGTCCGCCACCGATCATGGCGGCGCGAGCAGAGGAGCTTTTCGCTGCTTCAGCGAGGGTGCCGCTGACGTTCTTCAGCTCAGCAACCTCGAGATCGATCGAGAGTGGGTTGTTCAGGGCCGTTGCAATCCCGACGGCTTCGCGTTGAGAAAACTGACCTGTGATGACGGCGCTGCCGCCGCTGATCTGCTCGCGGACGGTTGGATAGGAAACGACCTTGTTGTCGAGAATGATAGCGAGTTGCGCGATCGTATTGGTGCTCTGGTTCTCGCGAGCCATTTGCGCGGTGACCTCGGAGAAGATGTTCCCGCCATCTTTGGTGAAGTCCATGAAGATTTCAAAACCACCGGAGTTCGTAACCGTTGCTCGAGCGCGGTCGAGGTGATCGCCCGTCATGATCGGGATACGTTTAACAAAAAGTGGGATTTCGATCGTGCTTCCGGTCTCCGGGTTTTCGCGCTCGGCGATACGCTCGATGTAGCCGAGGGGGGCAGGGCCTAAGCGGGGAGTTTGGGTGCGATGAACGACGCTGAATTCGAGCTTCGCTGGCTTGATCAGCTCGGTGATGATTTCGGTGTTCTGATCAGTGTCGAGACCGGCGATTTGGATTTCGATCTGGCTGTCGCCTTTAATCCGAACGATCGGCTCGGCGACACCGTAGGCGTCGATCCGGTTAAGAATGACTTGGCGCGCTTGCTCAAGCTCTTGGGCACGCAGACTGCCGCCAGCCTGAAGGCTTTCTTCTGGGAGCTGGAGAGTGACCGAGACTCCGCCAGCAAGGTCGAGACCGGGCTGTAGGCTGCCTTTGGAATCACGAAGAAGGCGATTAAGGACGAGGCGATTGCGTTTCTCGAGGTTGGCGATGTCGCGGATGCGCAGATCACTGTAGTAGTCAAAGAGATCGATGTTCTCCTCTGTCGTGATCGCCATCAGCTCAATGAAGAGCGTCGAGTTCGTCACCGCATCATCTGCGACCGTTGCATCGACGCGGGCTTGAGCGCGATTGAGCAGGTAGGTGAATCCTTCGACGTTTTCCTCTTGGCTGAGGAGAAGGGTGACACCATCGCGATCAATGCGATCTGTGACGCGTTCTACGAGGTAGTCTTCGTAGGACGTGTCATTCACGGGAGTGAGTGAGGCTGCCGCCCATGCAAGGAAGGCGATTGAAACGAAAAGGCGAGCGAGGTGAGTTCCCTTCATGAAATGTCTTGTGCCGGAGGTTTGGCTAAAAAGTGGGTGGTGTTGGGACGCGCGAGACTACTTGAGCTCGTCGGTTTGCTGGAGGCCCTGAATCGATGAGCGGAGTATCTCAAGGCGAGTCGCTTCATCGACCTTGATGTGAACGCGGTCATCTTTAATTGCCGTTACTGTGCCGTAAATTCCGCCGACAGTGAGGACCTTGTCGCCATTTTTTAGGGCGGCGAGCATCGCTTTGTGTGTCTTCTCTTTCTTGCGCTGAGGCGCGATCATGAAGAAATACATCGCGGCCATGAAGAGGCCGATCATTAGGAACGGAGAGAAGTTCGACCCGCCACCTTCGGCTTGGGCGAGAACGGTTGGAATGCTGGTCTGTAGGCTCATACTGGTTGGGAAACTCGAAAAGCCGTCCAATCTGATTCTGGCCTAATGAATAGCAAGCGTTTTAGCCGCTTCTCTTTGCGGCTGGGCGGAGCCAAGATCAATGCTGACTTCGATCTAGCATTCGCCTTCCGGCCCGTTGTATAGAAGTTCGGGATGGAAGTGGACTTTGCCCGTTGCGAGGTCGTATTCGGCGCCGGCCACGGTCAGTCGCCCGCCTGCGACCCGATCAGACATCTCTGGCGACTGTTCGAGGAGGCGTAATGTCGTGGCCCGCACGTGCGTCTTGATCGCATTGGCGCAGGCGGCTTCCGGATCGCTTTTGTAAGCGGTAAAGTGGGCGGGTTCTAGATTGCAGCTGATAGCATCGAGAATCTGAGAGGGTTTATTTGCATCCATACCGCGTTCTAAGGTAGCTCCAACCGCCCCGCATTGAGCATGCCCCAAGACAACCACGAGAGGTGTTCCGAAATTCTTTACGGCAAATTCGACACTCTCGATCGTGGTTTCAGTGACGACGTGACCAGCGACGCGGACGACGAAAAGTGATCCCGGGCTTTGGTCGAAGATGTATTCCACCGGCACGCGAGAGTCGGAGCAGCCAAGGACGATGGCCCACGGGGATTGCCCCTCGTCGGCGAGGCGTAGGAGTTCCGCCCTATCTGGCGGCGGGCAGCTTGGCTCTTGTTTAGCGAAACGAAGGTTGCCAGCTTTGAGGCGTCGGAGTGCTTCGAATGAGGGCATATTGAAGAAAGCAACGATCGGGGCGTGAAACGCAAGCCAGAGCTCTAGAGCATTCCGCGAGAAGATTGAAGCAGATTGCTCTAGGATGGAAGGATCCAGTTGAAGCCGAAACTGATCCACCAGGGGATAGTCAGGAGTCCCAAGAGTGTCGTACTGAGAACGGCCAGGACCGCGGTTGGGTTGTGCCCACCGTAGTGACGATTAATGACAAGGGGCAGAATCGCACTTGGCATCGCTGCCTGCAGGACGATGACAATGCGCAGTTCGTCACTTGCCCAGGGAAGAAACCGGGCAAGGAGCAGAAATAGAATCGGAAGAAGAACTAGGCGGAGCGATATGGCCAAACTCGGGGTGCGAAGGTCGCGGAAAAGACCTTTCTCATCGCGTAAGAGATCGGCAGAAGGTGACCGGTTCATTGATAGTGGCGACCTCCGAATGCATCGTGCGGCAAGTGTTTTGGATAAAGCCTCACCCGCTGGCGTTCGCTGAGCGGGGCGCTTCAGTAGACTGGAGGACTAGCACACGAGATTGTTCAGGTCGTTCGCATCACCAAGGAGGGCTGTTCGCACTGTCTCCACTGTCATCTGTGCCATGGCCTCGTTTGCCTCCACTGTGTAACTCGCCGTGTGCGGTGTCATGATCGCGTTCGACAGCGTCCGCAGGTCCCGCGCTGGATCGACTGGCGCGTAGGGTTCTTCCATGAAAACATCGAGCCCCGCTCCCGCGATACCGCCTTGTTCGAGAGCGTCGAACAACGCTGCCTCATCCACGAGTGTTCCCCGCGCCAGGTTGACGAGATACGCGCTCGTCCGCATCGCTTCGAGAAACGTCGCGTCTACGAGGTGTCGCGTAGCGTCCGTCGCCGCCGCGCACACCGCTACAAAATCCGCTTCCGCGAGCGCTCCCTCGAGGTCATTCGTGTAACGCGCAAATGAGCACTTTTCCACCTCGCTGGCTGGCCTTTGCCCTACACCGATCACTTCCATTCCAAAGCCGTTATTTGCAATCTCTCCCAATCGTCGACCGATCCTCCCGAAGCCCACTATCGCTAGCGTGCGCCCGCGCAGTTCGAACCCTCTGCTCGGTTTCCACTCACCCTTCGCGGTGGAACTCATCAGCTGTGCAAGCCCCCGAGCAAGGCATCCCATCAACCACAACCCTTGTTCCGCGACCGCGTTCTCGAGGCAGCCCGGCGTGTTTGCGACCTTAACGCCGCAGGCCTTGGCCTTCGCCTTGTCGATCCCGTCGTGACCGACCCCGAAGCGCACGATGATCCCACCGTCTCCGAGCGCTTCATACAAGGGCCCTGAAAAAACGACCGGTCTCGCAATGAACGCCTGCACGCCTTCCTCTCGAATCCGCTGCCCCAGTGCCTCCTCATCAGCGTCTGGAACGGCGACGAAGCGTAGCTCCCCCGATTTTGCATTCTCCGCATCGTAGACCAGTTTCCCTTTCGCGTAGGAGGATTCACTTACAAATACGTCAGCCATGCTGTCGTTGATTAGAATAAGCACACGCTGGCTTCAAGTGTATTTCTAACATGCTCGAGGCGACTCGCCTTTGAATTCGCCCGCAGTAGGGGCAACGCAGAGCTTCTCAACAAGCGCTTGTCTTCATTCCTTCCTTCAATCATCGAAAGAGGATGTGCGGGCGCTATGTGACGGAGGGCATCAAGGTGAAAGCTGGGCGTTGGGAGGATCGGATCGATGATCTCGTGAAGGCTGGTTTCGACCTGCGCTACAATGTCGCCCCGACGACGAATGTCCCCGTTTGGTTGGCTGAGGGGCAGGCTGCGATGCACTGGGGCCTGATTCCTCACTGGGCACCCGAAGCAAAAATGACCTATCCGACTTTCAACGCCCGGGTAGAATCGGTCGCTGAAAAAAGCAGCTTTCGCGATCCATGGCGCAAAGGTCAGCGCTGCCTCCTTCCTGCACTCGGTTACTACGAGTGGCGGGACGACGGTGGGATGCGTCAGCCGTATTTCATTCACCGAAGTGACAACGAGCTGATGGCCTTTGCGGGCCTATGGGAACGCTGGGAGAAGGGCGGGACTGAAGTGTTTAGCTGCACCATTCTGACGGGCGAATCTCAAGGGCCACTTAAAGAGCTGCACCACCGCATGCCCTTCATGTTGGAGCCGGAGGCGGCGGAGGCATGGCTTAACGGTAGTAAAGCGGATGCTGACGACGTGCTCGCCAAGCCTCGATTGGATGCAGTGGCCTTTCACCGAGTGAGCTCTGCGGTAGGCAACGTCCGTAACAATGATCCAATCCTTATCGAGCCTGCCGAAGTCGGCTGGGGCGATCTGTGGTCACAGCAGCAGGACAGCTGAGGTTCATGACGCCGCCTTGGGGCAGCGATGTGCCAAGGATATCCCGGAGGCATGCTTCTTCGGATACAGATTAAATTTGGTAGGTCCTCTGGGACTCGAACCCAGGACCAAGAGATTAAAAGTCTCCTGCTCTAACCAGCTGAGCTAAGAACCCAAAAATTTCCGAAGAAGGGGGAGGAGAAAATAAAGCGTTTGCGTGAAGGCAAGGCTCAAAAGTGATTTCTCAACCCCGCTCAAATTATTCGTCCTTCTTTGCGGCCTTTTTGGCTGCTTTTTTGGCTGCTTTCTTCGCTGGGCGAGGTGGAAACTCGAAACCGATCTTGCCGCCCTTTTTCAGGATAAGAAAGGCGTCGAAGAGGCGTCCAGTGCGCTTCGACTTAAAGCCTTTGATCAGGTCTGTTTTCCCGTCGGCGAGGAGCTTTGTGACTTCTTCTTCAGGAAGTGTTTTGCTCAACATTGTGCGGCTGAGGCGGAAGTTATCCGTCCTCTCGCCAGCGGCCGTGCGTTCGCAGACATAGGCCGATGGGGCAGCGTAGACCTTAGATCCCGACTCTTGGAAAGTGCCTACGACGGTCAGCTCTTCGAGATTGAGTGGCTCGCCATCGCCATCTTCCGGATTTCCGAAGTCAAAGGTGACCTTGTTCATCGCATCGAGGCGGAGAATAGCAGAGAAGGGCTTGCCAGCTTTCGAGCGGAAGTCGTCGAGAGGGCCGAGGGCGCGCTCTTTGATGAGGGTCTGGACTTCGTCCTCTTTCATCCGACGATTGCCGATTGTCTTGTAGATCCTTAGCTCGCCGTCCTTCGATTTGAAGGTCCGGAGAGTCTCAATCATGCGCTCGTTATCGGTTGGCGAAACGATGCTCGTCTCAGGGCAATTGCCTTCGTCTTCCTCGAAGGTCTTCGTCTTTTCGACGATGTCTTCGGTGAGCTTGAGGATGCCCTTCATGAACTCTTCGCGGGAGAGCTTCCCTTGCTCCATGAGGAGGAGCTTGTGTTCCCATTCGCCCGTGAGGTCGGGCTGGGTGAGTGCTTCAGCTTTTACTGCGCTGAGGAATTCAAAGAGGTTTTCTGCCTTGATCGTTGTGAGCAGATTACGCTGATCACGCTCGAGGTACTTCTCGCGGATAAGGTGTTCAATCGTCGAAGCGCGGGTGGCTGGAGTGCCGAGGCCCTTCTCCTTCATCGCTTCGGCCATGTCTTCGTCTTCGACGAGTTTACCAGCACCTTCCATCGCAGAGAGGAGCGTTGCTTCAGTGTAGCGCGCAGGCGGCTTCGTTTCTTCGGCGTGAACCTCCCAAGTCTCAGGGGTGGGTGTAGCGACGTAGCCGCCGTCAGAGCCCTTGTCTGGATCGGTCAGGGCAGGGAGCTCGCGGTCGAGCTGAGCCTTGCCGAGGACGTCGAGGTAACCAGCGGAAACGAGGACGAGGCCTTTGCTGATAAACTTGTGCTCACCGACGATCGAGGTGCGGAGGGTTTCGTCGAACTCAGCGGGTGGATAGAAGATCCCGAGGAATCGGCGGCAGACAAAGTCGTAGATTTTCGACTCTTCGGGCGAAAGCTTGTCCGAGCTTTCGCCGGTGGGGATGATCGCAAAGTGATCGCTGACCTGCGCGTTGTTGAAAATGCGTTTGTCTGGTTTGACCCAACCGTTGTCTAGGATGGGTTTTGCTTTTTGACCCAGTTCGCCGGGGAGTCTGCCGAGGGTGTCTTTGACCGTGCTGACATAGTCCTCAGGGAGAGCACGGGAATCAGTCCGCGGATAAGTGAGGACCTTGTGCTTTTCGTAGAGGGCCTGAGCGAGCTGGAGGGTTCGACTCGCGGAGTAGCCAAAACGGCCATTGGCTTCGCGCTGGAGCGAAGTGAGGTCGAAGAGGCGAGGGGAACCCTTGCGCGTGCGCTTGCGGACTTCTTCGACACTGGCGGTCGAGGCGCCGTTGATGACGTTAAAGACCTCGTTCGCAGTGGCTTCGTCCCAGATGCGCTCTGCTTTATCTTCGTCGGCCTTGTTCTTGCTGACTTCAGGTTTGTGGTAAACCGCACCGTAGCTGCCATCGGTGATGTCGAAGGAACCTTCGATGCGCCAGAAAGGACGTGGGTTGTAGGCTCGGATTTCGAGCTCTCGGCGGAGCACGATAGAAAGTGTTGGGGTCTGAACGCGGCCGACGGTAGCAACATTCTTAGCACGGCCAAACATGCGCTTGGTGATCGCACGAGTGCCATTGATGCCGATCAACCAGTCCGCCTCGGAGCGACTGCGTGCGGCGCCTTGAAGCCCCAGCATTTGCTCGGGAGTACGCAGGTTATCGAATGCCTTGAGGATGGCAGTCTTCGTCATTGATTGCATCCAAACGCGCTTGTAAGGTTTCTTCGATTTTGCGAGCTCGTAGATGTAGGTAAAAATCAACTCACCTTCGCGCCCGGCGTCACAAGCATTGATCACTTGGTCGACGTCTTTGCGCTTAAGAAGCTTCTTGAGAAGATCGAGCCGATCCTTGCCCCGCTTGTCGCTGATTGGCTTGAGCTGGAACTTGTCCGGAATGATCGGGAGCTCCTTCAATTGCCAGAAGCCATACTTCTTCTTGTCGATGTCCTCAGGCATGAAGAGCTCGACGAGGTGCCCAGCGGCTGGAGCGATGACGTAGTCGTCATTCTCGAAAATGCCTTCAGATTTTTTGACGCCGAGTGCTTTGGCGACATCTTGGGCAACGCTAGGTTTCTCTGTAATGATGAGGGACTTCATATAAGATGGGGGAGGCGAAGAAGGCTTCGCTAAAAAGCGTATTGGCTGTGGTTAGTGAGGGGCTGCAGGAAGGTGTATGAGTGTTTAGACTCTAAAACTAAAGACCTTGTTCAGCGAGCAGGGTGTCGAGATTTGCGAGCAAGCCGCTGATCGTCCCTTCGGTTTCATCGCCCATGTTCGAGATACGGAAGGTTTTGCCTTTGAGCTTTCCGTATCCGATGTCGATGACGCAGGCGAAGCGCTCCTTAAGAGCAGCGTTGAGCGCCTTGAGGTCGATCTTCTCATCGAAATTACGCACACAGCTGAGGGTCTTGGATGCGAAGGCTTTTGGTGGCAAGAGCTCGAGACCGTGCTTTTCAACCCATGCGTGGACGAGGCCGTTGAGCTTAGAATGGCGAGCGTAGCGAGCGTCGAGGCCTTCGGCGAAGATACGGTCAAGCTGCGCATCGAGGGCGTGGATGTGAGGGATCGCAGGGGTGGACGGCGTCATGCCCTTCTCGTGGTTCTTTTGGAACTCTACGAAGTCAAAGTAGTAGCCGCGTCCCTTTGTGCTCTCGGCGTGCTTCAATGCCCGCTCAGATACACTGAAGACGGCTAAGCCCGGAGGCAGAGCGAGGGCTTTTTGAGTGCCGGCGAGCATGACATCGATCCCAAGGGCGTCTTTGTCGATCTTGAGGGCGGTGAAGCTGCTGACGGTATCGACAACGCTGTAGACCTCTGGGAAATCCTTCAGGACAGCCATGATGTCTTCGATCGGATTCATTGTTCCGGTCGAAGTTTCATTGTGGATGACGGTGATAACATCGAACTCACCGGTCTCGAGCTTGGCTCGGATGTCCGCGGGGTCGACGGGTGTGCCCCATTCGTATTTCAGTGCTTCAGCTTCAAAACCGCAGCGTTTAGCGACATCGAACCACTTGTCAGAAAAAGCGCCGCTGCAGACGTTTAATACTTTCTTCTGCACGAGGTTACGCAGTGCGCCCTCCATCACTCCCCAAGCGCTCGAGGTCGAAAGAAAGACGGGGTCTTTAGTGCCGAAAAGTTCCTGAAGGCGCGGTTGGACGGACTGATATAATGCCACGAAATCAGGGGAGCGGTGTCCCATGACAGGGCGTTGCATGGCAGCGTAAATCTCGGGCGAGATGTCAACGGGGCCGGGTATGAAGAGTTTATACTGGATCATTTTTTAGACGCTTGCGGAAGTCGCGGTTAAGGCGGTGTGCAGGTCCTCAGTCAAGAATTCTCTCTGAGTCTTCGCAGTTATCAAAGCCCAAGGGCAATTCGCTTTGCACATCGAAGTCGTTCTTTACGGCTTGTTTATTTCTTCAATTCGAGGCGAAGTCAGGGGATAAGTTGAATGGAAAACCCAGCCGCGAAGAAACCGAGCAAGGCAGAGCTATTTGAGAAATTGGCCGTCGACGTGATCTATGATCGGCGTAGAGACGGCGTTGCGAGGCTCTTGGCAGCCTTTCTCAGGGTGCTCTCAGGCATTTTCTGGGTCGTGGTAAAGCTGCGGCAGCGCCTCTACCGCGCAAGGATCATGCGCGCCTCTCACCTCGGGTGCATGGTCATCGTTGTCGGAAATCTGACCGTTGGAGGGACGGGCAAGACCCCTGTGGTGGAAAAACTTGCCCGCAGTCTGCGTGATCGCGGGCGTCGTGTCGCGATCTTGAGCCGAGGTTATAAGAGCAAGAAGGAGCCCGCCTTTAGGAAGTGGTGGCGGTGGCTCACCCACCAGGAGCCGGAAAAGCCCCGCGAAGTGAGCGATGGGAAAAATGTCCTTCTCAACGCCGAGATTGCGGGCGACGAACCCTATATGCTCGCGAAGAATTTGCCTGGCGTCGTCGTTCTGACCGATCGTGATCGGGTCAAAGCAGGCCACTTCGCGATCACCGAGTATGGGTGCGATACGCTCATTCTCGATGATGGCTTTCAATATTTTAAGCTTCAGGATCATTTGCAGGTCTTACTCATTGATAAGAGTAACCCGTTTGGAAATGGAGCGACGCTTCCACGCGGATTGCTGCGGGAGCCGATCAGCCACATGCGACGAGCGAGCTATGTCTTCCTTACGAAATCAGATGGGCAGCCGGATCCCGAACTGGAGGCGACGATTCGGCGTTATCGTCCCGATGTGGATCTGATCGAGTGCCGCCACGCCCCGCAATTTCTCAGCCGGGTCAGTGATGGGAAAGAAGAGCCGCTGTCTTTTCTAGCGGGCAAACGGGTGCTTGCCTTCAGCGCGATCGCGGTGCCGGAGAGTTTCGAGCGCTTCGTTGAGGAGTTGGGAGCTGAGATTATCCATCGCCGTAGCTACATGGACCACCACCGCTTCACGAATGATGAACTGGAGACGCTTGAAGCAACGGCCCTCGAAAGTGAAATCGACTTGATCGTGACGACTGAGAAGGACGCCGTGCGCCTGCCAGATGCCTGGAAGCCGGCCTGTGATGTCTACTATCTACGGGTTGAAATTAAAATCCTCTCGGGAGTAAAAGACTTTGAGGCAGCCGTGTCGCGGATCTGCTTCCCAAGGAGAGAAGTTCGTGCGACGCGCCCGCCGTTTTGATTTTTAGCCGCCGGAAAGTTGGAAACCTATATACATGAAGATTCACGCAATGTCATCGAAGCTTAAGCTCCACCGTCTGATTTCCACTGCCTGTGTGTTGAGCCTCTTGGCTGGATGTTACGGTATCCAAGGAGAGCAGGGCACGGTAGTGGAACTGGATCCTGTGGCCATCTTGCCCATCGAAAGCGCTATCGCGATCGAGCCGTCTGGCTTGTGCTTAAAGGAAGGGGAACTCTACAGCGTCAGCGATGATACCGACGATATGATCTTCAAAATCGTCCGTGACGGCGAGAGTGCGACTTTTGAGCCCCATATCCAATTCGCTAAGCCGGAGGGCGCCGCAGACGCGTTCTTGGATCTGGAAGGCATCATCTCAGGCCCAGGAGATAGCTTCTATCTGCTGAGCGAAAGCTTTGCGCGTGTCTTACAGGTATTTGGCGATGGTCGCTCTGAGTGGGTGACGCCGACGGTCCAGGCCGAAGGCGAGGATGCGGGCCTCTTCAAAGTGCACAATGGGGGTCTCGAAGGCATGACCCTCTTGGACGACGACCATTTCTTCTTTCTCGCCGAGCGCCAACCTCGTGGATGGATCGAGCTGTTAGACAATACTGTCGTCGGTGCAGAAAAAATGCCGAAGACGCGGTTCTACGGTGACCTGACCTTGACGCGTATCCCCGACTTCACCGGAGCCGATTTTCATGACGATAGACTCTACGTCCTGTTTCGTAATGGAGAAATGGTGACAACACTCGTAAGAACTCAGTCTGGCTGGACCGAGGGCGTCGTGAGCTGGAGCTTTACTGAAATCCTAGCTGATGATCGCTGGGGCTATCGCGATACGCTTTACGGCATGGCCGAGGGACTCGCAGTTGATGCCGAGTATTTTTACGTCGTGCTCGATAATAATCAATCACCGCGTCGGTATTCAAAAGCGGATACACGGCCTTTGCTTCTGATTCTTCGGCGGTAGCGCATTTTGCGAGAAGCTTGTAGTAATATGCTCAAGAATGCTGGCGATTTTATCGTAAGCACCTGATGTTGGATTGCATTTATTCGACTGGACAGGCCAACACGGCTCGGCCTGCTGAGTTGGAGGGTCCGGCTCCTGTCGGACCGCAAGGCGTACGCCCTGGGTCTCAGGCGGACGGGCAGGAGCCCATCCCTCCAAGACGCGATTTCAGTCAGTTCAGTTTCCGATGCGAAAATCGGTCTGAGGACCGTGCTTTGATACCCCTTCGCGCGCCCCAATACGTCAATCCTGTCGCAAAATGCCCAAAAAAAACGCCGACCCATTTCGGGCCGGCGTTGCAAAGATATAGCTGTGTAATGATTTAGAGAATACCGAGACCTTGGACGGTTTCGCGCTCGGAGCTGAGTTCGTCGATACTGACTTGGATCTGTGCTTTCGCATAGTCATTGAGCTCGATGCCTTTGACGATTTCCCAGTCGCTGCCATTGCTGCGAATCGGATAGCTCGTGATCAGGCCTTCAGGTGCGTCGTATTCGCCCTTTGAGCAGACACAGACGCTGTGGAACTCGCCGTCAGGTGTTGGGGTGGTGAGAGAGACCACGGTGTCGACGATGGCGTTGGCTGCACTGGCTGCACTGGATGCACCCCGTGCGGCGATGATCGCGGCGCCACGTTTGCCAACAGTTGGGACGAATGTCTCTTTGAGCCATGCTTCGTCACCGATGGATTCGGCGGCATTCTTGCCTGCGATCGTCGCGTTGTAGAAATCTGGATACATCGTCGGTGAGTGGTTCCCCCAGATAGCGAGGTTCTTCACTTCGGAGACGGGTGCACCGGCTTTTTGGGCGAGTTGAGTGAGGGCGCGGTTTTCGTCGAGGCGGGTCATCGCAAACCAGCGATTGTTCGGGATCGACGGAGCGCTGTTCATCGCGATGAGGCAGTTCGTGTTGCACGGGTTGCCGACGACGAGGACGCGAACGTCTTTCGCTGCGTTGGCTTCGATCGCTTTGCCTTGGCCGACAAAGACCTTGCCGTTGATGCCGAGGAGGTCGGCGCGTTCCATCCCTTGCTTGCGCGGGACTGAGCCGACGAGGAGCGCCCAGTTCACATCCTTGAAGCCTTCATTGGGATCAGCCGTGGCCACGACATCGGTGAGGAGTGGAAAGGCGCAGTCATCGAGTTCCATCACGACGCCCGCGAGGGCCTTCATGCCTGGCTCGATTTCGATCAGGTTTAGGGCGACTGGCTGGTCAGGACCAAACATCTGCCCGGAGGCAATGCGGAAGAGGAGGGCATAGCCGATGTTGCCGGCTGCACCTGTTACGGCGACGCGAATGGGAGTCTTGCTCATAGTGTTAAATTGTTCGGTGTGGGTGTGTTTCGTCTATTGGGCTAGTTTCGGAGAAATGATCTTTCAAGGCCATTCCAAGATTTCGCTCTGCGCTCTATGGTTGCCTGCGCAGGCGTCGCTGTGGAAATTTGTCTTCAATGAGTCGTCCACTTTCACTCTCTGCCGTTACTTGCGGGGAATCAAGCCAGCCTTCGATTGTTATTCTGCATGGGCTACTTGGGAGTTCGCGGAACTGGGCCGGGATGTTGAAGCTGCTCGCGCCTGACTACGATTGCCACGCGCTCGATCTGCGAAATCACGGCGATAGTCCGCATGCCGACTCGATGGTTTATGCGGACCAAGCCACTGATGTGGTTGCTTATCTGGACTCAGCTGGAATCGATCGCTGCATTCTCATTGGGCACAGTATGGGTGGAAAGGTGGCGATGGCGGTGTCTGCGAGTGCCCCTACGCGGGTTTCGCATCTTGTCGTCGTCGATATAGCACCCAAGGCCTATGCGCCCCGCTGGCAGGCCGAATTTGCCGCCATGCGTGCGCTCGAGCTCGCATCGATGCGCTCGCGAGCAGAGGCGGAATCTGCGCTCGAACCAGCGGTCCCAGACTGGGCGTTCCGCAAATTCCTCCTCTCAAATATTGTGCGTCGTCCCGAGGGGGGCTTTGCTTGGAAGGTGAACCTGCCGCTCCTTGAGGCTTCCCTGCCAGAGATCTTTGCTCACTCGCTGGCGGAGAATGAGCGTTATGAAGGCCCTTCGTTGTTCATTGGAGGGGAACACTCAGACTACGTCACCGATGAAGATATGACGGCGATCAAACACCACTTTCCATTCGCCGACCGCCTGACGGTTGAGGGTGCGGGTCACAATGTTCACTTCGAGAAGCCGGAGGCGTTTGTTCAGGCGCTGACTGCCTTTGTTGCCTCATAACGCATTAGCACACGCTCATGGCTCTACGAAACGTCCAAGTCCTCCTGCCGGAAACGGATCAGGCATCTCTCGAGACCCTGATGAAGAACGAACGCCTCGTCAGTTGGTGGCGTGAGGGCGGTTTAGACCAACGGGTGAACTTGCAGTATCTGCTTCCGGCTGAAGAGACGGAGGAGCTGCTCGACTCGCTAGAGCAGCAGTTTGGAAAACGGGAGGGCTTTCGCGTCATCATTTCTGGGGTTGAGGCAGTCTTGCCGCGTCCAGCACCTGAGCCAGCGACGGAGCCGATTCACCCCTCCATACCCGCCGCTAAAAAGTTTTACCGCGTCAGCCGAGAAGAGCTGCTTTCGGCGGTGGCGGATGGATCCCAGCTGAATCGTATTTTTATCGCGATGGTCATCCTCTCCTCAGTTGTCGCTGCGGTCGGTCTCTCGCGTGACAGTGTCGCGGTGATCATCGGAGCGATGGTGATTGCTCCGCTCCTTGGGCCCAACATGGGCGCTGCCCTCGCCACGACCTTGGGCGATGTCGGGATGATCCGTTCTTCTGCCCGCACGCTTTTCGTCGGCGTTGCACTCTCCTTATTGTTTGGCGTCGTTTTTGGAGCCCTCTTCCCCGTAAATATCGAATCAAATGAGATGATCCTACGGGCTCAGGCGATGCACCCCTTTGATCTTGTTCTAGCCCTCGCCTCGGGTGCGGCTGGAGCGCTCTCGTTTACGACCGGTGCGGGCTCCGCTTTGATCGGCGTGATGGTGGCGGTGGCGCTGTTGCCGCCGCTGATCGCCTCAGGTATCTTCCTCGGGTCTGGATCTATGGCGCCGGCGCTCAACGCGGCGCTGCTTTTTCTCGCAAACTTTATCTGCGTCAACCTCGCCGCTGTAGGGACCTTTCTCCTACAAGGGATTCGTCCTCGGACATGGTGGGAGGATAAAAAAGCCAAGCGCATGGCTCGCCGTGCACTTGCTACCTGGATCGTCTTGCTCGCGGCCCTCGCCGCGATCGTGGTATTTGGCTAAGGAGCGTCTTTAGATTCCCGCGTAGGCGGATGCGAGGGGGGCATAGCTGATATCGCCTTTTGGAGGGATGGGCTCCTGCCCGTCCACCTGAGATTGCGTAATGGAGGGATGGGCTCCTGCCCGTCCACCTGAGATCCAAGGGTACCCCTTTCGGTCCGACAGGAGCCGGACCCTCCACTACAGCACGCTGAGCCGTGATGGTCTGCTCAGCCGCCCGTGATGTATTGCTCGAGGTGGTCGATGTTCGCGCGCTGCTCGGCCATGAGGTTCTTCACGACGTCGCCGACACTGATAAGGCCAGTTAGCTTACCATCGTTTAAGACAGGCAAGTAGCGGGTGCGATTTTCCGTCATCAATGTCATGCAGCGTTCAAGCGTCGTGTCGTGACTGACCGCTTTGAAATTTTGGTTCATCGTGTCCTTCACCGGTGTGTGCCGGGAGGTCTTGCCCTCGAGGACGATGCGGCGGGCGTATTCACGCTCAGTCAAAACGCCGACGAGGGTGTCTTCGGACATCACCATGATGGCTCCAACGTCATGCTTGGCCATCATCTGGAGCGCTTCGTAGGTGGATTTGTCCGGCGTAATGGTGTGGAGTTGGGAGCCGTTTTTAGTGTCGAGGATATGGGAAACAATCGCCATGGGAAATCTTGTGGGGTCTGAGGTTATTAAAAGTCTAAGGAGGGCTATATAAGTTCCTTTTATCCTGCTGGGCGAGTCTGTGCATGTCAATCGTTCGTAGGATCTTAGGCAATTTGTAACAATCTGGCTGCTCGTCTGCCTTAGCAGAAGGGTGCCTGCGCTGTGTCGTCGTCGGTGTTCCGGCCAGAAATTTCGATTGCGTATCAGGTGCCCCTCTCGCTGTTACTAATCTTAGTTGCGCAACTGTTCAACTACACGCTTATGAGATCTCACCTTGTTCTTCCCCGTCCTTGGCCGAAGCTTTTCTTGGTCGGATGCACGCTTTGCTTCTTTGCTCAATTCGCCAGTGCGCAAACAGGGACCTTTGGTCCACTCACCTACACCGACGATGGTACGTCGATTACGATCACGGACTTCGATAATTCAGTGACGGACGTAGTGATCCCAGAGACGATCGATGGAAAGCCGGTCGTGGCTATCGGAGTTAGGGCGTTTATTTGGGGGGTTCCTCTTTCAAAAGTGTCAATCCCGAGTAGTGTGACGTCAATTGATAGCCAAGCGTTTCATGGATGCCGCGGCCTAGTTAGCATCGATGTAGATCCTCAGAATCCAGTCTACATGAGCCTTGATGGCGTCCTGATTGATAAAGTATCGAATGAGCTCATGGTGTATCCGCCCCAACGCCCTGATAGCGAATATGTGATACCAATTACGATCGACAGTATCAATAAGGAGGCTTTCGAATATTGTGAGTTTCTGACGAGTGTGATCATACCTGATACCTTCACGTCGCTTGATTCCGCCTTCATAAATTGTCGTTCGTTAATCAGTATAGTGATTCCTGAAAGCGTTACGTCGCTTGAGGGTGCTTTTAATAACTGTTTTTCACTTACAAATGTGACGATCCCGGATGGGGTCACGTCACTTGATGGCACTTTTCGTGGCTGTCATTCACTCACAACTGTGGCGATCCCCGATGGGATCACGTCGCTATATGATACGTTTATAGGCTGTAGTGCACTGACGAGTGTGCCGATTCCCGATAGTGTCAGGTTGCTTGATGGGACCTTTTACAATTGTACTTCGCTGACGACTGTAACGATTCCCGATAGCGTCGTTAGGATGGATTCCGCCTTTCGGGGTTGTAGTGCGCTTACAAGTGTGACGATTCCTGATGGGGTCAGGTCGCTTTCTGGAACCTTCTATAATTGCACCTCACTGAAGAGTATCGTAATTCCTGATGGCGTCAGTTCGCTTAATCGCACATTTGATGGATGCAGTGCGCTGACAAGTGTTGTGATCCCTGACAGTGTCACGTCGCTAAGTGGCACCTTTATAAACTGTACTTCGCTGACGAGCGTTAAGATTCCGCATTATGTGGCGTGGCTATCTGATACATTCAACGGTTGTCATGTTCTGAGGACTGTGACGATGCCAAATGGCATCAGGATCACAAACCGAGCTTTTTGGCGCTGTAGTTCACTCGAATCTGTCTACATTACGGGTAGCTCAGAGCGTATTTCAATTGAGTATGAGGATGATTCTTTCTCCGATTCCGTGGTTGGCCTCACTTTTTTCGCCCGTGCAGACTCAGAAGGATTCACTACGCCGACATGGAATGGCTTTTTTTCTGCAACAATCCCTGTGCCCAGTGGGCTTGGGAGTGCTAGACTCGATGCAAGCGGATGGATCTATCATTTGGAGCGCGGTTATCTTTGGATGGAGATTACCGGTGATTTTAGCAGTGAACAGGGCATGCCATATTGGAGTGCGGAGCTAGGCACGTGGCTCTGGTCGCGCTATGATATTTATCCGTGGGTGTATCAAGCGGAGTTTGGTTGGATTAGCTTCTTTGGGGATTCAGACTGGATGTGGCATCATGAACATGGCTTTATCTTCCTGAGCCAAACCTCGGACTGGGAAAACGGGATGCGCTACTGGGATGCTGGTCTGGGCTCTTGGCTCTGGACGCACTCAGGGATTTATCCGTGGGTCCATGCCTCCGGTGCCCTGAACGGCTGGCTCTATTACGCTGAAGGCGGGACGCCCGATGAGCGCTACTTCAACTACGAAGGCACCTGGTCGCTCGAGGCTGCGCTGTAGTTGTTAACAGGTAGCCGAAGGCTTTGATCACATTGCCGTCTTTGTCCTTAAACGAGCCGACGACGATGATGATTAAGTCGATCAGTGCCCAGATCCCGAGGCCGCCAAAGGTCAGAAGCATGAGGATGCCTGTGCCGATTTTTCCGACGTAAAAGCGGTGAACGCCGAAAGCTCCGAGGAAGAGGCAGAGAAGGAGAGCGGGCACGAAGCCCTTTTCGCTGATTTGTGTGTTTTCCATAGTAGTTATTTAAGAGAGTTTCTGCCCTGGGTAAGTAACGTAGGCACCTGTCCCATCCTTGTAGGCGCCGACTAACAGGATGATTGTTGAGATAAAGGTGTGAAGCAAGTCTGCGCCCAAAAATGCGAGGGCAACCAACGGGCGATCAACTGCGAAATAGTAGAGCCAGCCAAAGGTAAGAATGACGTCAGCGAGGCCTTCATACCAGCGTCCAAGATAGAAGTGCTGTATACCAAGGACACCAAAAACACCTGAAAGACACACTGCGGTAGCGTAGTTCTTTTTGGAGCGTCGTTTCATGGGCGTTTGCTAAAGACTCTCCTGACGGTAAAATCGGATATTCCAATCCGGGCCGCTTTCAATTTTATGCGCCTCGGCGAAATCGCCTTGATTGATAGCTAAAGCAGCATTGAGGAGGTCGTTTATGTAGATGACCGGCTTGCCGACTTCGACTTGACCAAAGGTATTCACAAAAGGGATCAGTTCATTGAACACAACTTTGTCTCCGTGTGTAATTTCAACCCGGATGGGTTCGAGCACATCGGGTGAGATTTCGAATAAAAGTTTCCGACTGATATTTGTCCAAATATTGCCGTAGTGAATGTCAAGAATGGGGATGTTTCCCGTAATCACTTCCCCTTTTTTCTTAGCCAATTGATACTCCATTCGGCGAACTTTGCTTGGAAGTTTTTTGCCAACCTCTTCAAAAGAAATAACGCCCGCTGCCAGACGGGCACCGGTGTAGGCGTAGACGTCTCGGCCATGGAAGGTGTAGGACTTCTCTGAATTGGAGAGCCGATTGATGGCTTCATCAATTTGCCTCATTTCTTCGACACCCATTTCGTCGGCAACCAAAGTGAGTGAGCCGTTGTAAGGCGTAACAAAATAGTGCCCGGTTTTTGTCTTTAAGACCACCGAACGTCGGTCAGTCCCTACGCCTGGATCAACAACGGAAACAAAAACGGTTCCGGCAGGCCAATAACTTGCAGTTTGGTTCAGCCGATAGGCCGCAGCCCAGATATCGAAGGTCGGAATTTCATGGGTTAGATCAAAATTTTTCAGCTCTGGAGACACCCCATAAGCGACCCCTTTCATCGAGGGTACTGCACCATCCTTTTCCCCAAAGTCAGATTGAAAAACTAAAGCATTTGGAAGCCCAAAAACTGATGAGCTCAGTAAAGATAGACTGAGAAGTAACTTCGTTGCCGAGCGATATTTCATAAAGCTTTCTAGGAAACATATCTGGCAAAAGCAAAGGATTGTTGAGCTCTAAGTCCCCGGTGCGATTTCAGGGAAAGCGACAATCGCACGGGTTCTGCGGCTGGAGTCACCTTTATCGCTTATGATGGGGTAGGCATTTCTTTCACCTTTGAGAAGTGCCTCGATTGCTAGCTGAAAGCGCTCGTTCGCTTGTATGACACCCGTATCGGTGAGGTGGTCATCGTCGAGGTAGTAGACAGTGCGATCAGCAGCCGCGAGGATGCCCTCGGGGGTGAGATAAAGATCAGCGGTTGGGAGGACGGAGACGTTCACGTAGTTGTCCGCGAAATTAAAGAGTTTCCAGCGAGTTCGGCGAAGATCGTTGAGGCCGAAGGTGGCCCAGATGAGTTCTTCGTTGTCAGTAGGCTTATGGCCGATGAAGGCAGCATAGTTCGCAAAGTTACGGTCGCCAATTTTGAGCAGCGGGGGCGGGGACTCGACGAGGAGGACTTCCTTAACGTTGTCCGAAAGCCAATCGAGGAGCGGCTTCGCTTCTTCGCGAGTGGTGTGTTGCCAACGGGCAGCGAGGATCACGATGTCGGGATTCCATTCCTTGATTTTATCGAGACGGCTTTGGTCGTAGGCAGCTTTTTCTGCACCGGACATGTACTCGGCGCTCTGGTCTTCGGTGATCGGAAATTGAATGAAAGGATTTTGGCCATTCATCGCCCAAAGGGAGGTTGAGATCTCAAGTGCCTTCGTCACATCGTCGATCGCCTTCGCCCACATCACGCCGTGGGAGTCACCGAGAAGGACAACCCGTGTGGGTGCGCTGTCGTAGGTGCGGAGGATCCCGCCTTCGCGATAGGCGTCGAGGGGCGCTTCCTTTGCAGGTGTGTCGAGATTGTAGAGGAGGGGTTCTAAATCACGGGTGATGTCAGGGATCGGGCGCAGGTCGTAGTAGAGGCCATGCCAAGTAGACTGATCGAAATGCTCCTCTGCGTAGTTGCCTTTTAAGATGAAGCGCTGCTCTGCGATCATATAGAGCCCGACGAAAGCGACAAACCCGAGGATGAAGGTGGTTCCATTCTTCTTTCGTCGCCATGGGGTCTCGATCAGATGGTAGGAAGCGATGCTGAGTAGGAGTGACGCGCCTAGCACCCAACCGATACCGGTCGCGATGCCATGCTGGTCTGCTAGAAAGGTAAGGGTGACAATGACCGGCCAATGCCAGAGGTAGAGCGAATAGGAGATCCGGCCGAGGTAGGTGACGAGCGGGTTCTTGAGTGTCCAGTTTGAGATGCGGTTTGATCCGCCTGCAATCGCGAGCAAAGATCCAAGAACGGCGAGGAGGTTCTGTAGTCCAAGATCGGATACAGATTTCGGCAGCCAGTATGCGAAAGCGATCAAGCCGAGTCCGAACAAGGTTGCCCACGCCGACGGAGAAAGACGTCTCTTTGCGTCATAGAGGGCTAGCAGGCAACCGAAGCCTAGCTCCCAGGCGCGCCATGGTAAGAGGTAAAAGCTCGCGCTCGAATGAGAATTAAAGGTCAGAAGATAGAGCACTAAGCTCCCGAGGCTCAGCGCTAGAATGACTGGAAACGCCCGGATCTTGTGGATAAAGAGGAAAAAGAACGGGTAGAGGAGGTAATACTGCTCCTCGACCGCAAGCGACCAGTAGTGCAGATAGGCCGAGTGCTCGAAGAGACGGTCCCAATAGCTCACGACATCGAGCCAGAGGTGTATGTTCATGTAGGAGAGCAGGGCCGCCCATTTATCACCACTGAGCATTTTTAGATCAGGGTGATAGAAGAGCGCGGCATGCACCAGTGACGTCACGAGGATGACGAAAGCCGCGAGGGGTAGGATACGGTGAATGCGCCGCTTCCAAAACTTGAGCAGGGAGAGGGAGCCTTCCTCCGCTTCGCGCAGGAGAATACACGTAATCAAAAACCCCGAGATGACAAAAAAGACATCCACCCCGAGATAGCCATTCGCCATTACCTTATCACTGAGGTGGAAAAGAATCACCGGCAGCACGGCAAGACAGCGTAAACCATCAATCTCTGGGCGGTATGTGAGTGAGCGTGTCATGGATTATTTCTACACCAGCCCCACTGCATCGACGTCGAGGACTTCGACGAGTTCTTTGTCCCATGGGAATTCTTTGCGGAGTTTTTGCAGGCGGCCAACGAGAGCGGTGACGTTGGTTGTGAAATACCAGATTTGGAAGCGATAGTTGTCCTGGATCCGTTCGATCGGGCAGGGGGCAGGTCCTCGGATTTCAAGGCCGGGGAAATCGTTGAGGAGGTGTTCTTCGAGGTGTTTCGCCCACTGCTCAGAGAAAAAAGCGACCTTCTCGCGGTTGCGACCGCGAATGATGTGGTGGAGGAGATGGCGATAGGGCGGGTAGTTGAACTCCTTGCGCTGCTCGAGTTCTTCAAGAGCAAAGCCATCGAAGTCCTGTTGGCGGGCAAACTGGATCGCCTCGTTGTGCGGCATCGCAGTCTGCACGACGACTTCACCGGCGCGGTCACCCCGGCCCGCCCGGCCTGAAACTTGGACGAGAAGCTGGAAGGTGCGCTCGGCGGCACGAAAGTCCGGAAGGTGGAGAGAGATATCGGCGTCGATCAGGCCGACAAGGGTGACATTGGGGAAATCGAGGCCTTTGGCGATCATTTGGGTGCCGACGAGAACGTCGATCTTCCCGCGTCTGAAATCGGCAAGGACCTCGCGGAAGAGGTTTTTCTTTCGCATCGTATCCGTATCCATTCTGACAATACGTGCTTTCGGAAGAATTTTGGCGGCGATGTCTTCGATCTTCTGCGTGCCATGTCCACGGTAGAGTATTTTCGGTGACTTACACTTTGGACACTGGCGAGGAACCTCGGTTTCAAATCCACAGAGGTGGCAGCGCAGGTCGCCGTCGGCTCGGTGGTGAGTGAGGGTGACATCGCAGTGGTCACACTCGGCAACGTATCCACAATCGGGACAACGCAGCGATGAGTCATAGCCACGGCGATTGAGAAAGAGGATGGTTTGTTCTCCGTTCTCAAAGCGCTGATACATTTTCTCTTTGAGGAGGGCAGAGAACTCGACGAGGCGTCGTTCCTTCGCCCACTCCTGCTTCATATCGACGACGTGGATCGTCGGGAGCTGCGCTTTATCGACGCGTTTAGTGAGGCGAAGGAGCTCGTATTTGCCTTCACGGGCGTTGTGCAAGCTTTCGAGGGCAGGGGTGGCGGAGCCTAGAACGCAGACCGCGTTGTTGAGGCGGGCGCGGTAAACCGCGACGTCGCGGCCGTGGTAGCGCGGCGTCTCCTCCTGCTTGAAAGCGGGCTCGTGTTCTTCATCAACGACAACGAGGCGAAGGTTCCTCAGGGGGGCAAAGACGGCTGAGCGCGCGCCGACGACGATCTTGGCTTCGCCAGTAGAGATGGCGTGCCAGGCGTCGTAGCGTTCCCCATCGCTGAGATGGCTGTGCCAGACGACGGCATGCTCGCCGCTGGCCTTCTCGAAGCGCTCACGGAGTCGGCTGACAGTCTGCGGCGTCAATGCGACCTCGGGGACGAGGAAGAGAGCGCTGCCGCCTTGATTGAGGGCTTCGCGAATGGCTTGAAGGTAGACTTCGGTTTTTCCCGAGCCGGTCACGCCGTGAAGGAGAATGCGGCTAAAGGTCTTTGTGCGGATGGCTTGTCGGAGAGCTTCAGAAGCCGTTTTCTGCTCATCGTTCAGTTCAAAGGCTTTGGTTGGGACCTTCTCACTCTCAGCGAGGGCGTCTTCATAAGCCTCTCGCCGTTCGGAAAGCATGACGTCCTTGAGCAGTCCCTTGCTCACGAGGGCATCGGCGCTTGTAGGAGAAATCTGGAGACGAGTGAGCGCCTTTTGCCGGGGGATGATTTTGAGGTGCGCCTGACTTTGGATGAAGGCATAGAGCTTCGCCTGTTTCGGAGCCTTCTTTTCGAGTGCGGCGAGTTCTTCAGCGGTCGCTGTTCGGACGAGGGATAGGGCGCGCCTCTGTTGCAGGCGCATACCTTTGCGCACTGCGGCCGGGATCATGACCTCAAAAATGCTTGCGAGTTCCGAGGCGTAGTAGCGCTCCATCCAGTCAGCGAGGCGAATGAGCTCATCGGTAAGAACAGGGAAGGGCTGCTCGAGGGTGTGAATGAACTTAATCCGCGCAGGCGGCAGCTCGGGCACAACATCAAGGGCGATCACGATACCGAGTTCAGTGCGCCGCCCGAGAGGGATGCGCACGAGCGATCCGACCTCAGGGAGGTCTTTTTCCTGCGACTCGGGAAAGGCATAGTCGAGGGAGCGGCTCAGCCCGTTGAGCGGGCGTACGGAGATAAATCGTTTAGAGGGCACCTTTGGAAGCCTCCCGTGCGCCTAGTGTCGCCTTGCTCAAAACTAAAATTGCACTCGTCTCGGTCATAGTAGGATTGCAGAGGTGCCCTAGAGCGGCTGGGCATTCGACAAAGTTCTTGCAGGGGCTAGGTGGGCTGTTTTTGTAACACCTGTCTCAATAAGCTTTTATTGAATGTCTGAGCCGATTCAACCGTCAACGTCCGATCTAGAGGGGCCTCTCGAAACTTTTCGAGAGTTCTTAAGGAAGAAGGGCCTCCGTATCACGAATCAGCGGCTGGCGATCTTTGAGGCGGCTTATAGTCTGACAGACCATTTCACCGCCGAAGAGCTGCTTGATTGTGCGTGGAAAATCGATCGTTCAGTCTCGCGGGCGACGGTCTACCGTTCGTTGCCGATTTTGACTGAAAGTGGCCTCGTGCGGGAAATCGACGTCGGCAAGGACTACAAATTTTACCTCGCGAGCCGCGGACGTCAGGTCGAGAAGGCTCAGGTGGTCGATATCGTGAACGACAAGATTTACGACATCGATGCACCGTTTCTTGAGTGGTATGCGAAGTCCGTTGCGGGCAAAGTCGGCCTCGTTGCCGTCTCGCAACGTTTGCAGGTGCATGCGCGTCCGATCACTCCGGAGGACTTTGAGGAGGTATCATGATCCGCGACGCCGAGGGGAAGGATCTTACCTTCGAGATAGAATTTCTCGAGTGCATCCTCCGTGAGCCAGGCGAACATCTAGACGTCCTCGAGATGCTCGCTGGATACTACACGCGGGTAGGGCGCATCGATGATGGCCTCGCGCTCGATCAAAAGCTTGTCGTCCTCCAGCCGGACAATGCGACCGCGCTTTACAATCTTGCCTGTAGCCTCGCCCTCAAGGAACGCAAGGCGGAGGCCGTCGCGCGACTGCGTGAAGCGATCGAGAACGGCTATGACGATTTTTCCTGGATGCTCCGCGACCCGGACTTGAATGGACTTCAACCTTTCCCGCCCTTTCAGGCGCTGTTGACTGAGTTTCAAATCCCGGAGGCTTAGGGCCTCTCTTAGCAACGGTCGCTGGGATATTACCCTTGCTTATTTTCGCTTCGGGGCCGCAATAGCGCGCCTTTTGCCGGTCTCGGCATCGGGCGCCCTCAAAGCACCACGAAGACACTTTATATAAGATTATGTTTAAGCTCATTTACCGTAAATTCGGAAACCGCATCCAAGCGAAGGACGATGTTCTCTCAGGGTTAACCGTCGCACTGGCTCTCGTGCCGGAAGCGGTTGCTTTCGCCATCATCGCTGGCGTGCCACCGTTGGTCGGGCTCTATGGTGCTTTCATGGTCTGCTTGATCACAGCGATCGCGGGTGGTCGTCCGGGCATGATCTCGGGTGCAACAGGTGCCCTTGCGGTGATCATGGTCAGTCTCGTTTTACTCGGTGAGGAGCGCGGTGTAGCGATGGGACTCGGCGAAGGGATGGGCCTGCAGTATCTCTTTGTAACTCTTCTATTGATGGGTGTGATTCAGATCTCCTTTGGCACATTGAGGCTGGGACGCTTTGTCCGCTTGATTCCCCAACCGGTGATGTTCGGTTTTGTGAATGGTCTCGCGATCGTGATCTTCGAGGCGCAGTTCCCGATGTTTACGACAAACCCGATTGTGGCTGACTCGGCATGGCTCTCTGGGAGTTCGCTCTTCATGATGGGTGGCCTCGTTCTGCTCACGATGTTCATCATTCAATATTTACCCCGCCTCACGACACAGGTGCCATCGTCGCTCGTCGCTATCGTGGTCGTCAGCGGTATCGTGATCTTCGGAAATGTGAACACGCTCAGCGTGGGTGACATGTCTTCGATCAAAGGCGCGCTCCCTTCTTTTGGGATTCCTCGGGTTCCGTTGACGCTGGATACGGTCATCTTTGTGGCGCCTTTTGCCATAACTCTCGCGGCCGTCGGACTGATCGAATCTCTCATGACGCTGACCCTCATCGACGAGCTTACGGAGACGCGCGGCAAGAGTAACCGCGAGTGTGTCGGGCAAGGTCTCGCCAACATCGTGAATGGCTTTTTCGGGGGTATGGGTGGTTGTGCGATGATCGGGCAGAGCATCATCAATGTTCGCTCCGGTGGACGTGGACGACTCTCCGGTATCGCGGCAGCTGTCTTCCTTGTTTGCTTCATCCTTTATGCGAGCGATCTCATCGAGAGCATTCCCCTCGCGGCTCTGACTGGAGTTATGTTCATGGTCGTGATCGGCACCTTTGAGTGGTCGAGCCTGCGCATCCTTGGAAAAATCCCACTGGCGGACGCTTTCGTCATCGTCTTCGTTTCGGCCGTCACCGTGATCACCCACAATCTCGCCCTGGCGGTGATCTCTGGTGTGGTCATTTCGGCCCTCGTATTTGCATGGCAGTCAGCCAAGCACATCCACCGGGACAGTGAAACACGCCCAGATGGGGTTAAGGTCTATTACCTCCATGGCCCGCTCTTCTTTGGTTCGACGACGGACTTTACACACGAGTTTTCGCCGGCGACCGATCCGGATGATGTTATCATCGATTTCAAAGATTCACGCGTGTGGGATCACTCCGGACTGGAAGCGATTCAAAAGCTGGCAGTGCGCTACCGTGCTGAAAAGAAGACGCTGCATCTCCAGCACATTAGCGCCAATTGCCGCGTGCTGCTCCGCAAGGCAGGCAGCATGGTCGACATCGTGATTCTCCCCGACGATCCCACCTATCAAGTGGCGAACCTCGGCGGTCCTTCCGAAGAAGCCTAGCGCGTAGGCATGCCAGGCACTTGGCCTTCCCAGCTTGCAGGCTCAGATTGAGGTACCTGTGAGTCGTTCTCGTCGCCGATGATAGCACGGCAACCGCTTAGAGCGAGTAGACCGAGGGCGAATCCAAGGAGGAGGAAAAGTTTGAATGTGCGTTGCATGCTTAGGAGGTAGAAATGGGAGATCGTTTCTGACAAGGAAGAAGATCAGCGATTGAATCCTAGCGAGCACGTAAAGCAACGAAAGGAGCGCTTTCGTCCTGCGCCTTTTCCATATAGGAACGCAGTTGTCCGTAGGATTCACCTTGATGGAAGCCAGCTCCAAGAAGAGCGGTGAATTCGAAGTCAATGCTTGAGGAGCTTTCGTTAACCACAGCACTGGTTCGGCTGATCGAGCCGAATTCTGAATTGTTGATCACAATGCTGGTTGGATCGTTTTGAGCGCCAATTAGGCAGTTAGCGGATGTGACACCTAAAAGAATCCTCAAGATCCTAAACCCTAATAACAGTCTGCTATCCATAACGGTTTTTTAGTATCACGCTCAATTACAGTTAAGCAAGGCTCTGAGCGATATACCGACAAAAACATCAACGACCTATTTGTTTTCGTCTGGATTCAAAAAAAGCGCCCCCTCGAAAGGAAGCGCTTTTGTAGGATTAAACTGGATACATTGTCGGCTCTTATCCTTGGGCGACGAACTTATAGGTCGCGCTGAAGGGGTCGCTACCGGCGGTTTTGGTTACGCCTTTGCTTGGGTTCGCGACGAGGTGCTCGAGGAGTTTAAAGACGGTTTCGGCATCGCCATCGGTGAGCTTGGCGGTGATCTCGTCGACGGTCAGCGCTTCGCCTGAGGCGAGGACTTGAACAACGCCCTGCTTCATGCCGAGGAAGGTCGTGGCAGCTTTTTTGCCCGCTTCAACACCCGGTTGGTGGTAGGCGTTGATGTTTACAAGAGAGGCGTAGAGTCCGACCGCGCGTTCGTAGAGGGCGATGAGTTGCCCGACGACGGAGGAGGACACCTCCGGCACAGTTATCGTGATCGACTCACGGCCGGTTTCAGCGAGCGCAGCGCGCGTGCCGAGGAAGAAGGCGTTGAGGAAATCACCACTCGTAGTGTTCTCTTCGACTTCGATCGAAGCGCCTTCGCGATCGCGGGTCACTTCGATAAAGGTCGCAAAGAAGTTGTTCACTCCTTCGCGCAGTTGCTGCACGTAAGCGTGTTGGTCAGTTGAGCCTTTGTTGCCATAGACCGCGATGCCTTGAAGGACGACGTTGCCGTCGAGATCTTTCTCTTTTCCTAGGCTCTCCATGATGAGCTGCTGGAGATACTTTGAGAAGAGGGCGAGGCGGTCCTTGTAGGGGAGGACGACCATGTCTTTTTCGCCTTTGCCGTTGGTCGCATGATACCACATCGCGGCGAGGAGGGCGGCTGGGTTTTCAGCCGTTGTCGTGCTGCGGGTGCAGGCATCCATCTTGGCAGCGCCTTCGAGAATACCTGAAATATCGAGTCCTTGAAGAGCGGCAGGGAGGAGACCGACGGTTGCGATCTCACTCGTGCGACCACCGACCCAGTCCCACATTGGGAAGCGAGTGATCCAGCCATCAGCAACCGCGACTTGGTCGAGCTTCGAGCCTTCGCCTGTCACGGCGACGGCGTGCTTGGCAAAGTCGAGGCCTTCGGAAAGGTATGCCTGGGCTGCTTCGAGCATCCCGTTGCGGGTCTCAGGTGTGCCGCCACTCTTCGAGATGACGATGGCGATCGTCTTGCTCAATTTCCCGCGCAGGTCGGCGAGCGTCTTGTCGAGTCCGTCTGGATCGGTGTTGTCGAAAAAGTGAACTAGGAGGCGGTCTTCACCGGGCTGGCCGAGCGCTTCAGCGACGAACTGCGGGCCGAGTGCGCTGCCACCGATGCCGATGATGAGGAGGTGTTCGAAAGCACCACCTTCGCCAGTGATCTTTCCCGCGTGCACATCGGCGGCGAAGGTTTTGATATCTTCGACAGCGCCGTTAATCGCTACCGTGAGCTCATTGGTCGGCGCCAATTCAGCGGCGCGCAACCAGTAGTGACCGACCATGCGGCCTTCGTCGGGATTGGCGATGGCACCTTTTTCGAGCGCCTGCATGGCGCTGTAGGCCTTCTGGAGACGAGGCTCCATTTCGGTCAGAAAACCGTCGGCAAATTGCATCCGACTGATATCGAGCGTGAGATCTACCCCTGTTGGCGCGCAGTAATGTTGTTTGAAACGTTCCCAAGACATACAGTTGAGGCAATCGCCTGATACTGAAAATGCAATCGGAAGTGCATGGGGACATTGCAATGCATTATTATTCTCTCATTCCCGAATTCTGACTAGTCAGCGAAGTAGTGTGCTGTCAGGTTTCGTCATTGTGAAGATTGCTCTCATCGATGGTTTCAACCTTGTTTTTCGCGCATACTACGGGATGCCTGAGCTTACCCGCAAAGATGGCTTTCCGACGGGGGCGCTCCATGGCTGGGTGCGTTCCTTATGGTGGGTGGCCGACCGTGTGGAGCCAGATCGCATCATCGTCTTCTTCGATCTGGGAGCACCGAAGCGGCAGCTCGATCTCCATCCAGACTACAAAGCTAACCGCGGCGATACGCCGGAAGATCTCGTGAAGCAGATCCCCGTCGTCAAAGAATGGACGCGTGCGATGGGCTACGGGGGCATCGAGCAAGACGGGGTCGAGGCAGATGATCTGATCGGGGCTTACGCCAAACGCATCGCCGAGCGCGGTGACGAAGCGATTATCGTGAGTGCAGACAAAGACCTCGCTCAGCTCGTCGGCCCGCAAGTCTCGCAACTTTTGCCGCCTCCCACGGCCAATCCTCGCCTCGGATGGCGTCGCCTCGATAGCGGTGGGGTGGAGGACAAATTTGGTATTCCGCCAAAACTCATTCCCGACTACCTCGCGCTCATCGGCGACACCTCGGATAATATTCCCGGTGTCAAAGGGGTTGGACCGAAGACAGCGGTCAAGTGGCTGCGGCAATACCGTTCGATTGAGGGGGTTATCGAAAACTGTGGCGAGATCATGCCGAAGCGTTTTCAACGTATGGTGCACGCCCAGCAGGACGACATCCGCCGCAATCTCAAGATGACGCTCCTCGAAACTGGCTACGACTGCTCGCCCTTGGATGCACCTATTCCGATCGACGAAGATCGCGCCATCGGGCTCCTCGAAGAAATGGAAATGACTGCCTCCGCACAGAGCGCCCGAAAACGCCTCGGACGCGAGTAGTTGCCGCTTGGGCACGAAAAAACCGCCGGACTTTCGTCGCGGCGGTTTCTCTTAAAAGAACTTATCCTAAGGAGGATCGATCAACCGGCGGGTGCCGCGACTTCAACGCTGTAAGTGTAGCCGACGCCGTGGATTGTCTTGAATTGATCAAGGTTCAGTCCGTTCTTAACGTAGGCTCCACGGATCTTGACGATGTATTGGTCGAGACTGCGGCTGCGAATATCGGCGTGGATGCCCCACACTGAGTGGATGAGACTACGACGCGTGATGACCGTGTTGGTGTTAGAAGAGAGGTAGGCGAGAATGCCCAATTCCTTCTTTCCGATCTTCTGCGTCTCACCGTTTGGAAATTCAATAATGAGCTGCTCGGGGCGCACCAGAGCTCCACAGAAGTCAAAAGGTTCGGCTGAGACCGATGCATTTTGCGTGACGTGGTTGTCGTGGGCGGTCTCGGCGCGGCGCAGGACTGCATGGATGCGTGCGATGAGCTCAGGGAAGCTGAAAGGCTTGGTGATGTAGTCATCTACGCCCATTTCTAGGCCCTTGACCTTATAGATCTCGCTGTTGTCAGCAGTTAAAAAGATGACTGGTGCGTGGATGTTTCGCTTTCGCATCTCTTCGACCATGGCAAAGCCAGTCTGATCGGGGAGATTCACATCTAAAAGGATGAGATTGGCGAAATTCGTCTCGAGAAAGCGCAAAGCGTTGGCAACGCGGTGGCAAACCTGAGTCTGCATTCCGGCAAATTCGAGTTGTTCGCCCACCATTTGGGCGATCTGTTTGTCATCTTCGACTACAAGTATTAGCGGTTTAGGCTGTGCCATTGTTGGCTCCTGGGGTTAATATAAGTTCTTTATGGTGTTTGGCTCCATTCTGGGACCAACTCTACGTGCATCATTATATCGGCACGGTTTTTTACAGATTGCGTCAAAGGTGTGTTTTTTTACTAAGAAGGCTAAATTCATACGAATTCTGAGGTGTGCTGGCAATCGTAGGATGTAAAAAAAAAACGCGATTAGAGCCCGAGATGGCATAGGGATGCCAAGAACGCCCTGATCACCGAAAGATTATGCTTTCGCGCCTGTAGTGATTGGCTCAACTTCTAGCGCAATATGAAAACTTTCGAGTCCCTTTGGGAGGAATTGGGCGCAAAGGCCGCCAGCGGTGATCCGGCATCGGGTACCGTAAAAGCTCTAGAAAAAGGCCCTCACTTCATCGGTAAAAAGATCAATGAGGAGGCGGGTGAAGTCTGGATGGCGGCCCGTTTTGAGAGCAAGGAAGCCTGCGCTGAGGAGATCTCTCAGCTCATCTATCACCTCCAAGTGATGATGCTCGCGAAGGATATCAGTCTCGAAGACGTCTATAAGCACCTCTAGTCGCGCCGCTCTGCTCTCGAGCTTTTGACTTGCCCTTGAGCGAACCCAAAACCACTTCTGCCACTATGTTTCAACTCGCGGTTCCCAACAAAGGTGCCCTCTCAGAGAAGGCTGTTCAACTGCTTACAAACGCTGGCTATCGCTGCAAACGCTATAGCCGGGAGCTCGTCGTGCGCGACAGCGACCATGAGGTCGAATTCATTTTTCTACGCCCCCGCGATATCGCGATCTATGTAAGCAAAGGGATCGTCGATGCTGGAGTCACCGGTCGTGATCTTGCCGCAGACAGCAATTCTGATGTCGAGGAAACGCTCGCGCTCGGGTTTGGTGGAAGTCGTTTTTGCTACGCTGTGCCAGCAGAGCATGATTGGCTGCCGGAAGATTTCGGCGGCAAACGCATCGCCACGAGCTACCCCAATATCGTCCGCCAAGATTTGGCTGCGCGGGGCGTCAAGGCCGAGGTCGTGCGCCTCGATGGTGCGGTTGAGATTTCGATCCAACTCGGCGTTGCCGATGTCATCGCAGACGTCGTCGAAAGCGGTCGGACCCTCTATGAAGCCGGACTTAAGATTGTCGGCGAGCCTGTCATGCGCTCCGAGGCGATTCTGATTTCACGGAAGGGTGCGAAAGAGGCTCCTGAGCTTGCGTCCTTGAAAGAGCGCTTGGAGGGAATCCTTGTCGCGAAGAATTATGTTCTACTCGAGTATGTCGTGCCGGTTACGCAAAAGGATGCCGCTTGCGCGATCACCCCTGGGGTGAAGAGCCCGACGGTGTCGCCTGTTTCGGACCCAGAATGGGTCGCGATTGCGGCGATGGTGAAGAGCCGAGGTCTGAACAAGATCATCGACCAGCTCAGTTCACTCGGTGCCAAGGGCATTATCGCCCACGAGATTAAGACCTGCCGGCTCTAAGGTTTGGTTCTGTTTGCCTGGGGGAAGCGCTATCTACCAGTCGTAGATGTGTAAGGCTGGCATCAGATCGATACTGCGTTGATGCTATCAGGGTAGTATGGTTCAGACTCCAACAGACTTTTCCTTCGCTTTCGAAACGGGTCCGACCCTGCGCAAGTTATATGCGACGGATGCTTCGGAGTATCAGGAATTGCCGGCGGCGGTCGCTTTTCCAGAGAAGGCGGAGCATATCTGTGAGCTGATTCACTACGCCAAGGAAGTCGGGCAGAGTTTGATTCCTAGAACGGCGGGCACCTCCTTGGCAGGGCAGGTAGTAGGGGGCGGTATCGTAGTGGATGCGGGGCGACACTTGAACCGTATCCTCGCGATCGATCTCGAGCATCGGCGGGTGCGGGTCGAACCCGGGGTGGTGCGCAACGAGCTCAATCATGCCTTGCTTCCACAGGGTCTCCTCTTTGGACCAGAAACCTCGACCGCGAACCGCGCCATGATCGGTGGGATGGTGGGTAATAACTCCTGTGGATCCAACTCGCTCGTTTACGGTTCTACCCGCGAGCATCTGATTTCGTGTCGTGGATTCTTGAGCGACGGATCTGAGGTGACGTTCGAAGCACTCACTCCCGAAGCTTTTGCACAGAAGTGCGTGGGCGATTCGTTGGAGGCTTCGATTTATCGCGAATGCCGTGATCTGCTCGGAGATGCGGTGAATCGAGAACTGATTTCTGAGAACTTTCCCAAGGCGAGCATCCCGCGCCGAAATACCGGCTACGCCCTCGATCTGTTGATGGACGCTTCTGTTTTTGATCCGTCATCAGAGAAGCCGTTTAATCTTTGTAAGTTGATTGCGGGTTCGGAAGGGACCTTGTTTTTCGGGACGGAGTTTGAGCTCAATTGCAGCCCCTTGCCGCCGAAACACAGCGCCTTATTATGTATTCACTTCGAGAGCGTCGATGAGGCTCTGCGCTCTGTCTTGCCTACGCTCAATCATCAACCCTTTGGGGTGGAGTTGCTCGACCGTTTCATCCTCGAGGCAACGAAGCGTAATCGTGAACAGGAGAAAAACCGTTTCTTTGTCCAAGGCGATCCAGGGGCGATTCTCGTTGTCGATATTCGTCGGGATGAAGCCGCTGAGGTCGATCGTGTCATTGCGGCGGTCGAAGCAGACATTAGGGCGACGGGTTTGGGATGCGCTTTCCCCGTCCTTAAAGGCGCCGATGAGGCGAAGGTTTGGGAGCTGCGACGCGCAGGGCAGGGGCTTGTCAGTAATGTCCCAGGCGACACTAAACCACGCGAAGTCTGCGAGGATACCGCTGTCGATGTTACTGAGCTGGCCGACTACATTGCGGAGTTCGATGCGATGCTCAAAAACAAGCATGGCAAAGAGTGTGTCTATTACGCCCACGCCGGTTCGGGGGAGTTGCACACCCGTCCATTCTTTGATCTCAAAACCGAGGCGGGTTTGAAAACTTTTCGGGGGGTGGCCGAGGATGTTGCTGCGCTCGTGAAGAAGTACCGAGGCTCCTTGAGCGGTGAGCACGGCGACGGTCGCCTGCGCGGCGAGTTCATTCCCTTCATGGTCGGCGAGGAGTGCTACGCGATGATGCGGCGGATGAAGGAGGCCTTTGATTCCCATGAGATTTTTAATCCGGGCAAGATCATCGACACCCCGCCGATGGATACCGCTTTGCGCCATGGGCCGCAGAGCCCGCCGCGCGAAATTGAGACGGTATTTGATTTCTCCGAAACTCAGGGCGTTTTGCGTGCGGCGGAAAACTGCAATGGATCGGGCGACTGCCGAAAGGGATTTTTGGCGGGCGGAACGATGTGCCCGAGCTACATGGCGACGCGTAATGAAAAAGAGACGACGCGTGCTCGCGCCAACATCTTGCGAGATGCGCTGACGCATCCGAAAGATCCCAAGAATCCGTTCGATAGTGACGAGGTCAATGAGGTGCTTGATCTCTGCCTCTCCTGTAAGGGCTGCAAATCTGAGTGCCCATCGAATGTCGATATGGCCAAGCTTAAGGCCGAGTTTCAGCAGCACTACACGGATGCCCATGGAGTGCCACTGCGGACACGGCTGATCACAAACTTCACCCGCATGAGTCGAGTCGCTTCGGTGGTACCTTGGATTTGGAATGCTTTGTTTGGCACCCAGTGGTCGCGGCGCTTACTCAATCGAGTCGTCGGGTTTCATCCTGATCGGACGATTCCGCAGCTGCATGCGACGACTCTGAAGAAGTGGTGGAAAGGACAACCAGCGACGAAGGCCCCACGGAAGGTCTATCTCTTCTGCGATGAGTTCACCGATTTTAATGATGTGCCCCTTGGGCAAAAGACCGTGCGCCTACTCGAACGCCTCGGCTACGAGGTCGTTATACCCGATCACCTCGAAAGCGCACGCACCTGGCTCTCCAAGGGCCTCGTGCGCAACGCGAAGGAGATCGCGAATGAGAATGTTCGAAAATTGGCCGACCTCATTTCTGAGGACACGCCGCTCATCGGCATCGAGCCGGCGGCCATTTTGAGCTTTCGCGATGAATACATCGATCTCGCCGAGGGACCGCTCAAAGAAGAGGCGAGGGCGCTCGCGAAGCACTGTCTGATGTTCGATGAATTCATTGTCCGTGAACACGAGGCAGGCCGTATCCAGTCGAGTCAGTTTGTCGCGAAGGAGCAGTTGATCAAACTCCACGGTCATTGCTTCCAGAAAGCCCTCGCATCCGTCGTTCCAACCGTGCGCGCCCTTCAGATTCCTCAAGGCTACAAGGTTCACATGATCCCTTCAGGTTGCTGCGGCATGGCGGGTTCTTTCGGGTATGAGAAAGAACACTACGAACTTTCGATGCAGATCGGAGAACTCGTTCTCTTTCCCTCTGTCAGGGAACAACCTGACGACGTCCTGATCGCCGCCCCCGGCACCTCCTGCCGTCACCAGATTCACGATGGAACAGGACGCACGGCCCAACACCCAGCCGGGATTCTTTTCGAGGCACTGCTGACGGCTGAGACAGCCGTCCCTACCTTTACGGTCGGGTAGTGCTTGCAGTTAAGGTAGGGCCGCCTGTCCCCGGGGGGCCGAAGTGGATACGCCTTTTAACACTGCGGACGGCTGAGGCAGCCGTCCCTACCTTTGCGTTAACGAAGGAACTGAATCTGCAGCCACGCTTTTAAGAACGGATCGAAGAACCTGTATTCACCATCCTCTTTCCAAAGAAAGTTTTTCTCAACGAGGCCATTGGCCGCTTTCAGGATACTTGAGGCATTACTCAATCCTGCCTTCTTGATCCAATCGCCGGAGTTGATTTCACGCCCGCCTTGGTTGGCTATGGCGATGATCACTTTGCGCTGAACTGAAGGGAGAAGTTCGAAGCGACTGGAGTGTCCGGAACTGCGCTCTTTGAGAACGGTTTCTAGCCCGGCGCGTGCTATTTTGATATCTATCTTCCCTGCCTCGCTGAGGTCGTGGATTGCAGAGCAAAGGTGCTGAACATCACCCGGGAACCCCTCGGTTACATCCCAGATGTAATTCCAGACTTCAGGGACAAGAACGCGTCCCGTCTTTTTGAAGCGGCGGGCGAGGAAGGGTTCAAAGTGTGTGCGATCGATTGGAAGGACATCGAGGATCGCGACAGACTTATAGTAAGGAGAGTCGTAATCGTTGAAGACCCATTCTAGCTCGTGACGAATGCTCCCAGAATAGACCACCGACTGCTGCACGAACTGAAGATGACTCCGGAAGAGGGCGAGGAGCGCCTTGCCGTTGGGGAGTACCTTGATCGCCTGAAATTCGTCCAGCGCGAGCACTGTTTTAGGGTGAGTTTCAAGGAGCGTCACAAGCGATCTCAGAATGCGATCGATCGTATCCGGGTCATCCGCACTGCGTCCCGAGAGGGAGAAGGCGGTGTTTCCTGTGAGCGGATCGACCGAAAAGCTGATGCCAATGTGGCTTAGATATTCGATCGCAGAACGCTTCAGCGACTGAATGCCATCGAGTCCGCGAAGGAGGCGCTGCGCAATGTCGCGCTCATCCGTTACGCTGAGGAAATCGACATAGGAGACCTTCTTCTTCGCGAGGCGCGCGCCCTCATAGATCAGCGAGGTTTTCCCAGTCCGCCGTGGACCGATCAAAGCGACCGAGTGACCACTCTCCAGCCGGCCCTTTAGCTTCTTAGCCTCTGGCCGGGGGCAGAAGTCCCTTCCTTTCACAAAGTTGGTGTATACGAATGGATTCATTCTTTTGTATTTTACTCTTGGTATAACACCTTTAGTAACATGACAAGGAAAAAGTTGATCACACGGTGATCGGCAACGGTATGATCCGAGGACAGGTATGATCCGAGGTCATCGGTTCGGTCTTCTTCCATGGCATACATGCCATTTTGAAGTGTTCCCGATGTCCTTAGAAGATCTGTTCCCGATGTCCTCGGATCATACCCCACTTTTCTTGCCACAAACTTTGTGCCGCCTTTATTTCGGAACTAGTCGAACGGTGAAGTCTTTGGCTGGCTCCCAATGGTTGGGTCCTCTGTGGGCAGGGCCTACATTATAGGGTTTAATTCGGTAGTGTTGGGCTAAAACCTTAACGACGATCATGCACATTCTTATCGAGGTTTGCGCGAGAGGACAACGGTGATGTCCCATACCAAATGGAGCATACTCTTTCTGGCTGAAATTATTTTCCAAGAATCGCTCGGGCTTAAACTGGAAGGGTTCTGGAAAGTTGTCCGGATTTTTGTGCGACTCCCAGATACATAACCGGATCAGTGAATTCTTTGGAATAATGAAACCACCAAAATGCAGATCGGTATCGGTAATCCTCATCAAGCGTTCAATCTGCTCCATTCGAAGGGTTTCCAAGACAAACGCCTTTAGGAGTGAATCCTCATCTAAAGATAAGTTGGCATGCTCCTCTGCGATAGCCGTTAAGATATGCGGGTTCTCCGTGGCATTTTTTGTCAACCAGCGAAACAATCCCCCCATATCATAGCGCCCCATCTCCACCATGTAGATTAGATTGCCTAGACTCGTTTCATCAATTTCTCCGGAAGCAGCCATTAGGCTTAGAATGCTCGTAGAACTGGAAAGCTCTTTTCGCTCTAGTCGTTCGAGTAGGAACCCTCGGATATCCAGGTAGACACGCTTTTGACCCTCTCCCTGCTTCCAGGCATAATCAGAATCCCCCAAATTTCTGTATCGAGATAACAAATACATATGCTTGGGAGTGTCGGGATCTATTCCAAAAAATATCTGAATCAATAGACTCGTCGAGATCGTGATTAAAGACTGCTTGTAGGCTTCAGCGGACTCGCTCGATTTTAGTTTATTGATCGAAAACTCGTGTAATGCATTTTTGACCACAGCTTCATGGATTTGAGCATTTTCATCCATTATAGCGGGTGAAATTCCCTTCATTAGAGCGCTTCGATAGTTTTTGTGCGCATTCCCCTCCATTTGCCTCAGAAAACCATTTGGGAAAAAATGGGCTAGGTCTACCGTCTCTAAACGCAGCTGGGTTCTAAACTGTTTAATGAATTCACTACACTCAGAAAGTCCGACGATGAAAATTATATGCACCTTTCCCTCTATGCCCTTGAATATGGCCCCGTGTTTTTGAGACAAATCTAGGATCAAAAATCGGTCAGATCGTTCAAGCCACTGAAGGGGTCTTAAACGTCCAGGAGGCAATTTAGACCTCGGGAAATATATTTCCAATGGCTTTGCAGGACAATAAGAGCCCCTAGAATCGATCGGAGCTGCCTACGGAAGAAGCGTAGTCTTCGCAGAAGTATGGCTGAACTATTATTCAATTGGATAAGAATGAAGGGGGGGGGGAGGTTGAAAAAAGTCAGTCGTTATTTTGGAAATTTGCTACGGTCTACGGAGTAGGTTACTTCCCCGTCAAAACCGTCGAGCTCGACGCCTCAGGAGCGGTGCTTTCAGAGGCCATGCTCTCCAAGGGCACCGGACAAAAATTCGAAAAGAATGCCTTTAAAGCGCCCAAAGGTTACAAGCGCCAGCAGATGGATTTTCAGAAAAGGCTGTGCCGACTTAATCGGACCCCGGCACGAGTTTGATTTTCAACGGCTTGAGGGTGTCGAGGTGGAGATCGCGCTGCGGGAAAGCAATCACGAGGCCGGCCTCATTGAAGAGTTCATTGATGCGAAAGCGGAGATCGGACCTCAAGCGTTTGAGGTCGAATGGGCGGGTGACTTCTGACCAGAATTCGAGTTCAAACGCGAGGGAGTTGTCTCCGAACTCTTTAAAGAAGACGTGCGCTTCAGGTGTCTTGAGGATCTTTGGGATTTCGGACACCGCCTGGAGCATGAGGTCTCTGGTTAGTTTTGTATCGGAACCATAAGCCACTCCGACCGCGACTGTTCCGCGGACGTTGCCATCGCAGAGCGTCCAATTGACGACAATGTCTTCGAGGAAGCGGCTGTTCGGTACGATGAGGTCAATTCCATCGGTGCGTCGAATGCGCACGCAGCGGTTCCCGATGTCTTCGACCTTTCCTTCATTTCCGGAAATCTCGATGACGTCTCCGATCCGGATCGGCTTCTCGAGCATGATGATGATGCCGGAGATGAGATTGTTGAAAAGGTTCTGCGCTCCAAAGCCGACCCCGATGGCGAGTGCGCCGCCCATGACCGTAAAGATTGTGATCGGGATCCCTGCGATGGGTAAGGCAGAGAGGACGATGACGACGACAAAAAGATAAAAGAGGATGCGCTGAAGAAAATGGGCCGTGTTCTTATTGATCCGCTTTGATCGGACCATTCGCCGCCCGATAACGATGGCAATGCGCTTGCCTATGAGGATTCCGAAAATGATGAGCAGGACTGCTATGACGAGCTGGTTGATGTGCACCGTATTGCCTCCACTCTGATAGAGTTCGAGCGTCCAGAGTTCTTTGAGCTTATCGAGAATTTGTTCCATGTTCATAGTGACGATATGAGTATTGGACGATGAAGAAGCAGGATGCGAGGCAAGACAGTGGCTAGCCTTCCCTACGGGCCAATAAAACTTGAACCCAGCTAGGTGCAGACGCCATCATGGCGCATGCATTTTACCCCACGGTGTCGTCTTTTTGGTTCAGTCCTCATTGCCGCCTAAAGTCCCCAACGATAGCGCATGCCGCTATCTGGGAGTTTGATACCAGTGCCGCTGAGCTGATCAAAGATGGACAGGTGCAAACGGCGATCAACGGACAGCCCATCGGATTGTTGATCGAGACTGACGGCTCGGTAAGCTTGACCATAACGGGTGATTTTCGGCTCAACAATGGTGACTTCTTCTGGGTCCGTGGCTTTTACCCTTTTCGCCTAGTGATCAATGGGAATTCCACAACCGAGGCGGGCAGTACCCTCTCAGCGGCAGCGGACCTAAGATTTGGCAATGGGGGCGGCGGCGATGGAGGTGAGCCCCAGCTTGATGGTTGCTTTGGTCCACGCATTTCAACCGCAGCGACGGGCGGAACCGGCGGTGCTGGAGGTGAAGTATCTCCAGGTAGGTCGGTAAACTCAGAAGCGGGCAACGCTGGTTCGGCTGATGAGGGTGGTGGCTTGAGGTTCAGTTGATTTGATCTGTGACTATCCGTCTCGGCATGAGCCTGCCGAATGCGTCGATCCGTGGTTATATTTCCTCAGCGCCTCTGTGAGAAAATATTTTGTGCCTTTTGTGGTAAGATCTTTTCCAAGGAGGCGTTTTGATCTGAGCTAATCTCGGACAGAAAAAGAGCGCTCTCCCCATGAAGGAAGAACACTCTGAAAGTTGTATGAACTGACTTTTGCTCTGGGCGGTCGTCTGGGGACAGACGACCCTACCTTAAAACCCTGCTTCTTCGGCCATCTTGACGACGCCGACGGTGAGGATGAGGTTTGCGAAGCGGCGTTGTTCGCCGGTTTGGATGATGAGGGTGGTGAGTCGGGGCGCTTCATTGCTATTCATAGATCGTCAAAGTGTGGCGCGACCAGGTATTTGTAGTCAGTTTCAAGGACGCCTGATTAGCAGAGGCGCCAGCCTTCTTCGTCGGTCGCTTTGATTTTGATCGTGGTGGCACCAGAGGTGATTTTGTAGGAGGATTCACCGATGTCGAATTGAGGGACGTCCTCAACGGTGCCTTCGACAGGCCAGAGAAGGGTGTGGAAGACGAGCTTGTCGCTGCCCTTTTGGGTGAAGCGGAGTTCAGGTGTAGGGCGGACGACGTCGTAGTAAGGGCAATGCCAACCGGCGAAGAAGGGCTCTTTTTGGCCTTTAAAGACTTCAGCACTTTGAGGCCCACTGGCTTTGGTCATGACAATGAGGTTGCTGTCATCGAATTGCGTCGCCCAAGCCTGTTGGTTGCCTGCGACGGGTTCGATACGGCCTTTGTAGAAGTGCCAGAGCTGCTCGGCGCTTTTGATGCCTGGGCCTTCGAGCGTATCACGAACAACCCAGCCGTGAGGGCGGGCGAAGAAGACTTGGCGGCGATGGCTGACGCCGGGGAGGCGTTTCTCCATCAGGGTGGAGAGGCCGCGCTCGCGGAAGAGGGTTTCGTCGCGACCGGGAACTTCCTCGCCGAAGCCTTCCTTAAAGCTGCCATCGGCATAGTCGTAGTCGTAGGAGACCTTCATCGTGCCTTCAGCATCGCCGAAGATCTGACCGTATCCATTAACCAATACGCAATTATAGGAAGCGGTGGCTTTGAAGTATTTGGCGAGGCCCATCCACTCGGCGTCAGGATCGGAGGTGGTGTAGCGCCATTTGCCGCCGTTGATGAGGAAGTGGCGTCCTTTGGCCGATACTTCAATAGCGAGCTGGTCCTGGTTCATGTGGTTGTCACCCCATGGACCCATGTCGAAGTAAAGGTAGTTGGCTTCCGGACCCCAATCACTACGCATGATGCCGACGCGGGAATCAGGATAGTAGTAGGAAACTATTTCAGGCTCGTCGCCTTCAGTCGCACCGCTGAGGAAGTAGCCTACTTCAGGGAGATCAAACAGCTTGTGAATGCGGGAGAGCTGCTCGCGGCGATTGATGTCGGAGCTGGAGTCGTTGCTGATCGGAGTGGAGCCGTCAGGCTTATCCTGATAAAGCTCAGCGTAACTGTTGAGAATAAGGCGCTCACGGAAGCTGGCCGGGAAGAGCTCCTTGTAGCCGTTGTTACAGGCGACCTCGTAGAAGGTGAAGAAGCTACGCATGGCAACCCAGTGGTAGCTGCCCGACATTTCACGGGAGTAACCGTCATCGGCGAAGAGATCGGTCCACATGCCATCAAGAAACTCGACGGCGTATTCGAGCCATGCGTCGCGTTCTTTGAACTCCTGATAGAAGACGGCGATGATGCCGACCGCTGCGACTTCGAGGGTGGCGTGATTACCGGTCTTCCAGTGCTCTTTGCGGAGGAAGACGGAGTGCTCGTGAACGGAAAGGAGGATCTTCGCCCAAGCTTCGGCGGTCATGGCCGAAGTCTTGATGATCTTGGCGAGGGCTTCGGGCCAAGTCTCGGCGGCGCGGCCGGCGGCTTCGAAGGGGCGCCAAGTGGACTTCTTGTAATCGAGGTAAGGCTTACCTTCGGGTTCGAAGGGCGGCACGTTTTCGATGTAGTGGAGGATGTGCTCCACGATCGTCTCGGCGTAGATCTCTTTGCCTGTCTTCACATACTCATCAGCGAGGAGCATGAAGTAGCCATGGCGGACGAGGCCGCCGTTCCACTCAAGGTCGCCGGTTGCGGTAGCATACCAGTCGAGACCGCCAGACATATCAAAAGTGCCTTGCCCGAGGTGAAACTCTTTGCGGACAAAGCGATCGGCTTCGCCCGGCTCATTGTGGTGGTAAGTCGGTCCGACCTCTTCCTGGTGGTATTCACCGACGCGTTTTGGAAGGACGTCTTGGTAGTGGGAGAGACAGGCTTCGAGGGAATCGAAGGGCGTTTCGACGAGCGCGTTGATGCGCTTGAGCAATGCGGTTTCGGACATTGAGAGATGGACTTGAGTGGAGGTCTGCTAACTTGGGAAGACGGGCTTGAGGAAAAAACCGCTATAGTGAGGACCTCATTGGATTGTCTGCAAATTATATTTATTAAATGAGGAGCGGGGAGCTATAATATCGAGTTTCCAAGGTGCGTTTGTCTGGGCTTTTGGACACGGTGTGGCTCAGGGCTTTCGGTCCTTGCCTTGAGCGATTCCATGCGCGTTCATCACAGCGGTTTTTTGAGAGTAGGCATTCGCTCGTCACTTCGGTGGCGGGAGGAAAGTCCGGACACCATAGGGCAGGATGCTCTGCGAAAGCGGAGGCAGGAACGGCTATATCCGTTTTTGACAGCAGTGCAGCAGAAAATAAACCGCCCTGAGCCTCGGCGCAGGGTAAGGGTGAAAAGGTGGGGTAAGAGCCCACCGCGCGTTTGGTGACAGACGTGGCAGTGTAAACCTCTTCTGGTGCAAGGTGGAATAGGGGAGTGGGCGGCCCGTCCAATACTTCCGGGTGCACCGCTTAGATAAATGAATGCTGAACCGCTCCGGCGGGGAACAGAATCCGGCTTATCGCTCTCAGAAAACCACTCATTTTTTATTCATCCCCACGTCCTTACATTAGACGGCATCGGATATAATCACGAAAGGGTGCGGAAAATCTGTAGCGGGCGCTGGAGGGACCGGCTCCTGCCGGTCCGCCGCATGGAAGAGCACGCCATACCGTCCGCGGACCGGCAGGAGCCAGTCCCTCCATTCATAATCATGTGGAACGCTCAGGGCTCACCGCTACCCATTGTGATTACACTAGAGCGGTAGGTCGTTTTTTTATATGAAGAAAAGGCTTGTCAGGGGGCCTAAGGATTCGATTTGTTCATCGCTTTTTCCGATCTTTCGAAGTAAGAATTATTCCTATGGGTAACCTCCGCAAAAAACGTCGCCGTAAAATCTCGCAGCACAAGCGCAAGAAGCGCTCACGCGCCAACCGCCATAAAAAGAAGGTGATTTAGGCTAGCACGCGTTAGCGCGCGGACACCCTAGACCCTATCTCTTAAGCAAAGCCGGCGAGACTGCGTTCTCATCGGCTTTTCTTTGTACCCATCACAGATGCTCACAGAGGGCGCTCGTGGCTGGTAGTCATATTTAAGCGGGTTGGGATTAAGAATGGAGGGACCGGCTCCCGCCGGTCCGCTGGGCTCCAAAACAACTTAACCGCGTCGCGGACCGGCAGGAGGGATCCCTCCAGTGGAGTCGCGGACCGGCAGGGGTCCTTCCTTGGCAACTAATCAGCGTTTTAAAAGACACCTGGTCTTAGTAGAGGCAGTCTATGAAGTGAGGAGCTCTTTCATTCCCGAATCGGTTGTCTGCCCGCGATTGAAAAACTCCGCCACTGCTTGCCACTTGGGCATAAAAACCCCCCAGCGGTTAAGCTGGGGGCAATTCATAATGAAAATTATGAGGATCCTAAGGTCTTAGACGACGTCGCCGGCGATGACGGCTACCTTGCGGTGGAGCTTGTCCCATTTGACGTGGCCATCGACGGTGGAGTAGAGCGTATGATCGCGACCCATGCCGACGTTTAGTCCAGCATGGAAGCGGGTGCCACGTTGGCGAATGAGGATCGTTCCGCCGAGGACGGCTTGACCGTCGTAGCGTTTGATGCCGAGCATCTTTGGATTGCTATCGCGACCGTTACGACTGGTTCCCTGTCCTTTTTTATGTGCCATGTCTGTATCCTAAAAAGTGATTATGTTTGGAAAGTGGTGATTAACCGTTGATCGCTTCGATCTTGATAACGGAGAGCTCTTGGCGGTGGCCGCGTTTGTTGCGGTAACCCTTACGGCGCTTCTTCTTGAAAACGATGATTTTCTTACCGCGCTTGTTTTCAAGGATCTTGGCTGTAACGGAGGCACCTTCGATAGTCGGTGTTCCGAAACGCATGTCAGAACCTTCACCGATGGCACGAACGTCGTCGATGCTGACCGAGTCGCCGGTGTTTGTGTCTTGGTAACGGTTAACGAAAAGGACGTCTCCCTCTGTGACCGTAAACTGGCGGCCTTGGGTTTGTATTGTGGCTTTCATTTCGAGAAAAAACGGATAAAGAAGGCTCTTTCGGATGCCTGCGCAAGACATTTAAGGAGGAAATTTCACCCTTTCTTTTGGGTTTTGGCTTGGTCGAATGCGCGGCTTGTGGCCTGCTTTGATATGGATTCGCGCCCAGAGGACATCGGTAAGGATTACTTTAGTCGCCCAGCAGTGATCGATCACTACCTGCGCGCGACGGCGGCGATTGGCCTTTGGGAGTCAGAAGAATTCCTCCTTAAGCGCTACTTCCAGAACACGGATACGCTCCTCGAAGTGGGTTGCGGAACCGGGCGAATAGCACTCGGGATGCATGAGATCGGCTTCGCTCACGTCATCGGGATCGATTTATCGCGCCCGATGGTGAAAGAAGCCCGCCGGGCCGCTCTCCAGTTGGACTACGGGGTGAGCTTTCAGGTCGCAGATGCCTGCGCCTTGCCGTTTGAGGACGCTCTCTACGAGGGGGCGATCTTTGGCTTCAACGGGCTCATGCAGATCCCCGGTCGCGAGCCGCGGCGAGCCGCGCTAGGTGAGATTAAGCGCGTCGTAGCCAAAGGCGGCCACTTGATCTTCACCGCACACGACCGCTCGACGAGTAGCTTTCGCGACTATTGGGAAGCGGAGGCCGTCCGATGGGAGGCCGGTGAGCAGGATGCACGGCTGGCCGAATTTGGTGACCGTATCATCGAATGTGACGAAGGAGACCTGTTTATCCACGTCCCGTCATTTGAAGAAGTGAAAGAAGATCTCGCCGCCACTGGATGGACGGAGGTCTTTACTGCCCTGCGCCAAGACATCGCAAACGAGAGCGAGGCTGTGCGTGAGTTTGCGGATGAGTGCAGGTTTTGGGTCGTGCAGAATAGTTGATCACGATGGGTAGGGGTGAGCCCTGAGGGTTCACGAGGGTTTTGATTGGAGGGACGGTCTCCTGCCAGTCCGCGGACGGTTTGGCTCTTCCCAACGGCGGGCTGACGGGCGCCCGTCCCTCCAGCCCAAGATCCGAAAATTCCGTTAGCTTTCGTTATTACGCCCAAGAGCCTGTTTTGAGCTCGTTTAAGCTTGCGCAGAGGGGTGCTGTTTTCGAGTTTGGACGGCTGTTTTCTTCAAATCCGTGGAGAGGACTTATTCTAAACCTAAACAACCCAACCTTTAACCCCGTTCTTGTAGCCCGCGTTTGAACACTCCACTCATGGGCCTGGAGACGGTTTTATAGGAGTCATACCAAAACATCATGTCATCCGTAATGGAAGAATTGCTGGCAATGAGCCAGCTCGAGTACCTCACCGAGGGAAGTATCATCAAGGGAACGATCACCGAGATCCGCGATAACGACGTCATTCTCGACATCGGCGCGAAGTCTGAAGGAATGGTTCCAGCCAACGAGTTCATGGATATCAGTGAACTCCAGATCGGCGAAGAGATCGAAGTTTACTTAGATCGCCTCGAAGACCGTGACGGCAACCCGATCATCTCCTACGATAAAGCCCAGCAGAAGAAGAACTGGGAAAACATCGTTTCTCATACCGAAGAAGGCTCCATCCTTGCCGGTAAGGTTCGCTCGAAAGTTAAGGGCGGCCTCATCGTTAACATCGGTGTTGATGCCTTCCTCCCTGCCTCCCAGATCGATATTCAGCCACCTAAGGATCTCGATCAGTATGTGGGTCAGACTTATGACTTTAAGGTGCTCAAGATTAACCTCGATCGGAAGAACATTGTTATCTCCCGCCGCGAGTTGATCGAAGAGCAACGCCAAGAAAAGCGCCGCGCGCTTCTCGACGAAATCAAGCCAGGCTCGATCCGTCGTGGTGCGGTCAAGAACATCACCGACTATGGTGCCTTCGTCGATCTCGACGGTCTCGACGGCCTCCTCCACATCACCGACATGTCTTGGGGCCGCATCAGCCACCCTAGTGAAATGCTCAAGGTGGGTGAAGAAGTCAGCGTCATGATCATCGAAGTGGATCGCGATCGCGAACGTGTCTCCCTCGGCCTCAAGCAAACAACTTCAAATCCATGGGAAGGTATCGAAAACCGCTACCCAGTGAACGCTAAGGTTCGCGGTAAGGTTGTTAACCTCGTTAACTACGGTGCCTTCATCGAACTCGAAGAGGGTGTCGAAGGTCTTGTTCACGTCAGTGAGCTCTCTTGGATTAAGCGCGTTAGCAAGCCGGGCGAAATGCTCACGGTTGGCGAAGAAGTCGAAGCGGTTGTGCTCGGCGTCAACAAGGACGAGCAGAAGATCAGCCTCTCCGTCCGTCAGCTCGATCCGAACCCATGGGATATGGCTCGCCATAACTACCCAATCGGTGCCCGTGTTCGCGGCAAGGTGCGCAACCTTACAAGCTACGGTGCCTTCATCGAACTCGAAGAAGGAATCGACGGCATGGTCCACGTTTCCGACATGTCTTGGACACGGAAGATCAATCACCCGAGCGAAATGGTGAAGAAGGGCGATGAAGTCGAGGCAACAGTCCTCGACATCGATGCCGGTTCACAACGCATCAGCCTCGGTATGAAGCAACTCGCTTCCGACCCTTGGGACGAAATCGATACACACTTCAAGATGGGTGATCTCGTTAAGGGCACGGTTTCGAAGATCGCCAACTACGGTGCATTCATCGAGCTCGCAGACGGAATCGACGGCCTCGTCCACGTTAGCCAGATCAGCGAAGAACGCGTTGAAAAGGTGAAGGACGTCATCGATACCGGTGATGAAATCGAAGCCCGCGTGATCAAGATTGATCGCGAAGAACGCCGCATTAGTCTCTCGATCAAGGCTGCTAGCTACGATGAGAATCAGCTCGCTGCTGAAGCATCTGCCTTCAGCTCCCTCGGTGGTGACGAACTTACCAGCCTCGGCGACATCCTCGACGAAGCGACGAAGTAGGTTTTCACCCACTTATTATTTCAAGCCCACTGGCCGATTGGTCAGTGGGCTTTTTTTGCTTAGAGCGCTGGAACCCGTTCTCTGGTCAGGGATAGATCAACGATGGAGATGCCCTAAATACGCCCTATAGAGATCCTATAAGCATTGAATGTGAGTCACTTATGTTCGAATATTCATTTTTTGAGGTAGACAGAAATCGAGTTCAGTTAGATAACCACATTAGGCGTTCTGCTAGGAGCGCCTGTCTCTCTTACCTCTCTATTAATGCTATTTCGGTTTCTCCTTACACGATTTTCCCGTGCGTTTACGCGCTCGGGTCGGGTTTTCGTTCCGACCTCACTGGCTGCCTCGTTCCAGCGCATAATCCTGTTTGTAGGCTGCTTGTGCTTAGGTAATGCTGCCGTCGCGCAGTGGGTGTCCGAGAGCTATCCACTCAAAGGTGGCTACAATGCGATTTGGCTTACGATTGATACCACGGATCGATCGATACACTCTTAGCCGGCAATACAGCGATTTCGGAGGTCTGGCAGTGGAACGCGGGTGCTTCCTCAACATCGTTTACGGCTTCGCCCGCCGCACCCCTACAAGCCGATAGCCAATGGAAGGTTTGGAAACGCGGTGTCCCGACAGAGACGACTTTGTCCCTACTGACTCCAAATGCGGCCTACATTGTCCGTACGAACGCGACGACAACGTTGCAACTGAAGGGTAAACCCGCCCGCCGCGCTATAACTGGAAGCGCTCGGGAGTTAACTTTGTTGGTTTCCCTATCGTGGCATCTTCGCCTCCCACTTTCACAAATTTCCTCAATTTCAGCGATATTCTGAATCAGGCGCCGCCTGTTTTCTATTACGACGGAGGCAATTTGACCGTGAATCCCCGCCGTCGATGTAGCGATCCGCAGATGGGATCAAGCGAAGCGCGATGTCGAAACGCTCAAGGCTAAGGGCAATACGATCCAGAAACAGCGTCTAGTCTTCAGGCAGTATTCCGCTGCTATCATCCAAGGCTACAGGACGCGTGATTTCCCTTCCGTGCTTTCCGTGATGAAGCTCTCGAGCGCTATAACGCACTCTTCGATCTCTCAGCGTGTTACGCCTATTTGGCTGCTCGTGCCTATGACTACGAGACCGGGCTGCTCGATATCGATGGAAACGCTTCTTCGAGCGATCTCTACGAAAAGATTGTTCAGGCTCGTGCCCTTGGCGTCGTGACCGATGGTGTGCCGCAGTTTGCAGGTTCGTCTACCGGTGATCCCGGCTTATCGGGCGTCTTGGCTGAGCTCGCTGGAGACTGGTCAGTGGTGAAGAGCCGACTTGGCTTTAACAATCCGGACAACTACCGTACTGCCTTCTCACTACGAGAAGAGAACTACCGCCTGATCCCAGGTGCTGAAGCTGACGGCGCTTGGCGCGATATCCTCAGCGCTGGCTTGTCAGACAACATCCTCAATGATCCGGATGTGCGTCGTTACGTAATGCAGTCGGGCGATGAAGAAGCGTTCGCGGTTCCAGGTATAGTGATTGAGTTCTCTACCGAAATTCGCCCCGGTTATAATTTCTTCGGTAAGCCACTCGCCGCAGGTGATCACAGTTTCAGTCCGACCTCCTTTGCGACGAAGATCCGCTCCTCCGGGGTGGCCTTCAAGGGCTACATCGGAATGGATGATCCAACCTCTATCGGTGGCACCCTCGCAGGTATCGGTGCTCAATCACCGAGTGATCCAAACCTGACCTTCACTTCGCCAGATGGGTTGAGTGCGACGCCTTACATTTACCTGATTCCGGCTGGTTCCGATATGATGCGTTCTCCGCCACTAGGGGATACGGATACGATTCGGACGTGGTCAGTGCAGGATCAAGCGGTTCCACTGCCCTTCAATATCGCGAATTCAGACTACTCGACGCAGCCCGCTTGGGTCTCCGCCGCCTCGCTTTCAGAGCCACCCTTTATGCTCCGCAAGCATCAGGCCTTCCGCGCCGTGCCGGAGAACAATCCGCAGTTCTTCATCAATTTTAACAATGAAGTGGATATCAATGATCTGTCATTCACCGAGTTGACCTTTAACGTCGACGATGTTCCCGCGAGCTCGAGCTTCATCACACTTCGTTTCGAGATGATTACAGGGGCTGTTGAAGAAGCAGATGTCTCTGTCGCAATCGACAACATCCTCGTTACCGGTCCAAGCCTTCCGGTTGAAGGTGAGTGGGAAGGCTATGTAGTGGATAACAATGGTTGGGTCGATACGGGCGCCCATCTCGGCTTCATCAATGTGAACTTTGAGCCATGGTTTTACTCTTTAAAGTTAGATCGGTTCTTCTTTGTCGCAGACTCGAGTCTAATCAGTGCAAGTGCAGTTGGTGGCACTTGGCTTTATATGACAAAATAGGCAGCTCTGGTAAGAGCAGCCTTTGTGATAAAGTATATTAGTTAGGTGTTTAAACCGTCGTTGATTTATCAACGACGGTTTTTTTGTAGAATTCTTCAAGGACGTCACGTCGTCCTTGCGCGCGACGCTCATCGTAGACTTCTTCAATCGTGAGCTGACGTTCTCGGTGTGTGATGATTTTACGCATCTGCCTCAGGGCTAAGTTTTGAAGTTGGCGAACGCGCTCGCGGGTGATGCCAAACTGCTCGCCGATTTCTTCAAGCGTCTTCGGGGAGTCTCCATTCAGGCCAAAGCGTTGGCTGATGATTTCCGCTTCGCGCGGGTCGAGTTGGTCAACTAAAGACCGGAGGTCTTCGAAAACGGTTTTGATCTGAAGATTGTCGAGTGGATCGATGCTGTTTTCATCTCCAACGAGGTCGCCGAAAGACGTACTGCCATCTTCGCCGACAGGAGCGTCGAGACTCGCAGGACGTGTGCTCACAGATTTCAAGTGTGCGATTCTGCTTACGGGAAGGCCGGTGACGATTGAGAGTTCATCGTCCGTTGGGGCACGCCCGAGCTCTTCTTCCACTTCCTGCGAAGTACGGCGGATTTTCGCTATTTTATCCACTAAGTGGACTGGGAGACGGATCGTCTTACTTTGATTCGCCAGCGCGCGCTTGATTGACTGTTTAATCCACCATGCGGCGTAGGTTGATAGTTTGCCACCCTTGTTCGGGTCAAAGCGTTCTACCGCTTTAATGAGGCCGATGTTGCCTTCGCTGATAAGGTCGAGAAGGGGGAGACCAAAATTCGAATAATTATTCGCAATCTTCACGACGAGGCGGAGGTTTGCTTTGATCATGTGGTCGCGCGCTTCAATCGACCCTTTTTGTATCTGACCAGCGAGCTCGACTTCTTCACTGGGTTTGAGAAGGGGCGTTTTTCCAATTTCTTGGAGGTATAAACTGATATTGCTGCGATCCGAACTGCTGCGAACTGCGGTGTTGGAGGTGCGGTCGTAGTGTGTCGAAGATGCGCGTCTGACGGAAAAGCTAGGTGCGGTATCTATAGTCATGAGTTCCTAACTAGACGCGCGAGGTGCACTGAATATTCCCTTTAGACGACCGAATGCCGTATAGTTTCTAGCAGATAAACGCTAGCTAGGGGTGGAGCCTTACGTGCCGAGAGCAGTGTAACGCAGGTCAAACCCAGCGAAATTGAAACCCTTCCTAGCTTCTGTCTTCGCGTTGCATCGCTTCCGCGAGCGCCACCGCCTTGAGCATGCCAGTGGCTTTATTGATTGTCTCGTCGTATTCCCCGCGCGGTGAGGAGTCGTTGACGAAACCAGCACCACTTTGCACGTAGAGTGTCTCGTTCTTGAGCAGAGCAGTTCGAATCGCGATACAGCTGTCGAGATTGCCATCAAAAGAGACGTAGCAGACGGCTCCCGCGTAGGGACCGCGCTGCTCTTTTTCCTGCTCCGCGATGATTTGCATGGCCCGTACTTTGGGCGCTCCGCTGACCGTGCCAGCTGGGAAAGTAGCTCGCATGAGATCGTAGGCGGAGCAGTTGCCGTCGATTTCGCCTTCAACTTGGGAAACGATATGCATGACGTGCGAATAGCGCTCGATCGTCATGAAATCAGGCACGATTACGCTCCCGAACTTGCAGACGCGTCCAAGGTCATTGCGTGCGAGATCGACGAGCATGAGGTGCTCCGCGCGCTCTTTTTCGTCAGCGAGGAGTTCCTTTTCGTAGGCGACGTCCTCTTTACTCGTTTTTCCGCGAGGACGTGTTCCAGCGATTGGTCGCATCTCGGCTTTGCCATCGGTCAGACGGACATGAACCTCGGGTGAAGCACCGATCAAGCTGAAGTCGCCTGGATCGTAGAGCACCATGTAGGGCGACGGGTTCACGACCCGCAGTGCGCGATAAAGTTCAAGCGGAGTACGTGTGAAAGGCTTCTCAAATCGCTGCGAGCCCACGACCTGAATAATGTCTCCGGATCTAATATACTCTTGGCATGTTTCAACCATCGCCTCGAAAGCGGCGGGTTCGAAGTTGCCCGATGGCACCTCATTCAACGGGGCGCGTGGAACCGGGATGGTTGAAACTGCGCGACCCTGTTCGAGGTCGGAGGCGAGCGCGCTTAGCTTCTCTAGCGTCGCGTTATAGACGTCTTCCGGATTTTCGCCGGGTTCTAGAAAGGCGTTTGCGAGCAGCCTTATCGTTTGGCGTGCCCGGTCGAAGATCACGAGCGTAGGCGTGATCATAAAATGGATGATCGGCATCCCTAGCACATCCTTCTCAGCGAGAGGCACAGTGGGCTCGATGCAATGGGCGTATTCGTAAGCGAGGTAACCGACCGCTCCACCAACAAAGCGCGGCATATCGGGCAGTTCGACCGGGGAGTAATGCGCCATCTCTTTTTCAACGATGGTGAGCGGGTCCGACGGGGTAGGGTAGCTTTCGTCCTTGCCGTGTGTGCGCGTGATCGTCGTCTCTCCACCGAGTTTTGCTTCGATGAGGGTCTCAGGCTGGCAGCCGATGAACGAGTAGCGGTTGAGCGTTGTTCCGTCCTCAATCGATTCTAGCAAATAGGCCGGACCGAGTGCGCGTAACTTCGCATAGACCGAAACGGGTGTTTCAAAGTCAGCCATCAGGTCCGTGTAAACGGGGACCAGATTGCCTTGTTTGCTGTAGGACTTGAACTGTTCGAGGGAGGGAAACACGTTCATCGCGCGTCAGGTTGGCAGGTGGTTTTGATCGCGCAACTCGAAAGCGGAATTTGCCGGATCTCTAAATAGATCGATCCCTAATGGTCCCAAGGCATCTTCACCTCTTCGCGGGGATGCTCCCAGACTTCGAAGGGCTCAAACATTTTTCCGGGATTGAGGATGTTATTCGGATCGAAGAGCAGTTTTAACCGCTGCATCAGATCGACCTCAAAGGCGCTGTGTTGGAGCCTAAGGAAAGGCGATTTGGCAAGTCCGACTCCGTGTTCACCCGTGATAACACCTCCGAGCTCGACGACCGCTTGCATCAATTCGTTGATGCCTTTCTTCGCTTTCTCGCACGATGCTTGGTCCTCGCGGTTATACATGATGTGGACGTGAAAGTTGCCGTCCGCGGCATGTCCGAAGGTTGGGCAGGGGAGCCCGGTGCTTTGTCGTAGCTTTTCAATGACACCAAGCAGTGGAATCTGAGCTTCGAGAGGAACAACGATGTCCTCGTTCAGCTTCGTGTTTCCGAGCTGAAACATCGCCTTTGAGCTCCCGCGTCGAATCGTCCAGAGAACTTCGGCTTCGTCCTCATCTGTCGTTGATTTGAAATGTATCTTCTGCGCCCCAAGTATCTCGCGCAGCGTAGCAAAGCTCTCGTCAACTTCAGCCTGATGCCCATCGAATTCGATGAGGAGGACGGGGCCATCGAGGAATGCACGCATCCAGTCCGGTAGCTCGTCGACGCGCTCTGAGCGTCGGAAGCACTCGACCGTCTCACTATCGAGAAACTCTAGAATCGCTGGCGTGAGGCGGGCCTCGAGGATTTTTCTGACTGTCTCCAGCGCGGAACGTTCGTCACTGAATGCGGCGAGAAGAGTGACTCGGCTAGCCGGTGTCGGGAGAAGCTTAAGGACGGCTCCAGTGATGATCCCGAGCGTTCCTTCGGAGCCAATCCAGAGATCCCTGATGTTGTAGCCGCTGACGTATTTGCGCAGGTTGGCACCCCACTTGACGAATTCCCCATTCGCCATTAAGCCTTCGAGTCCGAAGACGTAATCACGCGTCACTCCATATTTTGCCCCGCGCAGACCGCCCGCATTACAGGCCAGCGCACCGCCGATCGTCGCAAACTTCTTTGATCCGGGATCGGGTGGAAAGAACAACCCGTGCTCACGCGCTGCATCATCGATTGCTTGGATCGTGACGCCCGGTTGCACAAAGGCCATCATCGCTCCCGCGTCGATGTGGAGGTTCTTCCAGCTAGAAAGGTCAATGACCCAGCCATCCACTTCGGGTGTTGTCGCTCCGGTTGTGGCGCTTCCTGCACCGCGGGCTGTGATCGGAATCAGATACTGGTTTGCGATTTTTAAGACTGCGGCGAGCTCATCTTCTTCAGCCGGATGAATCACCGCCGAGGGCAAACGACTAAAGCGCATGTTATCCATTGAGGCACGGTAGCGCTCAGCATCATCCGTGCGGATATGCTCAGCAGGGATAGCGGCTTGGAGTGCTTTAAGGGCGTCCTCATTCATCGTAGGGGTATCATTGCGACGGAGGCGGGCTCTTCGCCAGCGGAAAAAGAGCTCAGGTTCTTTTTCGCTCTCAGGCTAGGCGTTTGCAGGTGGATCGTTAAGATCATTGTCATAAGCGAAGTGATCACAATGATGCGGATGCTCAATGATTCGCTCGGCCCCGTAGTTAAACCCTAGACCTTTACGCACGACGAATGGCTTACCTCTCTGATCCAGTCTTTAAGACAGTTCTAAAATCTACCCCGCTAGTTTCGATTGATCTCTGCCTAGAGCGGAAAGGACTTTATCTCCTCGGCTGGCGGAATAATCGTCCAGCAGCTCGGCACTGGTTTGTTCCAGGGGGACGTATCCAGAAAAACGAGACGATTGCCGCGGCCTTTCGCCGCCTGACGCACACGGAGCTTGGACAGGCTTTTGAGCTCTCTGATGCACGCCTTCTGGGGGGCTATGATCACATTTACGATGACACTGTTTTTGGAGAGACTTCCTATGGTACGCACTACGTCGTACTTGGGCACCACCTCAAGTTGCCCGACGACTTCGAGCCTCAGCTAGATGCTCAGCACGAACGGTGGAAATGGTGGAATCCAGAAGATATTCTCGCCGATGAAACGGTCCACGAGAATACCAAGGCATATTTTCGCTGATCGATTGAAGCTTACTTCTTCCCGATCCAGCCGCGCTTCCAAAAAAAGATGCCCAAGCTCATGACAATCGTTGAGCAAACGCCCCAAAAGACGAAGTAGCTGGCATGCCAGCTCAGCTCTGGAATGTATTCGAAGTTCATTCCATAAACGCCGGCGACAAAGGTGATAGGGATGAAGAAGGAGGCCATGATAGTGAGCACCTTCATGATCTCGTTCATCCGATTGCCTACGGCGGACATATAGAGATCGTTGAGGCTGGCGGCATGTTCACGGTGCATTTCGACGATTTCGATGATTTGCAGGGTGTGGTCGTAGACGTCGCGTAGATAGTCGATGACTTTTGAGTCGATCAATTCGGCCTCTGTGCGTTGGAGTTCGTTCGCTACCTCGCGTAGTGGCCACATCACGCGACGCAGGATCGAGAGTTCGCGTTTTACGCCATGGACAGCCTGTTGCACGCTGGGCCCGGGATTGTCGACAACGGCGTCTTCGAGTTCTTCTAGGCGATGACCGTAGGTTTCAAGAATCGGGAAGAAGTGGTCGACGACCGTGTCGAGGAGAGCGTAGTAGAGATAGGAGACGCCATACTCTCTGATCCGTGTATTGCCTTTGTCGAGACGCTGCCGAATGGGCCCCCAGACATCTCCGTGCACTTCTTGAAAGGTTAGAATGCAGTCACTAAAGAGGAGCATGCTGACTTGCTCCTGTTTCAAGTGTCCTTCCTCCAGCCGCATCATCCGCACGACGGTAAAAATGTAGTCGTCGTAGAGCTCGACTTTGGGACGTTGAGAGGTCCGCATGATGTCCTCGCCGACCAGGGTGTGAAAGTTGTATTTCTGGCGAAACTGATTGATCACGTAAGGGTGCAGTCCGTCGATGTTGACCCAGCGTTGCTGTGCCCATTCGGGCCGCTCTGCCGCCTCAAATTCTTCTACCGAACCTTCGTTCCACTCGATCTTTTCGTGTGCATAATCACACCAGTAGACCCGAACGACATCCGCTTCAGGGCGCTCTGAAACTCCCTCCATATTCTCGATGCCGGGCGCCGTGCCGGGCACTGCTTTGACCGCATCGGCGCTTTTGAAGGGTTGTGAAAGGTGCAGGCTCGACATGAGCCACTTGTTCAACCGCCCCACTTCTTTCAATGGGCTTAGGAGGGCTTTCTGTAGTGGGTCTTCTTGCATAACACGGTTAGAGCGCTATTTGTCATGTAAGACGAGCCTGATTCATGTTTTTGAATCGCGGCGTTTATGTCGAATACTTTGGAGCGAGCTCGAGGCCGAAGTAGTTCTTGGCGTTATCGAAACAGATCTCGCGCACCATTTGACCGATGAGGTCGATGTCGTTTGGCAGAACTCCACGCTTCAAATCGCGGCCGAGGAGATTGCACAAGACGCGCCGAAAGTATTCGTGTCGTGGATACGAGAGAAAACTACGGCTATCGGTCAGCATCCCGACGAAGCGTCGGAGAATGCCGAGATGCGAAAGGGTGTTTATCTGCCACTGCATCGCTTCTTCTTGATCGAGGAACCACCAACCGCTGCCGAACTGCATCTTGCCCGCGAGAGTTCCGTCCTGGAAGTTGCCGAGCATCGTCGTGAGGGCGTAGTTATCAGAAGGGTTGAGGTTGTAGAGGACGATCTTTGGGAGTTCATCCGTCGCATCGAGTCCATCAAGATAGCGTTGAACCGATTTCACGCTGACGCTTTCACCGATGGAATCGAAGCCGGTATCCGGCCCGAGTCGTTCGAATTGGCGGCTGCTGTTGTTGCGCAAAGGCCCGAGGTGGAGCTGTTGAGTCCAACCGCGTTTTGCCGCCCAGCGACCAAAGTGTTTAAGCAGGTAACTCGCGAATTTGAGCTCATCGATCGACCTGGCTCCCTGTCCATTGACGACACCATGAAAGATACTTGTTGCTTCGCCAGTTGAGCAGGGCTCGCTCGGGCACTGTTCTAAGCCGTGGTCTGAGAGACGGCATCCGACATCGTGGAAATCAGCGTGACGTTTCTCCAGCGCTGTCATCAGGTCGTCAAAAGTGGATACGCTAATCCCTGAGCTTTCGCTGAGTTTTTCAGCCACGTCGTGAACGCCTTTGGGTCTTTGATCGCATGTGCTTTGTCGGGGCGAAAAGTAGGATAGACTCGAGTGTTTAGACCCTGCTGCGCGATCTGGCCATGGAGGTCGATTGGATCTGCCGGATCGTCGGTTGTGCAAACGACTGCGACGTTAAAATCATCGAGAATCTGGTGGGTTTTGAGTTCGGCCAGCTTTGCGTTGCAGGTATCCCAGATGGCGTCGGTGTTCGCCGGTTCGATCCTAAGATCGAGGTCGAAGTAGCGCTTCAGTTCGAGGTGCGACCAGTGGTAGAGTGGGGTGCTTGGTAGTGATGCGTTCGCAGAGGTCTACGAGGCCAGCTTTGGAGGAGACGTCGGCTGCTTCGAAAGAGGCGGAGCCTCCAGCTTCTTCGATCTTGGCGAGGCGGGCAGTCGCTTTTTCGACACTGCGTCCAACGAGGACGACGTGCGCGCCAGCAGCGGCGAGGCCTTCAGCCATGGCACCACAGAGTTCACCGGTTCCACCAATAACAACGGCGGTTTGATTCGAGAGGTCGAAGAGAGAAGACATGTTCTTTAAATTGAAAGGGTTGTGAAGCAGCGGAGGAAGGAAAAGCCGAAGAGTGGGTTTGTGTCCACGAATTGCACGAATGTGTCCGGATCTAATGGCACCATAAAAGGCACATAAAGCACAGAACCTAGGCTCGGTTCATCACTTTAGGAGTCGTTTGGAAAGAAAAATGCCTGCGGGAGTTGTGAGAGCTCCCGCAGGCATTGAGATTAAAACGTATTATTCGTTACGCTAAAGCTGCGAGTGTTTCCTTAGCAATCTTCGTCACCGCAGCCCAGTCGTTGTTCACAATCGCGTCAGCAGGTGTGAGCCATGAACCACCCACTGCAAGAACGGCAGGAAGTGCCAGGTAGTCAGGCGCGATGTTGGCACTGATGCCACCTGTAGGAATAAACTTAATACCCATGTGCTGATAGGGCGCGATAAGACTTTTGAGGTGCTTTACGCCACCAGCGGATTCCGCAGGGAAGAACTTGAGCGTGCGGAAGCCTTTTTCGAGAGCAGCTTCAACATCGGTCGGAGTCATGACACCTGGAGCGAAGGGGAGGCCATTTTTGATCGCATGGCTCGTCACGGCTTGGTTGTGACCAGGTGCGACGGCAAACTGTGCGCCTGCATCAATCGCTTCGTCAACTTGAGCGGTGTTCAAGAGAGTACCGGCGCCAACACACATTCCCGGGACTTCAGCGCGGACGGCGCGAATAGCGTCGGCTGCTGCATCAGTGCGGAAGGTGAGTTCGATCGCTTCGATACCACCAGCGAGAAGGGCTTTGGCGAGGTCTACGGCTTTAGAGGCGTCATGCAAAATGACGACTGGGATGACCTTCGAAGTGCCGAGGAGGGAGGGTTCGATTCCAATACTCATCGGACGACGCGTGCGCTCCCACCGCCCATAAATTTTTCAACTTCAGCGCGTGTCACCATTGTGGTGTCACCTGGAGTTGTCATCGCGAGGGCGCCGTGTGCGGTGCCGTATTCGACCGCTTTTTGTGGGTCGCCGGTGTGCATGAATCCAAAGGCGAGACCGGATGCAAAGCTGTCACCTCCGCCAACGCGGTCCATGATTTCAAGCTTCGGATACTGCTTAGAATGGTAGAACTTTCCATCGCACCAGACCATCGCGGCCCAGTCATTGACCGTGGCAGTGTGAACGCCACGGAGAGTGGTGCCCGTTGCCTTAAAGTTCGGGAATTCCTTCACGACCTGCTTGATCATGTTTTGGAAACTTTCTACTTCGATGTTGGCGAGGTTTTCATCCACCCCTTCAACTTCAAAACCGAGGCAGGCGGTGAAGTCTTCTTCGTTGCCGATCATGACATCGACATACTTAGCGATCTCGCGATTAACCTCTTGAGCCTTAGCGTGGCCACCGATGCTCTTCCAGAGGGAAGGGCGGTAGTTGAGGTCAAAGGAAACGATCGTGCCATATTTCTTCGCGACCTTAACCGCTTCGATCACGACGTCAGGTGTCGTCTCGCTGAGCGCAGCATAGATGCCACCAGTGTGGAACCAACGAACGCCGAGCGTACCGAAGATGTGTTCCCAGGCGATGTCGCCGACTTTGAGTTGGCTTGCCGCAGTGAGACCACGGTCAGGAACGCCGACAGCGCCGCGAACACCGAAGCCGCGCTCAGTGAAGTTGATGCCGTTGCGCACTTCGCGGCCAAGGCCGTCGTAAGGCATCCACTTGATGAATTGTGTATCGACGCCACCTTGCATAATGAAGTCTTCGACGAGGTGTCCGACTTCGTTATCTGCAAAAGCAGTTACAATCGCGCTGCGCAGACCGAAGGCTTTTTTGAGACCACGGCAGACGTTGTATTCGCCGCCGCCTTCCCAGGCGGTGAAGCTGCGCGCGGTGCGGATGCGACCTTCGCCGGGATCGAGGCGAAGCATGATTTCACCGAGAGAGACGCAATCGTAAGCGCACTCGGAGGCTGGTTTAATATCTAGGCTCATAGGTTAAATATTTCTTTCGGTTGTGTTTTAAGGAGCGGTAAAGGTCTAGGCTTTTTCGATATAGAGTTGGAAGGCATCAGTCATCGGTAGGCTATTTATAGCGAATGCGGTGTTTGGAGGGCGGCCCGGAGGCATTTTCCTAGAAATTGTTGGTCTAGGCTAGAGGTGCTTTATCGTTGAGGAAGTTAATCAGGTTTTACGCTTTCCTGTCGGAGATAGCTGATCTAAGCGAATTCGTCGGCGGGGGAAAGGAAATGCGAACAAAGCTTGCACCCCGTCCGTTCGTCTTCCTAATCCCTCGACCATCCTAATGCCCGAGTGGTGGAACTGGTAGACACACAAGAATTAGGCTCTTGCGGGGGTAACTCTGTGCAGGTTCAAGTCCTGTCTCGGGCACCATTTTTTCAATGCGTATTTATCTCGTCGATAATGGCTCGCTGCGGCCAGAGAGCTGGGCAAATTTAAGCCGCGTGGCGCTGATCCTCTCTCAGCGATTAGGCGTGAATGTGGAGCCAGTATCCGTCCTCCATAGCACGCGGATTGACCCTGACTTGATCCCCGCTCACTGCCCGCCGACGATGACGTGGGAGCGCGCGACGCAGGCGGCACTTGCGGAAGGGGAGCGGACGTTTTTGATCCTGCCGTTTTTCTTTGGTCCGACGGGTGCGATCATCGATTATCTGCCTGAGCGCAAAGCGAAGATTGTCGAAAAGCAGGGCGATTTTGAACTCCATATTGCGCCGTTTTTAGGGGACTGTGTGCCGGGCGAAAGGGGAGGGCTGGTTGACTTACTTGCCGACCAGACGCGAGCGCTGGGAACAGCCAAAGGCTTGAACAACGCCCCTGTCATCCTCGTCGATCATGGTTCGCCGAAGAAAGACGTAGCGGCTTTGCGCGACAGCCTCGGGGAGAGTCTCGCGGTCATACTGAAGGATGCGGCAGAGAGCGTTTCAGTTGCTTCGATGGAGCGGCGCGAAGGACCTGCGTATGCTTTCAATGAGCCTTTGCTAGAGCGGGCTTTGATCGAGCCAACGTTGCCTGCGAGCGATGTGATCATCGCGCTGTTGTTTCTATCCCCAGGGCGTCATGCTGGGCCGGGTGGTGATATTGCCACGATCTGCGCGGAGGCCGAGGCAGCGAGACCTGGCCTGCGCGCTCACATGGCAGATCTGGTTGGGCAGCACGAGGGCATCGTGGATTTGTTAGAAGCACGTTACCATGCTGCCCTCGAAGCGATGACGAGCGATTGACAGTGGCGACGGTGGCAACGCAGTCTTCGAATATGCGCGAGGAGTTAGAGGCACTGGCTTACGAGTTGAAGCAATGGCGTCGGGAAGGCGTTACAAGCGTGCCAGTATCCGAAGAAACGCTAGAGGGTCTTCGGTCTACGGTTCGTCGCTTGGCTGCAGCCGCTCCGCCGTCCGCTCCGCCGTCCGCTTCGCCGACTTTGGTTGTTGAGGAAGAGGCTCCGGCCAAACCTCAAAAGGCCGATATGCCACCACCGCCGGAGTTAGAAATCCCCGATGGCACCAAGGCCGAACAGATGGCGTGGTTGCGTGATCGAGTGCTGAACGACAAAGAAGGCCTCTCCCATCTAAAGTCGGGTAAGCAGCTCGTCTTCGGCGTCGGAAGTATCGATGCGAAAATACTCTTCTGCGGTGAAGCGCCCGGGGCGGAGGAAGAGATTCAGGCGGAACCGTTTGTAGGTCCAGCGGGGCAACTGCTGACGAAGATCATCAAAGCGGCAGGAATGAGCCGCGAAGAAGTCTACATCAGCAACATCATGAATTGGCGTCCGGAGATGCCAACTGACTTTGGAAACCGTCCCCCGACGGGCGATGAAATGGCCTACTGCCTTCCGTTTTTAAAAGCGCAGGTTGAGATCGTGAAGCCTGCTGCGATCGTCGCTTTGGGTAAAACCGCCGTCGATGGCCTCCTGGGTCCCGACCCAAAGCGTCGGATGAGTCACATCCGGGGGCAGTGGTTCGAGTTCGCGGGCACCCCGATCATTCCGACTTATCACCCGAGCTACCTCCTGCGGAACAATTCCAACAGCACGAAGCGCCAAGTCTGGGAAGATATCCTTCTTGTAATGGAGCGACTGGAAATGCCGATCAGCGAAAAGCAGCGCGGCTTCTTTCTTTAAAGCACGACTTTTAGAACTTGTAGCTCACAACGCGCCCATCTGCGAGCACGACACTGATGCTATAGGTTTCGTAAGTGATGACGATGTCGTCGTACGATTCACCGGCCACAGGAGTGATAGGCTGTGAAATGTATTTATCAGGTCCAATGATGTCGCTCATTGAGGCGCGGTCTTCTCCCGTATCGAGCATGTATTGCTGGGCGGCACTGGCGATCTGGCGGAGGTTGTTTGTGGCTGCTTTTTCTACTGATGTAGCTTGCACGTTTTGCATAGCTGGCACAGCCATTGCCGCAGTCAGACCACCGGCGACGGCTGCGGGCATGATAGCGACAATCTGCTTTGTTGAGTAGCCAGCGTATTGCTCCGTCAGGAGGGCATCGTCCTGCATATAACTCGCGCCAACCGTCGGCTCGAGAAAATCGGAGAGGAGCTCATCGACCACTCGACGGGCAATTCCAATGTAGTCTGCGCTTTGAGGATTCGACTCGATGAATTGATAGATCGGAGTGACGTCGAACCCGGCGCTGTAATTAAAGGCCATGGCCTCTTCGGGTAGGCGGCCGGCGAGCGCTTGATAGGCGGAGGTTTCAGATAAACGAGGCCCCTCGCTCTCTGCTGTCCAATTGGGATCCGTATAGACGATTAAGTCATCCGATCCAGCTGGGGCAAAGAGGTATAAGCCCATTTCATTGTCGGGAATTAAGTTAGAAAAATCAGCCGTCAGCCCATCGTCATTTTCGGTGAAGGAAACACCAAAGGTAGATTCGAGGGAGTGTAGATTTGGTAGAAGGCTTCCTGCGCCATCGATTGCAATCCAGACCACAAGGTCGTTCTCCATTTCAATTGTAAGTCCCTGTCTGAGCGCGATATCCCATTTCCCTGATATGGTAGCGATGAAATCTCCAAAACTGACTTCAGTTCCGAAGGCTGGGCTAGCCAACCAATTGTCAACGAAACTAACCCCCATGGGTCCCATCACTTGGTCGGCGATGTTCGTCACGGTATCGATCAGCGGCATGAAATCCATGTGCCCCGAGACCACTGTTGTCGCATCTGCCGGAGCGAGTGCTGCGGCCGTAAACTCAGTTGTATCTACTTCATACATCCGGAAGATCCCTGAAAGCTCATCTTCCAAAAGAGCGACGCTTCGATTCAGGTGAAGCCCGTCTTCGATTTCGATCGAACTCGCACCGATCGCCTTGAGCGATCCAAACCCAAGCGCGTCGAAGAGGGCAGGGAAGTCCAACGGGATCGGTGGCATATTTGGATTCACTGCAAGGACCTCTTGGTAGAGTCGATTGAGCTTCTCGCCGAGCTCTTGACCGTCCCCATCGAAGTCCATGTAGGCAACAAATGTGCCATCGAGGTCGAGGTGTTCGGACGCTTCTTCAAATGAGCTACCGAGAAGGGTGAGAGGCAATAGACTGAGGAAAAGTGGTTTAATAGGATGCATATTGGGCTTTCTTGGATGGTGTGAGAGTTGAGTTTTCGTCTGTCGTGCGTAAGATTAGAATTCCGATTGCGACCGTTTGTCAATTGACGAGACGGGACATAGCATTGGGAGTGTAGGTGTTCTCATGGCAGCGATAGAAGAAACTAATGGCAGTGTGAAGCCTTTCGATCTCGAAAGGGTGCGTCCTGATTTCCCTATCTTGGCAACCGAGGTGAATGGACACCCATTGGTCTACCTCGACAATGCAGCCACTGGTCAAAAACCAGCTTCGGTTATCGAGGCTGAACGGCGCTATTACTTAGAGGACAATGCGAACATTCACCGTGGCGTTCACACCCTCAGTCAGCGGGCAACCGGAGCCTACGAGAAGGCTCGCGAAGTCGCCGCTCGTTTTCTCGGTCTCGAAAGCGATCGCGAGCTCGTCTTTGTCCGTGGAACAACGGAGGGCGTTAATCTCGTAGCTCAAAGCTTTTTACGCCCCCGTATCAAAGCGGGTGATAAGATCCTGCTCACGACGATGGAGCACCACGCAAACATCGTGCCGTGGCAGCTCTTAAGGGATGAAGTTGGGCTGGAGCTCGTGGTATGTCCTCTCAATGAAAAAGGCGAAGTTGAGTTGGAGACATGGCAGGGCTTACTTGATCAACACCGTCCCGCCATGGCGGCAATGGTCCATGCCTCGAATGCACTCGGGACGATCAACCCTGCCGCTGAGATGATCGCGGCAGCGCGTGCGCTTGGCATTCCGACATTGCTCGATGCGGCTCAATCTGCACCCCATTTTTCCATCGATCTACCGGCGCTCGATCCAGACTTCTTAGTCCTGAGTGCGCATAAGCTTTTCGGCCCAACTGGGATCGGTCTACTTTATGGAAAGGCAGAACGGCTCGAAGAAATGAAGCCCTACCAAGGGGGCGGTGATATGATCGAGACTGTCACCTTTGAGAAAACAACTTTCAAAGCGCCGCCTGAACGTTTCGAAGCCGGCACACCCAATATCGCTGGCGTAATCACTTTTGCTGAGGCACTGAAATACCTCATGGCGATGGATCGTACCGGTGCAGAAGCGCATGAGTCTTCGCTGCGCATGCGTGCCGAAGCAGGACTGCGCGAGATCCCTGGTCTTCGCATCATCGGTGAAGCGGAGAACAAGGTGGCAGTTGTTTCCTTCGTCATGGAATCCGCCCACTCGCACGACATCGGCACATTTCTCGATCAAGAAGGCATCGCTATCCGTACCGGGCATCACTGTTGCATGCCGCTCATGCAATCGCTCGAAATTCCTGGCACCGCTCGCGCGAGTTTCGCCTTCTATAACACCGAGGACGAAGTCGATCGTCTCATCGCAGGTGTGGCAAAAATCGAGCGGTTCTTTCGCTAGGCGTATTTTTTAAAACGATGTCCGAAGACCTGACTCAGCTGTATCAGGAAATCATTCTTGATCATCACAAGCGGCCGCGTAACTACGTCCGCTTGGAGGCTCCGACGCATCAGGCCGAGGGTCGGAATCCCCTCTGCGGGGATTCGATTGAGGTCTTCCTTCGTGTCGAAGACGAAAGCATCACTGAGGTTGCTTTTCAGGGGCAAGGGTGTGCGATTTCGCAAGCTTCCGCTTCGATTCTAACCGAAGCGGTTAAGGGGAAGTCTGTGGAGAATGCTCTGACCACGATTGGGCAGGCGCTGGAGCTTTTTGAAGCCGATGGCCGTCATCCCGATCTGGATACAGATGGTGATTTGGCGGCACTCTCCGGAGTTCGGAAATTTCCGGCCCGGATCAAATGTGCGACGCTCTCATGGAGAGCATTGGAATCCGCTCTCGAAGGCGTTTCGAGCGTCTCTACTGAAGGCTAGATCAGTCTCGAAGGTCGCGCCCTGAGACGGACTCGCTGCGGATGACGCTGCTGTCTAATCGGTGAAAATTGATTGTGAGCTGCCTGGAATTGAGCTCTCCTGAGGCTGTGAGCGAAGTGTAGTGTGGTTCGCGAACGAGCGTTCCAGGGACCCGGAAGTAGTTATCTTCTGGATACATCTTTGGAAGCTCAGAGAGATGAATGAGATGTCTGACGCTCAATTCGAAAAGTGGATAGCCGTCGGGACGAACGGAGCGAGTCAGCTCGCCTGGGCCATCGCTCGCAGAAACGATGAGAATGCCTTCAGTTGGTGGTTCGCGAAGCGCCCGGTGAAAGTCTTCTTTGGCGCGCTTGTAGTGAGCTAGAGAGGCTTCGTCGCTTCTCGGATGAAGCAGGCTCATCGGCGAGAGAATGAGCTTGAAGGTCGCATCGCTAGTGGCGAGGGCATTGACGAGCCAATCGAGTTGCTCTCTGGAAAAGACCGTTGCTCTGGCAGCCGGGGTTTCAAAGCCATCCCGTTGAGAGAGTGGATCTAAGGCGAAGAACTCCACATCGCCATAGCGCATCTGGTAAATACCTGGAACCTCTGGAAAGGGTTGGAGTGGTGCCGGCCAGAAATCACGGTAGGATTGTAGGGCGATCGTCCGTCCACTCCAGTGGCGGCTACTTCCGAGCGGTCCATAGTCTGTTGGGCTGAATACGTGCAGTTGCGGATAGGCCTTGCCGAGGAGGCTGAGCGCCTCGGTCTGAGCAAACGCAAGAGCAGCATTTCGGTAGGCACTTCCACTTGTCCACCTCAAGCCATCCGAACTGAGACCATTACCTAGCCAGCAAACTAGATCGGGCTCGCTCACTTGAGTTGCAGCCGAAAAGAGAGCGAGGGAGGACTGATCGTCTAGCGTCGGAATTTCACCGGCGAAGACCATTTTGATCGTGTCATCGGTTCGGGGAAGGGGAGCGGTCGCGGTCGAACGCTCGTCGATCGTGTTGCCGTCTTCATCCCTCAGGGTAAGCCGGTAGTGCGTGTTGGGCGTGAGTCCACCAATTTTGAGCACAACAGGCGATTGGCCGTCGCTTTGAGCCTGTGTTGTACTAGCACCTCGGTTTGTTTCGAAAAGCTCGAGCGAGAGGGTTCCTTCACCCTGGGTTTGAGCAACAACCGCAACCTCATCCTGAGTGGTGTACGCAATGCGCCAAAACTTGAGGGTGGTCTCCGCTGCGAGCAGAAGCGGGCAGAGAAGGAAGTAGATCCGGAGCAGCCCCCCTGCGGAGGCGAGAGCAGATCGACATCGCTAGTCAGAGTCGCGGAAGCCTCTACGGTCTTCCTCGCGGCAGTCAGTCATCACACGCAAACAGACTTCCCGCGTATCAAAAAGCCGGATACGCATCGCTTCGGTGAAATGTGCAGTCTCGCCATCGCTCGGCAGGTCGTCGACGAGTGCGAGAGTTTCGTTCAGTGCACGCAGACCGAGTTTTCCGTGGCAGACGGCGAGGAGGAAGTCTCCCATGTCGACGGCTTGGATCATGAGGATGATCTGGCGTTCGATCATCGCGGTGGTCGATGAGGCGCGCCATGCAAACTGTGTTCCCAGGGTGGTGCCCTCTTGCGCGAAGGCAGCTTCCCAGAAGAAGCGTGTTTGCATGATGAGACCTGCCGTCACGACATAAACTGGGTGACGGTGTAAAGTGTATGGATCAGACTCCCGAAGGCCCTCTTCATCCTTGGACTCGGATTGCTTTCTTTCATCCTCGTCGTCAAATCCTTCGCCAACGGACCAGTCTTCGCGCTCCCAACCCATTAAGCTAGCAACATGATCGAGACGATCAGGACGGCTCAAGTTTTGCTCGTAGAACGAGATGAAGCGGGAGGTTTCTTTATGCTGGCGAAGAAGGAACTGCTGCCAGTCGAACTCATTCCAAGAGACTTCTCCCCTGTCTTCCCATTCGCCCTCAGAACCACTGTCGTAGTTAAAGCTACTCATTTTCCGTCAAAACCCCTTTCCACTAATAATGCTTGAATCGCTCAGAACGTAAAGCAATGCAGAAAATTGATTAAAACAGCCGTTTCAGCGGTAGTGCTTTGGTAGGCTCGATGGGCGCCCGAATATAAAAACGCTCCCTAGAGTCTTGTTTCGACTCGATTTGATGGCTTCCCCATGCAGAATTTCCGGAATGAGGACGTCTATTAGCCGCATCTCAGTGTATTTTTCAGGGCATGTCCAAGGAGTCGGCTTTCGCCATGGGGTCTTACAGGTCGCTCGTGGATTTATTGTTACTGGAACAGTCGCAAACATGGCGGATGGCCGCGTGCAGCTTGAAGGCGAAGGCGAGCAGGTAGAGCTCGAGGCCTTCCTCGCCGAGGTGAAAGATTCACTCAGCAGTCTCATCTCCCAAACCGAAGAAGGCTGGGGTACGGGTGCGCCTCGATTCAAGGACTTCATCATCGTTCCTGGCTTAGTATGAGTCGCTCGCCCGTCAGCTGTTCTGGGCTGAGAAAGCGCTTTAGACTGCCGAATGGTGGCTGGCAGCGAGCGCTCGATAGGGTCTCGCTTGAGGTTCAAACAGGCGAAATCTTTGGACTCCTAGGTCCGAATGGAGCCGGGAAAACAACCCTTATAAAAATCCTCCTCGGCTTTGTTTCGCCCGATGAAGATAGCTTTTCTCTCGCTGGATCAGCCGGGCATCTAGCGATCGCGCGCCGTCGGGTGGGGTATGTGCCAGACGGCCCCTTTTTTCATCCCTTCGCAAAAGCGAAGGAAGTGCTCACTTGGCAGGCGAGCCTTGCTGGTCTGCCGCGATTGAAGGCAAAGGCTGAAGTCGAACGGGTTGCACAGCAGGCGGGTCTCGAAACAGTCCTCGATCGCCGCTTAGACGGTTTTTCCAAAGGCATGCTTCAGCGCCTCGCTATCGCTCAAGCACTCTTGGGCGACCCCGAGCTCGTGATTATGGATGAGCCAACCAGCGGGCTTGATCCGGAGGCGGTGGAGGCCTTTGCGGGTCTTCTCAAGCGTCTTAAAGGAGAGGGGAAAACAATCCTCCTATCGACGCACCTGCTACCGCTCGCTGAGACGCTGTGTGATCGCGTGGCGTTGCTCCACCGCGGGCGGGTGGCAATGAGTGGTCGGATCGACGCGTTGCTCCAACCTACAGGGGCACACACTTTATCGGTCGAAGGATTTGATCCTTCTAAGAGCGATCGGGTTGCCGAACTTTTGGGTGCCGAGGGTGTGTCGCTCGCATCATCGAGTGTCCAGCGCCCAACGCTTGAAGCGCGCTTTTTGGCCTTTCTTCGTGAAGCATCTAAGGAGGGTAACGAATGAATCAAGTATCGAGCTTTCGTGCCTTTAAGACAGTGGTGGCGATGTCTTGGCGAGCTTCTCTGCGCGAGCGCGTATTCAGCGTCGTTGGTGTCTTGGCGTCGTTGCTTTTAGGTGCGTCGTTCTTTTTTCAATCTTTTGAGTTCGGGACAGATCCGCAGGGCTTTTTGGCAGACTTCAGCTTTGGGCTGATTTTGATCTTTGGCTCCATCTTAGCGGTGATGCTTCCCGGTTATCGCTGGTTTGCCGAAATGGATGGGAAGCTGTGTCTTCCGGTGTTGAGTCGCGCCGTAAACCGTGGAACGTATTTTGTCGGCCAGTGGTTTGGCCTAGCGGGTGTATTAGCCGTTTTTGTCGTCGCGATGAACAGTGTGCTCGCGGTGATTCTTCTGTGGCAGTCGGACGGTGCGCAGGGCGTTGCGAGTCTCTTCCTTGGGCTTTTTGAGGCATCATTGCTTCAAGTCGCCCGGCTTTGGATCATTGCTTCTTTTGTTTTCTTCCTTGGTAGCTTTGCTCGGGGGAACTTGTTCGTTGTTACGCTAGCTTTTGTATTCGTTTTTTCAGGACAGATCATGCCGACCGCTGCTGCGTATGAGGGTGTGCCATCAGGGATGCCTGTCATTGTGTGGCAAAGTGTTCTACTCCTTGTTCCAAACCTCGGTGCATTTGGGCTCGATGGCGCTGACGTCTTAGCGGGGGATGGTTTTGGAAATAGTGGTTCATTGTTGGGTTATAGCCTGCTATATGTAACAGCGTATTTGTCCCTCGGTGCGTGGACTTTTTCCAAGCGAGAGCTCGCATGAGACTCTTGAGATCAACTGCAGGTCGAGCCGTTGCCTGCGTTCTCGTTTGTCTGATACTTGGCTGGGCGTCGCGTCCGCTTGTGTCGAAGTCTAGCGAGTCCTCCCGAGTCAGCTTCGAGCTCGCTGATCTAAATCCTAGCCTTTCGTTCGCGGTCTTGGGTGCCCTGCGTCAGGCAGTTGCCAACTACCTCTGGCTCTCCGCTTATGGGAGTTGGGAGGCTCGCGATATCGAAGCCGTGCAAGCGAAGTTCCAGCTCGCGGTGTCGGTCGACCCCAATAAATGGTTTTTCTGGAGCAACGGGGCACGGATGATGGCGTATGATTTTCCTCGTTGGGAACTCGCCTCGACCGCTGCCAGCGATGTCGAGGAGGCGAGGGTTCGCGCCTTCGATGCCAACGAGGCGATTCATTGGCTAAGTGCTGCCGCCGAACAGTTTCCCGATGATTACCGCGTGCAGCTCGAGGAGGGGATGATTCGCCTCCACGTCTTGCACGACCCGAGGTCAGCCGCCGCCGCCTTTAGGGCCGCATGGGATCGACCCGGTGCGCCCCTCTTCACCGCGCGCATTTACGCTGAACTGATGCGAAAAGTGGGAGAACCAGAAGTCGCCTACGCATGGTATTGCGAGTGGTTAATGGATCTACCGCCCGAGGCAAAGGCGACTCAAGTAGGGATTATATTGCCCCGTATACGCGCCCTCGAAGAGGTCTTGGCAGTGGCTCCAGAAAGACAATTTCATCTCCCCCAGGGTGAATCCTGATCACCGCCGTTTAGATCGCGTCTGATAGGTCCTGCATCGCGCTCTGCTCTAGGACCGACAACTCCGCAAGGAGCTCTGAAGCAGCAAAGAGAGGCGCCTTAGATTCCGTCTCTGCAATTTGGATGAACGAATCAGAAACTTGGGACCATTTCGCGGCAATGACAGCGAAGCGCTCATGTGCCTCAATCAAGCAGTCTAAACGGAGTCTTTCATGCGCCTCTTTGAGGAAATCTCGATACAGGTTACGGAAGATCGCTCCTCCGGTTCCTGCCTTCTCCATCATCATCGCAGCGTGGGAAAAGTCGCCTCTCAGATCGGTGCTTGAAGTATACCACTTCAAGATCTCTGTGCTCGTCTTCTTGATTCCTTTGTAACCCAAATTTGTGATCGGCGGATTGAGGAACTCATCCGCATTGTTCCGGATCCCCCGCAGAATAGCGGCATCGATATCGAGATCGGCTGCCTTGAATGAAACACTCAGTGATCTATTCTTCGCAGACATCGGACCTTTCTCACATCGGGCTTTTTCTAGACTCTCTAGTGAGGTCTTTGCCGCGGGTCCATTGGGGCGTGTGTCGACCAGGTAGGCATCCGTTGCATCGTATCCATAGATGGCTACATAGTGACCAGCGAAATGGATCTTCTTTTTGAAGTAGTCCAAGTGAAAGCAATCGAGCTGCAAGGCAACGGGCGTCCCCGCGTCCAAATGCTCGGCGACATTCCTCCATGCTTTTGCGTGGGAAGTCGTCTCCCGCTCATCCATATGAATGTCGAGATTCGCGCAGATGTTCTGGGCTAGATGCTTCGTCCTTCCACCGAGAAAGGGAACCGGCATCGTTTTCATCTTCCAATAGATGAAGCCAAGGCCTGCTCCGATGCCGAAGAGCATGGGCTCCGAGAGCTCTAGGCCGCCATGTTTCAAGAGATTGCCGATCGCAGCGCTCTCGCAATGATCGCCCGTGAAGGGCTTGAAGTCAGGGATGATCATATACCGTGGCCGTTCTGTTTTACACGCTGACTAGCGCGTAGGCGGCGAATGGAAGAAGTAGCGCAAATAAAAGGGTCGCCGCAAGATTGCGTCTTAGTGAGCGAAGTGCCTTTTGATATTCTTTCATCTGAATTCTTGGAAATTGTGTTTTCGGAAACTCTGAGGGAGGCGTTCGTTAGGTAGGCTTTGATTGCAATAATACTGCCTCCCTTGGTCGGGCAGTGTTGAAGCTGGGTTGCTGGGTGAGGTATAGAGGATAAGCGCGTGCTCAAAAAGGAACGGGAAAGCACGTCTCCAAGATGAGGGGCCTGCCGGCCTGAAGGCAAGACCAGAAACGAATGCTTTGACTCTATACTGGGTTGGAGCAACCAAAGGCAGATAAAGGGCACAAAATGCTTAGGCTCTGTAAGATTTAACCACAGAGGACACGAAGAGCACGAAGGCTTGGGCTTTGTAAGGGGAGGATTATGAGGAGGATGATTATGAGGATGAGGAACACATTAGGCAGGCTCATGGCAGGTAGGATGAACAGGATAGCTTGGGCTCTGTAAGTTTAACCACGAATGGACACGGATGGCATTGGATCAGTACCACAGAAAGCACAGAAGGGCACAAAAGCTAGATGCTCTGGATCTTTTTGAACAGGAGGACGTGGAGGAAGAGGCGTTTTCTCTGTGTGCTCTGTGCCTCTGTGAGAGAACATCAGTTGATCAGATCAGTGTCTATCTGTGTTCATCCGTGGTTAAGACACCTTCAACTAAAGCTATTTTCTGCCCCTAGCTGGAGCTGGTGGTTGCGAGGGTGGTTTCGGCAGCAGCGACGATGCGGTCGTAGATTTCGTCGATCGTGAGGTCGGCAATCTCACTTGGGGTGAGGCGATTGGGGTGGAAAGCAGGAAGATCAGCCAAGCGCTCGTTGAGGACGAGTTTGCGGTTGGCGGAGACATCGTCGATCCGGTCGACGGGGGTAAAGAGTGGAACGAGGGTGAGGACTTCGGGGTGTTCGCGGAGCATGCGCTTGATTGCGCGCACGGCTTCGCAGAAGCGGTCGAGTTCGCTCTTCGTATAGCTCTCGGTGGGCTCGATCATAAGCCCAAAGGTTTCGGGCCATGCGACGGTGGGGGCGTGGAACCCGAAATCGAGGAAGAGCTTGCCGACGCGGGTGATGGCGAGGGCGCGGGGTACACCGACGGCTTCGAGCCGCGCGAAATCTTCTTCGTCGAGGGTAAGGATGAACTCGTGTAGACGGGCGCCAACGGCATCTCCACTTGGGAGGGCGGCATAGACGTCATCGAGCTGAGCGTGGCAGTAGCAGGCGGAAAGGGTCGCGACAGCTGACATACGCGGGACACCCGCTTTGCCGAGTCTGAGAAGGTAGCTGAAGGCGCGGATCTTGTGGGCGAAGTTGCCCCAGTGACGGTGAAAGCTGCCAATCGTTTTGGGCGCGCGGACGGGTTCGTAGCCTGTATCCAGTTTTTGGATCTGCATTCCCGGAAGGAAAGGAAGGAGGCGTTCGCTCACCGCTACGATAGCATCACCGGGTCCGCCGCCGCCGTGGGGGATGGTCCAGGTCTTGTGCAGGTTGTTGTGAACGGCATCGACGCCGATGGCGTTGAGGTCGATCCAGCCTGCGATGGCGTTCATGTTCGCGCCGTCCATATAGACGAGCCCGCCGAGGTCGTGGATGCGCTGGGAGATGTCGGCAAAGCGGTTTTCGAAGAGGCCGCTGGTGTTAGGGTTAGTGATCATCACCCCGCCGATGCGTGTGCCGTAGGTGGTGCACTTGGCCTCAAAGTCAGCGTAGTCGATCTGGCCGTCGGGCCCGGCTTCGAGGAGAACGATACCGCCCTTTGGTCCGCCACCGGCGTGAGGCTTGGGCTTAAAGCCTGCCATGATCGCGGTGGCAAAGTTGGTCCCGTGGGCGCTGGCGGGGATGAGGATGACATCGCGCTGGGTATCCCCTTTATCGCGGAAGTAACCTTGAAAGAGTTTGATCCCGACGAGCTCACCTTGAGCGCCAGCCACAGGCTGTGTCGTAACCCCCGCGAGGCCAGTGATCCTTTTGAACCACTCTTGGATGTCGTAGAGGAGTTCAAGATTGCCTTGCACATCGGCGGTGGGAGCCTGCGGGTGGGTGGCGGTGAAACCGGGGAGGGCGGCGGCCCAGTCGTTGATGAAGGGATTATACTTCATCGTGCAGGAGCCGAGCGGGTAGCAGGCGTCGTCCGGGCTGACATTGAGCGTGCCGAGCTCAGTGTAGTAGGTTTTTAACTCTTGAGTGGAGAATGAAGGCAATCCGGCGGTATCTTGACGAAGGTATGCGCTCGGGACTTCGTTGGCATCCGTTGGAGTCGAGGAAGAGGAATTGAGGTGCTGTAAGAGGAAACTCGATACACCTTCGATGCTGTGGTTGTGATCGTGAAAACTGAGTTTGAGGAGTTGGCGTTCTCCGGCGATACGCTCGCTGGCATCGACGCCGAGATGAATGCCTGCTTGGCGCGCGGCTTCGATGAGGTCGGTGGCGGGGCAAGGCACTTCAAGGATGAGCTCGTTGAAGAAGGGCGCATCGGGAAACGCCAGGGTAATGCCATCGATGGCAGTGAGGGCGTTGGCGGCTTCGAGTGCGCTGGTTCGGGCGCTCTTGATCGCGGCGGCCATGCCATCTTCACCACGGGCGAGCACAGCGGCTCCGGCGAGGGTGGCGAGGAAGGCTTGGTTCGAGCAGATGTTACTCGTGGCGCGATCTTTGCGGATGTGTTGCTCGCGGGTGCTGAGGACCATGACGAGGCATTCGCGGCCTTCGCCATCGTGGGCCTTGCCGACATAGCGCCCTGGGGTCTGGCGGATGTCGTTTTTCACCGCGGAATTGTTACGCACGCCAAAGAGGCCGAGGCCGGGCCCCCCAAAGTTTGGAGCGATAGCGAGGTGTTGGGCTTCGCCCACGATCATGTCGGCTCCGTTTTGGCCAAAGGCGGTCGGTGGCTTGAGCCCACCGGTGGCGAGGAGCATCGGGTCGATCACGGCGACACTGCGGGTGCCAAGCTCGCGGCAAAGGTCGGCGAGGGCATCGACATCTTCGAGCAGGCCGAGGGTGTTGACCTGGGGGAAAACGATGGCGGCGAGGGCAGGGCCGAGTTCGCGGGCTTTGCGCTCAAGGGCAACGAGGTCGATGCAGCCGGTGGTGGCGTCGAGCGGTTGGGTGACGAGCTGGATATCAGTGCCTTCGACGAGGGTCTGGATGACCTCGAGGTCGCCGGGGTAGAGGGCGTCGGGAATGAGAACGGTGTCCGCCTTACTCGTGAGACGAATGGCGGCGCAAATCGCTTCAAAAATGGCGGTTGATCGGTCGTAAAGGGAGCTGTTGATCGCTTCGAAGCCGGTGAGCTGGCTCATGACGCATTGGTAGATCCAGTGCGTGATGAGGGTGCCTTGGGAGCGCTCGGGCTGGTAAGGGGTGTAGGCAGTGGTGAGCGGCCGAATGTCAGCAACGAAAGGAACGATCTCCGGGACGGCGTAGTCGGGCAGGCCGTCGCCGATGAAGGAGGGCTTGATTGCGTTTTTGGCCGCGAGGCCGGCCATGCGCTCCTGCAGGTCGTCGTAGCTCAGCTCCTCGGGGAGGTCGGGGGCGGCGCTGAAGCGGGCGGCTTCTGGAATATGCCCAAAGAGGCGGGCGAGATCGTCGACCCCACATTTTGCGAGCATGGCTGCGAGATCTTCCTCTGTAGCAGGAATGTAATGACGCTTCAGTTCCCTCGGGAGGGTGTTTGGATCGTAGGGCAGTGGATGAGTCGAGGCGTGCGACGAAGGCATGCCCCAGAAGATGGAGGCGGCGGCAGGGGCGTCAATGCGGTGAGTGAAGATTGGTCATCTTTTTGTCACATACCGCTTGCCAGCACTTCGGCTGGGTCGCGATCCTCGGGGCGATGGAGCGCAGGTTTGAAAATTTCGAGGAAGTCAGAACGTATCTTTACGGGCTTCGCAGCCATGGGGCGAAGTATGGGATCGATCGAATGCGGGCGCTCGTTGAGAAGCTGGGCTATCCCGAGCAGCGCTACCCAGTGGTGCATGTGGCGGGGACGAACGGGAAGGGTTCGACCGTCGCGATGTTGGAATCGATTTTTCGCTCCGCAGGGTACCGCACGGGGATGTTCACCTCTCCCCATCTGATTTACCAAGGGGAGCGGGTGCAGGTGGATCGCGAGATTTTGCCCCATTCTGAGATTGTGAAGATGGCCAACGGCCTTGCTGAAGTGGCTGACAAGCTGGCGGTGGAGGACCCGGACCTGCATCCGAGCTTTTTTGAATTTATGACCGCGATGGCGTTTGACCATTTTGCTTTCGAGGATGTCGACGTGGCGCTGATTGAAACTGGGCTGGGCGGTCGGCTCGACGCGACGAATGTGGTGGAACCGGCGCTGACCATCATCACCTCGATCGGGCTCGACCACATGGAGCTACTCGGCGACACGCTTGAAGAGATCGCGGCGGAGAAGGCTGGTATCCTCAAAGCAGGGGTGCCGGTCGTGATGGGTTGGCTTCCATCCGAGGCAGAGGCGGTGGTGCGGGGGCGCGCAGTGGAGCTCGGGTGTGAGGTGTTCTCGATTAAGGAGCGCTTCGGCGAGGCCATAGAGGCCTACCCGCAGAGCGCGCTCTCGGGTGACTTTCAGCGCTTGAACGCTGGCATCGCGACCCTTGTGGCGGAGCGTTTACAGGAGAGCTTTAGTCGTTTGTCGGAAGCTGCGATCGAAGAGGGTTTGCGTTCGGTCGTCTGGGCAGGGCGTTGGGATCAACGCGAGATCTCCGGACGTCAGCTCATCCTCGACACGACGCACAACGAAGAGGGGACACGATTCCTAGCCCAGCAGTTGCAGCGCCTAGTCGATGAGACGGGGCAACGCCCGATCGTGGCGCTCGGAGCAATGGGCGATGAACGGGCGCAGAGCCTGATCAACTGCGTAGCACCGTATGCACGGGAGCTTCACCTCGTGCGTCCGAAGCAACCACGCGCATGCACCTTTGAGGCGATGGAAGCGATGGTGCCAGCGAGCTTTGCGGGCGTGGTCCAGCGAGCTGAGGTGAACACGCTCTTTCCAGCGCCTCAGACGATGACTCTCGGCGAGGTGGGCGACACCGTTGTCGTGACGGGGTCGATCTACTTAATCGGTGAGGTGCTCGATGCCATGACCTCCAAGGTCTCTAGAAGCGAAGGCGATTTGCAGGACTTCTAGTCTAAATTCGCGGGGGTAGAGGAGGAGCCTAGGGGCTCAATAGTTGTTAAAAACCTGTGAATGAGGAGAACCCCTCTAAGGTGTGCCTGTTTGGACCCGATATATTGGCATAACAATGTAATATTATGAGCCCTTCAAATACATCTTCTTCGAATCGCCGATCTGCCTTTACACTCGTAGAGATCATGATCGTCGTCGTGATCATTGGATTACTGGCGGCGTTGGCCTCGCAATCATATATTAAGGTTCAGGAAGAATCGAAAGTCTCAACGGCGGCGAATGATCTACGCATCTTTTCCGAAGCGTTCGAGCGCTATGCGCTTGAGATCGGTCAATGGCCGGTGGATGGAACGCCGAATTCGATCCCAGCGGGTATGTCTGGCTTTTTTGCCGATGTGACCTGGCAAGCAGGGACAGCGATCGGCGGTGTTTATGATTGGGACCAAGGTGTGTTTGGTATCACTGCATCTGTCTCAATTACTGGGTATACGGCATCGAGAAATACGCTTCTCAAACTGGATGCGAAAATTGATGACGGTGACCTCACTACCGGTCGGCTTCGTGAACACTTCGCTGGTCGACTGTTTTTTATCCTCGAGGAGTAGACGCCTCAAAAGCGTCTTCAAAAGAGGAAGCTCACCACGGAATCTCTTCATTATCGGCGAAAAATTTGCCGCTGAGTTCTGACGGTGCTTTGAGGGCAAGCCAGAGGGCTGTTTGAGCTCCTTCGGCAGGCGTGCGTGGCGCGCTTGGTCCACCCATTTCGGTGCGACACCAGCCCGGGCTCATGCAATTAAAAGTGATCCCCTCGGCGCGGTGGTGAGCGGCTTGCTGGCGCGTGAGAGCGTTCAGGGCGGTTTTTGAAATCGAGTAAGCGGGGGCAAATGCATCCATCGAGGTGAGCTGACCGGCGAGGCTACTCAAGTTGATGACGCGCGCGCCATCGGGGGACTTGCGCAGAAGAGGGAGGAGGTGCTCGGTGAGTAGGTGTGTGCCGACGACGTTGGTTTTAAGGGTCTCGCTTAAGAGGTCGGACATGTCGGCGTTGAGCTCTTGGCCTTCGTCGTCGAGCAAAACAGCGGCGTTGTTCACGAGGATGTCGATGTGGTCGACCATGCCACTGATCTTTTCGGCGGCATGCTCAATCGAAGCGCGACTGGAAAGCTCGAGCGCGATGTCGTTGTCGGAGTTATCGCTGGGAGTGCGTTGAGTCCCGATGACTTTGAGCCCGGCTTTTTTGAGCCCGGCGGCGATTTCTCGGCCGATTCCGCGGCTAGATCCAGTGACGACAGCAATTTTCATTGGGTGCAGATTGAGTGAGGTGAGTTTTATGGAAAGTGCTCGGGAAGAGCCTTTCGTTGAAACTGTGACGTGCCTTGACGAGGAGCAAGTAAATGGGTGCGACGGTAGCCTGAAGACCTCTGAAGTCATCGATTTTGCTCCGAGGTCGGCAAAAGGTTGATATCGAACAGTACACGCGTTCTCTTCTTCAACCATGTCTTCACAGCCAACGATTATCTATACCCAGACCGACGAAGCCCCGGCTTTAGCGACGTATTCCCTCCTTCCGATCGTGCAGGCTTTTGCCAAGAGCGCCGGCATCGCAGTCGAGACGCGCGACATATCCCTGGCGGCGCGTCTCATGGCGAATTTCCCCGAAGCGCTTACGGACGAGCAACGCGTTGGTGACGCCCTCTCTGAGCTTGGCGAAATGACGCAGCTCGCAGAGACCAACATCATCAAGCTGCCTAATATCAGCGCCTCAGTTCCGCAGATCAACGCAGCGATCAAGGAACTGCAGGAAAAAGGTTACGCGCTGCCGGACTATCCTGCAGACCCAAAAACGGACGCAGAAAAAGACATCAAAGCCCGCTACGACCGGGTGAAAGGGAGTGCGGTGAATCCTGTTCTCCGAGAAGGTAACTCAGACCGCCGCGCGCCTAAGCCAGTGAAAGCCTACGCTAAGGCGAATCCACACTCGATGGGTGCCTGGTCGCCAGAGTCGAAGACGACCGTCACGACGATGGGCGAAGACGACTTTGCCTCGAATGAGCAGTCAGTGACGTTGCCGGTGGCGCTCAATGTGCGTATTGAACATGTTGCTACAGATGGGTCGGTCACGACGCTTAAAGAAAGCCTTCTTCTCGAGGCAGGAGAGATTCTTGATTCGACCGTGATGCGCAAAGCGGCCCTCATCGGGTTCCTTGAAGAGCAAGTCGAGGCAGCTAAAGAATCGGGTGTGCTCTTTTCCCTCCACCTGAAGGCGACGATGATGAAGGTCTCCGACCCGATTATCTTTGGCCATGGCGTGCGCGCGTTCTTCAAGAAGCTCGTTGCTGAGTATGGCGCCGCGCTTGATGAAGTCGGAGTTGATTTTAAAAACGGTTTTGGTGATCTCGTGAGTAAGCTGGATCAGTTTACCCCTGAGCAGCGCGCTGGGATCGAAGCAGCAATCTCCGCCGCCTATGCCGATGGCCCCGCGTTTGCGATGGTCAACTCGGATAAAGGAATCACAAACCTCCATGTTCCGAGTGATGTGATCATCGATGCTTCGATGCCAGCAATGATCCGCACCTCAGGTCAAATGTGGAACACCGAGGGCAACCTACAAGACACCCTCGCCGTGATCCCTGATAGCAGCTATGCGGGTATCTACAAGGCCACAGTTGATTTCTGCCGCGAGAACGGTGCCTTTGATCCGTGCACGATGGGATCCGTCGCGAACGTCGGCTTGATGGCGAAGAAGGCTGAAGAATACGGTTCACACGATAAGACCTTTGAAATCGAGTCCCACGGCGTTGTGCGCATCGTCGATGCGGGTGGTCTCACCCTTCTTGAGCATGATGTCGAAGAGGGTGACATCTGGCGCGCTTGCCAGACGAAGGATGCTCCTGTGCGCGACTGGGTGAAACTAGCGGTGAAGCGTGCCCGTGCGACAGACACCCCAGCTATTTTCTGGCTCGATGCGAGTCGCGCACACGACTCACAGATTATTTCGAAGGTCGAAGCGTATTTGGAAGATCACGACACTTCAGGTCTCGACATCCAAATCCTCTCACCGACCCGTGCGACCCTCTACAGCCTCGAACGGACGAAGAATGGCCTCGATACGATCTCTGTCACAGGTAACGTGCTGCGTGACTACCTCACCGATCTCTTCCCGATTCTTGAGCTTGGGACGAGTGCTAAGATGCTCTCGGTCGTTCCGCTGATGAAGGGTGGTGGTCTCTTTGAAACCGGTGCGGGTGGGTCTGCTCCGAAGCATGTCCAGCAGTTTGTAGCAGAAAACTACCTACGCTGGGATTCGCTCGGTGAGTTTCTCGCTCTTGCGGTCTCACTCGAACACTTGTCTGAAGTGGCGGATAATCCGAAGGCTAAGGTGCTCGCGAAGACGCTCGATGAAGCAAATGAGCTCTTCCTCGCGAACGACAAGTCGCCAACCCGTCGAGTTGGTGGAATCGACAATCGCGGTAGCCATTTCTTCCTCGCTCTTTACTGGGCGCAGGCATTGGCCGCACAGTCCTCTGACTCAGAGCTAAAATCAATTTTCGGGCCTCTCGCTGAGACACTGGCAGCGGCGGAAGACAAAATTGTGAGTGAACTTCTTGGAGTGCAGGGAAGCCCCGTCGATGTCGGTGGATACTTTAAGTACGACGATGCTAAGGCAGCGAAAGCAATGCGCCCAAGCGAAACGCTGAACGCGATCATCGCAGGGTTATAGGGCTGAGTCTCTTAACGGATGAAGTGTTACCACCCATCCACACGATGGCCATGGTCCGGGTGCGGGTCGAGGTGGACCGGCCGGATTTACAAACAATCCCGTGGCGGTCGGGGTGGGCAACTATTCGGAGAACCTAAACTACCTTAACAACCAAACGGGTTCGACTTACGGTAGTCCGCTCCTCATCCCGATGGTGGGTGGCTCCGGCGGGGCTGGAACGATTGGAACCCCCGGAGGCGGTGGTGGCGCTGGTGGCGGTGCCCTGCTTATCGCCTCAGACACTCTCATTAAATTGGGGAGTTCAGGCAATGATCTGTTTGCCGATGGCGGTAACGGCTCGACGTCAGTTTCAGCGAGTAATGGGGGTAGTGGAGGAGGTATTCGCCTTGTCGCTCCGCGCGTTGAAGCTTCAGGTGCCCGTATCTATGCACGAGGTAATGATGGTGCTGGTGACGGTCGTATTCGTATCGATACATTGGACCGTTCCGGTTTGAGCATCTCGACAAATCCAACCTTCGCGACGTCCGTCGGCTCAATGATGGTTGTTTTCCCATCACCGCTTTCGCGTCTTGATATCATTGATGCGGCAGGCACGGCGATCGCTGAAGGCGCGGGACCCGTCTTTGTAAACCTTCCCTTTGGAACGGATCCGAATCAGCAAGTTACAGTTCAGGCGCGGGACTTCAATGCGATCGTATCTGTTCAGGTCGTTCTCACTCCCGATCATGGCGATGCCATCAAATATGAAGCGGAGATCGATAACGTTTCAAATGATCCGGCAACAGTGACGATTGATGTTACTTTCCCCGTCAATGTAACGACGAATATACACGTTTGGACACAGTAGTAGAAAAGCCGCTACGCTAGCTTGCGAAGCCAAATTTCACTTCGCCGCCGATCACCTTGAGTTTCGCAGCGAAGGGTTTGCCTGCCTTTGAGGTGAAGCCTTCGATTTGATCGGTGACCTGTTTAGTCAGGAGTTGGTCGACGATCTCGGGTGTGATATCTTTCTTCGCGATCGTTTTCCAGACGACAAAGCGGCAGCCGTTGCGCCAATTCGAGCAACCATAGGCTTTCTTCCCATCGACGACATCACCGGCGCAGACAGGGCAGGGTCCGAGCGAGGCGGCACTCCCTTCGCTCTTCGTTACCTCGGCAACCTCGTGAGTGACTTTTCCCTTCTTGTCGATAACGAGGTGGGCGAAGTGCGTGTTTTCATCGATGACGATACGATGGGGCGTGAGGGAGCGGCGATGGATGATGATCTCGCGGGCAAGGAGGGGAGTGATCGTGAGCTCCCAAATGACGCCGGGCAGGACGAAACTACAGCCACTTTTCCACTTCGAGCACCCGTATCCTGAGCGGCCTCTCATAATCGGCGAGTGGCAGCTTGGGCACGGCCCAAGGTTCTTTAGATCGATCGTATCCTTTGCTTTGTCCTGAAGGATTTCGCGGGTGTAGGCCACGACCTCATTCATAAAGGTGGTCGGATCGTATTCACCCCGTTCCATTTGTTTGAGGCGGAACTCCCAATCACCGGTGAGCTCAGGCGACTTCAGCCGTTCGTCTTTCACGAGGGAGATCAGGGCGCGACCTGAATCAGTGCTGATGAGCGCCTTACGGCGGCGCTCAACGTATTGGCGCTTGATCAAAACTTCGATGATCGATGCGCGTGTAGCAGGCGTTCCGACGCCTTTGTCCTTCAGCGCCTCTTTGAGCGTTTCGTCGGTTACGATCTTACCGGCCGTCTCCATCAGTTGGAGGAGGCTGGCTTCGTTAAAGCGTTTCGGGGCGGAGGTTTTTCCGCTCGTCAGGGATGGGGTGTGCGGGTTGCGTTCTCCTTCTGAAAAGTCGGGCAAAGTCTGTTTCGATTCGTCCTCTTCTTCCTTTCCCTTTTTGTCTTTGTCCGAGTTCTTCGAATCGTCTTCGGAGCTTGTAGCGTTTTGGTAGAGCGCCTCCCAGCCAAGGTCGACAATGACGGTGCCTTTGGCTCGAAAGGGTTCTTCCGCCGCAGTGGCTTCGACCGTCGTAACGGCCCGCTTTGCAGACGGGTAAAAGACGGCGATGAGACGTGTGAGGATGGCGTCGTAGAGCTTGGCTTCGTCGCCCGCTAAATTGTGACCTAGAATGTGTGTTGGGATGATGGCGTGGTGATCCGCGACTTTTTTGTCGTCGATGATGCGCTTGGAAAACTTCAGCTGATCGAGCGCAAGCGCACCGATTTCCGCCGGCTTCATCGGGCGGAGTTTATCAATCAGTGGCGCGATGGTGGGCTGCATGTCTTTCGTTAAATAGCAGCTGTCGGTGCGAGGGTAAGTGAGGTGCTTTCGCTCGTAGAGGCTTTGGGCGACCTTGAGCGTCTGATCACCGGTGAACCCATAGCGCTTGTTCATGTCGCGCTGAAGACTGGTGAGGTCGTAGAGCAGCGGCGGGTGAGCGAGGGCGTTCTTCTTTGCGACCGAGGTGATGACGAGTTCTTCGTTGCCGATCCGCTCGAGGATGGCTTCGGCATCGGCTTGAACACTGAACTTGCCCCCGGTGTGTTTGAACTTCGCCTCTCGGCACTGCGTGACGACCTCCCAGAAGTCCTCTGGGACAAAGTGCTCTACATCGACATCGCGGTTTACGATCAAAGCAAGGATCGGCGTCTGCACGCGACCGAGGCTTAGAAGCAAATTGCGCTGGCCATATTCGACGGTGAAAAAGCGGGTGGCGTTGAGCCCGACGATCCAGTCGGCTTCGCTCCGGCAGCGAGCGGCATGATAGAAATTGTCGTAGTCCTTGGCGGGTTTGAGCTTGGCGAAGCCTTTAGCGATCGCTTCATCGGTCAGGGAGCTGATCCAGAGGCGTTGGGCAGGTTTATCTTCGCAGCCGGTCCAGTTGAGGATGTAACGAAAAATCAATTCACCTTCGCGCCCCGCATCCGTTGCGCAGATGATTTCGTCAGCCTCTTCAAAGAGACGCTTGATCGTTGCGAGCTGTTCGCCAGCGGAGCCGTCGGCGCGCGGCCGCAGTTCGAATTTCTCAGGAATGATGGGCAGTTGGGAAAGCCGCCAAGGCTTCCAATCGGGGGTATAGTCCTCTGGCTCTTGCAGCTCGATGAGGTGACCAAAGGCCCAGGTGATGGCCCAACCCTCACCCTCGATGTAGCCGTTCCCTCGCTTAGTAGCACCCAAATGTTTCGCGATGTCGCGCGCGACGGATGGTTTTTCAGCTATGACGACTTTCATACGGGAAGCTGAAGAAGGAGTGCGCTCAAACCGTGAGGGTCAATCACTCTGATGCGCGGGCCGGCGGAGAGCGTCTAATTCTCCGAAGAATTCTTTTTTACGATCTGACTTGCGGATTAATTATGCATAATTATGTTATTTACCATGTTACCCAAAATCGCCCCCTCGAAACCTATCTTCGAGCATAAGCGGATGCTAGGCCTGGCGCTTGCCGCTTCACTGTATTTTTCGGCTCCATTGGCAGCTCAAGACCCGGACGGTTGGGATTTAGTCTGGGCGGATGAGTTTGATCTTCCGAATGGGAGTTCGCCGGATCCTGTAAACTGGAATTTCGAGATTGGTGATGGCTGTCCTAACCTTTGCGGCTGGGGCAATGCGGAGCTACAGTATTACACCGACCGCACCGAGAATGTCCGAATCGAAGAGGGCGAGCTCGTCATCGAGGTCCACAAAGAGCCTTTTAACGGCTACGATTATACCTCGTCGCGCATGAAAACGCAGGGGAAGTGGGACTGGACTTATGGGCGGATTGAAGCGCGGATCAAGGTGCCTGCAGGGAGTGGAATTTGGCCGGCATTTTGGATGCTAGGTTCGGATATTCCTTCTGTCGGTTGGCCACAGAGTGGCGAAATCGATATCATGGAATTTGTAGGACGCGTGCCTAATGAGATCTTTGGAACGATTCACGGTCCGGGCTATTCAGGCGGAGAGGCTTTCGGAAATATCGTGAACTTTGGTGCGCCAGTATCCGATGAGTATCACACCTATTGGATAGAGTGGGGTCCGGATCTGATCCTCTGGTATGTGGATGACGTGCTCTACCACACGGCAACCCCTGCCGACGTCTCGCCGAATCAATGGGTCTTCGATCATGAGCATTTCATTCTGTTGAATGTTGCTGTGGGTGGTAACTTTGGTGGAGCCGTTTCTTCACGTCTTACATTCCCACTACAAATGAACGTCGACTATGTCCGCGTTTATGAAACGGAGGGTGGAATTGTCATTCCGCCGAAGATTATCGACGTGCCAGGCCGCCTCGAGCTGGAGGACTATACCGATCAACTTGGTCTGCGAACAGAAGTCGCGATGGATGTAGGCGGTGGTCTGAACCTCGGCTTTCTGACTGATGGGGACTGGGGTGAATACATTTTGAATGTGGCTCAAGCGGGCACTTACGCTGTTGATCTGCGCTACGCTAGTCCGAATGGCACTGCCGGCGTTACATTGACCACGGATAGTGGAGTTGATCTCAGTGCGAGCGGATTCACCGCCACTGGAGATTGGCAAAATTGGGCAACGGTTAATCTTGGGAGATCACTTTACCTGCTGGAGAAGTGACTCTACGGGTGACTTTGAATGTCCCCGGCGATGATGACCTCAATCTCAACTGGCTCGAACTCACCGGGGTCAACCTCGCTCCGAATTGGGCGGGCTATCCTGTGGATGAAAACGGCTTTGCTGACACCGGAAGTTTTCTCGGCTCGGTCTACGTGGGAGCCGGATCGTGGATCTGGATCTTCTCGATTGATAGCTGGATGTATCTGCCAGAGGCAAACGTCCAGGCCAACGGCTCTTGGGGCTACCTCGTCGACTAGCGAGGTGCGTCTTCGAGGTGAGGGAGACCTACGCTTTTAGAAAGCTGCAGATGTATTGAGCGAAGCCTTGCTCGACGGTGATTTCGAAGGCGCTCTGGCCGGGGATGTCGAAGCTGTCTCCAGCGCTTACGGTTGACCATTTTTCGGTGCCCACCAAGCGATAGCGGCAGGTGCCCTCGGTGATTTCCATCCGCTCGGGAGCATCAGTGTCGAATTGGTATGCTCCGGCACGGATGATACCAAGCGTCTTGCGGCTTCCATCGGCTAGGATGAGTGCGTGTGAGACGACACCACCATCGAAGTAGATATTACCTTTGGTGACAGCGGTGACGTTAGGCAGTTCGGTAGGAATGGACATGGTTCGCAGAAGGGTTGCGGTTCGGTCTAGAGCTCAACCGTCTTCAACCGCTCGACGGCTTCGATGACGTTTTCGCGCGAGTTGAAAGCGCTGAGGCGGATGTGACCTTCGCCGCAGGTGCCGAAACCGGCGCCTGGGGTGCAGACGATGCCTGCGTTATTAAGCAGGTTGTCGAAGAAGTCCCATGAGGATTTGCCCGGGACTTGTATCCAGACATACGGTGCGTTTTCACCGCCGACGCAGCTGAGGCCGAGTGCGGTGACCGCTTCGCGTAGGAGGCGAGCATTCTCCATGTAGAAAGAGACGAGCTCTTTCACCTGGGCTTGGCCTTCGGGTGAATAGACGGCGGCAGCAGCGGCTTGAACAGGGTAGGAGGTGCCGTTGAACTTCGTGCCGTGGCGACGGTTCCAGAGTTGGTGAGCACTGATCTCGTTGCCTTCAGCATCAGCGAGCTTGAGGGCCTTCGGGATGACCGTGTAGGCACAACGCACACCGGTGAAGCCAGCGATCTTTGAGAAGCTACGCATCTCGATGGCACACTCGTGGGCGCCTTCGATTTCGTAGATCGAACGAGGGATCTCAGGGTCGCTGACGAAGGCGACGTAGGCTGCGTCATAGATGATCACAGCCTTTTCACGGCGGGCGTAGTTGACCCACTCCGTGAGCTTTTCACGGGAGATAACGGTACCGGTGGGATTGTTCGGGAAGCAAAGGTAAATGATGTCGACGGGTTCGCTTGGAAGCGCCGGCAGGTAGCCGTTCTCGGGCGTCGAGTCGAGGTAGACGAAGTTGCTGTAACGGTCGCCTTCGGCATCTCCGCTGCGGCCTGCCATGACATTACTGTCGACATAAACTGGGTACACCGGATCCGTCACGGCTACCGTTGCCGAGGCATCGAAGATCTCACCAATGTTGGCGCTGTCCTGCTTTGAGCCGTCGCTGACAAAGATTTCGTCGGAGCTGATACCGCAGTTGGCAAAGTCGTTTTCGACGATGGCGTCGCGGAGAAAGCCATAGCCTTCAGAGGGCCCGTAACCACGGAAGGTTGCCTTGCTGCCGAGCTCATCAATGGCGGCCTTCATTGCCTCGCGGCAGGCGGCGGGGAGGGGCTCTGTGACATCGCCAATTCCCATCTTGATGATGGAGCGTTCGGGGTGCGCCTTTTGGTAGGCAGCCACTCGTTGGGCAATGTCGACGAAGAGGTATGAACTCTTAAGATTGAGGAAGTGTGGGTTTGCGCGGGCCATATTGGTGTTGAGTAAGTCTTGTGCAGAAAGGCAAAGGGCCTTTAGTGGCAAGGGGAAAGGGAAATTTTACCCCGACAAAGTGCAACCTAGGAAACCTGAAAAATGCAGATTATTGAAACGGTAAACCGGATGCAGGAAACAGCGGTGCAGCAACGCACCCAAGGTCGCCTGATTGCGCTGGTCGTGACGAGCGGCGCAATTCACGACGGTCACTTGAGTTTGGTTAAGAAAGCACAGGAACAGGCAGACACGGTCGTGGTGTCGATTTTTGTGAACCCGCTGGAGTTCGGTCCCAATGAGGATTACGACCGCTACCCGCGGTCACGTGAAAAAGACCTCGAGCTTTGCGAGGCGGCCGGAGTGGACATCGTTTTCATCCCAACTTCGAAGGAAATGTATCCAGCGGGCTACTCGTCTAAGATCGCGGAAGAAAAATACTCTAAGGGCCTCTGTGGCGTTTCGCGGCCTAGTTATTTTCGGGGGGCCTGCACGTCCTATGTGAAGTTCTTCAATGTTATTCGCCCCGATACGCTCGTAATGGGGCAGCGGGATGCGCAGCTTGTAGCGGTCATCCGTAAGCTCATCACAGATCTGAATTTCCCGGTCGATGTCGAAGCGGGGCCAGTGGTTCGCGCTGACGATGGCCTAGCTTTAGGAGCCCGAAATAGCTACCTCAACGACTTCCAGCGGTGCGATGCAGTGATCCTCTGCAAAGCACTGAACGAGGGGCAAAAGCTCGTCGACAATGGGATCCGTAATGTCGATCGCGTTCTCGCCGAAGTGATCCACCATATAACGCAGTGCCGCCGATTGCGGGTGATCCACGTCAGCGCGGTTGATCCGGAAACGATGGAGCCACGCCGAGAAATCGTCATGGGCAAAACCCTCGTGGTTGCGGCCGCTTGGTGCGATGAAGTGAGGTTGCTCGACTGCCTGAGCCTGTAGGCCAGCTCTAGTCTTCGTCGCTTTTGACTAGATTGAAGACGACGGCCGCGAGGACGCCGCCTGCACAATTGGCTACGAGATAGATCCAAATGGAGCTCCACGCGGTCAGACCCATCAGGCACGTCGCCACAGCAACGGCAGGATTGAAGACACCGCCCGAGATTGAACCGCCGGCGAAAATGCCCACCATGAGTGTTCCGCCGATCGCGAGTCCAAAGTAGGAGTTACCCTCTGTCGCTTTGGCGGTTGCGACGTGAGGATCACATAGGCGAGAAGGAAAGTGAAGAGCACCTCGACGACAAGCACTGGAACGGTTGCGAGAACAGGCGTCGCGCCCGCCATTGCAGGCTTCAACAAAATGATCGAAAAGGCTGCCAGAGCCGCGGCCGCTACTTGGGCAACGATGTAAGGTATGACATCTTTCTTATCGCATGCGCCGCGCAGCCACACGGCGATCGTGACGGCCGGGTTGTAGTGTGCACCAGAAATATGACCACCTGCATAGACGAGAATGACGAGCCCGAAGCCGATTGCGATCGGAGCGAAGGCGCCTATGCTAGGATCGATAACCGTGGATCCGATGATGAAAACGAGGAAGAAGGTGCAGATGAACTCGACGATGTATTTTTTCATACTGGTTGGATTGTCCCTAGTTTGCCTAGACAAGAGCAAGCTTTGCTTCTTCGGGGTTGTTTCTTTTTTGGCTTAAATAGCTAAAGTTCGAGGTGTGGATGCAATTTCCCTTGCCACTACCGAGGCTGAAGCGATTTCTAAACGCCCGTGGCTCAAGTTGACTGCCGTTTGCAGTTGTCAGGGTCGAATCACGGACATGAAACACATTTTTATTACGGGCGGGGTGGTTTCATCCCTAGGAAAAGGTCTCACGGCAGCTGCGCTTGGCGCACTACTGGAGCAGCGCGGTCTGAAGGTGAAGATCCAGAAGTTTGATCCATACCTGAATGTTGACCCTGGAACGATGAACCCGTTTCAGCACGGGGAGGTTTACGTCCTCGATGATGGCTCAGAGACGGATCTCGACCTTGGGCACTACGAGCGCTTCACGAGTGGGAAACTCTCGAAGGCGAACAACCTGACTTCGGGCCAGATCTACCACGAGATTCTCAAGAAAGAGCGGGAAGGAAAGTTTCTCGGCCAGACGATCCAAGTCATTCCTCACGTCACGAACGAAATTCAGAGCCGTTTTGAGGCAGAGTCAGGTGATGCCGATATCATCATCACTGAGATCGGTGGAACCGTCGGCGATATCGAGGGTTTACCGTTTCTCGAAGCGATGCGTCAATTTTCACTCGAGAAGGAGCACAAGGATGTGATGTTCCTCCATGTCACTCTCGTGCCGTTCCTCACCGCTGCTGGCGAACTGAAGACGAAGCCGTCTCAGCAGTCGGTTGCGAAGCTCCGAGAAATCGGAATCCAGCCGGACATCCTTGTTTGCCGCTGTGAGCGCGACCTGCCGAAAGACCTGCGCCACAAGCTGAGCCTCTTTTGCAATGTGCCGTTAAGGGCAGTGATTGAGGAGAAAGACGTTGAAACCTCGATTTACGAGGTGCCGCTCATGCTGCAGAACGAGGGTCTTGATCAACTCGTTCTAGAATATTTCGGATTCGAGCATTTGGAAAATACCGAGAGCGGGTGGAGCGAAGTTGTGCGTATCCTCCGCTTCCCAAAACACCAAGTTGATATCGGGGTCGTCGGTAAATACATTGAGTTGCAGGACGCTTACAAGAGTGTCTATGAGAGCCTGACGCATGCGGGCATCGCGAACGATTGTCGGGTAAATATTCACCGCCTCGACTCCGAAAAGCTCGAAGATGGCGACTTCGCTAAGTTACTCGAGCTCGACGGCATCCTCGTGCCGGGCGGATTTGGTCGTCGTGGGATCGAAGGAAAAATCGAGGCCGCGCGCCTCGCTCGTGAGAGTGGTATTCCTTACTTTGGCCTTTGTCTCGGGTTGCAAATCGCGGTGATCGAATTTGCCCGCAACGTCGCAGGGTTAGAAGGCGCCCATAGTTCTGAATTTGACGAGAAGACACCGCACCCGGTGATCGATCTTATGCCTGAGCAGCAGGGAGTGACGGATAAGGGTGCAACGATGCGCCTCGGTGCTTGCCCATGTGAGCTCGAGCCAGGCTCATTGGCCCACACGGCGTATGGTCAGTCAACGGTGAGTGAACGCCACCGCCATCGCTACGAATTTAACAACGACTATCTTAAAGCCCTCGAAGAGGCAGGGCTGCGTATTTCTGGCAACAATGCCGAGCGTGGTCTCGTCGAGATTGTTGAAGTGCCGGAGCATCCGTGGTTTGTTGGCTGCCAGTTCCACCCTGAGTTCCTTTCCAAGCCGAGAAAGGCGCATCCGCTCTTTCGCGACTTCATCAAGGCTGCGCTCGCACGCAGGAAGATCTAGAGAGGCCTCCTACGCTTCGAATTGCCGAAGTATTTGTAAGGAATCAGTGATGCTCTGGGCGTCTTTGCCTTTGCAGAGAACGACAGAGCCACGCTTGGCTCCTGTTTCTTCTGAGGCATTTGCGCTCGGGAAGAAGGCCGTCAGCTGATGTTTTTCCATGATCGGCCTAAGGTAGTCCAAGTCTAGGCGCTTTTTCGGTCCATAGTCGTCGAAGGTGTATTCGGAATCAGGGACACAAAAGTCATCTACGATCACGACCGCATTTTCCCAATGCGAGAAGATGATCTCGACCTCCTCACGAAGAGGGAGATTTTCTTCCCAGTGTGCATCGAGATAGAAGAGCGTGTCGGTCTTTGGAATCGCTGAATCAACTGCAAGTTGGCATAGAAAATCTGGAGAGTTGTTTCTATACTGATGGATGTTTTGCCGGTTGAAACGGAAACGCATCCGGGTGTTGGCAAAGTAGCGCGTTTGAATCTCGCACGTATAAACCGGTAAACCGGTCGCCCCAAACAGCGCTGTAGTCGTTCCGAGGAAAGTTCCAGTTTCGACGATCGCTTTGATTGGAAAAGCGTAGAGTAGGTCGAAAAATATGCGCTGACGGAAACGTTGTCCATTGAAGGTGCCGCCCCATGAATCTCGAAGGTCTTTTCGCCGGAAGAAATTGAGGCGGCCGATGTTCGCCTCTCCGATAAGTTTTTTGAATAGTTGTTTCATCTTCGTAGCGGTTGGACTGTTTGCGGCGGCGGACTGAAGGGGAGGGCTGCAGGTTTAGAGGTGAATGCCGTAGCTAGTTGTGAAGCATTCGCTGGCGTCCAAGCGGAGAATGCCCGGTTTGTTAGCGAGTTCGTTGTCGTGGCTAGGGTTCTCATCGAAGCTGTGCCAAGGTTCGAGGCAGACATAGCCTGCCCCTGACTTCGCCCATATGCCCATGTGGGGACAGTTTCCGCGATCGAGCGTCAGGCGATGTCCGCGTTCTCGATGTTCGATCGAGATGCGCTGCGATCGGATGTCCTTAAAAATAAGGGCATCGTTGTCGAATAATGAGGCACTGAGAGGAATGACATCTTGGTCGCGCAAATAATCATTCGTTGGGCGTTCGGTTAGAATGCCATCCTCCAGGAAATATCGATCAAGGGTTTCAGGCTGATCGAAGCGGAGGCAATAATCGCTGAGTGAACTGTCTCCCAGTGGCAGAGTGAAGGCGGGGTGCGAGCCAATCGTGAAGAAGAGGGGGTCGGCGCCGGTGTTGCGTACGTCGTAGCGCACGCTGAGTGTGTTCGCGAAGAGTCGAAAGCTGACCTCGAGCTCGAAGACGAAGGGGAAGACCGCTTTTGTTTCCTCGCTTGAGCGCAGGACGAAGCTGATTGCATTGGCTTCCTCTCGGACGAGATCGAAAGTGGAAAACTTCGCGAAACCGTGCTTATCCATCTCATAGCGCTGGCCTTCATAGATAAAGTAACCGTCTTTTAGGCGGCCTACGATAGGAAAGAGAATGGGCGCGCTGTTGGGCCAGATGCTCGGCTCATCTTGCCAGATGAACTCCTCTCCGGTGGACAGGGACTTGAGTGATTTGAGCTCGGCTCCGAGACTTGAGACGGTGGCGGAGAGATCTTCAGAATGTAGGGTGTGAAACATAGCGGCGGCGTATGAATACTTCGTGCTCTTCGCAGATGACTTCAAGCCACGATTTTCTCTCCTCCATTTTGTCCCTCTTTGGAGGCCTTAAAGATGACTTAATCTCATGATTCTGGCTCGGTCTTTGAATTGTTTCGGTCTTGCCTTTAACTAGTGGTGGAGGGTCTTGTATTCCTTATGTCCACTGACGCCCGACATCCTTTTCTTGATGGTTTGAGTAAGCACCGCGGTGCTCCTTCTACGATTCTTGTGATTTTCGGGGCTTCGGGCGATTTGACCGCGCGCAAACTTGTTCCAGCCCTGTTTAACCTAGGCTTAGACAATCTCCTGCCAGCTGATTTTCGCCTTATTGGATACGGTAGGAAGCCGGTTCCTGACGAAGCGTTCCGCAAATCGGCTAAAGAAGCGGTTGAGACCTTTTCCCGTCGCAAGCTTGACGACGACGTCTGGGGTAACCTCGAAAACAACATCACTTATCAAGCTGGCGGCTACGATGACCCCAAAGCCTTTAAGGCCCTAGCAGAGAAAATTGCTGAGATGGAGGCCTCTGCGCACCATCCTTTTCAACTCGTATTCTATGTTTCAACCCCGCCGAGTGTCTTCAGCGATATCGTTGTCAACCTGGGCAAGTGTGGTCTGGCGGCGCATTCCTCACAAGATCAGCGCGCTAAGATCATCATCGAGAAACCCTTCGGTCACGACCTCGAGTCAGCGCAGGCGCTGAACAAGACGCTCACGCAGCATTTTGATGAATCACAGGTTTACCGCATCGATCACTACCTCGGTAAAGAGACGGTGCAAAACCTTCTCGTAGCGCGTTTTGCTAACTCGATTTTTGAGCCAATCTGGAACCGCGAATACGTTGAGAGCGTTCAGATCACGGTTGCGGAATCCGTTAGCGTGGGGAGCCGTGGTGGTTATTATGACAAGTCGGGTGCGATGCGGGATATGCTGCAAAACCACACCATGCAGCTGCTTGCCCTCATCGCGATGGAGACGCCTGTCTCGCTCGATCCCGAATCGATCCGCGATGAGAAGGTGAAGGTGTTAAAGGGCATACAACCACTCAATCTATCTCTCGACGAAAATACAGATGTTGTCCGCGGTCGATATACGGCCGGACTTCTCGACGGCGAAAAAGCGAAGGGTTATCTCCAAGAAGAAGGCATTCCTGCCGATTCTGCGACTGAGACCTATGCGGCACTCGCTCTCCAGATCAATAACTGGCGCTGGCAGGGGGTTCCTTTCTATATGCGCTCGGGTAAATGTATGCCGAAGCGTGTATCGGAAATTTCGATACAGTTTAAGCGTCCGCCGGGGATTTTATTCAGTGGAAGCAAACAATTTGATATCGCTTCAAATCAATTGGTCATTCAGGTCCAGCCGGACGAGGGTATGACTCTTTTGACGAACTCGAAGGTTCCGGGTTTGGAGACACGGACGCAGCTGGTGAAGATGCACTTCCGTTATGCAACGACCTTTGGGTCAAATACGCCTGAGGCCTATGAGCGCCTGATTCTCGACTGTATGGTAGGGGACTCGACCCTCTTTATTCGTGGTGATGAAACGGAGGCGTCTTGGAAACTCATTACGCCTGTGCTCGATCACTGGAAAGAGTGCGGGCAGCGCGGCGTGGCCGACTATGCGGCTGGAACGTGGGGACCGCCTGAGTCGGAGCGTATGCTCTGGCGTCAACGTCATCAGTGGCGCAGTATCTAATCGAATAATTTGCAGTGAAGACTTTCCTATGAGTGCACTTATACATGCGTTGCCCGGCTTGGAAATGAGCGTGAGTGAGCTGACGGTCCAGACGGGTCAGATGTGGGAAGAACTAGCGACGGCAGACGGTGGCCAGTCTTCGGACTTCCGAGCCTGGCAGATGAATCTTTTTCTCCACTTCGGCTCTAAAACACCGGTTGAGGAAGCGAAAGCATGTTTTGATCAAGCGATCGCTTTTGGGCAGGTCTACCCCTGCCGAATTATTGTGTTGTCTGAACGCGATGATGGCGAAGGTGAGGGCGGTGAACTTCAAGGGAAGCTGTTCAGTCAGTGTTATCTGGGAAAGAACTTTCGAGACCTATGCTGTTGTGAAGCCCTCATGCTTAGCTATCCCAAGGGATTGGATGAACTCGTCGCTGTGCAGTGCTCGCTTTGGCTCGAAACTGACCTTCCTGTCCACTACTGGATACACCGTATGGAGCCCACCGTTGTTGAAGCAAATTTTGGCACGATACTAAAGCTTGCTCGCAGAGTTGTTTACGATCGGAGCATTGAGGCCGATGCTTCAGATGGATTTGACGGATTGTCATGTCGCCGAGTGCACGACATCACCTACGCTCGTCTCTTGCGGATTCGACAAACGATAGGACAACTCGTTAGCGCTTTTCAACCTGTTGAGCTCGTCGAAGGATTGGAAAGTGTTCAAATCGAATCGGTTGATGCGCTGAAGGCAGAAGCGCACGTTCTTGTTCAATGGGTCGGCAGAGCGCTGGAACGCTGCTTCAAGGTAGCGAAGCTGGAGAACGTGATTGAGGTCGGTAGCGCCCTCATTCCAGAAACATCTGAAGGCAGTATCATCCTCCGCTTTACGTATGCGGACGAAAGTAAATCGCTGATTTGGTCTTATAATAACACGACGAAGGTAGGTTTGTTTAAAGCCGAATTTCCTACCGTAAGTGTTAGCCAACCGGTTCACCTTGAGCCTGTCGGTGATGTGCAAGTCCTCGCTGAAGCATTTTTCTTTTGATCCAGTTAATCTCGGGAAACGTTCGATTCATAGTGCTTGGAGTTTCTCTCGGTGAATGATCTTCTCTTGATGAATGAGTAAGGCCCTCAAGCAGGTAGGTGGATTTGCCAGTGCGACAGTGTTGTCGCGGATCCTTGGCCTAGCGCGGGATGTTCTGATGTTCGCAGGGTTTGGAGCGGGGCCTTATCTCTCCGCCTACTTAGTAGCGTTTACGCTGCCGAACCTTCTGCGTCGCTTGGTCGGCGAGGGGGCGTTAACTTCAGCAGTGATCCCTGTGCTTTCGGAACGACTTGAGAGCGGAGGGAAGGCAGCTTCTTTCGATACCCTGAATCGGGTTTTAAGTCGGCTCTTTCTCGCTCTGTTGTTCTTCAGCATTCTAGGAATTGGATTGCTCATTGCCCTGTCGCTGGTGCCAGGCGTGAGCTTGCGCTGGCTGCTTGCAGAGCGCTTGGGAGCGCTGCTTTTGCCCTACTGTATCTTTGTCTGTGCGGGTGCGATCGTTGGAGCTCAGCTCAATATCTTGCAGCGATTTATGATCCCTGCCTTGGGTTCGGTTTGGCTCAATATCGTAATGATCGTGGCGATAGGGCTTGGTCTTTGGCTGATGCCGGGCTCGGTCTATGCACGCTTGGTCTTACTCTGTGTTGCGGTGCTTCTGGGGGGCTTCTTGCAGTATATCATTCCTGCCTTTGCCCTGCGCCGAGAAGGTTGGACACCACGTCTCGATGGCTCGCGTGACGAATCGCTCACAGAGGTTTGGCGCTTGCTCCTTCCGGGGATGGCCGGTGCGGCGATTTTACAGGTAAATCTTCTTATCGCGCGCTTGCTAGCGCTCTCCATCGATGATGCTGCTACTTCGATTTTATATCTCGCGAATCGGCTCGTTGAGCTGCCTTACGGCGTCTTTGCGGTTGCGATTACAACGGTCGCTTTTCCGCGCCTTGCGCGGGCCGTTGCCCAGAAAGATGAAAGTGATTTTCGTTCCGCCTATGAACAAGGCCGGACGGCTATTTTTTTGATCACTCTGCCAGCCGCTGTTGGACTCTTTGTCTTAGCTGAGCCAATTTTGATTACGCTCTTTGAGTGGGGTCTCTTTGATTCGCGCTCGGTCCTGCGTACTGTTTTACCACTACAGATTCTTGCAATCTCGATGCCCTTCTTTAGCTGGACAATGCTGGCCACCCGTGGGCTTCACTCGTGGAAGAAAATGAAACTTCCCATGCGTGTCGCGGGAGTGAATGTCGTGATCAATCTTGTCCTCGGTCTTTGGCTGATGCGGTATTGGGGCGTAGTTGGTTTGGCGGTCGCTAATTTGGCCGCCTCAGTCGTGGTCGCACTCTTGCTTGAAGCTGCGCTGTGGAAGCGCGGTGTCGTTGGCGTAACAAAGCAGAGTGTTTGGGGCTTGGCCAAGATGGCGGTAGCGTGTGCGTTGATGGCCGCTGTCGTGCTTGGGTCATGGCGGCTCATCCTCTTGCTTGAGTTGAGTGCTAAGCCGACGGCGGTCCTGCTTGTCCTCCTCGGGATTCCACTCGGCGCTTTAACCTATCTCGGTGGTCTCCACCTCTTGGGTGTTCCAGAGCTTAAGGAATTACAGGCCCGATTGTTCGAAAATTTCGGCCGTAAAGTTCAAGCCGATTAATAGCCATGTGGCGGATTGAATAGGCTTGAAGGCACGCCCGGATTGATCCGAATTTCATCGATCGTAAGGACGCTGGAATAGCCGTCGTCCCTATTGATAACCAATCGCTGGGCAAAAAGAACGCCTCTGATAAACTGAAAATCGCTAGGATATGTTTCAGTTATGACGACGGATCCGTCCGGTTTTGTGATGGTATTTATCGTCTTCGTTTCAAGAAAAGTCCGTTCCGTCCAGATATGTCACCGTGATACGATGACATGCACTTTCGTCTTCGATGACCTCAATGCCTTTGTAGCTGAACTGAGATTTGTCTAATCCCTCAGCAGCGAGGGGGTTTTCAAGGGGTGATTCACGAATGAAATCGGCCGCGTCTTTTGCATCGAGGGTGCGAAACTGTTCATTTCTTCGATCTGAGTTTAACTGCCATACAGTGTCACCGTTGTATGCCACAACGACGCGGCGATTATCCTTGTGATCCATGACCTGCCGCACGAAATTCGACCGCTTTTTCATCACTTTGATCCTGACCGAGTTTTGATCATCAACGGTCAGCGTGCCCTCGATGACAATGGACTTCAAATCGTTGAGGTTTGCTCGACCACCGGCGGCATCGACATAGCGGTCGAGAACCCATTTCAAGTCACGCTCTTGGGCTGCGAGAAGTGCAGGGATTAGAATTAAAACGAGGGCTGGGAGTATTCGAAGCATGGGGGGAGTCGTAACTGTCTACGTCTTATGTATTAGTAAATCGGTCAGTAGGGTGTCAAACACCGGCAATTCCTGAGCTGCGCGCGTTTGCGGTGGTCAAAGCCCTTTGTCGGTCACACCACCTTCGCTCGCGGTCGAAGCCAATTTAGCGTATTTACCAAGCACTCCACGTTTCTCGCCTGGACCTTTCGGCACGTAGGAGGCCATGCGTTCGTCGAGTTCTTTGTCCGATATGAGAACAGAAATGGTATTCTTGACTGCGTCGATTTCGATCGTGTCGCCACTCTTGACGACTCCGATGGCACCGCCACAAGCAGCTTCGGGCGTGATATGCCCGACATCAAAGCCATGCGAGCCACCTGAGAATCTGCCATCGGTGATGAGGGCGACCTCTTTGATCAGTCCACGCCCCGCGACCGCGCTGGTCGGCGACAGCATTTCGCGCATTCCAGGACCACCGACAGGGCCTTCGTTGCGGATGACGACGACATCGCCGGCGACGACATCGCCGCGCAGAATGCCTTTGAGCGCATCTTCTTCGCCTTCGTAAACTTTAGCGACGCCTTTGAAGTAGAGTCCTTCTTTCCCGGTGATCTTGCCCACTGCTCCGCCGGGAGCCAAGTTGCCGCGGAGGATGCGCAGGTGGGACTCGGACTTAATGGGGTCGTCCCATGGGCGCACGATGTCCTGCTTTGCGGGAAACTCCGGATAGGGTCCAACGCCATCGAGGGATTCGGCGAGTGTCTGGCCGGTGCAGGTCATGCAGTCGCCGTGAAGGAGGCCCTTATCCAGAAGTATCTTCATCATAGGGCGAATGCCACCAATGCGGATGAGGTGGCTCATGTTGTATTTGCCAAAGGGTTTCACGTCGCAGAGGAGAGGCACCTTTGATCCGAGCACCGCAAAGTCGTCGATCGAAAGCTCGACCTCAGCAGCATGTGCGATCGCGAGGAGGTGAAGGACGAGATTCGTCGAACCACCTAAGGCGATGCAGATGATAATAGCGTTTTCGAAGGCTTCCCGGGTTAGAATGTCGCGGGGAGTGATGCCGAGCTCGAGCATCTTGAGGACGGCCTTGCCCGCGTTTTCACAGTCGAGGCGTTTGTCTTTGCTGATCGCAAGTTGCGCACTGCTGCCTGGGAGACTCATCCCAAGGGCTTCAATCGCGCTCGCCATCGAGTTGGCGGTATACATGCCACCACAGGATCCGGCTCCCGGAATCGCACACTTTTCGACTTCTTTGAGACCTTCGTCGGTAAGCTGTCCCTTGGCATGTTGCCCGACTGCTTCAAAGACCGAAACGATGTCCATCGGCTTCTCCTCCTTCGTGTCGTTCTTTGTGAAGCCGGGAAGAATACTACCACCGTAGACAAAGACTGCAGGGCGATTTAGGCGTGCGATGGCGATCATACAGCCGGGCATATTTTTATCACATCCACCGATCGCAACGAGGCCATCGAAGCCTTCTGCTGCGACAACCGTTTCGACGGAATCGGCAATGACCTCACGGGAGACGAGACTGTAGCGCATGCCCTTGGTTCCCATCGAAATGCCATCCGAGACTGTGATAGTCCCGAAGGTGACGGCTTTGCCGCCGTTTTGATTGATGCCGTCTTGGGCTGCGCTTGCGAGCTCGTCGATGTGCATATTGCAGGGCGTGAGATCGCTCCAAGTGCTAACGACACCGATCTGCGGCTTTTTAAAATCCTCATCTTCGAAGCCAGTGGCGCGAAGCATTGAGCGAGCGGGGGCGCGGTCGTCGCCGTCGACGACAACAGAAGAATGTGGGCGAGGTAGGTCTGCCATAAGGTGAGGAGAAAAACCGTTCACCGCCTGAAATGAAAGGGAAAAGCTCGTTTCGGGCAGAAAGTCTTCTTTGCCTACCCTTATTCAGCGAATTTTCTTCTCCTTCCCCACGATCTCGCTTTCTTTCGTTCTTCTGCATGTTTGATCTCCAGCGCATTCTAAAAGCCCTCCTCTTTGCGACGAACGAGCCGCTCTCGATTAAAGACGTACAGGCTGTTATTACCCGCTATCACCATCAGGCGGACGAGGAACGTGCGGAACTGGTTGCCGAATCAGGCGAAAACGCCGCGGCCGACGAAGAAGGGCAGGGCGTGATGTCCGACCTTCTCGACCAGGTGCCCACGTTGCTCACGTCGACGCAGGTACGCGAAGCGATGATCGAAATCGCGAGTGAACTCGTCGAGGAGCGTGCGCCTTACCGCCTGCAAGAGGGAGCTCTGGGCTATCGCCTAATTGTTGCTCCCGACCTCGCGGACTGGGTGCGTTTGTTGCGCGATGAGCCACGGCCGCAGCGCTTCAGTCCAGCGCAGATGGAGACCCTTGCGATTGTCGCCTATCGTCAACCTGTGACACGGGCCGAGATCGAGGCGATTAGAGGTGTCTCGAGCGACAGTGCTTTAAATCGCTTGGTCGAGCGCCAGCTCGTTGCTGTGATGGGCCGTGCTGAGCTGCCAGGCCGCCCCTTACAGTTTGGAACTACCGACGGCTTCTTGGAGTTCTCTGGACTTAGGTCGATTGAAGAGCTCCCAGCTAGCGACGTGCTTTCGCCTCAGCAATTGAGTGAATGGATCCTACAAGCGACGAATCAGGAGCCGGTTGTAGGCAATGCCGAGCTCGGACTTGCCGATGATCGGGCGGTCGAAGAAGCCGCTCCGGTTGAGGAAGAGCCACCGGCGGAACTCACTCAGGGTGAGGCAGAGGTCCCTGAAGAACAGCCCGAAGAATCCAAGTAGATTGCTTTTCTTGGTGGGGCACCAGGTGCTTTATCTGCACCTAAGGTTAAGGAATGGTTACGGTTTAACCTCGCCTATTTTGGCGAAGTGTGAATGATCCTAAGCTTTTTAGCGAACCCTCACCTATCCATCTATGTTTCCTTCAGTAGACCCAAAATTAGTGTTTGAAGTGTTTAATGACGGTGCAGGCGGAGTTTCCGCTCGGTGTTTGAATGCAAGCATTACGACATGCGCAGATAGCTTCGTTGATTTTGAGGTTAATCTCTCCGCTGCGATTGCAAAACACTATGGTGATGAAGCGCAGCCTTTGGCTGAAGAGGTCCACTTGGTCTTTGATCAAGACATGGCGACGGCTCTGACGACAGCGTAGATGCGTTGTTGCACGGTCGCTAGTTGTTTGGGTGCTGTGCGCTATTTGATTCCACTCTGGATCGTCCTTCCGCTCAGCCTTTTTGCGCAAGTAACGTCGTCTTCAAAACTGGTTGTAGAAGAGGCTCGAACACGCGTTTTCATCGCTGAAGTGACGCTTGCAGTCAGTGATCTAGCGCTATTGGAAGTGGATGGCACTCCCATCCTGAAGGGGCGCTATGAAATTCGCGTGCCTCTTCGTAAATCCAAAAACGAGTCAGGTGAACTCTTCCTGCCCCTCGACGAGACCGGCGAAGCTGTCTTTGCACAGGGCGGCGAGCTGACAGGCTGGTGTGACTCGGAGACCTTCCCAGACGCCCAGCGACGGCTCTATTGCCGCTTCACGCCCTTCGACTCAGGAAGTAGAAATGGGCGGCTTGATTTACATATCGATCTCGGAAATCGGACGGTGAAGTTCGTCACCAATTATAGTTTTACGAGCGAGTAGTTCCCTTGCGACGAAATCTTGATTGTTCTCGGATTAGAGCACGAAACTGATTGCGAGCGCTATAAGCAGTGTCGTCGTTTTCTGGATACGAGCCGTGATTGTATGGCCCGAACTGACAATTAAGCTCAGCTCAATTGTCTTCGGTTGGGCTCTTTGCTGTGTGCTTAATGACTTCGTGGACCCGACTGTAGTAGCCGACGGCGAGCTCGAGGCATCTGGGAGTGAGTCCGCCGATGTGTTTTTGAACGATGCCGAAATGACTAGCAGGGTTTTCGGGGTCTTTACGCTCGGTTGAAAAGGCGAGATGGAAGTCTATCCCCGCGCGCATATCCGATCCCTCTTCAAGGGCTGCTTTCAGCTCCCCGTCAGTCGTGCTTGGATAGATCGTCGACTCGAGAGCGATGAGGACGCCTTTCTGCATATGTGGAGCGATCGCTTCGGCTGCCTTGAGGACGTAGGATAAGTCAGGTTCGCCGTTGGCATTGAGCGGATTCGGGACACAGATGATGGCTGCATCGACTTCAGTGATACGCTTGAAAGAGGCTGTAGCTTCGATTCTGCGATGCTCGAGGAGTGAGCTGAGATCGTTCGCACTGATGTGCTCGAGATAACTTTCCCCCTCGTTCACGCTCTTGACCCTGTCCTCGTCGAGATCGAAACCGACGACGCGATGTCCTTTTCGAGCAAACTCGATGAGAAGAGGTAGCCCGGCGGTGCCGAGGCCGATAATTCCGACCTTTTTTTCGCTCAGGTCTGAAGGCAGACCTTCGGCGGCAAAGGGCGAAGTCGTGTGTGTGTAAGATGGGAAAGAGTGGATCGTCATGCAGTCGTCGGGTGAAGACCTAACTTAGTAGCTTAGGTGTCTGATTGTGGGTATAGTTCTAGCCCCCATGGTGCTACAATTGAAATTCGTATTTCGCGTCTATTCGAGAGCCTTTGAATTAATTTTCCGATTCGAGGAAGCTTTTGATCTTCTCGATCACAAAGGCAACTTGGGCCTCTTCGAGTTCCGGATAGATTGGAATGCTGACCACTTCTTCAGCGAGCTGCTCACAGTTTGGAAGCGGTTGGGCGGCCGTCGGTAAATTTGCAAAACAGGCCTGCTTGTGGAGAGGAAGGGGGTAGTAGATTTCAGCTCCGATCTCAGCTTCGTTGAGGTAAGTGCGGAGGGCATCCCGACGGCCCTTCCCAGGAAGGCGAAGGGTGAATTGGTTGTAGGTGTGGAAATGCCCTTCGAGTTCTACCGGGAGGATGAGTCGCGCTGAGGATTGCTCGGATAGGCAGCCACTTGTACATCCGCTAGACTGGGCTGCCGTTTCGACACCGTCGACACCGTCGACACCGGCGAGGCCCGCGCGATAGTGTGCGGCATTCGCACGTCGGGCAGCGAGGTAGCCATCGAGCTGCGGTAACTTGAGCCGAAGGAGGGCCGCTTGAAGTGGATCCATGCGGAAATTTCCACCGATGTGCGAGTGGTAGTATTTCGGCGCAGAGCCGTGATTGCGGAGGATGCGCATGCGCTCTGCGAGGTCGGCATCTTGGGTGAGGACGATACCGCTATCGCCGAAGCCTCCTAGATTCTTGGAAGGGAAGAAACTGAAGGCGCTCGCTGTTCCCATGCTGCCAGCTTGACGCTCTCCGATGCGGGCACCGATCGCCTGAGCGGTGTCTTCGACGACGTGCAAGGAATGCTTCTTGGCAAGTGCGAGGACTTCGTCGAGAGGCGAACATTGACCGAAGAGGTGGACGGGGATGATCGCCTTTGTCTTCTCCGTGATGAGGGGTTCGATATCGCTCGCACGCAGGTTGAAGCAGCGTTTGCAGCAGTCAGCAAAGACAGGTGTAGCACCGGTTCGGCTGACACAGCCAGCGGTGGCAAAGAAGGTGAAGCTTGGAATGATAACCTCATCGCCCGGGCCTATTTCAAGGGCCATCAAGGCGAGTAAAATGGCATCGGTTCCTGAAGAAACGGAAACCCCGTGGGCAGCACCCGAGTAACGGGCGACTTCAACCTCAAAGGCATCAATTTCTGGGCCCATGATATAGCGACCCGAATCTATCACTGCGGCAGCGGTAGTTTTTAGTTGGTCGGCGAGGGCACCATTTTGGGTGGTTAGCTCAAGAAGAGGAACGCGCATTTGCCCATTGAAAAGAGGCGCTGCATAAAGGGAAGACTAGAATGTCTGTCGTCCCTTCTTTGACAGAGGAACTAAGCCAGATAGCTCAGCACTGTTTGGGTGCCGCCTTGGGCAGAGGTTGCTCCATTGATATTGGCGAATAGCTGTGCGCCGGAGACTGTGAGGCGAGACTGAACGGCACTTCCAGAGAGTAGCCCTAAGAGGCCTGAATTTCCGCCTGCAGCACTGAGGAGGGAGATTGCACCGCTGTTCGCGCCGCCGGATTGTCCGCGTTGTAGCTGGACGATCTGTTGGACGGAGGCGATCTGGTCATCGACCGTAAAGAGTTGCTCATCGAGCAGTTCGATCGCCCCTACGACACGTTCACCAAAGGCGAGGAAATCAAAGTCTCGTTCGTCTTGGGAGGGGGCAGGGGTGTAGTCGAAGTTGGCGTTAACCGTGGTGGTGGTTGTGCCGTATCCTATGTTTTCGAAAGTGAATCGCACGCCGAGGCCGGTATCGATCGAGTGCTTGCCATCTGCGCTGAGATCGAGGCCATCGATACGCTGTTTCATGCGGCCAAAGGCATCGCGCACTTCAACGATCGAGTCAGCTCCCTTGTATTTAACCGTCAGCTTGTAATTGCCTTCAGCGAGCTCACCCGTGAGGGCGGAAACGCCATTGTTTTCGATCTCGAGAAAGTTGACGGCCGGCGCGCTATACTTACGTGGGCTTTTATATGACCACTCAGCCTCGGCGGTGGTCTCTGGATTTCGATCATCGCCGACCAGATTGTGCCAGGAGACGCGTTCGTAGTTGAGGTCGGCGAAGAGTGAAACGGGGCCATCGTTTGCGTAGTCCCACTTGTCAAAGTTTTGGGAGCCTTGAATCTTGTCGATTTCGATGCGGATGCCTGAGGCAAACTCAACCGTTTCAAGTCCTGTGCCCGTGAGGTCGACGCCCGTGAGGGTTTCTAATTTACCTCCAAATTGATCGGAAAGGATGAGGCTCGAGTCAGGGCCATTGTATTCGATTTCGAGTCGATACTTGCCGTCTTCGAGCTCGGGAAGGCCGTCAGTTCGGGCGATGCCGATCGAGTCACTGATGTCGAGGCCGGCGAGGCCAGAAAATGAATTTCGGATGAGGGTAGCGGGATCGTAGCTCACTGCGACCTTAGCGCCCTCGCTCCGGTCGATGAGATTAAAAGCGGTCTCTTCGTCTTCGAGATACAGACTGGGAATTTCGACCGAGCTTCGCTGGGCGCCGTTGTTAATCTCCCAAGCGCGCCCGTCGAAGAGGGGCTCACCATTGAAGGTCGAGGCGTCGAGGACTTGATCGTAGCCAGCCGTCAAACTGCGCAACTTGCCGTAGACTTCGTCGTATTCAGCATCTCTTAGACTACCGCGCGCACCTTCGAGCGAAAGGTCGAGTAGGCCTTGGAGGTTAGTCCGTAGTTGATCCATCCGCTGCTGGGCTCCGAGAAGGAGTGAGAGGCTGCTGTTAGCATCGGACGTAGCGATGGGTTTCTGAGTCGTCTCGATTTCAGACAAGCCACGGGCCGTCGTCCTTTTGACAGAAAAGGCACGTGGGTCGATAAACTCTGATATTTGGCTGGGTGAGACGAAACTCATAGCTCTGTGAGCTGGATTATAGAGAGAAGTCGGTTAAAAACCTTTAAACTTGAGCTGAGGGCACAAAAAAGGGAGCCGGCGAATGCCGACTCCCTGAAATTGATCACGAGCGTCAATCTGGGGAGATTCCCCAGTGTTTGTCGTGGCCTAGGACGATTAACCAAGGAGGCCGAGAACGGCCTGGTTTGTTTGAGACGCGAGAGAGAGGGACTGAATTCCCAAGCTCTGCGTTGTTTGCAAAGCTAGGAGGTTCGCCCCTTCTTCGTTTAAGTCAGCAAGGGTTAACTTGTCCGCGCCTTCCTCAAGTGTGTTGATGAGGTTGTTCGTGAAGTCCTGACGGATAGAAACGATGTTAACGTTCTGCGAGAGCGCTTTGGCGGTGTTGATCAACGACGAATCAAAGGCTTCGAGGCTAGAAACAACCGCCGCGAGGTTAGCTTGATAAGTTAAGTCGTCAGCCCATGCGATTTGATGGCTGCCAGCTCCTGTGCCAGCTAAGCCGATCGCCGCGGTTTCAGTTCCAGTCGTGATTTCAGCAGAACGGATACCGATCACTGCAGCATCTGTGCTGCTAACGCCTTCTTCGTTGTAGCTGACTGCGAACCGTGTGCCCCCTGCGCCTAAAACGGCTGAAGGATCAGGGATTTCACCTGCAGCGTTGGTCGAGATGGTGGTCGCACCAGTGATGTTGACCACTTGGATGTCGAGGGTTGAGTCGTTGTAATCTTCACCAAACTGAACCACGAGGGATTCGTTACCACCAGTGAGGACGTCAGACTGGCCGGACTGGAGAAGGTTTACACCTTTATAGTCAGCGTCTTTACTGAAGTCGTTGAGTTGAACGAGGAGCTCGTTGAACTGCTCTCCGAGAGATCCACGGTCAGCGCTGTCAGAGGTAGCGAGCGCTTCGTCAACGACACCTTTGAGTGCGGAAACGAGACTACGCATCGAAGTCAGTGCATTGTCGGCAGCATTCAGCGTGCTAACGGCTTGGCCCAACCCGTCGAGACGAGTGGAGAGCTTGTCCGCACGGTCATTCAAATTGGCTGCCGCGAAAAAGTTAGTTGGGTTGTCGATCGCAGAGTTTACTTTGCGGCCTGTTGAGAGGCGGCTTTGAGTCAAACTCAGTTGATGTGCAGTTCCTTGGAGGGAGCTGAGACTTGATCGGATGCCCGATGATAATGCGATATTCGCCATGATATTACCTTTCTGGTTAATGGATTTTTACTTTAGCCAGCATTCTTGCCGACGCTGCAATACATCGACCCGAGGGAGGTAACTTCAGTTTCTAGGCGGCAATTCGCATATATTTTACAGGGTAAATAAGGGAATCCGGCCCCACATAAGTAGGACCGGATTTCTGGAAAAGCGCTAGTCTTTGCTTTGCGCTTCGGTGGGCTTTGGTAATTTCAAAGCCAGAAGGACAGCAAGACCGACAGCGGCGGCCCCGATCAAATAGGCCGTCAGCGATCCAAGCGACCAAAAGAGGAGAGCGCCGAGAAAGGGGCCGATTGCGCGGGCGAGTGAACCTGCCGAGCGGAAGGCTCCGAGGTTAGCCCCCTGACTGTCGTCATCGCTATAGAGCGAGACTAAGGCTGTGAGGGTCGGGCTGGTGATACCGATCCCCGCGCCAAGCAGTGCGAGGCCGAAGTAGAAAAGAACCGTGTTGCCCGCAAACCCGAGCGCGACAAGTCCGCAACTCGCGAGGACAAGTCCAAGGATGATACAGCGCGTTTCGCCGATTTTTCCGGCATAGCGACGAACGAACCAGCCTTGGGTGAAGGCAAGGACGAGCCCGACGAAAACAAAGACAAGGGTGAGCTGCCGTGGGCTGTAAGCAAAGCGCTCGACGGCCAGAAAAGTTAGGGTGAACTCCATCGCAGCAAAGGCCACAAGGAGGACGAGGTAGACATTGATCGCCTGACGAATGCTCGCGATTTTGATTCCGAAAAAGGCGAAGCGCTTGCGTTGGGGGGTGGCCGTCCGCGCGCTGGCTTCGCGTGTCTCTTTGAAGCTACGGGCGATCCAGACCCAATTCACCAGCGCGAGGAGAAATGCGAGTAGAGCGGGTAATGAAAAGGGATGCAGCCCCCAGCTCTCGCCTGATGGCAGCCAGTCGAGCAAGTTGAGAAACGAGGCGGTGCCTCCGATCGCGGGCCCAATGATGAATCCAAGCCCAAAGGCCATGCCGATCAAACCCATCCCGCGGGAGCGTTCCGATGGCTTTGTCACATCGGCGACCGCTGCCGTCGCGACGGCTATATTGCCCGCCATGACGCCACCGAGGGCGCGGGCGAAAAGGAGCAGAATAAAGCTCCCACTAAAGATCCAGAGTAGATAGCTGATCGCCGTTCCTCCGACAGTGAGCATGAGGATTGAGCGTCGCCCGTGCTTATCCGAAAGCCTGCCCCAAATCGGCGAAAAGACAAACTGGAGAAGGCTGTAGATTGAACCCAGAATACCGCCAAAGAGCACCGTTGTGAGGAAGCGGTTGGGCTCTTCCCCCGGAGTCAGTGCATCGAGCGCCCGGACGAGTTCGCCGATGAGGCTGTTTTGTCCTTCTTGCCCCAGATACCAATCGAGCATGCCCGGGAAGAGGGGAAAAATAATGGAGAAACCAACCAGGTCTAGAAAGACGACCAAGAAGACTTGTCCAAGGGATCGGCGCGTAGCCGGCTCTAGGGCAGGGGAGGAAGACATCGCAGTAGCCTATTTAATCGATGTGGCAGAGAGCGCCTTCAGCACATTGGCCGGCACATATTTCTTGATCCGCTCTGGGTCGTAACGAGAGACCTGCTTCATCAGTGAGGAACTGGTGAAGAAATAGGGTGCACTCGGCATGAGAAAGATCGTTTCCACTTTGTTGTCCAATTCCCGATTCATCTGCGTCAACTGAAACTCAAATTCAAAGTCAGACACCGCACGGAGGCCTCGAATGAGAGCGATCGCCTCCATCTCTTTAGCGAAATCGACGAGCAGACCATTGAATGATACCACCCGAGCGGGCAGGTCACCAATGTTCTCCCTGATGAATCCGACGCGTTCCGCAGTCGAAAAAACAGGCCCTTTCGTTTCATTTGGTGCGACGGCGACGACAACTTCGTCGAAAAGCCGGCATGCACGCTTAAGAATGTCTAAGTGACCATTCGTGACGGGATCAAAAGTTCCTGGGTATAAAGCGCGCCGCATTGCCTCGGATTTGAGATTGGGTTTGAAGTTCGGGCAAGAGCTATCTTCCGTCAGTGGTAATGCAGGGGGTTAAGCACATTCCAAATATCCTGACGCTTTCGCGCGTCGTCGTTCTCGTGCTTGCCGCATGGCTGGCTTTTGAAGACTGGACGGGGTCGGCGACGCTTGTCTTCTGCCTCTCCATCTACGGTGTCGTCTCAGACTTCGTCGATGGCTACCTCGCCCGGCGGCTTCAGGCTATCAGCAAATTCGGAATGATCATGGATGCGCTCGTCGACAAGGTAATGGTCCTTGGAGCGCTTGTAATCGTGATTTTACTCGAGCTTCTCTTCCCGCCCTCATGGGACGTGCTCATGCCCTTCGGCTTATCCACAAGCATGGCGGCATGGATTGTTGTCGGTCTGATGGCAGTGCGCGAAGTCGGGATTACGCTGCTGCGCCTCATCGCAGCTAAGAAGGGCGTCGTCCTCGCCGCTGAGACCTCAGGCAAGCGCAAGGCGATCTGGCAGATGACCGCGATGTGCGTCATTTTTGCGCAGCCTATGTTTGCCCATGACATTACGCAGTGGACCGGCTGGGACTTCAGCCTCTGGGCAGACTTTGTCTGGCTCAACGGGATGTTCTACTTCTTCTACGCGGCCTACCTGACAATTGTCTCCGGCGCTTTCTACTTTGGGCGCTACTGGCGGGTCGTCTTCACGCCTGCACATAAGCTCGCTCCTGCTTGATGAACAAAAACATCTTCAGCATGCTTTTCTGGACGCTGATTCCGGACCGTTGGATCATCGGCATGGCCTGTCTTGGCCGCGTCGGATTCTGGGGCAAAGGACCGGGCACCAATGGCTCCGTAGCCGGTGTGCTCTTTTATATGGCGTTCCTCCACACTGCGCCGTTCTGGGCACAGCTTTTGATCTGCGCCATCCTCGTCGCCGTCGCTCTGCCGATCTGCGAACAGGCTGAAATTCGCCTCCGCAAACGCGATCCCGGCGAAGTCATTATCGATGAATTTGTCGCCCAACCACTCGTCTTTCTTGGCTGGCCAGTAGCCCTCTCAGGCACGCCATGGGCCTTCGCCTACTTGTTGGCCGGCTTCGCGCTGTTCCGCCTCTTCGACATCGCGAAGCCCTTCGGTATCAAACGTCTGCAAAGTCTCCCCGGTGGCCAAGGTGTCCTCGTCGATGATCTAGCCGCTGCAGGCGCCGCATGGGTGGTCTTGCAGGTGGGTTTCCAACTGCTTTTCTACTACAGTGTTATCTAGGCCGTCTCTAGTCCTAGGGTAGGGTCGTCTGTCCCCAGACGACCGCGATCGCGCACCTAGTAAGACGGGTCTTATCAGAACCAAAGCTCTTCGTGTCCTTCGTGCTCTTCGTGGTTAACGTTTCCAGAACAACACATTTCACGCAAAGGAAAGAACTCTGCTAAGACTTCCTGCTCATCCATGGGTGAACTGAAAGGGGTCAATCGTTTAATTTAAATGCTCTGCTCAGTTGTCGTTTGGCTACCTCTTTGCATGGCATGCCCCGTAAGCAATGTATTGAGGGTTTCGACGTGATCGTTCACTTCCTCATCCACGTCTGATAAACGCCGAACTCATGGCAACTAGGGTGCCAAGAGGGGCCCTTTTCAGTAAAAGACCTTTTGCGCAGACCTAATTCGAAGCGGTGGAGTTCAGCTCTTCGATCAGCTTCAGATTCGCTTCGACCTGTGTGAGGTAGGCGTTGTCTGAGGTCTCACGGTTGGTCAGTAGTTCACAGACGCCCCCGCATTCATCGCTTAGCCGCGGTTTGACGAAGGTCTTCCAAAAGGTGTCTGTGCCCTCGAAGAGCTCCCCGACTGAGGCGTAATTGCGGTCCTCTGTCGGGATACTTCGGAATTGATCCGACTCGTTGAGTTCTCGGTAGAGGGCGGGGATTTTGCTGACGTAGCCGGGGTCGGCGATTTGCCCAAGGTAGTCAGCGGTGCAGACCATTTGTCCGAGGAGTAGGGCGGTGTCGTCGGCAAATTCGATTGAATTAAAGTCAGCGAGGGGCCCCGTGCAGCAAATAATGGAGCAGACGGTGCCGATCCGGGCCGCGTCCCATCCAAGATTGCTCAGATAGGCGGTGGCTATATCACAGCTGCGAAGCTCATGGCAAAAAGTATGCTTCGCGCCCGAGCCTTCGGGGTCGTGAGCGTCTTTCATGTAGCCGACGTCGTGTAGGAGGGCGGCAGCGAGGCCATTTTGAAAGGCTTCCGTGGTGATGGATGGTTGCTCGGCAGTCAGCTCCCAGTTGAGACAGATTTGAGCGAAGCAGAGGGTCGTCTGTAGGGTGTGCTCAAGGTTGTGGTAGGGTGTGTCGATCGGCTGTTTATCAGCGAAACCCTCGTTAAACAGATCAATCACGTCTGCCAGTATCTGGCTGTGAAACCCCGTTGTCTGAGCGGGACCGAGAACTTGGTTTTCGATCTCAGTGAGCGCGTCCTCAACAGCTGACGAATCAGTACCCTCAATTCCGCAGAAAAGGGCGTGCGCAAGCTGTTGCTGCTGTTGGCTCATAAAGGAGGTGGGTGTGGTCTTTAATGGGGACATCCAAGGGAGGACAGTGCCTGTTTTTCGACCTCTGGTCAATCTTACCATCGTGCGAACTCGCCCGAGCTTAACCATAGAGTTGCATTTTTTCTTCAAGACCGCGGGATAGGCGGGGTGAATATTGGTCTCACAGGGGGTATCGGATGCGGAAAATCGACGGTCTTGGAGTTGTTTAAAGGCAAGGGTGCGGCGACTTTTGACAGTGATAGCTGTGTTCGGACGCTTATCGAAGAAGATAAGGCCTTGATCGATGACCTCCGGAGGGACTTCGGATCGACGATTTTTGCTGAAAGTAGAAAGGTTGACAGGTCAAAACTCGCTTCTATCGTTTTTTCTAATTCCAAGGAGCTCCGTAAGTTGGAGCGTTTGATCCACCCTCTGGTGCGTCAAAAATGGGAAGAGGAAATACGAACTGGGCACAATTGCCTTGTTGTAGAAATTCCTCTCCTTTTTGAAAAAGGCCTCCAAGCATCGTTCGATTTTACTATATGTGTCGTTACTGAACCCGAGCAACAGCGCCAACGTCTCGAAAGACGCGGCTGGTCCGAAGAGCACGCCAATCAGCGTCTTAGCCAGCAGTGGAGCCTCGATAAGAAGGCTGAACTCGCAGATCTGGTGATCGTTAATAACGGCAGTGCAGCGCACCTAGCGGAGCAAATTGATTACATTTTTGAGCACATCCTTGTCCCAAAAAGGGACTGATTCACACCTGTTTTAGACTTTTACATGTTAAGCGACGAAATTTCTGAGCCCTCCCCATCCGGAGAAGAAGCCAAGCCGGCCAAAAAGAAGCGTGCTGCACGCAAGACCGCGGCAAAAAAAACGACCCGGAAGCGGGCTGCGACCAACGAAGCCTCCGCGAAGGTGGCCTCGACGGATGTTAAGCCACCTGCTGCGCCAGTGCTCAAGAAATCGGACAGCGAGCAAGTGCCTATGAGTTTTTCAGCCAGTCCTGAAGATAAGCCTGAAGGCGTCGGCGCACCGCCGTCCGAAAAGGATGACGCTCCGGCGAAAGGACAAAAGGAGGAGGCTCGGTCAAATTCCTCTCAGAACGAGGAGAGGGCAAAGCCGGCTGAGCGCTCAGAACGCTCTGAGCGCCCCGAGCGTCGAGGTCCTCAGCGCCAAGACCGCGGTGGCAAATCTAAGCAGCGCCACAATCAGCAGAATCAAGGCGGTGGTGGTGGCCAAGGCGGTGGTGGCCAAGGCGGTGGCCGTGGCGGACGTCAGGACAGGAAAAAGCCTTTCGACAAGAAGCGGAAGAAGAAGGATTTCAACAAGAACCCACCGCGCCGTGGTGGTGCGAAAAAGCCAGCCGGCGCAGGCGAGTTTTTTGGCAGTTCGGACACCTTTGTCATCGAGGTGGGAGAGCTTCCACAACTCGATCTTCTGAAGAAGCCGGAAGATATGAAGACGCTCGCGGAGGCCCAAGGCTCTGCTGCGGGTGGTCCCGTTGACTACAACCGCCTTTTCTCATTTCCACTCAACGAGCTTGTAGAGGTTGCCAAGGATGAGTTCGGGGTCGTGAGCGAACAGGCCCCAATGCGCGATGAGATCATCGACCTCGTCATGAAAGCAGCCTACGCTGCGAAGCGCCCGATCATCGCGACAGGTGTCTTTGAAACCACTGCCGACGGCTACGGCCTGATCGTTTACGCGCAGGATAGTTACCGTGTGCGCCCGACGAATACCTTTGTTCCGTTGTCGATTGTGAAGCTATACGGCATTAAGCGTGGCACCCTAATCCAGGCTCAGCTCCACCCGAAACGCAGTCTTCTGCCTTCAGACGCGCTGGAGCAAATCCGGGCCTCCCAAAGTGAGGTCGACGGTGAGCAATCTAGCGACGCACTGAATGATTCGCGAGAGGACGAGATTGCCGATGAGGTGCTCGCTGCGCTCTTCGCGCCTGCAGACTACTTACAGGACATGGATGGGCTTGAGGAAAGTTGCCCCTACCTTCTCAAGGTCGTCAGCCTGATGGACAAAGCGCCTGAGGAGAACCTTCAAGTTATACCTTTCGAGGATCTGATTCCTTACTATCCAACCGAGCGCTTGCTGCTCGAAACCGACCCCAGTGTGGCGTGGGATAACATGGCCTTGCGCGTCGTGGATCTGTTGACGCCGGTCGGGCTTGGCCAGCGTGGCCTCATTGTTGCGCCACCGCGCACAGGTAAGACCATCCTTCAGCAGGGGATCGCGAATGCCGTTTTGCTGAACAAGCCAGAGGCGCACCTCATCGTCCTCCTCATCGACGAACGCCCGGAAGAAGTGACTGACTTTAAGCGCCAGCTGAAGGATGGAGAAGTGATTGCCTCCACCTTTGATGAATCGCCTGAAAATCACGTGCACTGTGCCGAGATGGTGATCGAAAAGGCGCGACGGATGGTCGAAGACGGCCGGGATGTGATCATCCTCCTCGACTCGATTACGCGCCTTGCTCGCGCTTACAATGCCCTCGCTGCGAACAGTGGTAAAATCCTTTCGGGTGGTGTTGAGGCCAATGCCCTCCAGAAGCCGAAGCGCTTCTTCGGCAGCGCGCGTAATATTGAAGAAGGCGGCTCACTCACGATCATCGGTACGGCCCTCGTCGAGACGGGTAGTCGTATGGATGAAGTCATCTTTGAAGAGTTTAAAGGCACCGGTAACATGGAGCTGCACCTCGACCGCGGTCTCTCAGACAAGCGTATCTTCCCAGCGATTGAAATGGCTAAGAGTGGCACGCGCAAAGAGGAGCTTATCTACCACACCGACGAGATGCAGAAGGTCTACAGCTTGCGCCGGGCGATGAAGGGCATTCCGCCAATCGATGCGATGGAAATGCTTATCGGCCGGATCAACAAGACCCCGAACAACCTCCAGTTCCTCCTTGGGATTACGTCCTAGTGCGACCGCAGTCAGAATGGCGTCGGGCCTATACGGCTCGTCGAACTAGATTTAACGGTGCAAACGCTTCACGCCTACTGACCTCAAGGTTCCGAGTCGAAGCGCTGTAAAAGTCGACGAAGGTCGCGATAGATCAGCTTGCGGTAATTGTAATACCATTTGAAACGAACTGAGATGCCAAAGTCTTCGTCGGTTTCTTCCACGATCGGGACGTCGAGACGTAGGCTCACGTCCCAGTTTCCCGGAATGCGTAGGCCTTCGCGGGTTTCGCGACTGGGAAACCAGGTTATGCTCGGATAGAAACTAAGCTCGTGGGTCGTCTCATACGCACGAACCTCTTCTAGCGTCTGTGGTCCGATGTATCCCCTCGGACGGTCAATGCCCCCTCTCAAATCGAGAGCATTCGTCCGGTATTCAAACTCAACGGCGTAGCGAAAATTCCCTCCAGGGTAGTAGATCAAGCCAGGAGATACGAAGACCCGGTCTTGTGGCTGAGGGATCACTGGATTTGCTGAGAATGGGGTATCGGCGACGGCCTCGTATTGGAGACTGAGGTAGAACATCAGCTCCGGATCTGAGTGCAATTCCTTGCTGAATGAAACGTAAGGGCGGTAACGCGCGAAACCATCGCTGAGCTCCAGCGGGGGACTGGCGATCGGAATCTCCGTTCCCAGTCCTAATGCGATATTTCACTCCGAGGAGAGAAAGTGCCGAATGCTGTATTTTAGACCGGGTCTGATTTCGTAAAAACCGATCCCATTTCCACTCTCGATCGGATTCGCGGTGTAGATCCCCAGATCGAATTGACCCTCGAGAGGGGTGTTGAATTGGTAGCGCACACTGAACGGCCAGCGAATGTAGTCATCGCCGTTAAGATCGCTTATTTTCGGAGTGAAGCGAAATCGCCAAGATCCATCGAGGTCGCCCCCTGGGAGCTGTGTATCAAAAACCTCCCCGTAGAGGCGCTGCGCGAGCAGTTCGTCGAGTCGGCCCTGCGCCTCACCAGTGTCCTCCCATTCACTCCGAGCAGCCTCGTCGCGCTCCTTGCGCTCGACGGTTTCATGGAGATTCCCAAGAAAGGGATCTTCATGCGTCTCTGTGTAGGGGGTTAGAGGCTGCCCATAGAGCGCAAAGCTCGGGCAGATCAGGTAGGCAAAAATCAGGACAAGTAGGCGGTGTAACAGAGTGGGCATGTTGAAAACGCGAGATTCGCTCACATCAAAAAACAGCATTCTTTTTATTCCCTTCGTGCGAGGCAAGTAGGCATCACGTGTGGTGCAATATTCTCCAACAGCATTCTGAATACAGTCGGATTTCGGCTTCTTTATGGCCCTCAGAGTTCGCCTCGTTTGAGCCATCGGGCAGCAGGTTTTAGGCCCTTAGCTTACGCGGTGGCACGATCGTGCGGGCCGGGAGCCCATCAGTTTCCTTGTAGGAGCCGTCGACATAGCTGGGATCGAGCGCTTGACCGTAAGCCTTGAAGAGCTCGTTCGAGAGCGCTGTTTCGATCGTCTGACGGCTTTCGAGCTTGGGCGGTAACTTAATCGGAACCTTCTCGGCGTGCATCCACTCGTCGTGGCGGCCGCTCTGGTAGAATGAAACCTCATGGTCGAGCATCTGCGTCTGATGCCAGGGGCGGATCATCGGGAAATCAGGATCTGCATTTCGATGGCTCCTGCGAAAGTAGAGCGTCGCGGGGATGCCGAGGAAAACCCCAAAACTAGTCGCCCAAAGGAGGTCACCCATGCTGAGGGTGAAGGACTCTTGAGAGATACCGAAGACAATCGCGACGACGAGGCGAAGGACGAAAGCATAACCTGCGACGGTCAGTGGATTATCGGGAAAATACCATCCACGCCGGGAAATGTGTCCCATGTTGTCGAGGTGCTGGCCGAGATTCATGAGGCTCAGTTGGACATTCTCATCGCGATCACGGGGGAGCCATTTGTATCGGCCTCCGGTCGAGGCGCGTCGAAGGCCCTCAAACTCAGCGAAGAAACTTGAGCCGTCGAGCACGCGGCGAAAAACGCTGTCGGGGCGGGGGTGAATGGTGTAGTCGCCTTTACTGAACTTCCCATCTGGGGCTTTCGTAAAGCCATCATCTTCGATCCATTGGCGGCCCTTGGCGTCGACCCCGAGGTCTAAAGTGCGAAATAGATCCAGCTTTTCATCTCTAGCCTGCCGACGTTCATCGTCGGTTGCCTCTGGCCGGTAGGCGCCGAGGTTGATCTGGTGAATCTTGCGGAATGTTGAGGTCGGCATCGTCAATTTGTAGGGTAGGTTTGATAGCCGAGCGGTTTCGCAGAGTAAAGCGCAGAAGCGACGGCCGATCGGTAACTGCGTAGTGCTTGATTTAAGGACACTTCATACCCAAGGAATCTTATTTAAGTTAGACCAAACATCAATCTCGAATAGTTCTGGGCGGCATAGAAGACGTTGTGTTTCGATCGTCGAAGGAGATGTTTTCTGTTCGTAGAAACGCTCCGCTGTTGATTAGGTAATTGAAACGCTCGCTGGAGGCTTGGGAGCTAAAGAGCAGAGCCTAGAGCCTGCAGGGGTTTAAGAGCCTCCTTGCCCTGACACGTCGGTTGGCGCATGCATTTGAGCATGGGCACTCCGCACACGATTGAGTCTAACACCGCTGTTGATGATGCGGCCGGACACGATCCTACCCAAGGAACGCCGGACGCTCTACAGTGCGAATGGCTCAACCGTAGCTGTTGCTCGAGTGACATGGGTGAGCAAGTGGTCGGTGACCTCACTTGGTTTCGCGTTGGACTGGCTTTAGCATTCGCAGGCCAAGGGATGGTTTTTGGTCTGGGTTACAATTTGGCCTTAGAGGCGGAGGATGTTCCGGCTTTTGGTTCATCTGTCTATTGGGCGCTGCATGGTGGGCTCATTTTTTCAGCGATGGCCGTGATGGCTTTGCTTGGTTACCCATTGATCCGATCCACTCTTCTAGCACTCAAAGCAAAGCAATGGACCGTCGAACCCTTGTTTTTGCTCACGGCCACTGGGGCGATGGTGGCTTCATTGCTGTCAACTTTTCAAGGGGAGGGGAGTGTCTACTACGAGGTCGTTGGCCTCGTGCTCGTCATCTACACCGTCGGACGGAAAGTGGGCGCTACGAAGCGAACAAGAGCGATGGCCCTCACGCGTCAGTGGCAGAATAGTCTCGCTTGGGTTCATCTGGAAACACCTTTGGGGAACCGACAACGCGTTTCGATAGATACGCTTGATAAAGGCTCTGTTGCGGTTGTTTTTCCGGAGGAAATTGTTACGGTCGATGGGCGTGTCGTTGAGGGGAAGGCTGCCGTCATCGAAACGGTGGCAACAGGGGAACTGCGGCCGGTGGTTAAGGAGGTGGGAGATCTCGTCTACGCAGGATCACACGTCATCGACGCGGTTTTGAAAATCACTCCGGTCTTTCAATCGGAGGGCCGCTTGATCGACCAGATTCTAAGGAATGTCGATGCCGCGGCGGCTTGCCCTTCTCGGTTCCAGAGCGAGGCGGACACGCTAATGCGCTGGTTTATCCCCGGCGTGATGGCCGCGAGCTTGTTGACCTTTGCGGGCTGGTGGGTGAGTGGGTTGGTCTGGTCGGCGGCCCTCTTTCACTCGATGGCGGTGCTTCTTGTTGCCTGTCCTTGCGCCCTTGGACTTGCGACTCCCATTGCGGTCTGGAATGGCCTGCTGGCACTTTCGAAGCGCGGATTAGTCAGCCGTGATGGCCGGATCCTTGATGGTCTAGCCGAGTGCGATGTCTGGATTTTTGATAAGACAGGAACGCTCAGTGAACTGCCGGAGGAGGGCCTTTCTTTTTGTCTTCTGCAGTCTGAATCTGGCATCGAGGAGCAGTGGCTTCGGACGGCGGTGGCGAGCCTCGAGACCCATTCGAATCATCCCGTAGCGTTTCCGCTACAGGGCTTGAGCGAGGACCGAATAGAGGTGAGCGATTTTAAGGCGGAAGCGGGTCTCGGTATTGCGGGCTCGATTGATGGGCGAAGCTTACGCATTGGGCATTCAGCGTGGCTGGACGTATCCACTTCAGCTGACAGTGGGCGTGCGGTATATGTTGAAGTGGATGGTGTCTTGGCGGCGCGCGTAGAGTTGGGTGAGCGCGTTACCTCCAAGGGCTTGATGGTGCTCACGTCGCTTCGTGAGTTGGGCTGCCAATTGCGGATACTCAGTGGAGATCCATCATCGGCTTGCGACCGTATCGCTAAGGTGAAGGTGGAAGGTGGGTTATTGCCGACTGAGAAAATTTCCGCCGTGCGGGCGATGAAAGCGGATGGCCACAGAACGGTATTCATCGGCGATGGGCTTAATGATGCCGGAGCGATGGCAGAGGCCTCTATCGGAATCGCAATGTCCCGCGGGGCGAGTCTCACCCAGGCCACCGCGACGGGAACGCTACTGGGCGATAACCTGGACGTTCTTCCATGGGCGGTAATCTTTTGCCGGCGTTTGAAGCGACGCTTACGCGGCAATCTCATTTTTGCTCTGAGCTACAATCTTGTCGGTATTGTGCTGGCGGCCTCAGGGCACCTACACCCGATCGTCGCGGCCTTGTTGATGCTCTTTTCGAGCCTGATTGTTTCTTGGCGCGCCGCGCATTTAGTTGAATGACCCATTTAATGCCTAAACGTTTGCCCCTCATTGATGCCCATAACAGTATTGGATTTATTAAATGAAAAACGCTCAGAGGGTTATGAGACTAAAAGGGGTCAAACGTTTAAAGTAAATGTTGTGCTGAATTGTCTCCTTATTCTTCCCTGACTATAGATACGGCGGCATCGCTCAAGGAAAGTTCCGCGCTTGTCCATGCGAGTTCCCAAGGCCGGTGTTTTGCAGTCCACTTGGAAACCCCCGCATTGTTTTGCTTGAGACGTTCATGCACGTCCTCCGAGATCCCGATATATCGGCGGCTCTCTTCGTTCTCTAGCAAGTAGACGCGACAGAGTTTCATCATCCAAAAATGGCCAAGGCCCGGCTTCTTTCGAAACCGAGCCTTCAATGGGTGGGTAAAGGGGACAGCCTTCCTAACCCATTCAACCTGAATACGGTCGCTTTTCAACATTGCTGATTAGGCTTATAAGTTTCGCTGGTAGAGCAAAATCTGTTTCGTGTATCAAAGTTACTATGATGCTCAATATATAGCACGCTTACTGGGCATGAGGGGGTAGATTGGAAGCCTTCTTTGATACCGATTTGCGTGTCCCGTAATGAATAGCGAAGAATTTCATACGCGTAATGGCGGCAATCGCGGGCACAGAGCAGTTTGCATTGTTTTCCTCTTGCCTTGATTTTTGGAACTTAGCCTAATTCGGCTTTTGTGGGGTTAAAAAAGCTTCCTGATGGAACCTTCCTAACTAATTGCTATGGCTGATTTTAGAGTTAATCGAAAAACGTTTTTGTCTGCATTTCTTCCATTTCGGCGTGAAAGCGCTGAACAGGCATCCAGCAGCACTCGTGCTGACCGGAGCGATGCTCGATCCGAACTCTTAAACCGCATGCAGACTGACCCGCGTGCCCAAATCAAGCGCTCCAGCTAACTGGAGGAGCGACCCTTAACTTTCGACGCGCATGGCGAATTTCTTTTCCCCATCCATAAACTCGGCTCCGTGGAAAATCGCGGTGATAGTATTCGTGGTCGTTGCCACGCTTGCGGCCGCGGTTACGTATTACTGGTCTCCCAACTGGTCGCGAGTTGGCTATACGCCGACTCAGCCGGTGGCCTACAACCACTACCTCCATGTTGAGCAGCTCGGCCTTGATTGCCGTTACTGCCACACGCACGTGGACGAAAGTGGTCATGCAAATGTTCCGGATGCTGGGACGTGTATGAATTGCCACAGCAATGTGCGCAGCCCAGTGATCAATCCAGACAGTCCTAAGATCGCACCGATCCGCGCATCCTTTGAAGGCGGGGACCCCGTCGAGTGGGTGCGGATTCACTCTGTGCCGGACTACGTTTACTTTAATCATGCGGTTCACGTGAATCGCGGAGTCAGCTGCGTTGAGTGTCACGGCAACGTCAATGAGGCGGTTGTCGTCGGTCACGAAAAGAGTCTGTCGATGGCTTTCTGCCTAGATTGCCACCGTAATCCTGAAGAGCACGTTCGCCCTGTAGACGAGGTCTTTAACCTCAACTGGACCCCCGAGGATGCTTCGGCTGACTGGGATCCACACGCCGCTGTTGTCAATTGGAACATCAACCCGCCCCAGAGCTGCTCGGGCTGCCACCGCTAATGAAGTCTTCGAACTCTTCAAAGGATTCTCTGACCGGTCCACAATACTGGCGTAGCCTCGACGAACTTCAGGATTCTCCTGAGTTCAAACAGTGGATACATCGTGAATTCCCACAGGGCGCATCTGAAATAGATGGGGTCAATCGTCGTCACTTTCTCAAGATTATGTCGGCGTCCTTCGCTGCTGCCGGCGTCGGAATGGTTGGTTGCCGCCGACCAGAGAAATACATCGCACCTTACTCTAAGCAGAGTGGTGATACTGTTCCCGAGGCATCGATTCCAGGTCTTCCGGTTCACTATACCACGGCGATGCCAGATGCGGTCGATAGTCTGCCCCTCGTGGTTGAGACGCACCAAAATCGTCCGACGCACATCGAGGGCAATCGTGATTTCGCCGCCTACGGTGGTGCGGTAACTGCCTTTGCGTCTGCTTCGATTCTTGATCTTTACGATCCCGATCGCCTCACCTCCGCTTACCGCGGAAACAAGCGCATCGCGCGTGCCGACGTCGCTGATGCGATCGATGCATTGGCTGCGAAGTTCCGTCCGACACGTGGACAAGAGCTCGCTTTCCTCGCGGCACCATCGTCTTCGCCGACACGGCAACGTCTCGTCGAAGCGCTTAAGTCACGCTTTAGTCGCGCTGTCTGGGCCGAATATGAGCCTGCTGCCCGCGATTCGGCTGAGAAAGCTGCTTCTGCTCTGGCCGGTGAATCGACTCGCCCCGTCTACAAGCTAGAGAAGGCAAAGCGCATCCTGAGCATCGATAGTGATTTCCTGAGCAAAGAAGGTGGCTCGGTTGGCCTATCGCGTTCTTTTGCTGCGGGTCGCCGCGTCGCCAACAAGGACGAAGCGAAGAAGATGAGCCGCTACTATGCGGTCGAGTCTGCCTTTAGTATTTCGGGTGCAATGGCCGATCACCGTCTCCGTCTTGGAGCGAGTGAGATGGCTGCCTTTGCGTCATTGCTCGTTGCTGAATTGCTTCAGGAACTGGGCGCCGATACCGCCTTCGCTGATAGCCTGCGTTCGAGTGCTGGTTCGGCCCCTATTGATCAAGCTTGGGTTCACAACTGCGTAACAGACCTTCTCGCCCATAGCGGGCATTCGGTTGTCATGGCCGGCAGTCATTTGCCAGCAAGTGTGCACCAGTTGGTCATGTTTTCGAATGAGCTCCTCAAGGCGCGTGGCGAAACCGTAGACTATGTCGAAACGGGTGCTCAAGCCGCTGCGTCGATCAGTGATTTGGCCCAAGGCATCACCGAAGGCCGCATCAAGTCGCTCGTTATTCTTGGTGGAAACCCAGCTTACAATGCTCCTGCTGATCTCGGTTTTACAGCCCTCCTTGCCAAACTCGACGACGTCGTTCGCCTCGGCGCTAGCTTTGATGAAACCTCTGTAGAGGTATCAAGTGCGGGCGGCCTCACCATCGCTTCGACACATTATTTGGAGAGTTGGGGGGACGGACGGACTTTTGATGGAACCTACCTGCCGTCTCAGCCAATGGTCCTGCCGTTGTTTGATACTTGGCAGGAAAATGAAGTCATTGCGACGCTCGCCGATGTCAAGAGTGACCCATACGCAGCGACCTTTGAAACCTTTGAGAGCCACTTTGGTGGTAACGACAAAGACTTTCAGCGTGTCCTGAGTGTCGGATACAAGGACGATAGTGCCTACAAGGTCTCATCTGCGTCGATCGGTCGTTCCGCAATCAAGTCAGCTCTTGATCTAGCTTTATTAGCCGCTCCTGGACTCAGTGCCGAAAAACTCGAAGTTGTTCTTACGAAAGACGACTCGATCGGCGATGGCAGTTACGCGAACAATGGTTGGCTGCAAGAGTGTCCCGATCCGATGACAAAGCTGGCATGGGACAATGCGATCCTCATCAGCCCGCGCATCGCTGAAGACATTCTCGGCTACGATACGAAGGATGGTTCGTTCCTCATCCCTGGCACCGGCATTGCGAAAAAATCTTTCCGTATAAAACGCGGTCGCGAGACGGCACCCGTTGTTGAGGTCACCGTTGGTGATCAAACGATCCGCGGACCATTGCATGTTATGCCGGGTCTCGCTGACTGGACGATCGTGATGCCGCTTGGCTATGGTCGACGTAATGTCGGTAGAGTAGGAAAGGGTGCTGGCTTCGACGCTTATCCTCTTTCCACCGCATCCAGTTTTGTGCGCACAGGGGCCTCGATCGCGATTCTTCCAGACGAAGCACCGATCAAACTCGCTAACACCCAAGAGCACTGGTCGATGGAAGGCCGTGCAATTATTCGTGAAGCGAATGTTGAGTCCCACCTCAAAGACCCCAAATGGGTCGATACGGTCGGGATGGAGTCACACTCCCCAGCGATCTACGGTGCTGACAAGAAGATGCCTTTGCAGGAGAAGTCGCTTTCAACACCGCGCGGTGGATCCCTTTACGAAACACCTGATTTCGGCGCTCCACCTCCAAACGTGGACGTCTGGAAGGACGAAGAAGCCCTCGCAAAGTTCATTCCTGAGCAGCAGTGGGGTATGTCGGTCGACCTCAATACCTGCACAGGCTGTAACTCCTGTATCGTAGCGTGTCAGAGTGAGAACAACATTCCAATCGTTGGTAAAGATCAGGTCATGCGTGGCCGGGAGATGCATTGGATTCGTCTCGATCGCTACTACACTTCAGGTGATCTGGCAGCTAATCGCACCAGCCTTCCGCATGATCCACAGGCAGCACTCATGCCCGTCGCTTGCATGCACTGTGAGATGGCTCCGTGTGAGCAAGTTTGCCCGGTCAATGCGACGGTTCACGACACCCAAGGCATCAACACGATGGCCTACAACCGCTGTGTTGGTACCCGCTACTGCGCGAACAACTGCCCTTACAAAGTTCGCCGCTTTAACTTCTTTGATTACAACAAGCGCGCGTCGGATGAATACTACCTCGGCCCTGTAGGAACAAACGTCTACAAAACCGACGGTGGCGTGCTCAAGTCGATGCAGGCAAATCCGGATGTGACGGTTCGTATGCGTGGTGTGATGGAGAAGTGCACTTACTGTGTGCAACGTATCCAACAGGCTAAAATCGCCCAAAAGGTCACTGCGAAGGATTCGAACGATATTCACGTTCCCGACGGTGTCATCCGTGTTGCATGTCAAGCTGCCTGCCCAACCGAAGCGATCACTTTTGGCGATATCTCCGATGCGGACTCAGCGGTATCGAAAGCGAAAGCAAACGACCGCGACTACTCCGTCTTAGGCTACTTGAACGTTCGCCCACGGACAACTTACCTTGCCCGCTTGCGGAATCCAAATCCCGCTATGCCTGATTACAACAGCCAGGCTCTGAGCCGCGCTGAATACGATCAAGCTTCCGGTCACGCCGCAGGGCATGGCGATGACCATGGCGGCGGCCACGACGACCACGGACATGATGATCACCATGCTGAGACAACCGGCCACACTAGCCACTAATTCTAACTACGAACTTTAACTCACTGCTGCTTTGAGCTCAACGGAACATACTTCGGACTCAGCCGACGCGCCTCAATACGAGAATCCAATTCTCCAAGAGGTGCGCCCCGCGAATATGCCGCGGCGGCCCATTATCGAAAATAACCGTGGTTACGGTTGGATCACAGACAAGGTCTGCGGCATCGTCGAACGCAAGGCACCGATGTGGTGGTGGTTTGCCTTTGTCCTTGCCGGGATGGTTGCCAGCTTTACTGGCATCGGACTCATCATCCTCGTCTCCAGCGGCGTCGGTGTCTGGGGTTTGAACTCTCCAGTGATGTGGGGTTGGGCGATTGTTAACTTCGTTTTCTGGATTGGTATTGGTCACGCCGGAACCCTGATCTCTGCGATTTTGTGTCTCCTTCGACAGAAATGGCGGACGTCGATCAATCGCGCAGCTGAAGCGATGACAATTTTTGCGGTGGCCTGTGCGGGTATCTTCCCGCTCTTCCACGTCGGTCGCGTCTGGTTCGCTTGGTTCCTTTTCCCTGCTCACGGTTATCAGGCAATCTGGCCGAACTTCCGCTCACCTTTGGAATGGGACGTTTTTGCGGTCTCTACATATGGAACTGTTTCGGTCCTCTTCTGGTACATGGGAATGATCCCTGACCTCGCGACAATTCGCGATCGCTGTCAGATGGTCTACGAGAAGCGCCTGCCTGAAGCGACGAGCAAGCTAGCCGTCGCCTTCGAGAAGTTCTTCTTCGGTTTCCGTAAGCTCTTTTATGGCCTCCTTTCAATGGGGTGGCGCGGTTCGAATCGCCACTGGAGTAACTACGAAATGGCCTACCTGATTCTGGCCGGCATTTCGACCCCCCTCGTGCTCTCGGTGCACACCGTCGTTTCCTTTGACTTCGCGATCGCTAACCTTCCCGGCTGGCACACCACGATCTTCCCACCTTACTTTGTGGCGGGTGCTATTTTCTCCGGTTTCGGCATGGTGCTCACCCTCATGCTGCCCCTGCGTTCGGTCTTCGGCCTCCAGGATCTCATCACACAGTATCACGTCGATTGTATGACAAAGATCTGTTTGGCGACCGGCTCGATGGTGGGTTACGCCTACGGAATGGAGTTCTTCATCGCTTGGTATAGCTCCAACCCTTACGAAGGCTTCGCTTTTGTAAATCGGGCCTTTGGCCAATACAGTTGGGCCTACTGGATCATGATTTCATGTAATGTGATCTCACCACAGTTCTTCTGGTTTAAATCTATCCGCAGTAATCTTGGAATCGTTTGGATCCTTTCGATCTTTATCAACATTGGCATGTGGTTCGAGCGCTTCGTGATCACGGTCACATCACTCGCCAACGATTTCCTTCCTTCGAGCTGGGGTTACTACAGCCCGACGATGGTCGATATCATGACCTTCTTTGGAACATTTGGATTCTTCAGTGTTCTCTTTCTCCTCTTTATCCGCTTCCTCCCGCTCCTTGCTTTCGGTGAAATCAAGGCCTTAGGCGTGCCCGAGTCGGATGTTCACGCTCACGACGATCACTAGGGCTTACGACGATGAGTAAATCTTACGGAATTTTAGGAATATTCGATACGCCGAAAGCAGTTTACGCTGCGGCTAAGAAGGTCCGCGACGCTGGCTACAAGAACTGGGACTGCATCACGCCGTTTCCAATTCATGGTCTGGATGATGCCATGGGCTTGAAACGCTCAAAGGTGCCAGTCTTTACCTTCATCGGTGGGATCACTGGTTTTTGCACCGGTATGACGATCGCGTTTATAATGGGGCAGTTAAACTACCCCTTGATTGTTGGTGGTAAGCCATACTTCGACTTCGTTTTCCCTTTCCCGATCGCTTACGAGCTCACTATTTTGCTCGGTGCCTTTGGAACCCTTGGTGGCATGTTTATCCTTAACCGCCTCCCGATGCATTATCATCCGGTGATGAACTATGATAAGTTCCGTCGCCTGACAGATGATCAATTCGCAATCGTGATTGAAACAGACGATCCAAACTTCGATGAAGCATCGACTACGAGCTTTCTTGAGGGCTTGGGCGCCCTCGAAGTGACCATGGTTAGCGGGGAGGAATCAGTCTGATGTTAAAGAACTTTTTCATCATCTATTTTTTCGTCATTGTTCTCGTTCTTTCGGGACTCGGACTGAGGGGCTGTAAAAGCAGTCGCCGCCCACTCGAGCTCTTTCCGGATATGGACCACCAAGCCAAGTTTGGTGAGCAGTCGACATCCGATTTCTTTGCGGACGGACGGACAGATCGCCCACGTGTTCCTGGAGCGGTCCCAACAACAACCGTTCTTGAAGACACATACGCGCACCTTTCACCACCGGATGCCTTCAACGAGGACGATTACTTCGTCAGCGGCAAAGACGATCAAGGTGAATTTGGCAGCGGCTTTCCGATCGCGATCACGAACGCCGTGATGGAAGCAGGTGAGCAAAACTTTAACCTCTATTGCGCGATTTGCCACGGCACCACCGGCGACGGCAATGGCGTTTTGAAGAATCCACGCTACGGATTTGCTACCATCGCGAGCCTCTTACAGCAGCGGATCATGGATCAGCCAGAAGGTGAGATTTTTAACACAATTACGTGGGGCTTGAATACGATGGGTGCCTATGGCGCAAAGCTTCGTCCCGAAGAGCGCTGGCAAGTCGTGCTCTATGTGCGTGCGCTCCAGCGTGCCGCCTCAGGATCAATTGAAGATGTTCCAGCTGAACATCGAGGAGACCTTGGATTATGAGCGAATTAAAGACCGACTCATCGAGTAAATTCGCGATCAGCGGATTCATCTTTATCGTCATTGCACTGGGGCTGTTGTTCTTCGTGCCGAACGAAGCTGACCCTTCACGCTATTTCGTTGGCTACCTCCTGGGGATTTCCTTCTGGATCTCGATCCTCGTCGGAATGCTCTTCCTCACGATGATTTTCTGGCTCTTCGATGCGGGCTGGGCGGTCATCTTACGGAGACAGTTTGAACACGCCTTGAGCGCGTTTATCTGGATGGGTGTTATCCTTCTTCCGCTGATGTTGTTTTCTGTTTTTGACGGCGACAACGAGAAGGTCGCTTGGGTTTGGCAGGGCTTGGAGAAGCTGGCACCCGGCGGACATGGCACCGTCGGCGAAGACGTCCTTTATCAAAAGAAAGCCCTCTACCTGAACAAGGTTGGCTTCGCTGTTCGTTTCATCCTCATTTTTGCCGTCTGGTCTGGCCTCGCTTATCTTTTCCGCAAGTGGTCGTTTCGGATGGATGAAACAGGTGATCATAAGTATGTTGATCGCTCACGTCGTTTGGCAGCAGCAGGTATTTTCCTCGCTGCGATATTCTCGTCGTTCGCCGCAATTGATTGGTTCAAGACCCTGAACTACCACTGGTTCTCGACCATGTATGGTGTTTGGTTCTTTGCCGCGAGTATGCGCGCCGCACTTTCGACCGCAGTTCTTATTCTCTTCTGGCAAGCAGGTCGTGAAGAGGGTGGTTTGCGAGGGATCGTTAAGCCAATTCATACCTACTTGATCGCTTGCTTGATGTTGGCCTTCACGATGTTCTGGGGTTACATCAGTTTCTCGCAGTTCTTTATCATCTACAACGCGAACATCCCGGAAGAAACCTTCTGGTATAACATTCGTGAGCTGACGAGCAGTGGCAGTAAGAGTGGCTGGTATATCATTAGCCGGATGCTCATCTTCCTGCACTTCTTTGCTCCGTTCCTTTGGTTGCTCTGGTTTAAGAACAAGTTCGCTTGGCGCCTAAAGATGGTCGCGATTTGGATCCTCGTTTTCCACTTCGTCGATTTGATTTGGAACATCGTTCCTCAGAAGTTGGGCGATCCAACTCACGAAAGCCCGGTTGGATACATTGTTCGTCCGCTTGGCCTAGGAGTGACCCTTGTCGATATCTTTGCATGGGCGGGAGCAGGTTGCTTCTTCCTCTTTGCTTTCTTGCGTTCGGTTCACCGCTATCGTGCGATCCCGATTCGCGACCCTCGTATCAACGAATCCATTCACTACCATGGATAGTTCATCCTCTTCCCTCCCGCCTGAGCCTTCAGATAGCAAGGTGCTCTTTTCGGCCCTCGGCTGGCTGGGTGTCATCCTATCTTTCGCACTCATTGTTGCGATCACTTACCTGCGAAATCCGTCGAAGGATCTTGATGGTCTCTACGTCGAAGAGCGCCTTCAGATTAAGGCACAAGTCGAAGCAGATCAGAAAAAAAACGCGACGACTTACCAGTGGATCAATGAGGCCGAAGGGCAAGTTCGCCTTCCGCTTGAGCGCAGTAAAACGCTTCTTTTAGCTGAGCTTAAGGAGGCTGAGCAGTAGACTGAATGGACTGGACACCATACATCGGAGCCATTTTCGGGCTCGCTTGTCTGTTTTTCCTCGGGGCTGCCTACGCGTTGCACTGGGCTCACAAAAACAAGCAACTGGAAAACCTCGAAGAAGGTGCCATGAGTATCTTCGATGAGGAAGAGCCAGCTGGAGAACAAACAGACTTTTTCCCTGGGAAACTCCCAAAGTCTTAGGCCAGACAATAAACTTTTTTCATGAGTGCATCCTCCTCCCTGCTCGAATCCTTCAGATCGACTGATAATCCAGCTTTAAGCATCCGCGCGAAGCTGAGTGAAGTTGACGATTCGATGCGCTTGCCCGCGATCTTCTTCATTGTTGCATCGGTCGCTTGGCTGCTCGTTGGAACTGTCTTTGCTCTGCTCACAGCATTGAGCATGCACCCGGCAATGGATTCGATAAAACTGGGTGGCTCCGCCGCTGAGACGATGCCGATTCTCAGGACAGTGCACCTGAACGCGATGGCCTACGGGTGGGGGAACAACATCGCCTTTGCCATTGCACCGTGGATCATGGGTCGCCTTTGCAAGACGCGTATCCGCCATATTCCAATCCTTCTTACCGCCGGAGTCTTTTATAACATTGGGGTATTAATTGGGATTATCGGTATTTTAGCGGGCCACATGCATGGCCCTGAGTGGCTTGAAATGCCCGCCTATGCCACACCGCTGATTGCGATCTCGTTCGCCATGGTGGGCGTTTGGGTGATCATTGCTTTCCGCTGGCGTCAGTCAGACCACATTTACGTTTCACAGTGGTATATCCTAGCGGCATTCTTTTGGCTGCCATGGCTCTATACGACCGCGCAGATCATGCTCATTCTTGTGCCGGTGCGCGGTGTTGTTCAATCGCTTACCAATTGGTGGTTTGCGCATAATGTGCTGGGTCTTTGGCTCACTCCCATTGCTCTCGCGACGATTTACTACCTGATCCCTAAAGTTCTAGGGCGTGCGATTCACAGCTACTACCTTTCAGTTGTTGGTTTTTGGGCCCTTGCTTTCTTCTACAACTGGGCGGGCGTGCATCACCTCATTGGAGGACCAGTTCCAGCATGGGTGGTTTCAGCCGGGACCGTCGCAAGTGTGATGATGGTGATTCCTGTGCTTGTTACAGCGATCAATCACCACCTCACCGTGGTTGGCCTGCATAAACAAGGTTGGGCGAGCCCTACGATGCGCTTTATTATTTTTGGTGCGATCAATTACACCGTTACGAGCATGATTGGTTCGACCATGGCCCTACGAAGTGTTAATGAGGTCACGCACTTCACACACTTCACAGTGGGTCACGCTCACCATGGTGTTTATGCCTTCTATACCATGGTGATGTTTGGTGCAGTCTACTACATGTTCCCAAGGATTTTGCACAAAGAATGGCCGAGTGCTTTCCTCATCCGCACTCACTGGTGGATGTGCTCAGTAGGTATCGTTGTCATGGTTATCGTTCTGAGCTTTGGCGGTTGGATCCAAGGAACGATGATGAATGCCTTAACCGATGACGGCGGCGTTCTTGTCCCAACCTACACTTTTGAAGAAGTGTCGAATGCGACGCGTCCCTATCTGATCGCGCGTTCTTTCTCTGGTGTGCTTATAACCATTGGCCACATCGCTTTTGCGATCAGTGTTTGCTGGATTCTGTTCAAACGCACCACATCAGAAATCGAGCAGCCAACACTGCTTACTAAGGACGTGAGCTAGTAGACAATGAAATCACTTCCACTACTTTTCCTCGGCATTTTCTTCACCCTCGCCTTCTCATGGACGGGTATCATCCTGACGACATACTTTCAGTTTGAAGACAGTGGTTCAAACGCACCTGCTACGGCTACGTTCGTAGATGCCGAAGGTAACGAAATCGTCGGCCCTACATACAAGCTCCCATCTGGGCAAATTGTAGATGGCGAGAACAACCCTGAGGTGGGTCTAGAGATGTTCCCCGCTGCTCTTTCTGGGTCAGCTCAACGCGGTCTGGCTGTTTACGAGAAGCTAGGTTGCCTCTATTGTCACTCACAGCAGGTCCGGCGACAGGGTTTCGGTTCAGACTTTGAGCGTGGGTGGGGCAGCCGTCAGTCGGTCGCTCGTGACTACATCTTTTTCGATCGTGTCATGCTCGGAACGATGCGCACGGGCCCAGACCTTTCGAACGTCGGCCTACGCTATACCGAGCTTTGGCAACACCAGCATCTCTTCAGCCCTCAGAGTTTGAACGGTTGGTCGATCATGCCATCCTATGCTTTCCTCTATGAGATCCAGCCGATCGGGCTTTCGGGTCCGTCGGGTAATGCGATAAATCTGTTGGATTCGTGGGAAATCTCGGCAGACCACGAGGTGGTTCCTACACGGGACGCGACTGATCTGGTCGCATATCTCCTTAGCCTTAACCAGAACTACGAGCTTCCAGAAGTGAAGTTCTCTGACTAGCGATGAGCGGCGACGAAACACCAAAGAAACACTTACCGCCAGCCGGCGAACCTCGTGAGACTTTCGATGCGAACAATTTTGACGACGATGCTCTTCAACATGTTCATGCGCAGTTGATGCGTGAAAAAGAGGAGCCGTCTGAGAATTTCTCTTACCCGCCTCTGATCCTCGTCTTTCTCTTCATGATCCTCTTCTTCTGGGGAGGCGTCTACATGGCGGAATATCGCGGTGATTTCAGCCCGTTCGTCTTTGATGAGCACGCTACACTGGGCGGCCCAACCGAAGCGCCTCCACCCAAGGATCCACTCAAGGTGGGCAAAGCCGTCTATGTTCAGAACTGTATCGCCTGTCACCAGGCCGACGGAAATGGTATGACTGGTCTCTATCCACCACTGGTCGCATCTGACTGGGTGAAGGATGACCCCCAGCGCTTGATCAAATTGGTTCTATCGGGCCTTCAGGGTGAAGTCGTTGTCAATGGCGTGACGTATAATAACGCGATGACAGCCTTCGGCCCATCTCTGAATGACGAGAAGCTTGCTGCAGTCTTAACCTATATTCGCTCATCGCCCGATTATAACAACGACTCCTACGCTGTTGATCCTTCTTTGGTCGCCTCAGTTCGAGCCGATTTTGGCAGCCGGACGGAAGCTTGGACCCAAGCAGAGTTGGAAGCTATCCACGGCCCTGTGACGGGTGACTGGCAGCCGCCTGTTTCCGAAGTTGAAGTAGAGGCAGAAGAGCCGAGCTTGATCGAAGACGTGATCGAAGACGTCGACCACGCTGTTGAGCGGGTCACTAGAAGCTAATAAGTTTAAGCCTCTTAAGTTTTCCTCCAGACCGGAGATCACATCTCACGATCCAAGGAACGATATTGAATCGCCTCGAGTAAGTGAGGCGTCTCGATCTTATCACTGCCCGCCAAATCTGCGATGGATCGCGAGACTTTTAGGACGCGATCGTAGGCACGGGCGCTCAGTTTCAATCGCTCCATGGCGCTTTGTAAGAGGTCACCTTGGACGGAGCTCAATTGGCAATGCTGACGAATCATCTTCGGCCCCATTTCTGCATTCACGCAAAGTGACGTTCCGCTGAAGCGCGTTCGCTGAAGATTTCGGGCGGTCTGGATCCGTCAAATACGCAAGCGCTTGAACTCTTAGACCGTATCAACCTCTAGTGCTCTTCGATAGCGTGTTTAGAGGGCAATACTTGACCTCGATAGATAGGCAAGGTGTGCTGAGGTTGCTTTGCATATGAGACGGCTTCAAGGTAAGTGGGTATACGCTATTGCATTGGTGATCCTCTCGGGAGGATGGACACTGGTTTCCTTCGTCGGGTTATTAGATGATGCAGAACAATGGTCCTTGAATGCTCGTTACAACCTCCGTGGTCCCCTCGAAAGCAGTGCAAAGGTAATCTATGTTAATCGCGATATAGCGGCGTCGAACGAATTTGGCCGTGGATGGTTTCCTGGAGACTACTATGCTTTGGCTGGTGAAGCGCTCTTCGAACTGGGAAATGCCCGAGCCCTGTTTTTTGATTTTGTCCTTACTTCTGACCACCTGCCTAAGGCTGAAGCGCCAGCCTTGAATTATTCGGGAAATCTGAAGATGCAGCGATTTCTTCTGCGATACCCAAAGAAGGTCGTGCTCGCCGCAGCTTACGATGGCACATTGTATCCATTCAGTGAGCACAGAAGTTTTTTCCAGATATGCTGGCCGGTGAATGGCGAGTGGATGCAACTGGATGGAGTGGATACGATCCTGAAAGAAATCCCCTTCCTGCGCTTCCCGAATATCCGATGTGGTATCCGAAAATCAGTGGCCCGAGCGCTTCAGGTTTTCCAGTCGCTGAAGTTGGATTGATTGATACGTCGGAGTCCCTAAATCTAAATAATTATGTTCAATGGGTTCCGGTGCACGTTCGTATATCGAATAATCAACCATCTCTGTTTTTAGCGAATGGAATTACTCGGTGGCAGAATAGTATTGTCGATCTGACCCGCCAAGGTGTGCGGGTTAGAGCCATTTCAGAAGATGAAACTTATAAGATAGTAGATCAGCAGGGGCGGGAATGGAATGAAGTGCCGGCCACTATTGATATGCGCTTTTTAGCGGCAGCCCTGAGACTTGCAGAAATTGGGCTAGAGGGAGTTCGTTGGGAGTTTGACGAGGATTCTTTAGTGCTCATTGGAAAGGATGATGAATCGTTGCGGAATGTCCCGCTGAGGGGTGGGCAACACCTTGCCGTCAACTGGTTCTCCGCCTGGAGGACGCTCTATGAAGAACCCCATGTCGCGGAAGTCCTACAAGGGGCAGATGACGATGAATGGACCTTCTTGGGCATTGCCCGGAATCTCGAGCAATGGTGCGATGAGGTCGAAGCTGGGGTAGAGAACGCGGTGGTTCCGTTCCGCTCATGGGCGTATTCGAACGACCTTTATAATCCTTCGGTGAGTATTGCGGAGGTATTGATACTTTATGATGCCTTTCTTTACGCCGAAGAGAAGCAGTTCTCTAAGGTGACAGCACTCATCAGGGACCTCTTCGTTCAGTTTTCTGATGCCTATATCCTCGTGGGACCTACCGATCCATTACTACAGGATCTGGGCCCGACGCCTTTTGGCCACGGCATTACACCGCGCGTTGCGGTGCACGGTAATCTGCTCAAAACGATTCTGGATCAACGGCATCTTCAGTTCCTTCCGCAGCCGTATGTGGCAGCTTTGGTCTTCTTTTTGACCCTAGCTGTTATGCTGAGTCTGACTGGCTTTAACACCGGAACTCATTGGCGCTGGCTTGTCGCGCCCTTCATCTTAGTCAGCTTTGTTCTCTTTGTCGTCCTGCTGTTTTCTCTGAAGGATATCGTGGTTCCAGTGGTGGCGCCTCTTAGTAGTGGAATCGCTGCTACGATGTTCGTAGTCGGCTTGCGCCTTTGGAAGGAGGAAAGCCAGCGTCTTAGGATTAGGAGGCTTTTTGGAACATACGTAGCCCCGGATGTTGTTGACCTGATGGTTGAAGCGGAGGAGGACCCAAAGCTGGGTGGAAACGAGAGGGTGATCACCGCTTTCTTTTCTGATATTGTGTCATTTACCTCTATCTCGGAACAACTCTCGGCGGCAGAAGTCGTTGAGCTGATCAATATATATGTCGAAGAAATGACGGCTCTTCTCGTCCGCGAGAAGGGGACTTTGGACAAGTATATCGGTGATGCGATTGTTGGCATCTTCAATGCACCTCACGATTTGCCCGATCATGCTTCGCGTGCGTGCTATACGGCATTAGCGTTCAGTGAAGCGCAGCGAAAGCTTTGTATTAATTGGAGCTCTGGAGAAAAGCGGTTTCCTGCGCTAGTCTGTCAGATGCGAACTCGAATTGGCTTACACTCTGGCTTGGCCGTTGTAGGCAATATGGGTTCAAGCCAGCGCTTCTCCTATACGATGATGGGCGACTGCGTGAATTTGGCAGCGCGTCTTGAGCAGTTGGGCAAAGTCTATGGTGTCGATATTATCGTTTCCGATACGACAAGGCGTGATGCTTTGGAGCGTGAGCCTGACTTCGTTTTCAGACTCTTGGATGTAACCAGGGTGAAAGGCCGCGAGGCCCCTGTTCAAATCTACGAATTGATGGGGATGAAGTCACATCTGTCTGAGCAAGAAGAGCGTTGTATAGAGCTTTTTGAGGAAGGGTATACCGCATTCGAAGAGAGTGACTTGTTGAAAGCGAAAGAGCTCTTTTTATCAGCCTCGAAGTTGGAGCGCAGGGGAGACGAGATGAGCCCTAGTCAGCTTTATATTTCTAGGTGTAACCAAATGATGGATGTGCCTATCTAGCCTGAACTATTCTTCGACATCGAACTTCAGCGAGCGATGTCGTTTTGATCCAAGACCTTGATATTGTGCGCGTTTAAAACTGATACAGCGAGTCCATTATCTTCTAAATGGAGAGCTATTCCACTTTTGCCACTCGGTCTGGCGAGAAAGGGGTAGAGGTAGTGAATATTGATTTCAGCCTCAACCAGTGCGGCAGTTACGAACCGAAGTTGAGATTCACTTTCGATCTCAATTGCGATGACTTCTGTTTCGACGAAACTGTAGCCACATTCGGTAAGCAGGTCACGGGCATTCTCGTGGTAATCGACGATGCATCGTACGACATTACATTCAGAGGTGTCTAACTGACTCAATGCCATGATGTGAATCTCATGAGTTGCCATCGATTCGATCAGGCTGTGTAGACGCCCAACTCGATTGTCGGTGAAGATTGAGAATTGTCGGACGGGGTGCTTAGGGGGCCGCTGTGAAACTTTCGATACCATAAGGTATCTCGAAGATATTTAATCCGACCTCAAAGAGAAGATAATTCTGTGTCGGAATCGGCGAGGTGCATGTTGAGCAAATAGGACTCAATCGGTTCGCGTGCACTCTCGTAAAGACGTGGCGGTGCAGTGAATCGTAAGACGAGCCATTCTTCGTCAAAGGGCAGTAGATAATCAGTGACGACTGCTGTGATGATTCTTTCTCCGCTGACATCGTTTTCCTCTACCAGCCGATAGGTCACACGCCTAGTGTTGAGATCTGCTGCTGAAGGACCGTAGTCCGATTTTGCTTCTTCTAAGCCTATCGGTTGTATCAGTCTGCCTTCGAAAACGTCGGGAAGAGCCTTGATGTAAGCATCCATCGTCTCGACTTCGATGTTAGGAAGGAAGCTATCGCGCCTGAAAGTATAGTAGTCTACTTTGAGATCGCTACGCACTCGGTTGACGAGTGTAAGGCCAGCATTAGGTGAAGGTTCATCAGAGGGATAGTATCCGACGAGGGGCTCACTGACTAATGCGTTCTTTGTCGTTGAGAGCTTTGTTTCAGATATAGTGTAGCTGTCGAACTCTACATCATATCGTTCCCATGCCAACTGGGCCTGTGGCGTTGATGGCCAGCGAACAACGAGCGGCTCCTTCAAAGCCTTTGCCTTTCTTACAGTATGTTCTCTCTGGGCGGCTGCTTTAGCGGCTTGGATTTGGCTGCTCGTTAAGGCCTTTGGTAGGACCCTTTGATTTGAAGCGCTCTTTGTCGGTTGGTGGCTCGTGCTCGTGCTCGTTGAAGTGGAGTTCTGACCACTGCTATATGACTGAGCGGCTGCAGCCGTGGCATAGGCCGTCGTTCGCATGACGTTTTGATGTGCAGAACGCAGCCCTTGAAGCGCGGTATAGACGAGCCCGGTGGCGGTAATTCCGAGGATTGCGAATCCAACCATCACTTCGACGAGAGAATAACCGCCTAGGAACCCTTTCGCCTGCTGTCGCTTTGTATGCATACTTAAGGGAAGAAATCGGTCTGGAGGCTAAACTCTTCATCGAAAGAGCGGCTTACAGGCCCGAAAATAGGCGATTTTTCGGGTCTTTTAGGCCTTTGGAGCCAAAAGTTCGCAAATCTAGGCCTCTGGGTTGCCCAAAAACGTTCTACGCCGACCGATCCGAGGCAATGCAACCGATGTCGAGAAGAGGGCGATTTTGGCGAAGAAATTTCACCCCGGGGCAATTCCCTGGTCTCTAACCTCTCGAGACTGTCTTTTCGGGGGTTTTTAGGCTGCTGAGCATACTTTTCAGCCGCTCGCGTAAGCTCGGCAAATCAAGCCCAACTAGTTTTCGCACGTCTTCGACGGTGCTACCGTGTTCGACAAATTCGTCTGGGAAGCCAATCCGCTCTACCGTTGCTTGCGTTTTGATCTCTGAAAGGGCTTCGATCACGGCGGTTCCAAAGCCACCGGTGATGGCGTGATCCTCAAAGGTCACAATCAGTTTCGCTGAACCAGCTTGCTTTTCAAACAGGTCGACATCGAGAGGTTTCGCGAAGCGGCCATTGACCACTCCGATGGATAACCCTAACGCCTCGGCCAGCTCGGCAGCGAGGTTCTCGGCCGTCTTAACCCACGGTCCAAGAGCCCAGAACTGCACGTCAGTGCCTTCGCGGACGACTTGAGCTTTACCGATTTCGAGGGCGGTCGGGTTTGCCTTGCAGTCAACCCCCTCAGCAGCTCCACGTGGGTAGCGGATGAAGCTCGGGCCGTTGTGTTGCAGCCCTGTCCAAAGCATGTCGGCGAGTTCGTCTTCGTTTGCCGGCTGCATGATGACGGTGTTTGGAACGCACCGAAGATAAGCGATATCGAAAAGGCCGTGGTGGGTCGCGCCGTCCTGCGGTGAAAGCCCTGCGCGGTCCATGCAGAAGACGACAGGGAGGTTCTGCAGGCAGACGTCGTGGATGATGCAGTCGTAGGCGCGCTGAAGAAAAGTTGAATAAATCGCTACGACCGGACGCAGACCATCGCAGGCCATTCCTGCGGCAAAGAGCACTGCATGCTCTTCAGCAATACCGACATCGACGAACTGCTCTGGCCGCGACTCGCGCAGATAAACAAGACCGGTTCCGGGTGGCATCGCAGCCGTGATCCCCATGATGCGCTTGTCCGCTTCAGCGAACTTGAGAAGATTCCTCCCGAAGGCATCTTGGTAGTTGGGCGGTCCCGCCTTCTTGCCCGGTGACTTGCCTGTTTCGCGATCGAATGGTCCAAGGCCGTGGAATTTTTCCGGCGATTTTAGCGCAGGTTCGTATCCTCGTCCCTTCTTCGTGAGGAGGTGAAGGATGATCGGATCCTGACTGTTTTTGGCAAATTCGAGGTGCTTAACGACGGCATCGAGATCGTGTCCATCGACAGGACCGATATAGCGCATCCCGTAGTGCTCAAAAAGATTCGAATCGACGATGAAGTCCTTTGTCTCGCGCTTCCATTTGGAGGCTAAATCCACTACGGACTGGCCGCCCGGAAGGCCTTCCAAAAACTTCTTCATGCGCTTATCGATCCGGTTATAAACTGGATTGGTGATGAGCTCATTGAAATAGCGGGCGAGGGCGCCGACGTTTTTCGCGATCGACCACTCGTTGTCATTTAGAATGAGAACAAAGCGCTTTGTCGTGGTCGCGACGTTGTTCAACGCCTCCATCGTAATGCCGCAGGTGAAAGCAGCATCACCGAGCACTGCGACGACACTGTGGTCCTTGCCTTGATGATCGCGCGCAGCGGCCATCCCAAGGGCGGCAGAGAGCGCGGTTCCAGCGTGACCTGCACCGTAGGCGTCGTAGGGGCTTTCGGCGCGGCGGAGAAAACCGCTCAGGCCGTCTGTCATGCGGATATTATCGAAGTCTTCGTCTTGGCGGCCGGATAGGAGCTTGTGCACGTAGCCCTGGTGAGACACATCCCAGACAAATTTATCTTCTGGGCAGTTGAAAACGCGGTGTAGGCCAATCGTCAGCTCAACAACGCCGAGATTCGGGCCGATGTGTCCCCCGTTTTTCGAGGTGACGTTGATGATGCGTGCGCGGATTTCTTCGGCGAGCGCAGGTAGTTCGCTTGGATCCAAGCGACTGACGTCGCTTGGAGATTTGATACGGGGCAGAATAGCCATTATGATTTATCAGCGACGGACTCGAAAGCGGTTTTATCAGTGCCCGACTTGAGCTGCTCGATCTTTAGCTCGGCCTCCTTGAGTCGGGATTCGCAGGTTTTTAGGAGCTTATCACCTTCAGCATATTTTTCAACTAACTGAGCCAGAGGTACATCGCCTGACTCCATCATTTCGATGAGTTTTTCCAGATTCTTGAGGGCCTCCTCGAAGGTGGCATCTTCCGCTTTTTCGGACATATGGTTAGGAACTCTGGGTGCTTTGCAGTCGGAAACAAGGGCAAAGGTATCGATCGGCTTGTGCGCTGAAAAAATCGTTCAGAAAATGTCCCACTAACCTTGAATCCGAATAATCTCCACCGGGCAATCAGCGGCGCCAGCCTTGGTGCAGGGCGGCCTGCAGGGCTTCAGACCTCGCTGGGGCCATGATTTCAGGAACGTTTTGGATCGTATTCATGAGTCTTAATCTGTGCTAGGGCGCTTCTTGCCTCGGGAGCGAGAGCGCGGGCGACGGTTTGATTTGGGACTTTCTGTCGGCTGTTTAACAGCTTCCTTTCGAGCCGGGCGCTTCTTACCTCGGTCCTTTTTGCCTTTGCCGGGTTTTCGGGACTTTCCGGCCTTTTTGGCCGGTAGGGGCTTGAAAGGTTTTTTGCCTCGTGGGCGACTTTTTGATGAGCCCGTTCCAGCAACAATGAAATCAATCTGGCGTTTGAAGCGATCGACGCGGCCAATCGAGGCTTTGATCGTTTCTCCAAGGCGGAAAGTGCGACGTGTTTTCCGCCCGACGAGGGCTTCACCACCGTCGCTGAGGTGGTAGAGGTCGTCGTCGAGGGTTGAGATATGAATCATTCCATAGGCCATCGACTCCTTCAACTCGACGAACATCCCGTGGTTCCGGATGTCCATGATGACGGCGTCAAAGGTGTCTTTTGGCTCCTTGTCCAACTCGCGCTCAAAGAATTCGAGGAGCTTGAGTTTAGTCGATTCGCGCTCAGCTTCGGTGCTGTTTTGCTCCGTCAGAGAAATGTGTTGGGCGACAGCGTGCAGGCGAGCGACGTCGTAGGTCTCGTGCTTGATCGGGGCTGCTTGTGCCTCAGAGATGAGGAAACGGTCGAAGACGCGATGCACGACGAGGTCGGCGTAGCGGCGAATAGGGGAAGTGAAGTGGAGGTAATTCCGTTTCCCCAATCCGTAGTGACCATCTGGAGACGCTCGATACTGCGCTTGCTTCAAGCTCCGTAGAACCATGATGCGAAGGGTGTAACTCTGATCGTGCTTCTTTATCTCGCGTAGGAGCGCCCCCATCTTTCGAGGTTGGGTGAGATCGCCTGCGTGAATTCCAGCCGTCTGCATGTATTCAGAGAGGTCACCGAGTTTCTGCGGATCAGGCTCATCGTGCACGCGGTGGATGGCAGGCTGTCTGCGCTCATTCAAGGCCGCGGCCACGCCTTCATTCGCGGCGAGCATGAACTCTTCGATCAGTTGATGGCTTTCGTCGTGAGAAATCTTTACGATCTTATCGGCATAGCCTTCTGGGTTTACGTAAATCTTTGTCTCAGGCATGTCGAGATCTAGGCTGCCTGAGTGCATTCGGCTTTTGCGAAGCTGCGATGCGATTTTCCACAGGAGTCGGATCTCTTTTTGTAGTTGAGTGAGTTCGGAGCTCTTTAGGTCAGAGAGTGCACGCCCGGTGGAACCGGTCTGATGCTTCGGCGGGAGGGGAAGGGCACGCGTCTCCTCTAGGTCGTCATTTTTAAGCAGACTGTAGGCCTGCTCATAAGTCAGGCGCTTGTTCGAACGGATGACGGTGTTGGCAAAACTTGTTTCGATCAATTCGCCGCTCGAAGTGTATTCAAGAAAGGCTGTTTTTGTGAGGCGGTCTTCATCCTCAACGAGTGAGCAAATGCCGTTCGAAAGCTCATGTGGAAGCATCGGGATGACACGTCCGACGAGGTAGGTAGAGTTTCCGCGCTCGTAGGCTTCGCGGTCGAGGGCTGTGCCGGCACAGACGTAGGCACTCACGTCCGCGATATGGACGCCGATCCGGAAGTTGCCGTTCTTCAGCGTTTCGACCGAAAGGGCGTCGTCGAAATCTTTAGCGTCCTGTGGATCGATCGTAAAGGTATAGACATCGCGATGGTCGATGCGGTGGGTGAGCGCTTTCTCGGGGACCTTTTCTGGAATGGAACGAACGTCACGGATGACGTCCTCTGGGAAACTAGGGTCGAGTTTGTATTGGTGGAGGAGTGCTTTGTATTCAGCGCCCGGGTTATGGGTCTTGCCGAGGACCTCAATGATCTCCCCTTCAGGGTTGAGGTGACGTTGCTCCCACGGGTCGAGTTTGACGATGACTTTGTCGTCGATTTCGGGAATGGGCTTGAGCGAACTCTCACTAGGGTCGGGGACTAAAATGTCTTGGATGATCCGCGGATCTCCCGGAATAACATAGTAGTAGCTTTTACTACGGCGGAGGGTCCCAGTAATTGTCTCGTTCGCCCGTTTAAGGATTCGGATAACACGCGCGGTGGGCTCTTCCACGCGGCGCTTTCGGTCGTCGTGTGTGCGGCGGTGCTTCGAGCGTTCTTGATTCATACGCGCGACCACGCGGTCGCCATGCAAACTGACGCCGGTGTCTTCGGATCGGATGAGGATCGGGGGCTGGGGAGTGGCACCGACTTCGATGCCTTCGGGGAAGAGAAGCGCCGCACCGCTTTGGCGAAAACGCAGCTTACCTGTCACAAGGTCAGCATCGCGGGGTAGGCAGAGTCGATTTTTCTTCAGCTTAACGAGCGTTCCTTGCCGCATATGTTGCAGTACTTCATTGCGGAAGTCTTCGAAGTCGTCGGGGGCGATTTCAAGGGCTTCGGCAATGCGCTCGACTGGTAACGGGATATAGTCCCGACGTTTCATCAGTTCGAGGATCTGTGGCAAAAAGGGCATCCGGTCACCATGTCGTTGGAATAGCCTCGGACAAGGGGAATCGCCGCTTAGCTCCTAGGGTTGGAGACAAAGTGTATTCTTTTTTGGAATATCCACGTATTGCCCACGTCTTAGCCTGCATTCACACAACGGTGAGTGCGCTATACTCAACAATAACAATACAGGACATCTACTCATGGTTCGTATCACGACTCTCACCCTTGCCTCGGCATTAGTCACTACTCTGGGGGCGCAAAGCCTCACTGTTAACGTCACTCTCGAAAATCTCGGTTCGAGCGGCGGTCTTTACCTCACCCCTGTCTTCACTGGATTTCACGACGGTAGCTTCGATCTTTTTGATGCTGGTTCAGCGGCGTCCGCTGGTCTCGAAGATGTTGCCGAAATCGGCGATACCGGTGCCCTTGACACCCTCTTTTCTGGCAACTCTGGTGTGGCCGGCATTTCTGCGAACACGGCTGCAGGAGGACCCTTCGGATCGGGCGATAGCGCTACTTTCCAAGTCACGCTCGACGCGACGGACAATCGCTACTTATCTTTTGCCACGATGGTCATTCCTTCCAACGATACCTTCATTGGTAATGACAACTCCTTCGAGCTATTCGATGCTATGGGCAACTTTATCCCCCTCGCACGCACTTACACCGGCGCGATGACCTACGATGCTGGCACTGAGTTGAATGATGCGATGACAGGGCCTGCCTTTGTTGTCGGTCAAGTCGGCACAGACGGTGGAGTCGAAGGCGGCGTGATTATGCTCCAGACAGATTTGACCGCGCTGGATGAATTTATCGGAGTCGGCCTTCCCGTCGGTGGGACGCTCGGCTCAGCCCTATCTTCTTCGAATCTCTTCCGAATTTCTGTCACCGCAGTCCCTGAGCCAAGCATGGTCGGGTCACTCCTCGGTTTCGCAGTTCTCGGCTTCGCGATCCGTCGCCGTCGCCGATGATCTGTCACCCGCACCTGTTGATGTGCTCCGGTATCGCAGAGGCTGACGAGTCTCTGCGGTATCCTTTTTTCGAGATGCTTTTAAACGTTTTCACAAAAAAGGAAGTTCCTAAAGACGCTTTACCTGTTCGCAAGGACAGTGGGCAATCCGGGAGCGCAGTTGTGCCCTTTTGTGATGAGCAGGAGTATGAGCGTGTAGTAGATCAATATTACAAGTTGCTCTACGTCTTTGCCCTCAGTTTGACCAAGTCGGAACACGACGCCTGGGATCTCACTCACGACACCTATGCCCGTTGGGCCCGTTCCCAACACAAGATTAAGGATAAGAGCAAAACGAAGAGTTGGCTCTTCTCGACTCTCTACGATCTAAAAGTCTCGGCCAAAAATTTGCCGAGGGATCGAATTCTGACCCTAGTGACTATAACGCAGTTCTAGAGCTATTTTTCCTATCGCAGAAGTAATCGGCCTGAGAACGAAAAGCACGGCTTGCCATAGCCTGCTAAGGCTCGGTTTACTCGGCGGCTTAATCATGAGCGAGAAAGCGATCGATACCTCAGACCTTGTGGCCGTACGTAAGGCCAAACTTGCAGACATCCGCGCCACCGGCACGGATCCATTTGCGGATAACTGTCCGCAGACCCACACCTCTGAGGAAGCCAAAAAACTCTTCCAGCCCGACCTGCCGGAAGGTGAAGAGGGTGATTCGGCCCGCAGCGCAGGCCGTGTAACCGCGATCCGCAAGATGGGTAAGGCGAGCTTTGCTCGGATTCTAGATCGGGCGGGCACCCTGCAACTCTACATTCAGCGCGATGTCGTTGGACTTGAAGCCTACGACTTCTTCAAGAAGAAGCTCGATCTCGGCGACTTCATTGGTGCGGAAGGCCCTGTCTTTGCCACCAAGACTGGCGAAGTCACAATGCGGGTGAAGTCTTTCAAGATGGTCGCAAAGGCACTTCGGCCGCTGCCCGAGAAATGGCATGGCCTCCAAGACGAGGACGCTATCTATCGTCAGCGCTACCTCGACCTCATCAGTAATGAGGCGTCGCGGAATGTCTTTAAGCTTCGTAGTAAGATCATCTCGACGATTCGAGCACACCTCGATGAGCAGGACTTCATGGAGGTTGAGACTCCGATCCTCCAAGCCGAAGCGGGTGGGGCGGCTGCGCGTCCGTTTGAAACGCACTTCAATGCTCTCGATTGTCCCTTTGTTCTTCGCATTGCGCTAGAATTGTATCTCAAGCGCTTGCTTGTCGGCGGTTTTGACCGCGTCTACGAGATCGGTCGCAACTTTCGTAACGAAGGTCTCTCACGTCGGCACAATCCTGAGTTTACGATGCTCGAGGTGTATCAAGCCTACAGCGACTACCGTGGTATGATGACGCTCGTCAGGGGCATCGTTGATCGCATCTGTACCGAGGTTCTAGGTGCGACGAAGATCACCCGTTTTGACGGCGTCGAAATCGAGCTCGGTGGTGAGTGGCGCGAAGTGCGCTATAAGGACCTTGTCATCGAAGCGACGGGCGACGCCGATTGGTTCAGTAAGTCCAAGGCTGATAAGATCGCTTGGTGCCGCGAAAACGGTGTCGATGTAGATCGAGCTGAAGAACGCGAGGACTTCGAAATCTCAAACAATGTCTTTGAAAAGAAGGTCGAACCGACCCTTATCCAGCCAACCTTTGTCACCCACGTCCTTAAGGAGCTGGTGCCGCTTGCGAAGATTTCAGCTGAAGACCCTGACACCGTTGAGGTTTTTGAGCTCTGTATCAATGGGCAGGAGATTGCTCCCGCCTACAGCGAGCAAAACGACCCGATCGTTCAGCGCGAGCAACTCGAACGTCAAGCGGGTGAAGAAACCCAACAGATCGACGAAGAGTTTCTCCTCGCGATGGAGCACGGTATGCCGCCCGCCGGTGGTATGGGTATCGGTATCGATCGCCTTATCATCTTGCTTACAGGTGTCGCCAGTATCCGCGATGTTCTCCTTTTCCCCTCCCTCAAGCCCCGAAAGAAGCAAGAGACTGAACAAGACGCGTAGCGCGTTTGTCCTACGACCATGCCCTGGTATCTATACCTCGCTCTGAAACAGCTCCGCCCGACCGGGAAGAAGTTTGGTAGCTTCTTTTTTGTCATGTCGGTCCTAGGGGTGGCACTCGGAGTGATGGTGTTGATCGTTGTTCAGAGTGTGATGGGTGGCTTTGGACAAGAGCACCGCGCTCGCGCAATCGATGTTTCTGGGCATCTCGACATCACGGCACGGGGGCGACCCTTTGTATTCCAAGAATCACTACGCAGTGTGCTTGAAGAAGATCAGCGTGTAGTGTCTTATGGTCCCTACGGTAATGGTTTTGTTCTCGCTCAGTTTGGTTCGGCTTGGGATGGAACGGCCGCCTACGGCATCGACCCACGCATGCCCGATGCTTACGGTGTGAGCCGATTTTTGACCGAAGGCACGACCGATGATTTGGGAGACGACTCCGCCATTATCTCAACGACACTCTCGTGGCGTCTCGGCGCGCGGGTAGGGGACGAGATTGATGTCTTTACCCCGACGATGATCAAGGCTCTGGAGGCTGAAGAGGTCATCCTTCCGCGTTCCCTTGAAGTAGTTGGTATCTATCAAGTCGAGTGGGATCCGGACTACATTCCGGGACTCGTCGTGACGTTGCGCACCTTGCAGGATTTCTACGACCTCGGGCCTCGCGTGCATGGGGTCAGTGTGAGGCTAGAGGAAGATGTAGATGAAGTCGTCGTTGCGGCGGATTTTGCCACCTACCTGCCGCTCGGGGTGCGCGCTGCAACTTGGAAAGAACGTTGGCAGCAGCTCTTGTCCGTTCTCGAAATGGAGAAGGTTATGATGCTTTTTATCAACCTCTTCATCGTCGCTGTGGCAGTGTTTGCGATCGCGGTCGCGCAACTTCTCAACGTTGTGCGCAAGACGCGTGAGATCGGAGTTATTCAAGCCTTTGGCGGGCAACCGCAGGCGCTCTGGGCGCTCTTTTGTTTTCAGGGTCTGCTCATCGGAATTCTAGGAACCGTGCTTGGTCTTGCTGGTGGCGTGACGCTGCTGAGCTTCCGTGGCCCGATTATCGACGTCATCATCAACCTCACGAGCTCGCGCGAGATGCTGACGAACTTCTATTTCTTCACTGAGTTGCCGGTTCACTACGCGTTGAATGACTTTGTCGTTATCGGGGTGGCCGCGATTGTCCTCTCCACTATGGCCGGGCTTCTGCCTGCATGGCGAGCAACCCGCCTTCGCCCGGCTGAAGCCATCCGTGTCGAATCATGACCATCGCGATCACAGCCAAGGGCATCCGTAAGAACTTCCGCCTCGGGTCAGAAACGATCGAGGTACTGCGCGGCCTCGACTTGGAGTTGAAGCTGGGGCGCTCGCTCAGTATTCGCGGAGCTTCAGGCTGCGGGAAAACAACCCTCCTCAATATTATCAGTGGCCTCGAACAACCTGATGCAGGTGATCTAACGTGGCAGGGCGAATCCGTTGTCGGAATGAGCAACCGAAAGCTAGCGGAGCGTCGCAGCGCCTTTTGCGCGCTCGTTTTTCAGAGCTACTTTTTAGTTCCAGAGCTCAATGCTTTGGAGAACGTCCTTCTGCCTGCTCGCATCGCGCGCAAGCCACTCGCTGAGGCCCGAACGCGCGCCCTGGAATTGCTCGAACGGGTCGGTCTATCTGCGCGTTTGAACAGTCTGCCGGGGACCCTCTCAGGAGGAGAACGCCAACGTGTCGCTGTTGCCAGAGCGCTTATCAATCAGCCGTGCCTTGTTCTCGCCGATGAACCAACCGGGAATCTCGATGAACACACAAGTGAAGAAGTGCTTCAGCTCTTGCTTCAAGTCACTGCGGAGGAAAAAGCGAGTTTGATCCTTGTGACCCATAACCGCGAGCACGCGGCGCTCACACAGGAGCAGACGGTTTTGCACGAGGGGATTTTGAATGGTGAATTTTGAATGGTGATTCTTGAATGATGAATGATGAGTTTTGTGTGATGTATGGTGAGTGATGAATGGTGAATGATGAGTGGTGTTTGATGTAGAGTGAATTAATTTGGCTCCTATTCATCATTCAAAATTCATCATTCACCATTTATCTCTGTCCACATCAGGCTTGCTCCAGACAGCAAGCCGATCAGCCTGATTTATATGGCTCAAGTAACACCGCCTTTAAAATGTGGCGTCATCGGCGTCGGCTCGCTCGGACAGAACCACGCCCGTATTTACGATCAGCTGGAAGACACCGAACTCGTTGGAATTGTTGATGCGAGTCCGGCACGGGCGAAAGAGATTGCCGACAAACACGGCTGCGCAGTTTTTGATTCGATCGAGGCTCTGGGCGATGCCTGTGAAGCGCTCAGTGTGGTGGTTCCGACGGATAAGCACCGCGATGTTGCCTTGCCGCTTCTAGCTAAAGGCTGCCACCTCCTCATCGAGAAACCCCTGTGCGCGAGCATGGCCGAGGCGGAGGAAGTCGTAGCGGCTGCTCAGGCGGTTAAGGCCGTTGTGCAGGTTGGCCATATCGAGCAGTATAACCCGGTGATGAGTTACCTCGAAGAGCACGTCGCCGAGCCACGCTTCATCACTGCTGATCGCCTTGCTCCTTTTACTCCACGGGGAACTGAAGTGGGTGTTGTGCTCGATCTCATGATTCACGATATCGGGGTCATTCTTGAACTCGTCAAATCGCCCATCGAACGCGTCGATGCGGTCGGAGTGAATGTGCTTTCGAAGACCGAAGACATCGCTAATGCGCGCCTCACCTTTGAGAATGGCTGCGTTGCGAATATCAACACCAGTCGCGCGAGTTTGAAGAAGGTCCGCGAGATTCGGGTCTTTCAACCCGATGCCTATCTTTCCCTCAACTTTATGGAGCAAAAAGGGCACCTCATCCGCAAGGGTGGGCTACTCGGTCTGAAGAAGAAGAAAATTCCGATCGAGAAGGATGAGCCATTGAAGCTCGAACTTGCTTCATTCGTCAACGCAGTGCGCAAGCGGATTGATCCTAAGGTTTCGGCCGAAAAAGCTAAAACCGCCCTCGAAGTCGCGATCCAGATTACTGAACTGATTCGCGCGGGGATGGCAAAGTATGAGTCCCACAAGCAATAGGCGTGAGCACACCGTCGTATAAGCTGCTTAAAGTTGATTCTAATTCAGAGTCAGCGGATGTCTTCTGGCTCGCAGGCGAGCATTCAGGAGATCAGCACGCGGCGCTCGTCGCGCAAGAGCTTGCGCAGTTGCATCCTGAATTGAAGCAGGTCGCAGTCGGTGGTGCGGCCCTCGAGGCAGCGGGGCTACCGCTTCTGCATGACCTTACTGAGCGTTCCGTCGTCGGTTTAGTTGAAGTCCTCAAGCATTACAGCTACTTCAAAAAGCTCTTTGCTGAAGTTATGGATTGGATACGCGACAATCCGCCTAAGGTGCTCGTTCTAGTTGACTACCCAGGCTTTAATCTTCGCCTAGCGGAGGCATTGTTCAAAGAAGGTCTCAGCCAGAAAGCAGGCGGACCTGTCGCGATTTATTACTACATCGGTCCGCAAGTCTGGGCATGGAAGGCCAAGCGTCGCTTTAAGATGGCGAAGCTCCTTGGTGAGCTCGGCGTTATCCTGCCTTTTGAGGTCGATACTTTTGCGGATACGGATTTGAAGGTGAACTTTGTTGGGCATCCGTTTTTAGCCGAGGGGCATGAGGAACCTGTCACCTTTGATCCCGAGGGTGATCTCTTGCTCCTCCCTGGAAGCCGCCTGCAGCCTATTCGTCGCATATATCCGGCAATGCTCGACGCGGTTGAGGCGTGGCGTAAACGAAATCCGGCGGCCGCGAGTGTAACCGTATCCACCTTGGGTGCCAACGCAGCCCTCTCGAATGAGTTGAGAGTCTTGGCCGTGGGGCGTGATTTCGAGGTCATTATTCTGGAAAAGAAGGAGGATATTCGCGCCCGAGCTGTGCTTACGAGTTCAGGCACGATGTCGATGCACTGCGCCCTTGCAGGGGTCCCCGGAGCGATCGTCTATCGTGCTAATTATCTGACTTACTTGATCGGCCGGCGCATTATCAAGATTCCATACCTCGGTCTTTCCAATCTCATCCTTGGGCGAACGATGTATCCAGAGTTTATTCAGGGAGATGCCGATCCGAATCGCCTAGCTGAAGAAATGGATGCCTGCCTCGGAGAAGAACGCCGTGATCAAGCAGCAACGGATGCTATGGACCTGCGAAAAGCCCTTTCCCAACCCACATCCTCCAGCGCCGCTCGGCGTATTTCTAGCTTCTTGTAGCTACATTTAGTGCGCTAGGATTTCTAGTCTCTTTCCCTTAGGAACGGCGCTATCCAAGAGGCCTGTAGCGTAAAAAGAGGGTCAATTATGCATATTATTGGGTCTTGCTTGACGAGTTGGAATAATTGCATCTTTTCACCTCATAATACCAGTTCTTTCATTCAGTCTAAAGTGCGGTTCAGACAAGCTTTTCTCCTGCGAATCATTCAAAGGAGATGTTAGTAAAGATGAACGCAACAAACCGCACAGAAACAAAAGAAAAACCAATTAGAGTACGTAAGTCTCATCCTGCAGATCGACTCCGTCGCATGCGTGGAAATGAATTACGCGGAGCTTCAGGCTTCGGAACTCGAGGTGTGTTTTTCAATTAAAAACCGTGTCTAAGATTTCTTAGACGCACCTAAATAGAAAATAACGGGGGCGGAGTAATGGGGAAGGTTCCCGTTGCTCCGCCCTTTTCATTTATTTTGAAAGCAAGGCATCTAACCTACGACTGAACTGAGGGAGAAAGGGGCATTCCGTCTGTAGGTATGCCATGAGGATTCACTGTTTAGTGGGCCAGAATCAAGAATTGACCTTCTTGATTTCGCACCTTAGGTTTCATTCATCGATTTCAACACATCTTTAGTTGTTTGTCTATTGGCTCTGCCCGTCGGCCTCATCGCTTCTTGGGTGATGAATTGGCTCATGCGAACGATCAGTCGCCGTCAGGATGTTCCCGTCAACATGGTTGCCGCCTTGGGGAGCCTGATTACCCGTCGTGAAGAAGGGGCCGAGCGCGTCGGCACGATCATTTATTTTTTGGCAGGGATGATCTTTGCCGGTATCTATCTCGGGCTTTTCGTCACTACCGGCCTGACCGGAGTTGGGTCCATACTCACGCTCGGTTTTGGCTTTGGATTGATCCACGGCGTCATCGTGACCTTCGGACTGATGATCATGGTGGACGGCTACACCCCGTCGAAAAATACCGTCATGCGACTTTTCCCATTGGTCTCGTCCACCTCTTTGGCCACATTATTTTCGGTGGACTAGTGGGATTGCTCGGTGGCATTGGTTTGTTTTTGATCTAGCACTTTGAGGAAACGATTTGTCCTTCGTCTCTTCGATGACGGCTCATCCTTTAGATACCGGACTTTGCACGGAATTTTGAGGGCGGTTTGCCTTCGATGCGCTTGAATACAACGGCCAGTCGTTCGGGGTCGTTGAAGCCGCAGAGCTCGGAGATCGCTGAGATTGAATGGTTTGTTCCTGTCAGAAGTTGTTTTGCTCGATTTATCCTTAGCCTGCAAAGCATCTCCCATGGGGTGCATTGGTAGTATTCGCGAAATTTCCGCTCTAGACTCCGTCGAGCTATGCGCAATTCATCACAAAGTATTTCGACTGTAATGGGATCCTGAATACGTTTAGAAAAGTAGGACATAGCGCTTCTGAGGATCGGGTCTTCAATTGCGAGGTGATTTGCAGAGTGTCGTAAGATGACACCGCTAGGCTGGATTAGAATGGGATTCGAGGGTGGCCCCTCTCCTGCCAGAAGGGAGCGCATGGCTTCGCCTACAGTCTCCCCAATGGTATTCCATGGGATCGAAACACTGGAAAGCATCGGATAACTTAATCCGCACACAAGCTCGTCATTGTTTGCGCCGATGATAGCGACTTCGTCCGGTACCCGTAGGTTCAATCGGCGGCAGGCATTACAGAGGTAACGTCCCAATGGATCATGCATCGCGAATATGGCGACGGGCTTCGGCAGAGCTGCCAGCCAGAGGCGGAGCTCTTCCTGGGGCTGAAAGAAATCTTCGCTGTAGCGGGCCTCATCAAAAGCATCTTCTTGATGAGTCGAGATCGAAGTGTGCGCACCGAGCTCTCGCTGGAATCCTTCAATCCTTTGTTTTGAATAGGGGGTTGAATTGCCCAAACAAGCAAAGTGACGGTAGCCCGCTTGGGTAAATGCTCTGGCTGCTTGAGCTCCGACTTCCCAGTCATCGACATCGATGCTCGTTGCTCCTCGGTAGCGGTAGTCGGTGTCCGCAATCACTGTTGGTATACCTATTTCCAAGAGTGCCTCCGTCGTCTTTGGTAGCCATTCAGTAATCAACGCACTCGGTTTAAGTTCTAATAGAAGGCTTCGCAGCTCTTCAATTGGGCGGCGGATGCTTAGGATTCGAAAGTCATGTTGACGTCGAACGAATGGGATCAATGAGGGGGTTAAGCGGCGCAAAAAGACCTCAGTCATCACGATAGCTACTTGCTTTGCCATGGGTAAGAGAAAACTGCATCCAACGGCGCACATGGATAGGATCGTTCAATAATTAAATCGGCACGTATGCCGCATGTTCGTTGCACTGATCCTGTAATTGAACCCCTCAGGGATGAAACGACAGCTTTTATCGGTTCAGAATCTGGCGACCGGTACTTCGGAACTATCGGTTTACTAATCCAAGCGATCGCATTGCATTGTGATTGAGTTCGGCCTGCCGTTCAGCCATCTCCGGATCGGTGAGGTCCTCGTCATACGAAGGTATCATCGCCTTCATGCGTTGGTGGCCTTCTGCGCTAGAGAGTGTATCCGAAAAGCATTTTGTGATAATATCGATGATGATATTGGTCGAAACAGAGGCTCCGGGTGAGGCTCCCAGTAGGGCGGAAATTGTTTTATCTTCAGACGTAATGACTTCAGTGCCAAAGTGGACGATGCCGGCATCACCATCTTCCTTTTTGATCGCTTGGACACGAATCCCCGCATCAATCAGGTTCCAATCTTCCTTCTTTGCTCCCGGATAAAATTGTCTCAATTCGCCGAGGCGCGTCTCCATTCTTTGGGTCCCTTGTTGGATGAGATATCGAACCAGTGGAATGTTGTGCAGCCCCACCTTGATGAGTGAGGCAATGTTATCCGTGCGTATGGAGGCAGGCAGGTCGAGAAGACTCCCTTTTTGATGAAGGAATTTTGTCGTCCACGCTGCGTAGGGCCCAAACAAGAGGGCCTTTTTGCCGTCTATAATGCGTGTATCCAGATGTGGGACGGCCATCGTAGGGGCAGCGCCGGGTGACATCCCGTAGACTTTAGCGGTGTGTTTTGAGACGATATCTGGGTTCTCTGAAATGAGCCATTGACCTCCAATCGGGAAGCCCCCGAATCCCTTTGCTTCGGCAATCCCTGACTTCTGAAGGAGTGGTAGGCTGCCTCCTCCTGCGCCGATGAATACGAACTTAGCGGTATTCTTGAAAGAGCATTTGGTTTCGAGGTCTTTGATCGTAACCTCCCACCTGTCTCCATTCTTTTCTAAGTCACTGACACGATGCTTTGTCGCAATTCCGCAGTCAGGCTGCTGTCCGATCCATCTTACAAGCTTCTCTGCAAGGGCCCCATAGTTTACATCGGTGCCCTGAAGAACGCGTGTCATGGCGACGGGTTCGTTTGGATCGCGACCGTCAAGGATGAGTGGAGCCCACTTCTCGATCGTTGCACGATCTTCGGTGAATTCCATGCCTTTGAAAAAGTGGTGCTTCGTCATCTGGCGATGACGTGAACGCAGGAAATCGACCTGTTCTTGACCGTAGACAAAGCTGAGGTGGGGGACAGGATTCACGAAGTCCTTTACGGACTCTAGGATGCCTTTGCCTGCCGCGTAGCCCCAAAACTGTAGAGAGTGTTCGAACTGATGAAAGATTTCGACCGCTTTATCCACTTTCACCTCCCCGTCGGGTCCATAGTCGGGCGTATAGCTAAGTTCGCAAAGGCCTGCATGGCCGGTGCCTGCGTTGTGCCAAGCACTCGAGGCTTCTACAGCGAGTCCGTCAGCGACCTCGTAAAGCTGTATGCGCAGACGGGGATTCAGCTCTTTGAGAACGGTGCCGAGCGTCGCAGACATGATACCGCTTCCAATGATGATGACGTCTGGGTTTTCGATGTGATGGTCGCTTTTCATTATATGAAAATTGTTTGTCTGGGGTGGGGGGGGCGTCCTGGCTCGGTCTTCGGCTTTTTGTTGTGGTGGCGTAAAGCGTCTCGTTTGGGGAGCGTGGATGCCTGTATCGAGTGATGGGTGTTTTGAAAACAGCGTCTCTACGATCACTTGCATCGATAGGCTTTGGTGAATTTGGTGGTAGGGCTTATTTGAGCAGTTTCTTGAAGCGTGCTTCGTCCTTGTTCCAACACTCCGTATGCTTGGGCTCAAAAGCGATCGGTGGGAATGACTCACGAATAACAGATCGAGCGGTTGCAAGATCTGGAAAAATACCGTCTGAAATCATTTGGACGGCGATGTTTCCGAGTGCAGTCGCTTCAACAGGCCCTGTATCAACGGTTACATTCAAGGCATCGGCAGTCATCTGGTTGAGAAAGTCGTTGCGTGCCCCTCCGCCGACGATGTGTAGGCGATGAATCTTTTTTCCATTCAGTTCTTCGAGCTTATGAAAAACATGACGGTATTTCATTACCAAGCTGTCAAAAGTGATGCGAAGAATTTCATCCGGTGTCGTAGGAACGGGTTGTTCCGTTCGCCTGCAATAGTTGGTGATTCGCGTAGGCATGTCACCAGGCGATGCGAATTCAGGGTCATCGGGATCGATGAATGCTCTGCGTGCGGGTGCTTCGCTCGCCATGGCTACAATGTCATCGTAGGTATAGTTCTGCCCTTCTTTAATCCACTGCCTGCGGCTTTCTTCGATCAGCCACATCCCGCAGATATTGCGTAGGAAGCGGACAGTGCCGGCGTAGCCCAGTTCATTCGAAAACCCTGCCTCCATCGCTTCAGGCGTTACATTCGGGGCGTCTAGTTCCTGTCCCATAATGGACCAAGTGCCCGAACTGAGGAATGCGCTTTGAGGATTGCTGAATGGGGTGGCCGCAACTGCACTTGCCGTATCATGCCCGGGGACGGCGATGACCTTCGCCTGTGGTAAACGGAGTTTTTCGGCGAGTTCTGGGCGAAGGGTTCCGAGAGGAGTACCGGGCTCAGTAATTTCGCGAAAAAGTGTTGGTGGAAGAGCCAGAGCATCAATCAAGGTCGTCGACCATGTTCCGGTAGTCGGATTTAGGAGCTGGGAAGTACTCGCAATGGTGCGTTCTTGTATTCGCTTCCCCGTGAGCCAGTAGTTTATCAGGTCTGGGATGAATAATAGGTATCTAGCATTTAGGAAGGCATCGCGCCCTTGTTCTAGTTCTGCTGCTAGCTGGTAGATCGTATTGAAAAAAACAAACTGGATGCCGGATTCGCGGTAGATGGTCTCTCGACCGATCGTTTTTGGAATGGAGGTAAAGGTCGCTTGTGTTCGCTCATCACGGTAATGGATTGGGTTCGAGAGCATTTCACCTCGAGCATCGATAAGGCCGTAGTCCACACCCCACGAATCAACGCCGATCGAGACGATATCAATACCATAGGTTTGCTGAGCTGTATTCAGTCCTTCGAGGATAGAGCGGTAGATTCCTAATACATCCCAGTGACGGTAGGGGGGGATGTAAACAGATGCGGAAGGGAATCGATTCAGTTCGTGTAGTTGAATCTTCGAACCGTCCCATACGCCACCGATGACTCGGCCGCTGCTTGCTCCGAGGTCAATCGCGAGGTATACTTTTTGTTTCATGGAGTTAGGTAGGGAGTGAGAGGTATCACGGGGTCTAAAGGCCGAGAGCTTTTTGCCGGTGATGTTCGTCGAGGCGGTTCGTAATTCGATCTACCCGGCATGCGTAGAGCGCGTCATCAATCTCTTGATCAGTGGCGGATTCACGCTGCAATAGGTTGTGCATCGGCTCGGCCTTACACTCGACAAGGTCATTGAAGGGTCCAAGGCTGCTGCCACTCGCCTTTACGAGGAAGCGGTCCTCACTGAGCGAGGTGGAGGTGTTACCCTCTCCCAAAATTGCTAGGTCTCGTTCGGGAGAACCGAGGTCATGGGAGAGGTTGAGGAGTTCGCTTATCGCGGAATTCATAAAGCTGAATGATTGAGTGTTAGCGAAGGAAGGCTTCATGTAGACCACCATCGACGGTGATTATTTGGCCCGTTGTTTTGCTCAGACGATCAGTGACGAGAAGGAAGTAGGCCTCGGCTTGGTCGGCTGGCGTGATCGGATCATGCGTTAAGGTTCTGTCGGCGTAAAACTGCGCTAATTTTGAAACGAGCGATTCTGTTTCTTCGCTTTCTTCGAATGGGATTTGATACTTCGCAAGCGAGCCAATGACGCGATCGCGTGGGAACAAGGCACTGCCCCTCACGACGGTGGCTGGGGCCACTCCATTAACTCTAATCAGGGGTGAGAGCTCGATCGCAAGTTCGCGGACGAGGTGGTTGGCGGCGGCCTTTGAGGTGTCATACGCGACGCTTCCCTTCTTTGCGACAGCGGCATTAGCGCTGGTCGTGAGGACGAGCTTTCCTTTGAGACCTTGTTCCTTCCATGACTTCGCTGCTTCATCGGCAACGTAGTAACTTCCGCTTACATTGATAGCAAAGGTTAGTGCCCATTTATCGTCCGGAATATGACCGCTGGTGTCACTTGGAACAAAGATACCTGCGGTGACGCAGATGGAGTCGAAGCCACCGTATGCGAGGATAACTTGATCAAGCATCGAGCGTATGCTGGTGCGATCAGTGATGTTTCCCTGAAGGCCGATGGCGGGTCCACAGTTGCTGATTCCGGTTCCTGCGACGCCAATTCCAAGACCGTATTTATCGGTGATCTCCTTGGCGGTAGCAGTGGCTGCCTCAGCATTGAGGTCGACGCAGGCGATGTGCGCGCCCTCGTCGGCGAGGCGATGGGCCGTTTCTTTGCCAATACCGCTTCCAGCACCAATGACGATGATGACTTGCCGGGCGAGCTCTGCTTCAGCTGGCATGCGCTTCAGTTTTGCCTCCTCAAGGAGCCAGTACTCGATATCAAAGGCCTCCTGCTGAGGTAGTGAAATGTATTCATCGATGGCTTCAGCGCCCCGCATGACTTCGACCGCACAGTTGTAGAACTCCGCTGTGACGCGTGACTCGGACTTGCTCTTGCCCCATGCAATCATCCCGAGGCCCGGAATGAGGATAACGGTTGGGTTGGGATCCCGCATCGCCGGTGAGTTGGCGTGTTTGCATGCCTCGTAATAGGCGGCGTAGTCCTTGCGGTATTGCTCGAGGCCCTCAGCAAGGAGTGCTTTGAGCGAGGCGAGGTCGCCAGTGGCTGGGTCCCATGCGACGTAAAGCGGTTTAATTTTCGTGCGAAGGAAGTGGTCGGGGCAACTCGTGCCGAGCTCAGCAAGGCGAGGCGCATCGGCGCTGTTGACGAAGCGGAGGATTTTCTCGTCGTCCTGTATCGTGCCGATGAAACGCTTTTGCTGGCTCACTTGACCGCGCAACCACGGGAGGATCGAGGCGAGAGTAGCGCGGCGCTCGTCGACGGGAAGGCTTTCATAAACGCCTCCTCCAAAGGCGGTAGCGTCGCCTCCTTTGGCAGCATACTTTTCTTCGATGTAGGCGGCTGCCTTTTCGATCAGATTGAGCGTTAAGTCGTAGCATTCTTTCGGATCGTCAGCCCAGTTAATGATGCCGTGCTGACCCATGATAATGCCCTTGGCCTTCGGGTTCGCTTCGCAGAGTTGTTGCATCTCGAGCCCGAGTTCAAACCCAGGGCGCAGCCAAGGAGTGTGAAGGACTTCGTCCCCGTAGATTTCTTGGGTTAGCTCTACTGAATTGCGGGCAGCAGCGACTGCGATGGCAGCATTTGGGTGCATGTGGTCAACATGCTTCGCGGGGATGAACGAGTGTAGTGGCGTATCGATTGAGGAAGCCCGCGGATTCAAATTGAAGGTGGTGTGTCGGAACATCCCAACCATGCTGTCTTCCGCTTCAGTTTTGGGTCCCCGTGGATCCTTCGACGCATAAACATTCTGCAGTGAAAGGAGGCCATTTTGGTAGAGTGATGAGAAATTCTCTCGTTTCGAAGTTCGAAGATCTCCCCCTGAACCCTTTACCCAAAGGACTTCAACTTCCTCGCCGGTAAGTGGATCAATCTCGGTCGTTTTTGAGGAAGTGTTCCCGCCGCCGGTGTTAGTGATCCGCTGGTCTGCCCCGAGCAAGTTTGAGCGGTAGACGAGTGCTTCGACCGAATCAAGTTTAGCGGCAACGGAGTCGTCCCAATTGAAGTCTACGTATTTGTATTTAGATGCGTTCATGATGAAATTGATTGTTGTCCGATGTTTACGCTGTGCTCGCGCAATTCAGTTGGAGTCGCGTCCGTGATGAGGCGAGCGATGTCCTTCCACGGGGACAGAAATGTCCTCGTGCGCCTCCCCAGTTTGGACTTGTCGAGGAGGATACAGCTTTGGTGCGAGTGCTTGATTACTGTACGCTGAAATCGGACTAAGTCTGCGGTGGAATTCCAGACGCCTTCATTGCTCATTCCTTCAGCGCCCATAAAGCAGATATCAAACGTTGTTTCCTCAATCACTCGTTCAGCGACCGTGCCGAAGAGCGCACTCTGCTGGTTCAGGAATTCCCCTCCTGTGAGTATAACTCGAAGATCCGCTTCAGCCAAAATTGAAGCGACAGGGATGTTGTTGCTGTAGACGGAAATGCGAGGGACAGGGGATTGAGCCAGTTTCTTCGCTACAGCGTAGGCTGTTGTGCCAGCATCTAAAAATAGGGACATACCTGGCTCGATCGATCCCAGCGCCTGTTCAGCGATGTGATCTTTCGCCGAGGCATTTAATTGTAGTCGGCGGCGGAAGGATTGGAATTCACGGTCAAAGGCAGCGAGCGCACCTCCGTTTGTTCGCTCTATTTGTTTGGATGCTTCGAGTACTTTAAGATCTCTTCGAGCAGTCGCCTCGGAAATATTGAGTCGTTCGCAGACAGCTCCTACGGAAACGAATTGTTCGTCTCTAATAAGCTGAACCAATGCCGCGCGGCGCGATTCGATTTCGATTTTTGAGTGACGCATATTAGTCCTTAAGTGATCGTTATATGTTATTAAAAAGATCCCATATGATCGAAATCAAACATAAAAATGAAAAATGATCGGTTGATGGGTGCTTATTGTGTCTTGGCCATCCTGCCTTTCTTCGCCAGATTACGTCTCTGCTCATTCGCAAATTTAACATTCTGCGACGGCACCAGCCATGATCCCCATGCCAGGATCGTGACAATCGCATATATGATTCCGAGCGCTTCCATTTTCTCTATTGTTCAGGATTCAGACAGGACGGTTCTGCCGCTATCATGCCTAGCAGCCTATGACATCACGGACTATGGGCCTGATGCAGCCTTCAATTGGTTTGATTACCGTCCGGAGGAGACTGCTTGGCCGGGATTTTTGGATCAAATGTCTCACAGCCTCCCTGTGAGGAATCATGGGCAAAAAGTGGAATCCGTGCTCTAAAAAATTTGCAGGGCGATTTTCCCCGAATCTTTATGCCCTTGCGGGCAACTTTGTCCATGAATGAAGGTATAAGGAAACAGTATCTGATGGTTGTCAGGTTTATTTCCTGAAATCAGGTCTATCAGCAGATCTGAGCTTGCTTCCGTTATCCGGGACAGGGGCCCCGTTACCACGGCCCACCTGCTGTTTCGCATTAAGGGCTCGAGAATTGCGGCTACGTTGCTGCTGAATACCACCATTTCCAGGTCGTTGGGCATCCGCATATCGGCGGCTCTGATCGATTCTTCTACCATGTTTGCGGTTGGGAGGTTAGCGCAAACGATAGCGGAGAAACCTTCACGGACCAGTGCGGGGAAATCGGTGTCTTCGACCATGACTTGCTTTCCCTCTACGGGTCCATTTGATCCATCCTTGAGGGCATTTTTCCAGCCTTTGGCCCGTTTTCCGAAAATATTTCCGAATCCGGACGCGTGAGCAAAAAGGATTTTCTGGTGACCACGTTCGATCAGCGTCTTGGTGGCAAGATATCCACCTTGTACATCATCCGGTGCAACCCAGTTGGCATCAGGAGAATCTGGATAGTCGAGCGCGTAGACGATAGGTTTTGGGTAGACATTCATCGCCTCCGAAAACACCGGTTCCGAGGCCAAATCACGATTGGAGATAAGCAGTCCATCAACCAGCCCCATGTTCCCCAGTAGCTGAATCTCGTTATCAAATTCCTGCTCTGTCCCGGTCATCAGCATGACATGATATTGACTGCGTACTGCCGATCGGTAGATCCCCCGTAAAGCCTCACTCAGAAACATGTAATCTTGTATCGAATTACCCATCCCCGTGAAGACTTTCGATGAATTTTCAACGATTCCGATTGTGTTCAGCTTGCCCTGCTTCAAGGCGCGAGCCGGCCCACTTGGAAAATATCCCTGTCTTCTGGCTGCCGCCAATACCCGTCCCCGGGTCTTCTCAGCTATAGCGAATCGACTTTTGCTGGGATTCAGAACCCGCGATGCAGTCGATATCGAGATTTTAGCCTCTTTCGCAATCGATTCAAGACTAGCTTTTTTGACGTTCATTAGGCATTATTGTCCTCTCATCGCTTCCTGCCAAGCCAAATTTTCCGCTCGCCTGCAAACGTTGTCATCATAGATTGAAATACGGCCTTCCGGTCGGGTCTTTTACCCGGATTCCGGACCTAGGAATCATGATTCCGGTTAAAACCGGCTCTTCCAAGGCCTGGAATCCCTTAAAATCAGGCTTCGGCAGGAACAATTTAAAATCATGTCGAAAACGTTGTCAGAAAAAGTTAGAGAACCTGAAACCCCTGTTCCGGAAAGGGAAATTTATCCCTGCCGTCGACCACCAGACCCCGCCCGAAGTGTCTCTGGAGAATTACCGTCACTACCTGAAGGCGTCAGAAGCTTTCTTTAATGAAGTTCAGAAAGGATCATGAATTTCCAGGTTGCATCAACAAAGCCAACCGGATTTCCCATTTGAAACCGGTTCAGCAACATCAGTATCTGGCATTTTCTGGGGACCACCCCGGACGAACGGATGTTTCACGAGTGGGCGGAAACCATGCCCGATGGCTGGCTGAAGGATAGCTATCCATGGTTAGAGGAGGTGCAGGTGTTTATCGCTTCGGGTGGATCCTATCTTGGATACGAAGGAAAGTATGGTGATGTCGGGATATGTGAGTTCGACCGCGATCTATTTGTGGATCCATCCGATCGTTCTGTTCTGGACGATTACGATTTTTCTCCACTTGTACGGGCCTGCGGTAACATGTTGCGGTTGGGGGTAAGGCCTTGTCTGAAGCTGCATGCCGTACCCCTGAAATATACCGCTTCCCCACAGATTGGCTGGTTTCGCACCAACAGCCGTCCTCCTGATGATTATGCGGTATATACCGATTACATTTCAGCCTTGGTGAAGGCGATGGTGGATGCCTTTGGGATCGACGAGGTCAGCCGGTGGTGTTGGTTTGTGGGGACTGAAATGGAGAATCCCAGATGGTGGCAGACCGAGGATGAAGATGCGGATTCGACCATGCGGGCGTTCTGCGAATTTTATGACTGGTCGGTCTTTGCCGTGGAGCGTGTACTTGGAGACCAGTGCGGGCCTATAGGTTCTCATGCGATGATGTCCGGGGAGTTTACCGGCGGATTGTGGAATCCGGAAGACTTCTTCAAACATTGTGCCACGGGATCAAATGAGGCCACGAACAAATCCGGCACCCGTCTCGATTTTTTTGCCATTTCCTATTATGACCGTGCTCCGTGCTATCTCGAGAAGGATGAATGGAATACCAACCACCCGGGAGAGGGTGGGGATCTCGCGCTTTTTGATACAGTTGTGCGGCGAACCCGTGATGCTCTCGAAAGGCACGGATTCAGCAACGCGGACATCGAAGTGAGCTTGGGAGGAATGCTCTTTGGCAGCGATGGTAAATGGGCTATGGCATGGCCTCTGTCCGGGAGGCGCTTATGATGCATCCTGGACGGCACTCAGTTGGTTCAAGCTGTTGGAGGGTAACGTTTCCCTGTGGTCGCGGTGGCCGATGTTGCGGACCAGTGGTTTGTTTTCTGGGCCTGAATTGGCAGCAACCCATGCCCTGAAGCTTATCGCACGAATGTCTGGTGATGAGCGGTTAACGGTTAATAAGAATGTCCCGGAGGATTCATTGCTGCAGGTCATTGCCAGCCGTGCTCCGAATAGCGAGGTGATTCGAGTGCTGGTTTTTTCACCATGCTTCCGATGTTCGCCATCCCAGTGCCACGACACCCTTGTCCATTGAGCTGTCCGACCTGCCCGACGGTGATGTAAGCGTTCTTACCTGGCACATCGATAAAGAACACGGGGACTTTTGGCCACAGTGGGAGCTTGACCAAAAAGCACATGGATTGACGGATCAAGACTACTTCCGCTCACGCGACCAGTTGGATGTCCTGCACGCCCTGAGGAATGAAAAACACAAAGCCCTTTGGCGTGCCAAGGAAACCTCCTACAAGGAGTTGAGCCGATTTCCGGAGCCTGAGGAAAGGACTATGCATGTCGAGGATGGAGAGTTGACCCTAAAGTGTTCTGTGCCCTACTTCTCTGTGCGTCTATTTGAGATTACTCCAAAAAATGAAACAAACACTTAGCATCTAATCTGTATGACAAAACCTTCACAAACCTCCGAATCCAAACCAGTCACAGATTCCCACTATCCCTTGCGCTTCCGCGAACGGATTGGCTACGCCTCCGGCGATTTTGCCTGTTCCATGTACTGGGTGGTGTTTGCCCAGTTCTTGATGTTCTTCTACACCGATATCGCCGGTCTGCCCGCTGCCGCAGTAGCTACTATGTTGGCCGTGACTCGCCTGTGGGATGCGATCAATGATCCTGCGATGGGTTTGCTTGCCGACCGGACCAAATCCCGCCATGGCAAGTACCGCCCATGGCTGATATGGATGATCGCGCCCATGCTTGTCACGGGTGTCCTCATTTTCACCATCCCGGATGGCTCCATGGTGGTGAAAATGATCTATGCTTATATCACCTATGCCCTGGTGGGGATGGTCTACACATCCATCAATCTGCCTTATGCCGCCCTCATGGGGGTGATGACTTCCAACTCAAAGGAGCGGACTGCTCTCGCATCCTTTCGTTATATCGGAGGCTTCACCGGCAACCTGCTACCACAACTTTCCATCTTTGCACTCGTCGCCTTCATCGGGAAGGGGAACGATCAATTCGGCTATGCCGGGGCCATGGCCTGTTATGGGATTTTGGCCGGACTGCTCTTAGTCTTTGCCTTCAAGTCCACCCGTGAACGAGTCGTCGTTCCGCAAGAGGCTGCCTCGGGTTCTATAAAATCGGACTTCGGTTACCTTTTTCGCAATCTACCCTGGGTGATTCTGGCATTGGTCGGCGTCCTGACTCTTGTCTGGATTTCCATCCGCGGCGCCGCCACCATCTACTACTTCAAGTACTATGTCGGCGATCAGGCCCTGGCCGCCACTTTTCTCGCCTCTGGTACCGCTGCTGCGATGGGAGGCATCGCCTGTACCAAGTATTTTGTCCAATTACTGGGGGATAAGCGACGCGCCTATCTGGTTGTAAACTTCCTTGCCGGTATTACCGCCGCCGTTTTCTACTTTGTCGGACCGGAGGATATTGCCCTCATGTTCACGCTCCAAATTGTTGGATCCTTCCTTTTGGGACCGCTTATGCCGCTCATGTTCGCGCTCTACGCCGATGCTGCCGATTACGGTGAATGGAAATTCAGGCGGCGCACCACCGGGCTGATCTTCGCCTCGGGCACCAGTG